>JAIXKN010000039.1:0-25707 GCA_026932425.1 Burkholderiales bacterium
CGGCCGGCGCCAGGTTGACGGTGATGCGCTTGTTGTGCGGGAAGCCGAAGCCGCTTTGCTGCAGCGCGGCCCGCACGCGCTCGCGCGATTCCCGCACTTCCATCTCGGCGAGGCCGACGAGCGTGAAGCTGGGCAGCCCATTGGCGAGCTGGACCTCGACCCGCACCGGCGGGGCGCTCAGCCCGTCCAGGGCACGACTGGCGACGACGGCCAGCGACATGGTGTCTTCTCCCTGCGCGGGGCGGCTTCCGGGCCGGCCCCGAGGCCGCCCCGGCGGTGCGCCGTCCTGCGCCGCAGGACGCACCGGCCCGGTGCGACCGAACCTCGAACGCCCAAGCGTGCACCGATCCGGGGCGCTCGTGTCGCGCCCGCCCACCAAAGGGGGGCGGTTTCCCCCTCTCGGGGTGTGGCACGGAAGCTGCAAGAGATGGGGGCGAGCGCCTTGCTCAACCCATTCCCAGCGCTCGAGGAGTACGGCCATGAAGATGGTGACTGCCCTTGTCAAGCCCTTCAAGCTCGAAGAGGTTCGCGAAGCCCTGGCCGCGGTCGGCGTGCAGGGCATCACGGTGACCGAAGTGAAGGGCTTCGGGCGCCAGAAGGGCCATACCGAGCTCTACCGCGGCGCCGAGTACGTGGTCGACTTCATCCCCAAGATGAAGCTCGAGGTGGCCGTCGAGGAGGCGCTGCTGCCGCGCGTCATCGAGGCCATCGAGCGCTCCGCGCGCACCGGCCGCATCGGCGACGGAAAGATCTTCGTCGCCCCGCTCGAGGAAGTGGTGCGCATCCGCACCGGCGAGACCGGCCGCCAGGCGCTGTGATCGCGTCCTCCCTCCTCCCAGGCACGACCCACCCCACCCGAAAGATCCGCATGAGAAGAACGTCCCTGCCCTCTGTGCTGCCACTGTCGCTGCTGCTGGCCGCTGCCGCAGCCGGCGCCGCGCCTGCCGCTCCCGTGCCCGACAAGGGCGACGTGAGCTGGATGCTGCTGTCCACCCTGCTCGTCGTCCTGATGACCATCCCGGGCCTGGCGCTGTTCTACGGCGGCCTCGTGCGCGCGAAGAACGTGCTCTCGGTGCTCATGCAGGTCTTCGTCGTGTTCGCGCTCATCGTCGTGCTCTGGTTCGTCTACGGCTACAGCCTGGCCTTCACCGAGGGCAACGCCTTCATCGGCGGCCTGGACCGCCTGCTGCTGCGCGGCGCCTTCGACCCGGCGAGCGGCTTCGCCACCGTGGCCACCTTCAGCAAGGGCGTGGTGATCCCGGAGTTCGTCTTCGTCGCCTTCCAGGCGACCTTCGCGGCCATCACCTGCGCGCTCGTCGTCGGCGCCTTCGCCGAGCGCGTGCGCTTCGCCGCGGTGCTGCTCTTCCTCGTGCTGTGGTTCAGCTTCGCCTACCTGCCGCTGGCGCACATGGTCTGGTTCTGGGCGGGGCCGGACGCCTACACCGGCGCCGAGGTGGTGCAGGCGACGAACGCGCGCGCCGGCCTGATCTGGCAGTGGGGCGCGCTCGACTTCGCCGGCGGCACGGTGGTGCACATCAACGCCGCCGTGGCCGGGCTGGTGGGCTCGTACATGGTGGGTCGACGCATCGGCTTCGGGCGCGAGGCGATGGCGCCGCACAACCTGACGCTGACCATGATCGGCGCCGCGCTGCTGTGGGTGGGCTGGTTCGGCTTCAACGCCGGCTCGGCGCTGGAGGCCGGCAACGGCGCGGCGCTGGCCTTCCTCAACACGCTGGGCGCACCGGCCGCGGCGGTGCTCGCCTGGTGCCTGGGCGAGATGCTGATGAAGGGCAAGGCCTCGATGCTGGGCGCGGCCTCGGGGGCGGTGGCGGGCCTCGTCGCCATCACCCCGGCGGCGGGCAACGTGGGCCTGGGCGGTGGCCTCGTGATCGGCTTCGTCTCGGGGCTTTCGGGCCTGTGGGGCGTGCACGGCCTCAAGCGCCTGCTGGGCGCCGACGACGCGCTCGACGTGTTCGGCATCCACGGTGTGTGCGGCATCGTCGGCGCGCTGCTCACCGGCGTCTTCAACGCGCAGTCGCTGGGCGGCCCGGGCCTGGTCACCGACTGGGTGAGCGCGAGCGTGGGCAGCAACGGCATCCTCGCCCAGGTCGCCGTGCAGGCCAAGGCGGTGCTGCTGACCATCGCCTGGTCGGGCCTGGTCTCGCTGGCGGCCTACAAGCTGGTCGACCTGACGGTCGGGCTGCGCGTGGACGAGGAATCCGAACGCCAGGGCCTGGACATCAGCGCGCACGGCGAGACGGCCTACACGCGCTGACGGCGCCCGCCTCGAACGCGGCGTGCCGGCTCACGTCCTGTTGCCGATGTGAAGGCCGTGTAAAGACGGGTGAAGGGCAGGCAAAGCCGCCCCAAGGCACGAGCCAGGCCGAACATACTCCGGGCCAACGACGGAGATGGCGATGAACGACGCCCCGACCCTGAGCCCGCGCGCACCCGCATCGACCGATCGTTCGGGTGCGCTCGCCTCGGCGCTGGCGGCCACGGCGCTGGCGGCGTGCGGCGGCGGTGGTGATGACGGAGGCCAGGGCGGCGGCGGCGCTGCGCTGCCGGGCGCCATGCTCGCCTTCACCCAGGCCAGGCCGATGCCGCAGCGGCTCATGGCCATCACTGCAACGACGACCCCACCGCCGGTGCCGACGCCGACCCAGCTCTTCGACTGGGCCGAGCGCGTCCACGGCCAGTACTTCCCGGGCCACCAGACCGACCTCGAATCGCCGCCCTACGTCTACCGCTACTACCCGCAGACGCAGAACTACGTCGGCGTCGCGAGCGGCCGCGTCTACATCCTCGGGCCGGTGAGCGGCGGCAGCGACGTCCTCGGCGACGTCGGCGCGATCGCCGACTACGGCGCGGCGGTGTTTGCCACCCGCTACGCCTTCAGCGACGCCGAGGCGGCACGCTTCCTCGGGCAGGCCACGCTCGGCTGCACCGACGCCGACATCGCGGCGGTGCGCGCACTCGGCTTCGAGGCCTGGCTCGCGCAGGAGATGGCCCGGCCCGTCTCGACCAGCAACTGGGACTACCTGGTGGGCCTCGGCCTCTACGACGACCCCGAGGCGCGCCGAGTGGCGATCGCCGTCGACGCGCAGATCTGGCAGCGCCTGCTCTCGGCGCCCGATGCGCTGCGCCAGCGCATGGCGCTGGCCCTCAGCGAGATCCTCGTGGTCGGCTTGGACGGCATCGCCGGCCCCTACAAGCAGTTTCAGCTCGCCGCCTGGTGGGATCTGCTCGCCACGCACGCCTTCGGCAACTTCCGCACGCTGCTCGAGGCGGTGACGCTCAACGCCGCGATGGGACGCTACCTGAACACCGCCGGCAACCAGAAGGAGGATGCGGCCCTTGGCCGGCTCCCCGACGAGAACTACGCGCGCGAAGTGATGCAGTTGTTCTCGATCGGCCTCCATGTGCTCGAGCCCGACGGGAGCGTGAAGACCGATGCCGCCGGCCGTGCGATCGAGACCTACACGCAGGACGAGGTCTCGCAACTGGCGCGCGTCTTCACCGGCTGGAACCTGGCCCTCGCGCGCGGCGACACCTCGCCCGAGTTCGCGCGTCGCCCGATGGTGCTGACCCCCGCACTGCACTCGACGCTCGAAGCGAGCTTCCTCGGCACCACCGTGCCCGCGGGCACCGACGGCGTCACCGCCTTGAAGATGGCGCTGGACACGCTGTCGGCGCACCCCAACGTCGGCCCCTTCATGGGGCGCCAGCTGATCCAGCGGCTGGTGACGAGCAACCCGAGCCCGGCCTATGTTTCGCGCGTGGCCGCCGTGTGGGCCGACAACGGCGCAGGCGTGCGCGGCGACCTCGGCGCGGTGCTGCGCGCCATCCTGCTGGACGACGAGGCGCGCGGGCCGGTGGCGCTGGCCTCGACGAGCGGCGGCAAGCTGCGCGAGCCGATGCTGCGCCTGATCCAGTGGTTCCGCAGCTTCAAGGGCCGCTCGGTCTCGGGCGCGTGGAACGTCGGCAACACCTCGGACGCCGCGCGTGCGCTCGGCCAGAGCCCGCTGCGCTCGTCGTCGGTGTTCAACTTCTTCCGCCCGGGCTACGTCCCGCCGGGAACCGGCATCGCCGCGGCCCGGCTCGTTGCGCCGGAGTTCCAGATCGCCACTGAAACCAGCGTGGCCGGCTACCTGAATGCGATGCAGGTGTTCGTGGCCAATGCCCATCGCGACCTGCGCGTCGACTACGCCGACGAGCTTGTGCTGGCCGGCGACGCCGTGGCGCTGGTGGCGCGCATCGCGCGGCTGCTGAGCGCAGGGCAGCTCACGCCCAGCACGCAGGCGACGATCGTCGATGCCGTGCAAAGCCTCCCGGCCAGCGGCGACGACGGCCGGGCCGCGCGCGTGCACACGGCAGTGCTGCTGGTGATGGCCAGCCTGGACTACCTGGTCCAGAAGTAGCGACCCGCAGCGAGGACGAGGACCATGAAGCACACGCGCTCGATCGATCTCGCACGCCGCGCCCTGCTGCGGCGCGCGGCGCTCACCGGCGTGGCCGGGGCCGCGGCGCCCTGGGCGCTGAACCTGTCGCTGATCGCCGACGCCGCGGCGCTGGAGGCCGGCGATGACTACAAGGCGCTGGTGTGCATCTTCCTCTACGGAGGCAACGACTTCGCCAGCACGCTGATTCCGTTCGACGACGATCACCATGCACTGCACGCGGCGATCCGGCGTGACCTGACGACGCCGCAGGCCGCGCTCGCTGCGACGGCCTTGTCGCCGATCGAACCCCTGCCGGGCGGCCTGCAGTACGCGCTGGCTCCGCAGCTCGCACCCTTGAAGGCGCTTTGGGACCAGGGCGATCTGGCGATCCAGCTCAACGTCGGCCCGCTGATCCAGCCGACGACCAAGGCGCAGTACAGCGCGCGCTCCGTGCCGCTGCCGCCCAAGCTCTTCTCGCATAACGACCAGCAGTCGATCTGGCAGAGCGACCTGCCCGAAGGCGCGAAGTCGGGCTGGGGCGGGCGCATCGGCGACCTGCTGCTCTCAGGCAACGGCGCCTCCGTGTTCACCTGCGTCTCGGTGACGGGCAATGCCGTCTACCTTTCGGGAACGCAGGCCGTGCAGTACCAGATCGGCACCGCGGGCGCGGTGGCGATCAATGGCCTCGTGGGCGCGCTCTACGGCTCGGCCACGGCCCAGGCCGCACTGCGCAAGCTGATCACCGCCGAAAGCGCGCATCTCTTCGAGGCGGAGTACGCGCGAGTGACGCGGCGATCGATCGACGCCGAGGCGCAGGTCAGCGCAGCGCTGGCCGCGCTGCCGCCGCTGGCCACGGGATTCGACGCCGGCAACCCGCTGGCCAGCCAGCTGAAGATGGTGGCGCGGCTCATCGCCGCGCGCGCCGATCTGGGCGCCAGGCGCCAGGTCTTCATGGTCTCGCTGGGCGGCTTCGACGTGCACGACGGCCTGGCCGAGAGGCAGCCTGCGCTGCTTGCCGCGGTCGCCGACGCGATGGTGTCGTTTCACGCCGCCACGGTGGAGCTCGGCGTCGCCGACCGCGTGACCGCCTTCACCGCCTCGGACTTCGGCCGCACCTACGGCATCAACGGCGACGGCTCCGACCACGGCTGGGGCAGCCACCATTTCGTGATGGGTGGCGCGGTGAACGGCAGGCGCTGTTATGGCGTGGCGCCCGCCGTCGCGGTGAACGGGCCCGATGACGTCGGGCAGGGGCGGCTGCTGCCGACGACCGGAGTCGATCCGTTCGCCGCCACACTCGCGACCTGGCTGGGCGTCGGGGCGGGCGAGCTCGCGACGGTGGTGCCCAACATCGGCAACTTCGACCGGAGCCGGCTCGGGTTCGTCTAGCGGCGCGGTCCAGCCGGCGCGGGCGGCATGTCCGCGCGCTCCTAGAATGCGCCGATGGTCCCGAACCTGGTCACGGCGCTCACCGGTCCGATCAACGAGCTCGAGCAGCGCGTCCTGGAGTCGATGCCCGCGATCGAGCGCTGGTTCCGGCTCGAGTGGATGGAGCACACGCCCACGTTCTATTGCTCGGTGGATCTGCGCAATGCCGGCTACAAGCTGGCGCCGGTGAACACGGATCTCTTTCCCCAGGGCTTCAACCACCTCACGCCGCAGATGCTGCCGCTGGCGGTGCAGGCGGCGATGGCGGCGATCGAGAAGATCTGCCCCGAGGCGAAGAACCTGCTGCTCGTGCCCTGCGAGCACTGCGACAGCGCCTCCTACCTCGAGCATCTGCAGTGCCTGGTGCAGATCTTCACCCAGGCCGGACTGAACGTGCGTCTGGGTTCGGCCGACCCGACGCTCGGCGCCCCGCAGGTGCTGCGCGCGCCCGATGGTGCGGAGATCGTCGTCGAGCCGCTGGAGCGGCACCGCACGCGCCTCGGGCTCAAGAACTTCGACCCCTGCACGATCCTGCTCAACGACGACCTGCGCGCCGGAGTGCCGCGCGTGCTGCAGAACCTCTACGAGCAGTACCTGCTGCCGCCGCTGCACGCGAGCTGGGCGACGCGGCGCAAGTCGCGCCACTTCCGCAGCTACGAGGAGGTGGCGAAGAAGTTCGCCAAGCTGCTGGGCATGGACCCCTGGCTGATCAACCCGATGCTCGCGCACTGCGGCGAGGTCGACGCCGGCAGCGAGCAGGGCCTGGACTGCGTGCGCGGCCACTGCGAGTCGATGCTGGCCAAGCAGCGGCGCAAGTTCAAGGAGTACGGCATCGCCGAGCGGCCCTTCGTCGTCGTCAAGGCCGATGCCGGCGGCATGGGTTCGGGCGTGCTCACCGTGCACGACGTCCGCGAGCTCGACGCCGCGCGGCTGCAGCGGGCGCTGGCGCGTCCGGCGGGCGAGGCGCCCGCGGTCAGCGAGGTCATCATCCAGGAAGGCGTGCCCACCTGCGAGCGTATCGGCGACGCGATCGCCGAACCGGTCGTGTGCACGATCGACCGCTACGTCGTCGGCGGCTATTACCGCGTGCACGCCGGGCGCGGGGTCGACGAGAGCCTCGACATCCCGGGGTCGAGCTACGTGCCGCTGGCCTTCGCCGAAAGCCACCATCTGCCGGCGCGCGGCGCCAAGCCGGGCGCCAGCGCCCCCAACCGCTTCTACATGTACGGGGTGATCGCGCGCGTGGCGATGCTGGCCGCGGCCTACGAGCTCGAGGCCACCGACCCCGACGCCGAGGACTACGACTGAAGTCCCTTCGAGGGGCGCGCCGCACGCCGCCCCGTTTGCGATGAGCAGCCCCGCAACCCACCGCAGCCAGGGCGCGCTTGCCGCGCTGACGCTGGCCGCCATCGGCGTCGTCTACGGCGACATCGGCACGAGCCCGCTTTATGCGCTCAAGGAGGTGTTCGCGCACGACCGGGTGCCGCTGTCGCCGCAGAACGTGCTGGGCATCCTCTCGCTCGTCTTCTGGACGCTGACGGTGGTCGTCTCGCTCAAGTACGTGACGCTGATCCTGCGTGCCGACAACAACGGCGAGGGCGGGCTGATCGCGATGCTGGCGCTGGCCTCGCAGGCGGTGAAGCACCGGCCCCGGCTGCGCCGCGCGCTGCTGCTGGTGGGCATCTTCGGCACCGCGGTGTTCTTCGGCGACGGCGTCATCACGCCGGCGGTCACGGTGCTGGGCGCAGTCGAGGGGCTGGAAGTGCTGGCGCCGGGGCTGCACCGCTTCATCGTGCCGGTGGCGCTCGTCGTGCTGCTGGCGCTCTTTGCCGCGCAGCGCTTCGGCACCGCCGGCATCGGCCGCTTCTTCGGGCCGGTGACGACGCTGTGGCTGCTGACGCTGGCGGTACTGGGCATCGCGCAGATCGTGCGCGAGCCGCAGGTGCTGTGGGCGCTGCTGCCGCACTACGCGCTGTCCTTCATCGCGCAGCAACCCGCGATGGCGTTCACGGCGCTCGGCGCGATCGTGCTGTGCGTGACCGGCGCCGAGGCGCTCTACGCCGACCTCGGCCACTTCGGCAAGCGGCCGATCCGGCTCGCGTGGTTCGGCCTCGTGTGGCCTGCGCTCGTGCTCAACTACTTCGGCCAGGGCGCGATGCTGCTGCGCCAGCCCGAGAACATCAGGAACCCCTTCTACGAGATGGCGCCGCCCTGGGCGCTGCTGCCGCTGATCGTGCTGGCCACGGCGGCGGCGGTCATCGCCTCGCAGGCGCTGATCACCGCGGCCTTCTCGGTCACCAAGCAGGCGATCCAGCTCGGCTACCTGCCGCGGCTGCGCATCACGCACACCTCGACGCGCGTGAGCGGCCAGATCTACGTGCCCTTCGTCAACTGGGTGCTGTGCACCTGCATCGTCGCCGCGGTGCTGGCCTTCGGCTCGAGCAGCGCGCTGGCCTCGGCCTACGGCATCGCGGTCACGATCGACATGACGATCACCACCGTGATGACCTTCTTCGTGATCCGCTTTGCCTGGAAGCTGCCGCTTTGGATGTGCCTGCTCGGCACCGGGGCCTTCTTCTTCGTCGACTTCACCTTCTTCGCGGCCAATGCCCTGAAGGTGCTCGACGGCGGCTGGTTCCCGCTCATGATCGGCGGCGTGCTCTTCCTGCTGATGACGACCTGGAAACGCGGCCGCCGCCTGATGCTGGAGCGCCTGCACGAGGATGCGATCGAGCTGCCGGTGTTCCTCGAGTCGCTCTTCTCCAGCCCGCCGCTGCGCGTGCCGGGCACCGCGGTCTTCCTCGCTGCCGAGAAGGGCGCCACACCCTTTGCGCTGATGCACAACCTCAAGCACAACAAGGTGCTGCACGCGCAGAACCTGTTCGTCAGCGTGCAGCACCACGAGGTGCCGTGGATCGGCTTCGGCAAGCGCGTCGAGCTCGAAGCCCTGGGGCACGACTGCTGGCAGGTGGTGCTGAACTTCGGCTTCAAGAACGACCCCGACGTGCCCGAGGCGCTGAAGCTGCTCGAGGGCCGCGGCATCGAGCTCGACCCGATGCGCACGAGCTACTTCCTGAGCCGCGACCAGGTGATCCCGACGCTGCGCGGCGGCATGGCGCTGTGGCGCGAGAAGATCTTCGCCGGCATGCACCGCAACGCGGGCGCGGCCGGCGACTTCCTGCACCTGCCGACCAACCGCATCGTCGAGCTCGGATCGAAGGTGGAGATCTGATCCCCGTGGATCCGGCCGCGCGCTCGTTCTGGCGCGATCTCTCGCTGCCGGCGGTCATCGCCGGCTTCGTTGCCGTGCTCGTCGGCTACACGAGCTCGGTGGTCATCGTCTTCCAGGCGGCGGCGGTGCTCGGCGCGACCCCCGCGCAGACCGCCTCGTGGCTGTGGGCGCTCGGCCTGGGGCTCGGGCTGACCTCGGCGGGCCTGAGCCTGTGGTACCGCATGCCGGTGCTCACCGCCTGGTCGACGCCCGGCGCCGCGCTGCTCGTCACGGCTGGCGCGGGCGTGCCGATGAACGAGGCGATCGGCGCCTTCATCGTCTCTTCGCTGCTGATCGTCGCCGCGGGGGTCAGCGGCATCTTCGCGCGCGTGATGGACCGCATCCCGCAGGCGCTGGCGGCGGCGCTGCTGGCCGGGGTGCTGACGCGCTTTGCCTTCGACGCCTTCCTCTCGCTGCGCACGCAGACGCTGCTCGTGCTGGCGATGGGGCTCGTCTACCTGCTCGGGCGCCGCGCCTGGCCGCGCTACGCGGTGCCGGGGGTGCTCGCGGCCGGCGTCGCGGTCGCAGGTGCGCAGGGGCAGCTTCAGCTCTCCGGCATTGTGTGGGAATGGACGCGGCCGGTGTTCACGATGCCGTCGTTCAGCGTCGCGGCCACGCTCGGTGTGGCGCTGTCGCTCTTCGTCGTCACGATGGCCTCGCAGAACCTGCCGGGTGTGGCTGCGCAGCGCGCTGCGGGCTACGACATCCCGGTGTCGCCGCCGGTCACCGCGACGGGCCTGGCCACCCTCGTGCTCGCGCCCTTCGGCGCCTTCGCGCTGAACCTCGCGGCGATCACCGCGTCGATCTGCATGGGCCGTGAGGCGAGCGCCGACCCCGCGCGACGCTACACCTCGGCCGTGGTCGCCGGCGCGCTCTACTTCGTGCTGGGCCTGCTCGGCAGCGCGGTGGTCGGGCTGATCGCCGCGTTTCCGGTCGAGCTCGTGCTCGCGGTCGCGGGCTTCGCGCTGCTGGGGACGATCGGCGGGGGGCTGGCGATCGCGATGAAGGACGAGCACAGCCGCGAGAGCGCGCTCATCACCTACCTCGTCACCGCCAGCGGCCTCACGCTGGCCGGCATCGGCGCGGCGTTCTGGGGCGTGGTCGCCGGCGCGCTGGCGCTGGCCGTGCAGCGGCTGCGCCGCTGAGGGACGCTGCGGCCTGTGCGAAAGTCGCGCCTTCCGGAGGAACCGCCCGTGAGACTGCTCTTCATAGCCGATCCGCTCGAGACGTTCAAGCCCCACAAGGACTCGACCTACGCGATGATGCGCGAGGCCATCCATCGCGGGCACGAGGTCTGGGCCAGCGAGCCGGCGGACCTGACCTGGCGGCGCGGCGGACACGTCGTCGCGCGGCGCGCACGCGCGATCACGCTCACCGGCGACGGGCATCATTGGTTCGAGACCGTGAGCGAAGGCGAGATCGTGCTTGCGCAGGCGGACGCGGTGCTGATGCGCAAGGACCCGCCCTTCGACAGCGAGTACTTCTACGCCACGCACCTGCTCGGGCACGCCGAGCGCGAGGGCGCGCGCGTCTTCAACAAGCCCGCGGCGCTGCGCGAGCACCCGGAGAAGCTCGCGATCCTCGAGTTCCCGCAGTTCATTCCGCCGACGCTGGTCACGCGCAGCGCCGATGCGGTGCGCGCCTTCCACGAAGAGCATCGCGACATCGTGCTCAAGCCGCTGGACGGCATGGGCGGCATGGGCATCTTCCGCGTCGGCGCCGACGGCCTGAACCTGGGCTCGATCATCGAGACGCTGAACGCCGGCGGCACGCGCACGCTGATGGCGCAGCGCTACCTGCCCGAGATCGCCGACGGCGACAAGCGCGTGCTGCTGATCGGCGGCAAGCCGGTGCCCTACTGCCTCGCGCGCATCCCTCAGGGCAGCGAGATCCGCGGCAATCTCGCGGTCGGCGGCAAGGGGGTCGCGCGGCCGCTCTCGGACGACGACCAGCGCATCGCGCAGACGCTGGCGCCGGTGCTCGGGGCGCGCGGCCTGCTGCTCGTGGGCCTGGACGTGATCGGCGACCGCGTCACCGAGATCAACGTCACGAGCCCGACCTGCTTCCAGGAAATCATGCAGCAGACCGGCTTCGACGTCGCCGCGATGTTCGTCGACGCGCTCGAAGCGGCCTTGCGGCAGCCTTCGTGACGCCCTCACCGGTGCTGCTGCAGCTGCTCGACGAGGTCGGGCGGCTCGAAGCGGGTGACGCCGAATCCGACGCCGCGCTGCTGCCGGCGGCGCTGGTGGCGCTTGGGTGCCTGGGGGTTGATGACGCGCGACTGGTGGGCTGGCGCGACGCCTATGTGCGGACCCACGCGCTGGCCCCTCTTGGCGTGGGCCCCGGCTGGCCCGCCGGCGACGCCTGGACGAGTCGCCTCGGGCAGGCGCATGCGCGGCCGATGTACCGGGATCTCTTTGCGCAGTGGATCGCGCACGAGGATGGCGAGCCGGTGCTGGCGCAGGTGCTGCCGGCGCTGATGCCGGGCTGCTCGGCCGGCGCCTTCGCGCCGCTGATCGGCACGGCGCACGCGGTCGCGGCGCGTCATGGCGACGCGCTTGCCGATGCACTGGCCGCCTGGGCGAGCGGGTACCAGCCGCTGGGGCCGCTGCCTTTGTCGGGATCCGTGGATGTCCTGCCGGCCAGCAGGAGCGCAAGCGCGAAGTCTGCGACGCTCGGAGAACCGGACCCGCAGGTCTTGTTGCGCCGCCTGCCTCGGCCCGGGGGCACGCAGAGCTCACACGCATCACCGGCGTCCGGTGAGCGGCGCAGCACGGGGCAGCGGGGTCTGCGGACGGACGCGGACCGCCGGTCGCCGATGACCGAATCCATCGCCGCACTCGCGCGGGGCGGCACGATCAACGCCGCCGTCGCGCCGCTGGCGATCGACAGCGGCACGCCGGAGCGGCTGTCGCGTGCCGCGGCCCTGGCCTGCGCCCGCAGCGGTGGCGTGCTGCCGATGCGCCTGCTGGCGGCCACGTCGGCGATGAGGCAGCTTGCCGCATTCACCGACGACGAAGCCGCGGCCTGGCGCTGGTTCTGGCAGGCCTGCGCACATGCGGTGGTCGCCGCGCGCTTGCAGGACCGGGGAGCGCTGCCGCCGCGGTCCTGGGCCGAGCTGACGCGCGCGGCGCTCGCCGGCGGCAGCGCCGAAGCGCTGGTCTTCGTCGCCACCGCTCGCGACGAGGAGCAGCGCTACGGAGGCGACGACTGGCGGCGAGCTGCGACGCGCGTGCTGGCCGAAGCCGCTTCGCCTCCCAACTGAGCCTGGGCAGCCAGGCCCGGAGCGCGGCCGGATTTCTGCCGCCCACGCTCCTGGGCCGGGGACAATCGCGCGATGGCATTGCTCACTCTCGCTGCCGCGCAGCTGGCCTACGGCCACGTGCCCCTGCTCGACTCGGCCGACTTCGCGCTCGAGGCCGGGGAACGCGTCGCGCTCATCGGCCGCAACGGCGCGGGCAAGTCCTCGCTGCTGAAGATCCTTGCCGGAGTGGATAAGCCCGACGACGGCGAGCTGCAGGCGCAAAGCGGCCTGCGGCGCGTCTATGTCGCGCAGGAGCCGGTCTTCGCAGCAGGGATCAGCGTCTTCGACGCGGTCGCCGAGGGCGTGGCCGAGGCGCGGGCGCTGCGCGCGCGCTACGAGGCGCATGCGCCGGGCGAGGATCTGGATGCGCTGCAGACGCGGATCGAGGCGCTCGGCGGCTGGACCTGGGAGCAGCGCGTGCACGAGGCACTGCAGCGGCTGCACCTGGAGCCGCAGGCGGCGGTGGACGCGCTCTCGGGCGGGACGAAGAAGCGCGTGGCGCTGGCGCAGGCGCTCGTCGCCGCGCCCGACGTGCTGCTGCTCGACGAGCCGACCAACCACCTCGACATCGACGCGATCGAGTGGCTGCAGCAGCTCCTCGTCGAGTGGAAGGGGGCGCTCGTCCTCGTCTCGCACGACCGCGCCTTCATCGACGCCGTGGCCACGCGCATCGTGCTGCTGGACCGCGGCCGGCTCACGAGCTACCCGGGTCGTTTCTCGGATTACGAGGCCGAGCGCGAACGCGAACTGCACGCGCAGGCGCTGGCCGATGCGCGCGCCGACAAGCTGCTCGCGCAGGAGGAAGCCTGGATCCGCAAGGGCATCGAGGCCCGGCGCACGCGCAGCGCCGGGCGGGTCGCGCGGCTGCAGCGGCTGCGCGCACAACGCGCGGCGCGGCGCGAGCAGCTCGGCCAGGTGCGCATCGATCTCGACGCCGGCCAGCGCTCGGGCCGCATCGTCGCCGAACTCGAGGAGGTCTCGATGCGCTTTGGCGAGCGGCTGCTGATCGACCGCTTCAGCGCGACCTTCCTGCGCGGAGACAAGGTCGGGCTGATCGGCCCCAACGGCTGCGGCAAGACGACGCTGCTCAAGCTGATCCTCGGCGAGCTGCAGCCGACGAGCGGCCGGGTGCGCCTGGGCACGCGGCTGCAGGTCGCGTATTTCGACCAGATGCGAAGCCGGCTGGACCTGGACGCGACGCTGGCCGACACGATCAACCCGGGCAGCGAATGGGTCGAGATCGGCGGCCAGCGCAAGCACGTGATGAGCTACCTGGGCGACTTCCTCTTCCCGCCGGCGCGGGCCAACGCGCCGGTGCGCACGCTCTCGGGCGGCGAGCGCAACCGGCTGCTGCTGGCGCGCCTGTTCGCGCTGCCGGCCAACGTGCTGGTGCTGGACGAACCGACCAACGACCTCGACATCGACACGCTCGAGCTGCTCGAGGAGCTGCTGCAGGGCTACGAGGGCACGGTCTTCCTCGTCAGCCACGACCGGCGCTTCCTCGACAACGTCGTCACCTCGACGGTGGCCTGGGAGGGCGATCCGGCCTTCGGCGGGCGACCCGGCCTGTGGCGCGAATACGAAGGCGGTTACGAGGACTGGAAGCTGCAGCGCGAGCGGGCGCGGGTGGCCGTTGCGCCGGCGCCGGCCTCGGCGTCACCAGCAGCTGCGGCGGCCCCTGCGCAAGTGCGGCCGGCGGCTGCACGCGGCGCGAAGCTCAGCTACAAGGAGCAGCGCGAGCTCGACGCGCTGCCCGGGCGGATCGAGGCGCTGGAAGCCGAGCAGCGCGAACTGGCCGAACGGCTGGCAAGCGCCGAGCTCTACGTCAACGAACCCCAGCGCGTGCCCGAGCTGCAGGCGCGCCACGAGGCGATCGAGGCCGAGCTGATGCAGGCGCTGGAACGCTGGGAGGCACTGGCCAGCCGTTAGTCCGGCAGCCCGGCGCAACGCTGGGGTGGGGCCGCAGGCCGCGCCGACCTGTGCGCGCCCGATCCGGGCTCAGTTCGCGCTGGCGAACCAACCTTCGTTGGTCGCGGCGGGATGCGTGCGGCTGATCATGAGCCCGGACTGCAGGTACAGGCCGTTGAGCATGCGCATCGCACGCGTGCGATCGAAGCCGGGCCATTCGGAGATCTCGCGCAGGTTCGTCGTCCGGCGCTTGAGGCGCTCGCAGGCCGAGGCGAGCGAACCCGAGAGCTCGAGCGCCTTCAGGTCCATCGTCGGCGTGATGCGGTAGGCGGCCTGCCCGGCGATCTCGGGCAGCAGTTCGTCGCGCGCGCCGCGCAGCGCCAGCTCCCACAGCAGCCTGGCCAGCGACGCGAAGTGGCCCGGCTCGCCCGCGCGCTCGAGCGCGTCCGGGGTGGCGTGCCAGGCGCGCTCGACGCGCAGCACCTCGAGTTCGGTGAGCTGCAGTTCGAGGAACTGCTCCATCGGCAGCACGCCGTGCACGAGCCGCTGGCGCGGATAGACGCTGAGCGCGATCACATGCTCGTAGAGCTGCAGGTGTACGGTGACGGCGCTGGTGTGGCGGACAGCGCCGGCCAGCACCTCGAGCAGCTCGCTGCGGCGGCCGTTGCTCTCGAAGCGCAGCAGGTCCTGCAGCAACGACGGCTCGAGCGACGAGAGCCGGGTGCTGGCGGGCTCGTCGATGCTGTCGCGTTCGAGCTCCATGCGCCGCTGGAAGACGCTGGCCCGGATCAGCTCGGCCGCGCCCATCGGCAGCGTCGATTCGAAGTGGGGCAGCGGCATGAGGTCTTCGGGGCGGGGGCCGGATGAGGTGTCGGAGGTGGAGGTGCGCGCGCGCGGATGCGGGCGTACGGGTGCGTGTGGAGAACGGACCCGGGATACCGAGGGCGCCCGGCCATCCTACGCGCGCGCGCTCCCGGGGTCAGCCTCTGTTTCACTTCCGAACAGGTGCAACCGCGACCGCCGCCCGTCGCAGTCGATGCACACCCTCCTACACTGCGGCATGGCTGCCGCGCCTCCTGCACCCGCCGTCCCGGCCGAAGGCGACGTCACGCGCGGCATGCTGCTGGGCGCGCTGGGTGTCGTCTTCTTCGCCGCGACCCTGCCGGCCACGCGACTGGCCGTCGGCGACCAGTCGGCACCGCAACTGCCGCCGGCGTTCGTGACCGTCGGCCGGGCGGCGGTGGCCGGCGTGCTGAGCGTCCTCTACCTGACGCTGCGTCGCGCCCGCCCGCCGGCGCGGCGGCACTGGCCGACGCTGCTCGTCAGCGCGCTCGGGACGGTGGCGGGTTTCCCGCTGTTCCTCGCGCTCGCCTTGCGGCATGTCGAGGCGATGCACGCCGCGATCGTCACCGGGGTGTTGCCGCTGGCGACCGCCGCCGCCGCCGCGGTGGCATTCCGGCAGCGGGCATCGATCGGCTTCTGGGGCTGCGCGCTGCTGGGCTGTGTGTTGGTGCTTGCTTATGCGGCCTGGCAAGGCAGCGGCGCACCGACGATCGCCGATCTGTTCCTGCTGCTGGCGGTGCTCTCGGCCGCGGTCGGCTACGTCGGCGGCGCGCAGGTGTCGATGGAGCTGCCGGCGCCCGACGTGATCTGCTGGGTGCTCGTGCTCGCGCTGCCGGTCGTGCTGCCGCTGGCCTGGTGGCTGCGGCCGACGCAGCCGGCCAGCCTGCCCGCCTGGGGCGGCTTCGTCTACGTCTCGCTGTTCTCGATGTGGCTCGGCTTCTTTGCCTGGTACCGGGCGCTGGCGCTGGGCGGCGTGATGCGCGTCAGCCAGGTGCAGCTGCTGCAGCCCTTCATCGCGCTGCTGCTGGCCGTGCCGCTGCTGGGCGAGCGGCTCGACGCGGCCACCGTGGGTTTTGCGCTGGCGGTGCTCGCGGTCGTCTTCGTCGGCCGGCGCATGCCGGTGCAGCGGGCGCAGGGCGCGCCGGCATCCGCGCGCTGGGCGCATCCGGCGGCATGGCCTTGTCCTGCGGCCAACAGGTCGGGCCGAACGCGCGGAAAATCGCCCGAATGATGAACTGGACCCTGGCGCGCCGCGCGGCGCGGCTCGAACCCTCGACGATTCGCGAGATCCTCAAGCTCACCGAGCGCGCGGGCGTGATCTCGCTGGCCGGCGGCCTGCCCGCAGCCGAGGGCTTCCCGGTGCAGGCGATGGCCGAGGCCTGCGCCCGCGTGCTGCGCGAGCATCCGCGCGAGGCGCTTCAGTACGCGGCCAGCGAAGGCTTCGGCCCGCTGCGGGAGTGGGTCGCCGCGGAGCTCGGGCGGCACGGTCTGCAGGTGCAGGCGTCTCAGGTGCTGATCACGACCGGCTCGCAGCAGGGCCTGGACCTGGTCGGCAAGGTCCTGATCGACCCGGGCAGCCGCGTCGCCGTCGAATCCCCGACCTATCTCGGTGCGCTGCTGGCCTTCGCGCCCTACGAGGCGGAATTCGTCTCCATCCCCTGCGACGACCAGGGCCCCGATCCGCAGCGGCTGGAGGCTGCCGTCGGGGCACGCTTCCTCTACCTGCTGCCCAACTACCAGAACCCGAGCGGCCGCTGCCTCGGCGTCGCAAGACGCCAGGCACTGGCCGCGCGGGCGCTGGCGCTGGGGCTGCCGATCGTCGAGGACAACCCCTACGGCGATCTCTGGTTCGACGAGCCGCCCCCGCCGCCGGTCGCCGCAGGGATGGGAACCGGTGCCGTCTACCTCGGTTCGTTCTCCAAGGTGCTCGCGCCGGGCCTGCGGCTGGGTTACGTGGTCGCGCCGCCGACGCTCTACCCCAAGCTGCTGCAGGCCAAGCAGGCGGCCGACTTGCACACGCCGGGCTTCAACCAGCGCGTCGTCCATGAGGTTGTGAAGGATGGTTTCCTGGACCGCCACGTGCCGGCGATCCGGACGCGCTACAGGGCGCAGCGCGATGCGATGCAGGCCGCGCTCGAGCGCCATCTGCCGCCGGGCTGCCGCTGGACGGTGCCGGTGGGGGGCATGTTCTTCTGGGTCGAGCTGCCGCCGGCGCTCGACGCCGCGGCGCTGCTGCCGCAGGCGGTCGACGCGGGCGTCGCCTACGTCCCGGGGGCGGCCTTCTACGCCGGCGACGCCCGCCCGAACACGCTGCGGCTGAGCTTCGTCACCGTCTCGCCGGAGCGGATCGAGCAGGGCATCGCGGCACTGGGCCGCGTGCTGGCGCAGGCGGTGGCGTCATGACCTTCGTTGCCGTCGATCATCTGGTCGTTGCCGCCCGGACGCTCGAAGAGGGTGTGGCCTGGTGCGAACGCACGCTCGGCGTCGTTCCCGATCCCGGTGGACGGCACGCGGTCTTCGGCACGCACAACCGGGTGCTCAGGATCGCGAGCAGCGCCTTCCCGCAGAGCTACCTGGAGATCATCGCGATCGACCTGCAGGCGCCGCCGCCGGCGCGGCCGCGCTGGTTCGGTCTCGATGAACTCGATCTCTCGGGCGGACCGCGGCTGATCCACTGGGTCGGACGCTCGCCGATGCTGGACATGCACCGCTGGGGCTTGATCAACGTCGGCGAGGCACCCGGAAATCCGGTGGCGGCGAGCCGGGCCACGCCCGCGGGCGTGCTGCAGTGGCAGATCCTCGTGCGCGAGGACGGCCGCCTGCTGCATGGCGGCGCGCTGCCGACGCTGATCCAGTGGCAGGGCGTGCATCCGACCGATGCGATGCCCGAGCATGGCCTGAACCTGCTCGCGCTGACCGTCAACCGCCTGCCGCGACGCGCGCGCGAGGTCCTGCGCCTGCGCGGCGTGACGACGGTCGAAGACGACGGCCCGACGCTGCGCGCGCGGCTGCGCACGCCGAAGGGGGAAGTGATGCTGGAGTCCGAGCCGTGACCGAAGAGCTGTTCCGCGACGACGCCACGCTCGAGCGCTGCGACGCCACCGTGCTCGCAGTGGACGAGCAAGGCATCGTGCTCGATCGCACCGTCTTCTACCCGCATGGCGGCGGGCAGGCAGGGGACGCCGGCGAGCTGGTCGCCGTCGACGGTCGTCGCGTGCGCATCGTCGACACGCGCAAGCACAAGGAGCGGCCGGGTGCGATCGCGCACCTGCCCGCGCCCGATGCCCCACCGCTGCAGCCCGGAGACCGCGTGAGCGCGCTCATCGACGTCGCACGCCGGCGGGCGCACATGCGCTTTCACACCGCGACGCATCTGCTGTGCGCGCTGATCCCGCATCCGGTCGACGGCTGCAGCATCACCGCGGGCCACGCGCGGCTGGACTTCCACATGAACGGGGCGCTGGACAAGGAGGCGATCAGCGCCGGGATCGCGCGCCTCGTCGCCGAGGCGCATCCGGTGCGCCATCGCTGGATCGACGAGGCCGAGCTCGACGCCAACCCCGGGCTCGTGCGCAGCATGAGCGTGCAGCCGCCCCGCGGCCTCGGGCGTGTGCGCGTGATCGAGATCGAGGGCGTCGACCTGCAGCCCTGCGGCGGCACGCACGTGGCCAACACCGCCGAGATCGGCCCCGTCGTCGTCACCAAGATCGAGAAGAAAAGCGCGATGACCCGCAGGGTCGTGCTCGGCTTTGCCGAGCCAGCCGCAGGCTGATCGCGCGGCTCGAACCAGGAGCCGCGGGGCGTCGTGCCTGTGCCGTCGTCACCCGCTGGCGATTGCACAGGCTTACCCGATCCGGATCGAGCCTCGATTCGGGTATGGTGGCGCTTTCGCATGCACGCGCGCCCACCCAGTTCGATGAAGAAGCCGATCGACACCAGCAGCCCACGCTCCGTGTCTTGGCGCCCCCTGTTCGTCGGTCTCGCGTGTCAAGGGGACGTAGCCACGCGCAGGCGCCACGGTGCGACCGGTGCGGCACGGGCGCATGCCGGAGGATGAGGTGGAGCCGGCACCGTCGATCGAAGTGGTGCGGGCGCAGGGCCCGGCGGCGCTCGAGGCGGTGCGGGGGCTGTTCAGGGAATATGCCGACGGGCTCGGCATCGACCTGGGCTTCCAGGGTTTCGAGGTCGAGCTCGCGAACCTGCCAGGGGATTACGCGCCGCCGGGCGGCGTGCTGCTGCTGGCGCTGGTCGATGGCCAGCCGGCGGGCTGCGGCGCCGTGCGGCCGCTGCGCGATGTCGACTATCCCAACGCCTGCGAGATGAAGCGGCTCTACGTGCGCCCGGCGCTGAGGCGCTTCGGCCTCGGGCGGCTGCTGGCGCAGGCGCTGCTGGACTTCGCGACCCAGGCGGGCTATTCGAGCATGCTGCTCGACACGCTGGACGAGATGGAGGCTGCGCGCGGCCTCTACGTCTCGCTGGGTTTCGAGGAGATCCCGCCCTATTACTACAACCCGGTGGCCGGCGCGCACTACCTCAAGGTCGATCTCGATTCGCCGGCGACGCGCTGGTAGGCGCAGGGAGGCGCTGGAAGGCCTGCTGCCGACGCGGCGGGATCGAGCGTTCAGCGCAGCAGCGCCGTGCGCCCGTTCAGCGCCGCGAGCGCTTCCTTGATCTCGCCGGCGCGCAGGATCTCGGCAAGCAGCCGCGGCGCAGGGGCATCGGGAGCGTAGAGCGCATACACCGGCACGCCGCTGCGGCCCAGGCGCGCCAGCTCCGCCGTGATGCGCGCATCACGGCGCGTCCAGTCGGCACGCAATAGCGCGACGTCGTGCGCGGCGAACGCGGCCAGGACCTCGGGGTCGGCCAGAGTCGTGCGCTTGTTGTACTGGCAGGTGACGCACCAGGCGGCGGTGAAGTCGACGAAAACCGGACGGCCGGCTGCCTTGAGCTCGGCAACCCGCTCAGGGCTCCAGGCTTCCCAACCGGCTTCGCTGCCCACCGTGGTGGCTGCCTCGACGGTGCGCAGCGCCGGCCAGGCCCAGCCCAGCGCCAGAACGGTGAATGCGATCGCCAGCGTCCCGAGGCTGGCGCGGGCCCTCGAGCCGAGCGTCGGCGAACCCAAGGCCCAGGCGAGGAAAGCCAGCGCGAGCAGCGCCCCGAGCAGCGCGGCAACGCCGTCGATGCCGCTTTGCTGCCCGAGCACCCAGACGAGCCAGATCACGGTGGCGAACATCGGGAACGCCATCAGCACCTTGAAGTGCGCCATCCAGGGACCGGGCCGGGGCAAGGCGCGCGCCAGCGCGGGCCAGGCGCTGGCCAGCAGGTAGGGGATCGCCATGCCCAGACCCAGCGCCGCGAAGATCGCCAGCGCCTGCGCGGTCGGCAGCGTCACCGCAAGGCCGAGCGCTGCGCCCATGAACGGCGCGGTGCAGGGCGATGCCACCGCGACCGCCAGCACGCCCGTGAGCAGCGAGTCGACGAGCGGATGGCGGACCCGCGCGGCAGACCAGCGCGCCGGCAGCACCGAACCGAACTCGAAGGCGCCGGCGAGGTTCAGCCCGATGAGGGTGAACAGCGCCGCCAGCGCGGCGACAAAGACCGGAGTCTGCAGCTGGAAACCCCAGCCGAGCTGTTCGCCGCCGGCGCGAAGCGCCAGCAGCAGTACGGCCAGCGCGACGAAGGAGAGCACGACGCCGACGGTGTAGGCCAGGCCGCCGGTCAGCAGGCGGCGGCGATCCTGCGCGTGCGCTGCGAAGCCGAGCACCTTCAGCGAGAGCACCGGAAAGACGCAGGGCATCAGGTTGAGCAGCGCGCCGCCGAGCAGCGCCAGTCCCAGCGAAACGAGAAAGCCGGCCGCACCGCCGGCTGCCGAAGGCTGCGCGGCAATCGGCGGCAGGACGGCCGCGACACCGACTGCCGGACCCGCGGCCGTGCGCAGCTCGGGCAGGGGCGGCCAAGGGGTCCCGACCGCGGCCGTGACTTGCACCGCGGCGCCCTGTCCGCGGTCGACGAGCACCAGCGCCATCGTCTGCGGCCCTTCGCTGCGCTGCGGGTCGATGGCGACGCGCGCGGTCCAGCGCGCGCCGTCCCAGCTCGCCGCCACCGGGGTTGCGTTATGTACGACGCCGGCGGTCTCGGGCAGCAGCTCGACCGGGTTCCCTTGCCAGCTCGAAGGCAGGCCTTCGACCTCGAAGCGCAGCGCGTCGCCGTCGATGCGGGCGCTTGCCTTCGCGTCGGGCAGCGGCAGCGGCAGCGCGGCCTCGGCGGCGGCAAAGAGTTCGGCGTGCGCTGCGGTGGTGGCCTGTGTCGGCAGTTCGAGCTCGAAGTGGCCCGACTCGGGAATGCAGACCTCCTTGCACACCAGCCATTCGGCGTCCAGCTGCACCTTCACCGCCGCCGCGGAAGGCGTCTGGCTCACCGTCACCGGCACCGGCAGCAGCAGCCGGCCCTCGTAGCCGTAGTTCATCAGCGGCCCGACCGGCAGCTTTCTCGGCGTCGGCCACTGGATCTGCCCGGCCTGTAGCCCCTCGGGCAGCGTCCATGACAGGGTCGTCGGCAGGCCCGAGTCGCCCGGGTTCTTCCAGTAGGTGTGCCACAGGGGCCGATGTTCGATCAGCAGGCCCAGCTGCAGGGGCTTGCCGGAGGCCACGCCCTCGGGTGCGTGGGCGACGAGTTCGGCTCGCACCTGCGGGGTCGCAATCTGGTGTGGAGCGGCGCCGGCAGACGCGGCGGCGATCAGGAGCAGCGCGGTGCAGATCGGGGCGAACGGTCGGAGCATCGGCATTGGAGCGCGGGGCAGGCGGGCGGTTCCGGGCGGCCGAAGCCGGCAGCGCCGGCAGGGGGCGATCAGAGCACGAACGATGCCATGCCGCGCCGTCACGCGTGCATGGGTCGTACGCATCCAGGGCGTTTGTGGGATTGTGCGGGTTTCCTCGTATAATCCTTGGGCTTTGCTGATCGCATCCGCGTTTGCCGATGGAGTCTTTCCGGGAAGCACCTGCCCCTTCGGGGCGACCGAATCCGGGCGGCTGGGACGACGATGAAGATGCGGCGCAGGCACCGGCTTTCAAGGCGCTGACCAGGGAGGAAGCGCAGGCGCTGCGGCGCAAGGATCCGCCACTGAACCCGTGGCGTGTCGTCGCGGTGCAACTGGGGGTCGGGGTGGTGGTGGCGCTGCTTGCGGCGCTGGCCACCGACAGGTCGGAGATCGGGTGGTCGCTGCTCTATGGGGCGTTCACCGTGGTCGTTCCGGGCGCCCTGATGGCGCGCGGCATGACCAGCCGTCTGACGAGCATGTCGCCCAGCGTCAGCGCTGTCAGCTTCATGTTGTGGGAGATGGTCAAGATTGCGGTCTCGATCGCGATGCTGATGCTCGCGCCGAGGCTGGTGCCGGACCTAAGCTGGCTGGCGCTGCTGGCAGGCTTGGTGCTGTGCATGAAGGTGTACTGGGTCGCGCTCTTGTGGCGTGACGCCAAGAAGAATTGACGAGCGCGCTCGAGGCGGTTCAAGAGGGATCGAAAGAGGTCACATGGCAGCCACCGGTCAGACAAGCGGCGAATTGACAGCCGGCGAGTACATCGTCCACCACCTGCAGCACCTGCAGAACCAGAAGCAGACGGCGGTCGCGGACTTCTCGGTCTTCAACTTCGACTCGATCTTCTGGGCGGTGTTCGTCGGGGTGCTGGGCTGCTGGCTGCTCTACCGCGCCGCGTCCAAGGCCACCTCGGGCGTTCCGGGCCGCTTCCAGGCCGCGGTCGAGTTCCTCGTCGAGATGGTCGACAACCAGGCCAAGGGCATCATTCACAACGCCCAGAGCCGCAAGCTGGTCGCGCCGCTGGCGCTGACCGTGTTCGTCTGGACCTTCCTGATGAACGCACTCGACCTGCTTCCGGTCGACCTGCTGCCCTGGCTCGCGAGCCTCGTCGGCATCCATTACCAGCGTATCGTGCCGACCGCCGACCTGTCGATGTCGATGGGGCTTTCGGTGTCGGTGCTCGTGCTCTGCCTGATCTACAACGTCAAGATCAAGGGCGTGGGCGGCTGGGTGCATGAGCTGTTCACTGCGCCCTTCGGCAACAAGTGGTTCCTCTACCCGGTGAACTTCGCGATGCAGATCGTCGAGTTCATCTCCAAGACCGTCTCGCACGGCATGCGGCTGTTCGGCAACATGTACGCGGGCGAGCTGATCTTCATGCTGATCGCGCTGATGGGCGGGGCCTGGAGCCTCTCGGCCACCGGCATCGGCCTGACGATCGGCCACATCATCTCGGGCAGCGTGTGGGCGATCTTCCACATCCTGATCATCACGCTGCAGGCCTTCATCTTCATGATGCTGGCGCTGATCTACCTGGGTCAGGCGCACGACGCGCATTGAACGCGATCGTCGAACCGACAGCACGCCGGCCCGCTTCACGTCCCTTTCGTTTTCGTTCCGTTCCTTTTCTCAACCCCACTTCCCTCACACAGGAGCCATCATGGAAGTCATCAGCTTTGTCGCCCTGGCCGCCGGCCTGATCATCGGCCTCGGTGCCATCGGTGCCTGTATCGGCATCGGCATCATGGGCAGCAAGTACCTCGAGTCGGCCGCGCGCCAGCCCGAGCTGATGGGCGAACTGCAGACCAAGATGTTCCTGCTCGTCGGCCTGATCGACGCGGCGTTCATCATCGGGACCGGTGTCGCGCTGTGGTTCGCCACCGCCAACCCCTTCCTGGGTCAGATCGCCAACCTGCCGAAGTAAGCCTTCGCGCTGCCGGTTCGCGGGCGCGGCGGCCAGCGCCCCCGCCCTGATCCCCCCATGACGAGGTCAAAGCCGTGAGCATCAATGCCTCCCTGATCGTCCAGATGATCGTCTTCGCGATCCTGGTCTGGTTCACGATGCGCTTTGTCTGGCCGCCGATCACGGCGGCGCTGGACGAGCGCGCGAAGAAGATCGCCGAAGGCCTGTCGGCCGCCGACAAGGCCAAGGCCGACCTGGCTGCGGCCAACAAGCGCGTCGAGGTCGAACTCTCGAAGGCGCGCGAGGATGCGACCAAGCGCATCGCCGACGCCGAGCGTACCGCGCAGCAGATGATCGAGGAGGCCAAGGGCCGCGCCGTCGAAGAGGCCAACAAGATCATCGCCGCCGCGCGTGCCGAAGCCGAGCAGGCCTCGGTGAAGGCGCGCGAGGTGCTGCGCGAGCAGGTTGCCGGCCTGGCGGTCAAGGGCGCGGAGCAGATTCTGCGCCGCGAAGTCGATGCCGGCGTGCATGCCGAGCTGCTGGGCCGCTTGAAGGCGGAGCTCTGAAGATGGCCGAGCTCGCCACCCTCGCGCGGCCCTACGCCGAGGCCTTGTTCAAGACCGGAGCGGGTGCCGCGCTCGCTGCCGAGGTCAACGCGCTGGGCGCCGTCGCGGCCGACGAAGCGCTGCGCCGCTTCGCCGAGAGCCCGAAGATCGGCCCCTCGATGATCTTCAACGTCGTCTCCGACGTCCTCGGGCGCAAGGGCGTGGTCCTGAGCCAGGCGGCGCAGAACTTCCTGCGCACGGTGGTCGACAACGGCCGCCTGTCGATCCTGCCCGAGATCGCCGCGCAGTTCCAGGCGCTCGTGAACGCCGCCAGCGGCGTCTCCAAGGCGACCGTCTACAGCGCCTATCCGATGACCGACGCGCAGCTGGCCGAGGTGATGGCCTCGCTCGAGAAGCGCTTCGCGCGCAGGCTCGAGGCCACGGTGCAGGTCGACCCGGAGCTGATCGGCGGCGTCCGCGTCGTCGTCGGCGACGAGGTTCTCGACACCTCCGTCAAGGCCCGTCTGGAGCAGATGAAGGCCGCGTTGACCGCGTGAGTGGAGCCGAGGCTCCCGCGCCCCTGACCGAATCTGGAGAGACACATGAACCTCAACCCCGCAGAAATTTCCGAGCTGATCAAGAGCCGCATCGAGGGTCTCGACACGTCGGCCGACATCAAGAACCAGGGCACGGTCGTGTCCGTCACCGACGGCATCGTGCGCGTGCACGGTCTCTCCGACGTGATGGCCGGTGAAATGCTCGAGTTCCCGCCGACGCCCGAGGGGCAGCAGACCTTCGGTCTGGCGCTCAACCTCGAGCGCGACTCCGTCGGCGCGGTGATTCTGGGTGAATACGAGCACGTCTCCGAAGGCGACACCGTCAAGTGCACGGGCCGGATCCTGTCGGTGCCGGTGGGCCCGGAGCTGATCGGCCGCGTCGTCAACGCGCTGGGCGAGCCGATCGACGGCAAGGGCCCGATCAACGCGAAGATGACCGACGTCATCGAGAAGGTCGCGCCCGGCGTGATCGCGCGCCAGTCGGTCTCGCAGCCGGTGCAGACCGGCCTCAAGTGCATCGACACGATGGTGCCGATCGGGCGCGGCCAGCGCGAGCTGATCATCGGCGACCGCCAGACCGGCAAGACCGCCGTCGCGGTCGACACGATCATCAACCAGAAGGGTCAGAACATGACCTGCGTGTACGTCGCGATCGGGCAGAAGGCGAGCTCGATCAAGAACGTCGTGCGCGC
>JAIXKN010000039.1:26317-27047 GCA_026932425.1 Burkholderiales bacterium
GAGGCCACCAAGAAGCAGCTCGACCGCGGCGCGCGCGTCACCGAACTGCTCAAGCAGGCGCAGTACAGCCCGCTGCCGATCAGCCTGATGGCCGCTTCGGTGTTCGCGGTCAACAAGGGCTATCTGGACGACGTCGACGTGAAGAAGGTGCTGGCCTTCGAGCACGGCCTGCACCAGCACCTGAAGTCGAGCCACGCAGCGCTGCTGGGCAAGCTCGAGAGCGAGCAGGCGATGGACAAGGCGGCCGAGGAAGAGCTGGCCGGCGCGATCGCCGCCTTCAAGAAGAGCTTCGCCTGAAGCCCCAGTTGAACTGACCGTCAGGAGCAGCTGCGATGGCAGTCGGCAAGGAAATACGCGGCAAGATCAAGAGCTTCGAGAACACGAAGAAGATCACGAAGGCCATGGAAATGGTCTCCGCGTCGAAGATGCGCAAGGCGCAGGACCGCATGCGCGCGGCGCGCCCCTACGCGGACAAGATCCGCAACATCACCGCCCACCTCTCGCAGGCCAATCCGGAATACCGCTCGCCCTACATGCGCACGGGCGGCAACACCAAGGTCACGGGCTTCATCGTCGTCACCACCGACAAGGGGCTGTGCGGCGGCCTGAACACCAACATCCTGCGCGCCGTCACGAACAAGATGAAGGAGGCGCAGGCCGGGGGTGGCCAGGTGCAGGCGGTGGCCATCGGCAACAAGGGCCTGGGCTTCCTCAACCGCGTGGGCGTGCC
>JAIXKN010000039.1:29104-68946 GCA_026932425.1 Burkholderiales bacterium
GTTCGTCGCGCTGCCGGGCGAGAACGGCGAGCTCGGCATCCTGCCGCGGCACACGCCGCTGATCACGCGCATCAAGCCCGGCGCGGTGCGCATCGAGCGCGCCGACAACGGGCAGGAGGAGTTCGTGTTCGTGGCCGGCGGCATCCTCGAGGTGCAGCCGGGCACGGTGACGGTTCTTGCCGACACCGCGATCCGTGGCCGCGACCTCGACGAGGCCAAGGCCAACGAGGCCAAGAAGCTCGCCGAGGAGGCGATCCGCAACGCCAAGAACGAGATCGACCTCGCGCGTGCGCAGAGCGAGTTCGCGATGATGGCCGCGCAGATCGCCGCGATCGCGAAGCTGCGCAAGAAATAAGGCGCTGGCCGTACGGCGTTAGCGGCGCACGTCGACGATGGTGCGCCCGCGCACCTTGCCGTCGAGCAGCCGGGGTGCGTAGTCGATGACCTCGGACAGGCCGATCTCGGTCGCCATCGATTCGAGCCGCTTCGCGTCCAGGTGCTTGGCCAGCAGCGCCCAGGCCTCGGTGCGCTGCACGTTGTCGATGAAGACGCTGTTGATGCCGTAGAGCGTCACGCCGCGCAGGATGAAGGGCATCACGGTGGCCGGGAAGTCCCCGCCCTGCGCCAGGCCGCAAGCCGCCACCGCGCCGTGAAAGCGCGTCGCCGCGCAGGCGTTGGCCAGCGTGTGGCTGCCCACGGTGTCGAGCACGCCGGCCCAGGTCTCCTTCTGCAGCGGCTTGCCCGGCTCCATCATCGGCGCCCGGTCGATCACGCGCGAGGCACCCAGGTCCTTCAGGTAAGCCTCTTCCGAGAGGCGGCCCGTCGACGCGACGACCTTGTAGCCGAGTGACGCGAGCAGCGCGACGCCGACCGAGCCGACGCCCCCGGCCGCCCCCGTCACGAGGATTTCGCCATCGCCGGGGACCAGGCCGTGCCTTTGCAGCGCGCGCACGCACAAGGCCGCGGTGAAGCCGGCCGTTGCCACCGCCATCGCGGTGCGCGTCGTGAACGGCGCCGGAATCTTCAGCAGCCAGCCCGGATCGACGCGCTGACGCTGCGTCAGTCCGCCCCAGTGGTTCTCGCCCATGCCCCAGCCGGTGATCACGACCTTGTCGCCGGGCTTCCAGGCCGGATCCGCGCTCGCAGCGACGGTGCCCGAGAGGTCGATGCCTGGCACCATCGGCCAGCTGCGAACGATCAGGCCGCGTCCGGTGACCGCGAGCGCGTCCTTGTAGTTCAGCGTCGAGTACTCGACGTCGACCGTCACCGCCCGATCGGGCAGCTCGGCGTCGTCCATGTCGCGCAGCTCGGCGCGCGTCTTGCGGTCTTCGGTCTGAGTCAGCAGCAGGGCCTTGAACATCGTTGCTCTCCGACGATCGATTGGACGGGTTCGGCGCGATGGTACGCCCCGGGGCGCAACCGCGCTTAGCGCTGCACCGGCCGATCCGGCAACTCGTTGCCGACGGCACCAGGGGCCGAGATCAGGTGTGCGCGCAACAGCTCCCCGACCGAATCGACCGCCTCGGCCAGACCTTCCTCAACCCGCCCGGCCCGCAAGGCTTCGCCCAGCCTCGCCGCGATCGCGTCCCATTGCCCCTGCCGCACGACACGCGCGACCCCACGATCGCAGACGATCTCGATCGCGCGCTCGGCGCGCAGCAGGTAGATCAGCACGCCGTTGTTGGCCTCGGTGTCCCAGACCCGAAGCTGCCCGAACATCATGATCGCGCGCTCGCGGACACTGGTTCCCCGCCAGACGAGCGGCAGCGGCAGCGCGCCCTCGATGCAGATGCGGATTTCCCCGCCATGCCCCAGCTCGCTGCGGCGCACGCGCTCGGCGAGACGGTCCAGGGCCGCGTCGTCGAGCATGCGCCTCGCGTCGCGGTCGTCGAACCAGCGGTGCCTGAGAACGCGCAGCCAACGCTTCATCGCCTTTCGCCTCTCCCCACCGCTCACCAGTCGCCCGATGCCCCGCCGCCGCCGAAGTCTCCGCCGCCGCCGGAGGAAAAGCCGCCACCGCCGCCGCCCGATCCACCGCTCCAACCGCCGCTACCCCAGCCCCCACCGGTGCCGATCCAGGTGCCTCCCCGGCCGTGCCATCCGTCGCGTCGCATCGCGCCGGCGCCGAAGAGCCCGGTCATCACCAGCGCCGCGAAGGCCACGAGCAATGCCAGCACGAGCCCCGCGCCCAGCCACCACGCGAGTGCACCGAGTGCCGCCGACGTGGTCAGCGTTCCCAGCCTGCGCCCGAGCACGGCGGTCAGCATCGGTGCGATGAAGAACCAGGCGATGAAGACGAAAGCGATGGTGTCCGAATCGATCCCGTGATCGCCGGGCTGTGCCTTCGGTGCGGGCAGGTCCTCGCCGCGGATGCGCGCGATCAAGGCGTCGACCGCACCGTCCAGACCGCCCGCGTAGTCGCCTTCGCGAAAACGCGGGCTGATCTGCCGGTCGATGATCTGGCGTGCCGCCAGGTCCGGAATCGCGCCCTCCAGCGCCTTGGCAACCTCGATGCGCACGCGCCGGTCGGACTTGGCGACGACGATGAGCAGGCCGTCGCCGACTTCGCGGCGCCCGATCTTCCAGCTGTCGGCGACGCGATGCGCGTAGGCCGCAATGTCCTCGGGCTGCGTGCTCGCGACGATCAGCACGACGATCTGCGGCCCGGCCTCGGCTTCGAATGCCGCGAGCTTCGCCTCGAGCGCCTGCCGCTGGCCAGAGCTGAGCGTGCCCGTCTGGTCGATCACCCGCGCGCTGAGCGCGGGGATCGGCAACAGGTCCTGTGCGCGCACGCCGGACGCGAGAAGCAGCAGCAACGCGGCGAGCAGCGTCGCTACCGCTGTGCTCCAGCGCGCGACCGGGCGCGCGCGATCCGGCGCCATCGGCAAGCTAGTTCGTCGCCGGCTTGCCGAAGTCGACCTTGGGCGGCGCCGAGATCGCGGCCTCGTCGGCCACGGTGAAGCTGGGCTTGACCTTGTAGCCGAAGATCATCGCCGTCAGGTTCGTCGGGAAGCTGCGCGTCAGCACGTTGTACTCCTGCACCGCCTTGATGTAGCGGTTGCGCGCGACGGTGATGCGGTTCTCGGTCCCTTCGAGCTGCACGCGCAGGTCCTGGAAGGCCTGGTTGGCCTTGAGGTTCGGATAGTTCTCGACGACGGCCATCAGCCGGCTCAGCGCGCCGGTGAGTTCCCCTTGCGCCGCCTGGAACTTCTGGAAGGCCTCCGGGTTGTTCACGAGCTCGGGCGTGGCCTGGATCGAGGTCGCCCTGGCGCGCGCCTCGATCACCTTGCTCAGCGTCTCCTGCTCGAAGTTGGCCTCGCCCTTGACCGTGGCGACGAGGTTGGGAACCAGGTCCGCCCGTCGCTGGTACTGGTTGAGGACTTCGCTCCACGCAGCGTTGACCTGCTCGTCCAGGCGCTGGAAATCGTTGTAGCCACAGCCGCCGAGCAGCAGCGTGACCAGGACCAGTGCCGCGCTCATCCATCCCCGCATGCGCCCCATCGTGCACTCCATCGACCTTCGAATTCCCGGATGCTAGCTGAGCCCACAAGCGATTGCGGAGCCGGGACCCGCCCACGCCCGCTGCATCCGTCCTGACCGGCGTGTCGCGCGAGGGCGCCCCGATAATCGCCCGCATGACTGCGCCGCTCATCAACGACAGCTTCCTGCGCGCCTGCCTGCGCCAGCCCACGCCCCACACGCCGGTGTGGCTGATGCGCCAGGCAGGGCGCTATCTGCCCGAGTACCGCGCGACGCGGGAGAAGGCCGGCAACAGCTTCATGGGTCTGGCGACGAACGTCCAGTACGCGACCGAGGTCACGCTGCAGCCGCTGGATCGTTTTCCGCTCGACGCCGCGATCCTCTTCAGCGACATCCTGACCGTCCCGGATGCGATGGGCCTGGGCCTGTCCTTCGGCGCCGGCGAGGGCCCGAGGTTCGCGCATCCGGTGCGTGACGAGGCCGCGGTTGGCGCGCTGCGCGTTCCCGACATGCAGCGGCTGCGCTATGTCTTCGATGCCGTCGCCTCGATCCGCCGCGCGCTTCTGACGCGCGACGCGCAGGGCCGCGAAGCGGGCCGTGTGCCGCTGATCGGCTTTGCGGGCAGTCCGTGGACGCTGGCCTGCTACATGGTCGAGGGCGGCAGCAGTTCGGACTACCGGCTCGTCAAGACGATGCTCTATGCGCGTCCGGACCTGATGCACCGCATCCTGCAGGTCAACGCCGATGCGGTGAGCGTCTATCTGAACACGCAGATCGAATCCGGCGCGCAGGCGGTGATGATCTTCGACAGCTGGGGCGGGGTGCTCGCCGACGGCGCGTTCCAGCGCTTCAGCCTCGACTACACGCGCCGCGTCGTCGCCGGCCTGAAGCGCGAGAAGGAGGGGCGGCGCATCCCGGTGATCGTCTTCACCAAGGGCGGCGGCCTGTGGCTGGAGGCGATCGCCGGCTGCGGCGCCGACGTCGTCGGCGTCGACTGGACGGTCGACCTTGCGCAGGCGCGCGCGCGCGTCGGGCAGCGCGTCGCGTTGCAGGGCAACCTCGATCCGATGGTCCTCTTCGCGCCCCCGGAGGTCGTGGCGCGCGAGGCGCAGGCCGTGCTCGATCGCTTCGGTCCGCCGCAGCGGGGCGATGGCGGCTGGGAAGGCCACGTCTTCAACCTGGGCCATGGCATCAACCAGCACACGCCACCCGAGCATGTGAGCGCGCTGGTCGAGGCCGTGCATGCGCACTCGCGGGTGCTGCGGCAGCAACGCGCAAGCGAGTCCTGAAGCGCTTGCGGGTTCGGTGCACGCCGACGGCGTGAGCAGGCACTTCGCCGCTTGATCCCGGCCCGTCTGCACCGTGACTTCGGTCCATCGGACTTGACTTATCCCCAATTCGGTGTCACCGGCGCATATGCACGATGGCGCGCGGGCCGACCTCCGGGATGACCCTCGCAAGCGCGCTAAGTTGTTGATTTGACGTAAATCGCGCAGGTGCTGCGAAATCGGGCAATCCAAGCGGGCGCCCGCAGAATCAATCACTTGGCGCAGCTGACCGCATCTTTCGCACAAAGTTATCCACAGCGCGCGTGGATGAGTGAAAAAGTCCAACGACAACAGACGCTTAGCGCCTGTTCTTGAAATGAAACCGAGAAAACGCCGGTAACTGCGGCGTTCGTTCCAAAGGCCTGATGCATCGCCTCTCCGTTGCCGTCGAGCTGCCGCAGCATGCGCCGATCGGCGCGCTGCTCGACTATCAAAGTGAGCAACCGCTGCCGCCAGGAAGCCTGGTTCGCGTGCCTCTTGGCAAGCGGGACGTTGCAGGCATCGTCTGGGGCAGCGGCGGTCCGGCGACCGCGCCGGATGGCGTCGTGCTGCGGCCGGTGCTCGAGGTGCTGGAGGGCCTTCCGCCGGTGTCGGTCGCATGGCGCGAACTTGTCGAGTTTGCGGCCACTTACTATCAGCGGCAGGTGGGTGAACTGGCACTCGGCGTCCTGCCACCGGAGCTTCGCAAAACGGACGACCGCCAGCTCGGCCGACGCCTCACGCGACTGCTGCGCGCCGCGGATGCGTCGTCGGAGCCAGCCGCCGAAGCCGCTGCCGTGCCCTCGGTCGCGCGCCCCGAGTTGTCCGCGGATCAGGCGGCGGTCTTGCAGCAGTTGCAGCACCTGGGGATGGGAACCGCACTGCTTCACGGCGTGACCGGCAGCGGCAAGACCGAGGTCTACCTGCAGGCCGCCGAGGCGACGCTGGCTGCCGGGCGCCAGGTCCTGATGCTCGTGCCGGAGATCAACCTCACGCCGCAACTGCAGGCGCGCGTGGCGGCGCGCTTTCCGGGGCGCGAGCTCGTGAGCCTGCACAGCGCGCTGACGCCGGCGCAGCGGCTCAATCACTGGCTGCTCGCGCACCTGGGGCGCGCGGACCTGGTGCTCGGCACCCGCTTGGCGGTCTTCGCGTCGATGCCGCGGCTGGGACTGATCGTCGTCGACGAGGAACACGACGCGAGCTTCAAGCAGCAGGAAGGTGCGCGTTATTCGGCGCGCGACGTCGCGGTCTATCGCGGGAACCTGGAGAAGCTGCCGGTGATCCTGGGATCGGCCACGCCCTCGCTGGAGAGCTGGCAGCGGGCGCTCGAGGGACGCTACCGCCGCCTGTCGCTGCCGACGCGCATCGGCGAGGGCGCGATGCCACGCGTGCGCCTGCTGGACACCGGAAGCCTGCCGCGCACGCACGGCGTCCTGCCGGCGCTGGCGCCAGCCTTGCAGGCCGCGGTGCAGGAGCGCATCGCGCGTGGCGAGCAGAGCCTGCTCCTGCTCAACCGTCGCGGCTACGCGCCGGTGCTGCACTGCCATCAATGCCAGTGGAAGAGCGGCTGCCCGCATTGCAGCGCCTGGCGCGTCTTTCACAAGGCCGACCGCACGCTGCGCTGCCACCACTGCGGCTACACCGAAGCGGTGCCGCGCGCCTGCCCCGAGTGCGGCAACCTCGACATCGCGCCGCTGGGCCGTGGCACCGAGAAGCTCGAGGAACAGCTCGCGACCCTGCTACCCGGTGCCCGCATCGCGCGCATCGACGCCGACAGCACGCGGCACAAGGGCGCGCTCGAGCGCCAGCTGGCTGCGGTGCACGACGGCGAGGTCGACGTCCTCGTCGGCACGCAGATGGTCGCCAAAGGTCACGACTTCCGCCGCATGACGCTGGTGGCCGCGATCAATCCTGACGGCGCGCTCTACAGCAGCGACTTCCGCGCGCCGGAGCGCCTGTTCGCGCTGCTCATGCAGGCCGCCGGGCGCGCCGGCCGCGACGCGGGGCAGGCGGCGCGCAGCGAGATGTGGATCCAGACCGCCTACCCCGGCCACGCGCTCTACCAGGCGCTGCTGCGACACGACTTCGAGGCCTTCGCGCAGAGCCAGCTCGACGAGCGCCGGCGCGCCGGCCTGCCGCCGTTCAGCTTCCTCGCCCTCGTGCGCGCCGAGGCGCGCGACGCGGAAGTGGCGGCAGGCTTCCTGCGCGCCGCTGCCCAGGCCGCCGCCGAGCGGCCAGAGGGCGCGGCGGTGAGCCTTTACCCGCCGGTGCCGCCCGCGGTGCCGCGCGTGGCCGGCGTCGAACGCATGCAGATGCTGTGCGAATCGGCATCGCGGCCGGCGCTGCAGCGCTTCCTCGCCGCCTGGCTGCCCACGCTGCACGCGCTGCGGCGCGCGCACAAGGGTCTGGCGCGCTGGGCGATCGACGTCGATCCGCTGGCGATCTGACGTCGCGCCGGCATCAAGCGGGCTGCACGCCAAAGAGCGCGGCGATCGCGGTGAAACTCGCGAAGGCCGCGACCGTCGAGCTCATGATGATGCGCGCGACGCGGCCGGTGTCGGCGCCGTAGCGCTCGGCGAGCATCGCGACGTTGCTCGCGCTCGGAAGCGCGGCGACGAGCACGATCGTCGTCAGCGCGAAGTCGTCGAGCGGGAGCCCGGCGCGTTGCGCGGCAAGTCCAAGGACGAACAGCATCGCCGGGTGCAGCAGCAGCTTGACCGCGGCGATCGGCAGGTAACGCGAGGGCGGTGTTCGCGTGTGCGCATGCCGGCCGGCGCGCCAGAGCACGGCTCCGATCGTGAACAGCGCCACGGGGCTCGCCGCGTCGGCGAGCATCTTCACCGTCGCATCCGCCGGAGCCCAGAGGCGCCAGCCGAGCGCCGAGAAGAGCGCGCCGAGCGCGATCGCCCACGGCATCGGGTTCTTCGTCACGCCCAGCAGGATGCGTCGCAGCGCCAGCCAGCGGCCGTGCGCGCTGCTGCCCTGTGCCTCGGCAACCGCCAGGCAGGCAGTCGTCGTGACGACGAGGTCGGCGGTGAGCACGCTGATCGTCGGCCCCGCGGCAGCCTCACCCAGCAGTGCGACGAGCAACGGCACCCCCATGAAGCCGGTGTTCGGGAACACCGCGACCAGCGCGCCGAAGGCGGCGTCCCGAAGCGGCACCGCGTCGCTGCGGGTCGACGCGATCGTCGCGCCGGCCAGCAGCGCCGCGCACAGCAGGTAGACGAAGAGGATCGCCGGGTTCAGCAGTTCGAGCACCGGCATGCCCGCGCCGAAGCGAAAGAGCAGGCAGGGCAGCGCGAAATAGAGGACGAAGCCGTTGAGCCCCGGGATCGCCGCCTCCGGCAGCCAGCCCTGCCGCGCCGCGACCCAGCCGCAGAGCACGAGCGCGAAGAAGGGGGCGGTGATGAGGAGGATGGCGGTCATCGCGGGGCGCGAGCGTACCGCGCCGCGGAGGGGCGCGTCGTCCGTCCGGTAACGGCGCATGGCTTCGAGCCGTGCAGGTGGAGTCTGGCGCCTTCGGCCGTGCCCGTGCGCGTGGATACGGCGGCGCCCGCGACCGCTGCCGTAGGATCCATCACCCGAAGCGCAAGGATTGCGATGATTGGCTGGCCAGCGGCCATCACGAGATCGCGCGGGTGGACGCATGGTGTTTTGATGCAGGCCACGACTTTCCGATGTACCGCAACGAACTGATCCTTGCCGGCTGCAGCAAGACCGATCCGATCGTCGAGATCGGACCGAGTCATTCGCCGATCGCGGCCAAGCGCGACGGCTGGGCGACGATCGTCGTCGACCACGCCTCAAGGGAAGAGTTGCGCAGCAAGTACGGGCAGTTCCCCGGGGTCGACATTGACCGCATCGAGGAGGTCGATCGCGTCTGGCGGGGCGGGCCGCTGGATGCCTTGTTCGAGCCGCCGCTGCTCGGCAGCGTCCAGCGCATCATTTCGAGTCACTCGATCGAACATCTGCCCGACCCGATCCGTTTTTTCGTCGCGGCCAGCCGTTTGACGCATCCAGTGAGCGGCACGGTCTGCCTCGCGGTGCCGGACAAGCGGCAATGTTTCGACGTGTTCCGGTCCTTGACCAGCACGGGTGACTGGCTCGACGCCTGGCGGGAGAAGCGTGACCGCCATGTCGGGGCCGCAGTGTTCGACCACGTGGCCTACGAGGCGCACGTCGACGATGCCGTTTGCTGGACCCAGCCCACGGTGGATCGCCCCCGACTGCAGCACTCGGTGGGCCAGGCCTTCGATCTATACAGCAGCTACGAGGGCAGCGTCCGACGCGACTACGTCGATGTGCATGGTTGGGTGTTCACGCCCGCCAGTTTCCAGCTGTTGATCCTCGAGTTGCGGCTGCTGGGCTTGATCGACTGGGAGGTCGAGTTCTGCCAGACCACGGAACCGCACGAGTTCGTGGTGTTGTTGCGCCGCGCGAAGTCGCAGCGGCCGGACGCGGCCGCCCAGAATGCGCATCGCGAGTGGCTGCTCGCGCGAATCGCGGTAGAGCTGGCGTGGGCCGTCGGTACCGGGCCCGCGACCGGATCGACGAGCTCGCTCGAGCTGTCCGAACAGCGGCCGGGCTCGGATCTGCTGCTGCAGCTGCAGCAGCTCGGCGAACAAGTCGCCGCGCTGCGTCAGGAGCTGGCGCAGATGCGCAGCACTCAGCAGGACATGCAGCGTTTTCTGGACCTGCTCCACCGGATTCGGGCGCGCTGGCCGCGCTGGCTGGGCGGGACGCGTCCGTCGCGGTAGAGACCCGCAAGGATCGCCTCGAGCTTGGGGCGGCCTGGACCCGTCGCGTTCGACTCAGGTCCAGCCGAGTGCAGCCAGCAGCGCGTCCCTATGGGCGGACCCGTCGAAGCGCATCAATGCGTCCTGGCGCGCCTGCGCCGCCATTTCGGGGTATCGCTGCATGTGATCGAGCACGTGCTCGATCTGCTGCTCCCACTGGTGACCCCGGGCGAGGTAGCCGTTGACACCATGTTCGATCGCCGCCGCGTAGTTGTGGGATGGGGATGCGATGCTCAGCGTGCCCGCGATCGCGGATTCGAAGTACTTCAGCGGCGATTTGCAGTCGGTGAAGACGCTCGGCGCCAGCGGCATCAAATTCAGCTCGACCGATCCCACCAGACGCTGGAGGTTGATCCAGTCCTGGAAGGGCGCGTGCTGGAGGCGACCGTGGAACGGCTCCAGAAGCGGTCCCGGCGCGATGTAGCCGACGGTCAACAAGCGCAGTTCGGGCCGGCGCGCCATCAGCGCGGCGATCGCGTGCTCGACGATGCCGTAATCGCGGTTGTGCGACGGGGAGCCACTGAAGTAACCGAGCGTGAACTCGCCGTTGCGGGCGAACCCGCTCGCGCGTTTCTCGTCCCAGATGCGGTCCGAGATCTCGCGCTGCTCGCGATTGAAGAAGTTCGGCACGACGGCCACCGAACGCTCGGTGCATTCGGTCAGGCGCGCGGCCAGGAAGTCGTTGGTCGCGATCGCGCCGTCGCACAAGTCCAGCGTCGCGCGCATGCGGCCGAGGTAGCCGAACCAGAAGTCCCACCAATGCGCGGCGTCGATGTCCTGATCCAGCGTGTTCATGACCAGGTGCGCGTAACGCGTGTCGAACACCAGGTCGTCGACATCGAAGAGCACGCGCTTGCCGCGGACGCGGAAGGCGTCCATCAGCCGCAGCAGGCGCGATTCGTAGCCCGAGCGACAGACCACGAGCACGTCGGCGCAGGCGGCGATCTCTTCGCCCGAGGACGCGAGGTCGGCACGATGGAACCAACAGGCCGAGTGCTCGCCGGGGCTGTCGCCGTCGCCCGCGTTGAGGAGCTGCGCCATGTTGTAGCAGCGGTAGCGGAAGGTGCTGGTGTTCGGTTCCTCGTAGTAGTAGGCGACGCGGCGTTGGCCCCGCCCCAGCTGCGCCAGGCGTTCCGGCAGCGGTATCTGCCAGGGGTCCGCATACGTTTGCTCGGGCGTCGTGGCCAGGAACATCAGATCCTCCGGGCCAAGGCTGCGAGCAGGGGATCGAACGCGGCCGCCAGCGGCAAGTGCTGCAGATCGCTGCGTCGCATCAGCGTTTCGTGACGCTGGCGTGCGTCCTCGCTGACATCGGCGGCCGGCCCGGCATCGCGGACCAGATGGACGACCTGCGCGTGCCCCGTGGCCGCGAGTGCGGCCCAGGCGTTCCACCAAGTGTCCGTGAGCAACAGCTCATCCTCGACCAGATCCAGTTCAGCCTTGTCGTTGCCGATGGGGAGAAAACGGAACTGGATCTCCCCTTCGATCGCCCCGTCGGGGATCCCTGCGAGCGACAGCAGCGCACGCAGCCTGGCCGGATCCGCGGGTTCGCTGCGCGTCACGATGCGCAGGTCGGCGTGGCAGCGATAGGCGAGCAGGGCGCTCAGGACAGGAGCTGTCGTCTGCGCATCGAGTTCAGTGCCCTTCGGCAGCCTATCCATGACCAGCGTGACGCGCTTGCGGCCGCGCGCCGGGGTGCGGAACAGGTGCAACGAGGTCCATGGCGGCGGCGGGGCAGCGGGCAGCGGAAGTGGGGGCGCAGCCGGGATCTGCGGCTGCGTTTGCGATGTCGGCGCCGTTTCCTCGCGGGGCAGTGCGGCATCGCCTGCCAGGGAAGACTCGAGCGCGGGCACATCTGCCGAGTCCGGCAGTGACGCTCGCTGCGCAGTCCAACGCGACTTCCATCGCGAGAGCCGGTGTTGGATCCGGGAGAGCATGGCCCGATGGTGGCGCGCGAGTCGATGCGTCAGCCGAACAGCGCCGCGAGCATCAGCGATGCGGCCCGCTCGGGCACGTGCGCAGCGATGTCGCGCATCGCGTGCTGCTGGATCGACTGGCGCAGCGCGTGGTCGGTCAGCAGGCGATGCAAGGCGGCATGGCAGGCGTTGGCGCGGGTGGTGTCGACGAAGAGCGCATTGCGCTCGTGGACCGCGAAACTGTCGGCTCCGCCACTCTCCGGAACCACGACGGCAACGCCGCAGGCCATGGCCTCCATCGCGGTCAGGCCCATCGCCTGATACTGCGAGAAGTCCGCGAAGACGTCGACATCGCTGAGCAGGATCGCCATCTGCTGCGGAGCCAGCACGCCGACGTTGGTCCAGGCGAAGTCGGAGGGCAGCGACTGGAAGTCGGGTGCCGACGAGTCGACGCCAAAGAGGATGATCTCGACCTGAGAGCCGAACTCGGCCGCGATGCGCCGCAGCACCTGCATCGTCAGCAGGGGCGAGCGCCGAGGGGTCGATGGCCGGATCATCGCGGTGATCCGCAGCGGTGCCTGCGGCCAAGCCTCGCGCCGACGCGGTCTCGGCACGAACATGTCGACGTCGAACGAAGGCCCGATCACTGCACATCGTCTGCCCGTGCGCTGACGCACGATCTCGGCATTCCAGCGCGTCTTGGTGAAGCAGACCATCTCGGGGATCGCCGTGTAGGACTGAAGCGCCTGCTCGTAAGGCTCCGAGCCGAGGCGGTAGAAGCTCGGCTCGAAGTCCTGCACGTAGTAGCCGAGCATCGGCGGTCGTTCGGTGTGGCGCAGCGGCTCGATCCAGTACACCGAGACGTTGAGCGTGGCGATCACGGCATCGAAGCCCAGGCACAGGTCGGGGATTGCTGCGACATCCGCGGCATAGTGTCGCGGAAACGGAAGCTCCGGGTGCGCGGCTTCGAAGGCGACGCGATTGCTCTCGAAGTTGAGCAGATGGACCTCGACGCCCATGCGTTGCAGCGCATGCGCCTCGCAGAGGACGACGTTGGTGCCGCCACCTGGGTCCTGCACCGGCAGCACGAAGATGATGCGACGCCCCGCCCAGCGGCTTCGCGCCTCCTCGGTCAGCGCGTGCCGTTGCGCGAGCTCTGCGGCGTGGCTGCGGATGCCCTCCATCGTGCGGTCGAAGCGGCAGACGCCGACGCCGGCGTCGATCAGCGGCTGGCCGTGCTTGCGCACCAGGGCCGCGTCCGAGTCCTGGACCAGCAGGCGGCGGCGTTCGTGCGAATAGCTGCGGGATTGCGCGTGGTAGACGTAGACATCGTCGGCGACGGCCAAGCTGAACCCGGCCTGGGTGGCGCGCAGGCTGTAGTCGTTCTCCTCGCCGAAGCCCTTGCCGAAGGTCTCCTCGTCGAAGAGCCCGATCCGCTCGATCAGCGAGCGTTTGATCAACAGGCAGAAGCCGTTGAGAAAGCCCAGCCGCGGGTAGGACTGGCTCGAGGTCTGTGCCACCCACCGCGCCATGTCGCCGATCTCCATCCCGCCGGGCAAGGGGTTGTCGGACCAGTCGCCGTCGCGTGCGATCTCGGGGATCGACTGCCAGGACGCCGTGTTGCTCAGCGGGCCCACCATCCCGATCATCGGGTCGGTCTCTGCGCAGAGCACCATGCGGTCGAGCCACTCCGGACTGACGATGGTGTCACTGTTGAGCAGCACGAGGTACGGAGCGCTCGAACAGCGCATGCCCTGGTTCGCGGCCAGCGTGTAGCCCTTGGCAAGCTCGTTGCGCAGCAGATGCGCGCCGTGCTGCTTGGCAAAGGCGGCCAGGTGGTCGCGCGTGGGTGCGTCGCTGCCGTCGTCGACGAGCACCAACCGATAGGGCGCGGTCGTGTGCAGGCGGACCGATGCCAGGCAGCGTTTCACGTCGTCCAGCGCGTTGTGAACGCAGACGATGATGTCCACCTGCTGCTGGTGGGGCGTCAACGCGTGCCCGAGCGTACGCGGCAACTGCAGCGACGACGATGCGCTCGACGTTGGGGCCGCTTGCCCCCGCGCGGCACGGCGGCGGGCGGCGTCCAGCAGGCCGCGCGGCCCCTGGCGGAGCAGCACGGAAGTGCCGACGCGAAGCAGCCGCAGACCCCCTGGCACCGGGCCGCCATGCGAACGTGCATAGGCGCGTCCGAGCTGGGCCGCGCGTCGCGCATGGTCGACGAGCTGGCCGGCTCCGCGGTACGGAGCCATGAGCCGCCACGAGCGGGACCCCAGCACCGCCTGCAGATCGCCGCGAGCGACCTGCAGCTGCGCATGCGTCCGTGCGTGGTCCCCTTGCAGCTGCCTCAGTTCGTCGCTCAGATCGACGACTTGCTGCCGTGCCTGCTGCAGCAGTCCTTCCTGTGCTGCGGCGGCAGCCTGCCAGGCAGCGCGCTCCTGTTCGTGCGCGTGCCGCGCCTGGTCGATCTGCTGCCGCGCCAGATCAGTCTGTTCGACCTGAGCGGCCAGTTCCTGCTGCGTACGCTGGAGCTCCTGTTCACGGGCCTGGATGAGCGCCTCGCGGCATTCGATGACTCGATGCAGTTCGGCGCCCGACCATCGCGATCGCCACTTGTCGAAATAGCGCGCCATGCCCTGACGGACCACTTCTTCGTCGGGACTTGCCCCCAACCCCGAATGCCCGAAGTTGCGGTAGCAGCAGGTGGTCCGGTCGACGTGCAGGAAATCGGTGTGTCGGGAGAGCTGGCTCCAGAAGTCCCAGTCCTCGTAGACCTCGAGGTTCTCGTCGATGCGGCAGCCACCGGCGAGCAGGCTGCGCTCGAAGAGGACGCAATGGATAGGCAGGAAATTGCGCCCCCAGAGCCGGTAGCGGTCGAAGGGCTCGCGCTGTTCGTAGGTGCTGGCGAGCTTGCCGTTCTCGTAGAACTCGACGCGGGTGTTCGTGTACGCACAGCGATGCTGTGGATGCGTTGCAAGCGCCTGCGTCAGCGCCTGCAGATGTTCAGGGAACAGGATGTCGTCGTCATCGAGAAAGCCGACCCAGTGCCCGGCCGCTGCATTCAGCCCCGCATCGGCGGCCCGATTGCGTGTCAAGGGTGTGCCAAGGTCGACGAAGCGCACCGCGCGGCCATCCCAATGCGGGTCCAGCGGCCGATGTCCCGGGCCCTTCGCGTTCACGACGACGATCTCGACGCTCGGATAGGTCTGATCGGCGACCGACTGCATCGCCTCGTCGAGGCTGGCCCGGTCCATGCTGCGGATGACGATGCTGATCAAGGGCGCGGCGTTGTTCATGATGAGGATCGGCGACGGCGGTTCAGTGCCATCCGAGGGCCTGCAGGAGCGTCGGCAGTTGCGCGGTCCAGGCGTGGTTTTCGATGGCGTCCTTGTGAGCGTTCTCGGCCATCAAGCGATAGCTGTCGAGATCGTCGAGCACGGCGTCGATCTGCTCCTCCCATTCGTGTCCCCGTGCGATGCGACCAGTCGCCCCGTCCTTGATCACGGCGACGTGGTTGACCGTCGGCGAGGCAACGCTCACCGTCCCCACGGCCGCGGCCTCGAAATACTTGAGGGGCGATTTGCAGTGGGTGAAGACGTTGGTCTGCAGCGGCATCAGGTTGACTTCGACCGAGGCGATCAGGCGCTGCAGGTTGATCCAGTCCGTGAACGGCTCGCGCCGGATGCGCCGGGCAAAACGCGCCAGTGCGGGGCCCGGCTCGATGAAGCCGACCAGCATCAAGCCGAGATCGCCACGGCGTTCCATCAGCCGCGCGATCGCGGGCTCGGCAACCGCGTAGTCGAGGCGATGAGACGGCGTGCCGCTGAAGTAGCCGAGCATCGGCGGCGCCTCTCGTACGAATCCCGCATCGTGCTTGGCCGCCCACAGACGCTGCGAGATCGCAAGCTGCTCACGGTTCATGAAGTTGGGAACGACAACGGTCGTCTTCCCGGTGGACTCGTGGATGCGTTCAGCCAGGAAAGCGTTGGTCGTGATGACGCGATCGCAGCGCTCGAGTGTGGCGCGCAGCCGGGCGAGCAGCCCGAACCAGTGGTCCCAGACGCCGGGATCGTCCTTGTTCAGGCCCAGCGTGTTGATCAGCAGGTGCGCGTGCTCCGCGTCGATCACGAGATCGTCGACATCGAACAGCACCGGCTTGCGCAGCCGCACGAAGCGCTCGATCAGGCGGGCCAGCCGGTGTTCGTACCCCGAGCGGCAGACCACGAGGACGTCCGCACAGTCGACGATCTCCTGCATTGCCGCGAGATCCCGGCGGAAGAACCAGCTCGCGGAATAGTGCGAACCCGGCTGCGCGTTGAGGACCTGCGCCATGTTGTAGGCGCGATAACGAAAAGTACTGGTGTTGGGTTCTTCGTAGTAGTACGCGACCCGGCGTTCGCCACGGGCCAGCATCGCCAGTCGTTCCCGCGTCGATCCGAGCCAGGGGTCGGCGTAGGCTTGCGGCGGTGCCGCGTCGGCGAACATCAGCGGCCCGCCGCCAGTTGCGCGGCCATCGCCTGCAGGCTCGATGCCTGGACCTGGGCGATTCCGGCCGGGGCTGCCTGGTCGTGCGGCGATCGATCGGCGCTCAGGAGTGCACCTGCACGCCCAAGCGCATCGACGATGGCTTCGCGCGTCAGGTCGCAATGGATCACGCCGGGCGGGGCTGGCGTGATCGGGGTCTGTCGCGTGTCGACGTCGCTGTTCGACCCTGCGAGCACGAAGACCGCATTCGGTGCCGCGACCCCCATCGATGAGTGTGGGTTCGTGTCCGGAGGGCCGAGTCGAAGCACCAGACTCGCGCGCTGCCACGCCTGCCACGCAGCCAAGGGGCTGAGGTCTTCGAGCGAGGTGGGCGTCAGTCCATGCCCGAGAACGACCCGCGGCAATCCAGGCGTGGCAAAGAGGAAGTCCCAGCGCTGCGGATCAAGGACGCGCAGGGCCAATGCCTGCTCGACCGCTTCCAGCCCACGGGCGAACCGCTGTCGGTCGATGGGCGGCACCACCTCGAAGAGGAACAGGCTTCGCTCATCGTCGCCGAGTGCGGGAACGGCACCCATGCCTTCCGGCTCGAAACTCGGCGCGTCGGCGAGCGCGTGCGCGAATCCTCGGCCGACCAGGTGCTGCTTGAACGATTGCCCGCAGACCACGAAGCGCATGTCCGCAAGACCCGGCATGGCTTCGATCGCCGTCGGATCTGCAGCCGCGTGCTGCAGATCGGGATCGTCCGGGTGCAGCAAGCAAACCAGGTCCTCGGCGGGCACCTCGCAGCAAGCCTCGTTTGCGCAGCGGCAGGTCGCGGCGAGGATCAATTCGCCGTCGAACCGGTCGAACTCGATCGCCTGACCCGGGTGCGCCGCCGTGTGCAGGCTGCATTCGCCCATCACCGCGAGGCCTTGCCGTTTCAGCTCCGCGTGCAGCGCATGGGGCGCGACCGGCGCTTGCGTGGAGATCAGGCGAAGATCCGCCTGCATGCGATTGGCCGTCTCCACCGCAAGATGCAGCGCAAGCCTCGTGCCGTTGGAAGAGGCCACAGGGTTGATTTCGGGACACAGCAGCGTGACACGTCGCTGGTGGTGTCGCGCAATGCGATAGAACAAGGGCGCCGATCGCCCTTGGGGTGCCGACGGCATGCGCCACGCCCAGTCCGGTCGACGTCCCGAATTCGTCTCCGGCCCTGTGGTCTGTTTCGGCGAGGCGAGCCGGCGCCTCGCCTCGAGCCAGACTCTCGACAGGGTCGCACGCCAGCCGAAGCGCCGACGATAGGACCGCAGCTTGGCCAGCGGGTGCAAGGCTCGATGGGGCAAAGTGGCGGATGGGGCAGCGCCGCGTCGCGCGGTCAACCTGCCATTTTAAGGTCGCGGGGAGCGGCGATCGGTCACCGCGGCATCGCGCCGGACTTCGCGCGCAAGCCGTCGGCCAGGCCTCGCGCCATCATCCGCAGCCGCGCCCAGCGCCCCGGCGCGAGCACGCCGAAGTACAGCAGCAGCGACAGCAGCTGCCGCGCATCGGCACGCTTCCACGCCGCCGTCGCGTGCGGCCGTCGCCGCACGAGTAGACTGTTGCGCCAGATGTAGTAGTAGCGGAACGGCTGATGCAGGGCCAGGCTGCGCCAGCGCCCGAACCACAGGCGGATCTGTCGCTGACCCAGCCGATGCTGCAGACGCGCTGCGGGCACACCGGCCAGTCGCCAGCCCCGCGAAGCCGCGCGCAGACACCATTCGGTGTCGACCTTGTCGATAAACAGCTCCTCGGCCATCGGCCCGACGTCGTCCCACGCCTGGCGCGAGATCAGGCTTCCCGAGGCGATCAGCAGATCGCAGTCGATCCAGCGCGCGTCACCCTCCGGCACGACCGCCGCATAGCGCCCGTCGCGGAAACGGACGAAGCCTTCGCTGCGGCCGGCTTCATCGACGATCAGTGGCCCCGCTGCGGCCACGCGCTCGCCCGCGTCGCGCGCCGCCTGATGGGCGGCCAGGAGCTGCGTCACCATGTCCGGTGCCGGAACGCTGTCCTGGTCGAGCAGCAGCAGGTATTGCGCGCCTTCCCGCAGGAGCCTCTGCGCGCCGATGTTCTGTGCCCGTGCGACGCCTGTGTTGTGCTCGAGCCGAAGCAGCCGTGCCGATCCGGTCAGCGAGGGCGGTACCGGGCTGGCATTGTCGACGACGACGACGTCTTGGACCTGCGGCGTCAGCGCTGCCAGCAAGGCCGCCAGCGCGTGCGGGTCGGGGTGGTAGGTGACCACGACAGCGCCGACGGCGTTTGCGAGCGGGACCGAGATCATGGTTCGGGAGTGTCTCTCAGCCGTGCATCCGGTCCGGGCAGCAGTGCGCGCGGGTGGCGTCGATATGATCGCGGCCCGGACGCCCCGCCCGGCTTTGCCGGTGCGGGACGTGACTCTGCCTTTCCCCAATCCCTTGCGCCCTTCGCGCAGCGGTGTCGCGGATGCACGCGCAATGACTTCGTCCTGGTGGCTCTTCCTTCGGTTCTCACAGCGCGAAGTAAGCAATCGCTTTGCCGGATCACTGCTGGGAGGGCTATGGGCGCTGGTGCATCCGCTGGTTCTGCTGCTGATCTACAGCTTCGTGTTCACGAGTGTGATGCGCCTGCGTCCGGTGGCGGAGACGGGCGTGCCTTTCGTCGTCTTCCTCGCGGTTGCGCTCTGGCCATGGCTGGCGTTCCAGGAGGCGGTGATGCGGGGTACGGGCTCGGTGGTGGCCAACGGTGCGCTCGTCAAGAAGGTGCCGTTCGCGCACGAGGTCGTCGTTCACGCCGCGGTCGCATCCAGTTTCGCGGTCCAGCTTGGAGGCTATTTCGCCGTTCTCGCGTTCATGGTGCTCACCGGTCAGCCGCTGTATCTGGCGGGCATCGGCCTCATGCTGCTGTCGCTGCTGGGTCTGGCTGCACTGGCCACCGGGCTGGCCCTGATGCTCGGCGCGATGCAGGTCTTCGTGCGCGACGTCGAGCAGGGGCTGGCGCCGACGATGGGCATGCTGTTCTACCTCTGCCCGATCCTCTACCCGGCGTCGATGGTCCCCGAGTGGATGCGGCAGTGGATGATGCTGAACCCGGTCGCGGTGCTCATCGAGGCCTGCCGCGCTGCGCTGCTGGATGGGCGCATCGGGCCCGGCCCCGCCGAGGGCTGGGCGCTGCTGGTCTGCGCGGCGGTGCTGGTGCTCGGCCGCCTCGTCTTTCATCGCCTCTCGCCTCACTTCGAGGAGGCGCTGTGACCGCTTCGGATCGTGTCGCGCAGGTGCAGGTGCAGGCGCGCGCCGCTGGCGAAGCGGCTGCCGACCTGCCGCTCGTCTCGCTGCGCGATGTGGGCAAGGTCTATCCGGTGCACGCCAGCGCCGCGAGCAAGCTGGCTGCGCTGTGGGCGAAGCTGCGCGGCACATCGCACGTGGCGTCCGAGTTCCGCGCGCTCGATGGCATTTCCTTTGATGTCCGTCGCGGCGAATCGACCGCGCTCGTGGGTGTCAACGGCGCGGGCAAATCGACGCTGCTCAAGATCATCGCCGGGGTCGCCAAACCCAGCAGCGGCGAGGTGGCGATCCGCGGTCGCGTGGGCGCACTGCTCGAACTCGGCGCCGGCTTCCATCCCGAATACACCGGCCGCGAGAACATCGCACTGGCATGCGCGCTGATGGGCCTGTCGCCCTCGCAGACGCGGGCGCACGAGGGCGCGATCGTCGAGTTCGCCGACATCGGCGCGCATATCGATCAGCCGGTGAAGCACTACTCGTCCGGGATGGTGATCCGCCTGGGATTTGCGATCGCGACCGCGCTCACGCCGGACGTGCTGATCACCGACGAGGTGCTCTCGGTCGGCGACGAGTCCTTCCAGCGCAAGTGCATCGCCTGGATGGAGGACTACCTGAGCGAGGGCGGCACGCTGCTGCTGTGTTCGCACAGCATGTACCACGTGCAGAAGCTGTGCCGGCAGGCGGTGTGGATCGACGGTGGGCGCGCGCGCCTGATCGGCGACGCCTTCGAGGTCACGCGCCAGTACCTCGCCTGGCATGACGAGCGCGCCGCCCAGTTGCGCCGGCTGCAGCCGGGCGCCGCGGTCGGCGGCAGCATCTACCAGGTGCGCAGCATGCTGCTCAACGACATGCATTCGGAGGAGCCGGTGCTCGTTGCCGAAGGCGGCACGCTGGTCGTCAGCGGCACCGTGTATTCGCCCGACGGGCGTGTGCCCCAGGTCGCGGTGGGCGTCGTCAAGCTCGACGGCACGCCGGTGGCCGGCTGCTATTCGGAGATGGATGGCTTTGCGTTGCGCCGAATCGAGCCGCAGCTCTACGCCTACACGCTGACGCTGCCGAACCTGCCGCTGCTGCCGGGCGCTTACGTCGCACGCAGCCACGCGATGGATCCCGAGGGCATGCGCATGTTCGACCACGTCGAGCTGCGCTTCGACATCGCCGGCACGTCGCGCGAGACCGGCATCTGCAAGCTCGAGCACCGATGGTCGTGAGCCGCACCGCCGCGGGCGCCAGGCGTCGCCGCGCCGTCGCGGAGCGTTGGCCGTGAGCGCGGCAGCACGCGTGCTCCACGTCGTTCCGCCGGGCGGCGGCGGCGTCGATCGCTGCGTGCACGGCATCGTGCGCTCGCGCCCCGGTGATGCGATCCTCCATGTCAGCGAAGCGCAGTACGTGTTCGAGTTCCCCGCGCTCGCGCGCTTCATTCCGCTCGCCCCGGCGGATTTCCTGCGCTGGGCGGGTGAAGGCGGCCTGGGCTCACCTTTGCTTCTGCACGCTCACGGAACCGTCCCGGTGGTCAGGCACGCGTGCGAGGGGCTCCTCCCGACCACTGCCGCGCCGCGCGTGCTGACGCTGCACGATGTCTGGTTCGCCGATCCGGCGCTGCCGGCTGACGAGCGTGCAGCGCGCCTGACCTTCGTGCGCAGCGCAGCCGTGCGCCTGGCGCCGACGCGCTTCATCGTCGATCACGCACGTGCGGCCTTGGGGAACGATGCAGACGATGCGCCGGTGCAGGAACTGCCGCTTGGCGCCGAGCGCTTCGAGCGCGCGCCAGCAGTCGAGCTTTCGCCTGCGGCCGACGAAGCCTGCGGCGCGCGCGGTTTCGGCATCGCGGTGATCGGCGCGATCGGCGCTCACAAGGGACTGGCCGCGCTGGAAGCGCTGGCACCGCGGCTGCCCGCGGGGCTGCGCATCGTCGTGCTCGGCTATACCGAGCGTCAGCTGCGCCAGGGCTGGACTGCCGATGGGCGCATCTGGGTGCACGGCGTCTTCGACCCGCAGCAGTTGCCGCAGCTCGTGCGGCACTACGGCGCGCGTCTGGCGCTCTTTCCGCCGGGGATGCCCGAGAGCCATTGCTACGCGCTCACCGACGCGTGGATGAGCGGTCTCGAGGTGCTCGCGCCCGATCATGGCGCGCTGGCCGAGCGCGTGCGCCGGCACGGCGGCGGGAGGCTCTACGATCCGCGCATCGACGCCGACGCCTGGTGCCGGCTCGTCGTCGATGAAGTCGCCAGGGCGCGCCGTCACCCTGGCCCGGTGCCCCTGTCGGTGCCGCTGCCCACGATGGAGGAGATGATGAACCGGCTGCAGGCCGTCTACGCCGAACTGACCCCCGCCGCGCAGCCGAGGCTGGCCGATGACGAGGGCGTCCAGCGCCTGGCGCAGCAGCATCTGGACGGGCACTTCTTCCGGCTCGAACTGAACGAACTGCAGCGGCAGGTCGAGGCGGTCACGCGCGACCGGGACGCGCTGCGCGAGGCGCTGTCGGCGCAGCAGGTGCAGCAACAGGAACTGGCCGCGCGTTGCAGCGACTGCGAAGGCCGGCTGGCCACCGTGCAGCACGAGCTCGACGCCTACGCCGCCGCCTACCTCGGCCTTCGTGGGCGCCTGCAGCGCCTGGTCGGCTGGTTGCCCGACGGGCTGCGCCGGCCGCTCGTCGCGCTCGCGCGGCGCCTGCGCGGCTGAGCGCGGCGCGGTCGAAGGCAGGACCCAAGGCACCCATGACGGTCGCACCCACGACGCTGAACCCCGCCCAGATGAAGGCCGTGCATCACCTGCGCGGCCCTTGTCTGGTGCTTGCTGGGGCCGGGTCGGGCAAGACGCGGGTGATTGTGCACAAGATCGCGCGGCTGCTGCAGGCCGGCACCGAGCCTTCGCGCATCGCGGCGATCACGTTCACGAACAAGGCTGCGGCCGAGATGCGCGAGCGCGCGAAGGCGCTGGTCGGCCCGCGCGCGGCGCGCGAGCTCGTCGTGAGCACTTTCCACGCGCTGGGCGTGCGCATGCTGCGCGAGGACGGGCAGCGCATCGGGCTCAAGCCCAACTTCAGCATCCTCGACGCCGACGACCTGCTGGGCGTGATCCGCGACGCCGGTGGCTGTGCCGACAACGCGCTCGCGCGCCGCTGGCAGTGGACGATCAGCCTCTGGAAGAACCAGGGGCTGGACGTCGATGCCGCCGAGCGCGCGGCCTCGAGTGACGACGAGCGCGTCGCTGCCCGCGTGATGCGCCGCGTGCAGGAGCGGCTGGCCGCCTACCAGGCGGTCGATTTCGACGACCTGATCGGATTGCCGCTTGCGCTGCTGCAGCGCGACGAGGAAGCGCGGGTGCGCTGGCAGCAGCGTTTTGCCCATGTGCTGATCGACGAGGTGCAGGACACGAACGCGGTGCAGTACGAGCTGCTGCGCGCGCTGGTCGGCAACGGGCCGGATGCCACACCCTTCACCGCGGTCGGCGACGACGACCAGAGCATCTACGGCTGGCGCGGCGCGACGATCGACAACCTCAGGCGCCTGCCGCAGGACTACCCGGCGCTCGAGCTGATCCCGCTCGAGCAGAACTACCGCAGCACCGGGCACATCCTGCGCGCGGCCAACGCGGTGATCGCGCAGAACCCCAAGCTCTACGAGAAGAAGCTGTGGAGCGAGTTCGGCGACGGCGAACCGGTGCGCGTGATCGAGTGCGACAGCGAGGAGCACGAGGCCGAGCGCGCCGTCGCGCGCATCCAGGCGCTGCGCGCGCAAGCTGGCGTCAAGCTCGCCGATTTCGCGATCCTCTATCGCGCCAATCACCAGGCGCGCGCCTTCGAGCAGAAGCTGCGCGCCGCCCAGATTCCCTACAAGGTCTCGGGCGGCACCAGCTTCTTCGACCGCACCGAGATCCGGGATCTCTGCGCCTGGCTGCGCCTGCTCGTCAACGAGGACGACGACCCGGCTTTCCTGCGCGCGGCGACGACGCCGCGGCGCGGCATCGGCCACCAGACGCTGGCCACGCTCGGCGAGTTCGCGGCGAGAAGCCGGACGAGCCTCTTCGAGGCGCTCTTTTCCCCGAGCCTGCCGGCGCTGTTGCGCGGGCGCGCGATCGAGGCGCTGCACGAGTTCGGGCGCGAGGTCAACGAGCTGCAGCACCGCGCCGGCCATGTCCGCGGCGGCGAGGACGTGCGCGCGCTGCTGATGCAGTGGCTGGCCGGCATCGGCTACGAGCAGCACCTCTACGACGGCGAGGACCGCGAGAAGCTCGCCGCGGCGCGATGGAGCAACGTGCTCGACTTCGTCGACTGGATCGCGCGGCGCTGCGGCGGCGAGATCACGCAGGAGGGCGGGACCTTCGTAAGCGAGCCGCAGACGCTGCTGCAGGTGGCGCAGACGATCAGCGTCATCATCAGCCTGGCCGAGCGCGGTGACGAGCAGGACGTCGTGACGCTGTCGACCCTGCACGCGGCCAAGGGCCTGGAATGGCCGCACGTGATGCTTGCCGGGGTCAACGAGGGCCTGCTGCCCTTCGGCTCGGGCGACGAGCCGATCACGCCCGAGCGGCTGCAGGAGGAGCGGCGACTGATGTACGTGGGCATCACGCGTGCCCGGCGCACGCTGGTGGTCAGCACGCTGCGCCGGCGCAAGCGCGGGCGCGAGATGGTCGCCGGCGTCCCGAGCCGCTTCATCGCCGAGATGAAGCTCGACGCGGCCGCACCCAAGGAGGACGCGCGCGAGCGCCTCAGGCGCCTGCGCGCCGAGCTCGCGGCCAGGGCCTCGTCCTCGTCCGAGCCGGTGCCTTCGCCTTCGGCCTGACGCAGCGTTCGCGTGCCTGCCTTCGATCGCCTGCCCTGGCTGCTTGCAAGCATCGTCTCGGCGCTGCTGGCGATGGCGTCGAACGAGGGTCTGCTGGGCGAGGTGCGGCTGTACTTCGTCTTCAAGCCCTTGACGACGATCCTCATCATCGCGATGGCCTGGCCGCGCGGCTGCGGGACGCCCGCGCAGCGGCGCGCCGTGCTCATCGGGCTCGTCCTCTCGCTCGTCGGCGACGTCGCGCTGCTGTGGCGGCAGGGCTTCGTCCCCGGGCTCGTGAGCTTCCTGCTCGCGCACCTGGCCTACCTGGCGGCGTTCGCCCGCGTGCAGCCGCTGGCCGCGCGTCGCGGGCCCTTCGTGGTCTACGCGATCGTCGCCGCTCTCGTCTTCTCCCTGCTCTGGCCCGACGTGCCGAAGGTGCTGCGCCTGCCGGTGGCGCTCTACGTGGCCGCGCTCGCGTCGATGGCGGCGCAGGCGGCGGTGCTCTGGCGCAGTGCGCTGCACGATGCCGCGGCGCGGCGACTCGCGCTGGGCGGGCTGCTCTTCCTGGCCAGTGACACGCTGCTCGCGGTCAACCGCTTCTCGATGCCGCTGCCGCTGGCCGGCGTGTGGGTGCTGTCGACCTACTGGCTGGCGCAGGCGTGCATCGCGTCGTGGCTCGCGTCGGCGCGCTCCGCGGGCTCAAGTACGGCGGAGCATGGCCGATAAGCCCGGTACGAACGAGAAGGCCGCCTGGAGGATCGGACCGATGCCGGAGGAACGTCGCAATCTCTATCGCATCCTGCATGTGCAACCCGAAGCGCCGCTGGAAGTCATCCGCGCCAGCTACCGCACGCTGATGAGCACGCTGCGCTCGCACCCCGACCTCGGCGGCGACCCCGAGGCGGCTGCCCGCATCAACGCCGCCTATGCGGTGCTCGCCGACCCGGAGCGCCGGCGCGCCTACGACCGGGCGCTGGAGGCAGGACAGGCGGGGCGAACGCGCCCGGCCGCGCAAGCCGCGGCGGGCGCCAGCGCGGAAGAGGCACTCGCCGCACACGATCCGGCCACCTGGCTGGCCGATCGCTGCTGCCCCTATTGCCGCCGGTCGCTGCCATCGGCTGTACACGCCGACACGCGCTGCAGCAACTGCGGAAGCCCCTTGTTCCGTCGGCCCGCCGCCGACCGCGGCGAGCTCTTCGGCCGCCGCCGCAGTCCGCGCAACGCGCGGCCGATCGGCGCCACGCTGCGCCTGCCCGGCGTCGCCGGCGACCACGCGGTGCGCCTGCGCGACCTCTCGCTGGGTGGCCTGAGCCTGCTCTCGCCGCTGCCCGCCGCGCCGCGCAGCGCGATGCGCGTGATGACCGCCGGCTTCGACGGCGTGGCCGTGGTCGTCGGCTGCCAGCGCCAGGCCGAGGGCTGGCTGCTGCACGGCGAGCTGCTGACGCTGCAGCTGCTGCGCCAGCAGGGGGTCTACGTCTCGACCAAGGTGTGAGGCGGGGACAGTGACCTGCGCGAGGCTCACATCCCCTTGAACAAGCCCGAGTAGCTGCGGCTGACCTCGAGCTTCTCGGGGTGGCCCTTGATGCTGACGATCTGGCGGCCGCGGAAGTCGCGCGTGACGGCGGCGATGGCGCGCGTGTTGACCAGCGTGCTGCGGTGGATCTGCCAGAACTGCTTCGGGTCGAGCTCGTCGACGAGTTCCTTGATCGGCTTGCGGATCAGCGCCTCCTGCTGCGCCGTCTGCACGCGCGTGTACTTCTCGTCGCTGATGAAGAAGAGCACCTCGTCGACCGGAATCATCTGCACGCCGCTGCCGACGCTGGCCTGGATCCACTGCAGGTACTGCGGGGGCGTGCCCGGCTGCAGGCGCGCGCCGAGCTGGTGCAGGAGCTGCTGCAGCGGCGTGCCGGGCGCGTCGGCGGCCACCTCGCCGCGGGCGCGCGCGGCCAGCCGGCGCTGCAGCCTGGCCACCGTGACGGCCAGGCGCTCGCGCTCCGCGGGCTTGAGGACGTAGTCGGCCGCGCCCTGCTCGAAGGCCTCGACCGCGTGCTGGTCGTAGGCGGTGATGAAGACGATCTCCGGCAGCAGCTCGTCGTCCTCGCCTTCGTCCCCCCGCCGGCGCGGCGGCAGTTGCACGATCCGGCGCGCGGCCTCGACGCCGCTGGCGCCGGGCATGCGGATGTCGAGGAAGACGACCTCGGGCCGGTGTTGCTCGACGAGCGCCACCGCCTCCAGGCCGTTCTTCGCCTCGGCGACGATGTCGAGCTCCGGCCAGGCCTCGGCCAGGCGCGCGCGCAACTGCTCGCGCATCAGGCGTTCGTCGTCGGCGAGCACGGCGCGGGGGCGCGGCAGCGGATGCGCGGGCGGCGGCGGGGCTTCGTTCATCGGCTCAGGCCTGGGTGGGCGGGTCGGAGGCGGGGGCCGCCGCCGTGTCCGCGGTGGCGGCTTCGGCCGCGCTGGGCTCCGCGATGACGCTGCGGTAGGGCACGGCGATGGTGGCAAGCGTACCGCCGCCGGGGTTTTCCTGCAGCGTCAGCGCCGCCTGCGCGCCGTGCAGCAGGCGCAGGCGCTCGCGGATGTTGGCCAGGCCGACACCCGTGCCGGCGGTCGCCGCCTGGCCGAAGCCCAGGCCCGTGTCGGCGACGCTGACCTGCAGCCGGCCGTCGACGATCTCCGCGTGCACCGTCAGCGTGCCGCCCTCGGGCTTGGGTTCGAGGCCGTGCTTGATCGCGTTCTCGACCAGCGTCTGCAGCATCATCGGCGGGAACTCGGCGGAGTGCAGGCCCGCGGGGACGTCGATCTGCGTCTGCAGGCGCTCCTCCATGCGCACCTTGAGGATCTCGAGGTAGGGGCGGATGACCTGCAGCTCGCGGCCCAGCGGGCGCGCGCTGCCGCGTCCGCCGGTGCCGTTGTCGCGCAGGTCGGGCATGCTCGCGCGCAGCAGCGCGATCAGGTTCCTCTGCATGCGGCTGGCGCGCTGGGGGTCGGTCTCGATCAGGTGGTCGATCGAGGCCAGCGTGTTGAAGAGGAAGTGCGGCTCGATCTGCGCCTGCATCGCCGCCATGCGCGCCTCGGCGAGCTGGCGCTTGAGCGACTCGGCCTCGGCCGTCTCGGTGGCCTGCGCGGCCTGCACCTCGGCCTGCAGGCGGCCCTTGTAGGTGGCCTTGATGATCGCCGAGGCGATGATCCACAGCAGCGCCAGGTCGTCGAGGAAGTCGCCCCACTGCACACGGCGGATGCGCTTGATGCGGCCGCCGGCCTCGTCGCCCTCGGCGCCGGCTTCGCGCGCCTCGCGTTCGGCCGCCCGCGCCTGGCGCTCGGCCTCGCGCGCCTGGCGCTCGGCGCGGCGTGCGTCGCGTTCGGCTTCGCGCTGCTCGGCCACCGCTTCCTCGATGGCGCGGCGCGCCTCGTCGACCGCCTCGCGCACGGCGGCGCCGTCGACGCCGGCCGGCAGCCGGAACACGATTCCGGCCGGCTCGGAGGCGGCGGCGGTGGGCGGCCCTGCCGACGCAGGGCTTGCAGCGGGCGCCGCCGGTGCCGCGGACGCGCCCGACCCCGCGGCGGAGGCTGCGGCGGGTACGGCCGGCACGGACTTCGCCTTGCCGCGCAACTTGATGCGCAGGCCGCGCTCGTCGATGGAAATGTCCAGGCCTTCGGTCGGGCTCGCCTCGCTGGCCGGGGGCTCGGTGCGGTTCGCCGGCTCTGGCGCGTCGGCGCTGCCGGTCGGCGTCTTCGGCGGCGTGGGCGGCGCAGGCGGCACCGGGGTCTTGGACGCGCCGGGCGCGCTGCGCTCGATGGTCTCCGTCACCCGCCAGCTGAAGGGCGGCAGTTGCTCGGCGATGCTGGCGATGATCATGAGGCCGATCGAGAGCAGGATGAAGCGCGTCCAGCTGATGCCGACCAGCCAGGCGGCGTAGCGGTGGAAGCCGCGCAGCAGCGCGGCGGAAAGGCGCTGGCGGCGTTCGGACCAGGTCGTGGCGGCAGGGGCGGCGTTCATCGCGGCATCGTCATCGGCTGCGGCGCACTCTACGCAGCGCAGCGCCTGTGCACCCTGTGCCTGCGACGAAGCGGCGCCCGGGCGGGATGCCCTGCAGCCCGGCGCGATGCGCGGACGCAGGGCCCGCGGCAGGGTCGTCCCGCCGCGGACCGCGTGCGACTCAGCGATAGAGCACCGACGGCAGCCACAGGCCGATGCTCGGCCAGAGGTAGAGGATCACGATCGCCAGGACCTGGATGCCCATGAAGGGCATCATGCCGGCAAAGATCTGGTTCAGCGTCACGTGCTTGGGCGCCACGCCCTTCAGGTAGAACGCGCTCATCGCCACCGGCGGGCTGAGGAACGCGGTCTGCAGGTTCAGCGCGACGAGCAGCCCGAAGAACAGCGGGTCGACGCCGAAGTGGTCGAGCAGCGGGATGAAGATCGGCATGAAGATGACGATGATCTCCGTCCACTCGAGCGGCCAGCCGAGGATGAAGATGATGATCTGGCTGAGGATCATGAACTCGGTCTTGCTCAGGTTCATCCCGAGCACCCACTTCTCGACCAGCTCCTGCCCGCCGAGCAGCGCAAAGGCCGCCGAGAAGATCGCCGAGCCGACGAAGAGCCAGCAGACCATCGCGCTCGTCTTGGCGGTCAGGTAGACCGATTCCCGCACCACGTCGAGCGTGAGCTGGCGGTACGCCGCCGCGAGCAGGAAGCCGCCGAAGGCGCCGACCGCGGCCGCCTCGGTCGGTGTCGCGAGGCCAAAGACGATCGAACCCAGCACCGCGAGGATCAGGATCAGCAGCGGGAAGAAGCTGGAGAGCAGCATCTTGAAGACTTCCAGCCGCGTGAAGCTGAGGATTGCGTACAGGATCACCATCGCCAGCGCGCCAGCGCCCACGCCGATCCACCAGCCGCCGGACAGCGCCGGCGACTCGCCCGCCTCGGGTGTGCCGGCCTGCGTGCTTGCGTCCGCTTTGGCCGGCTGCACATCCTCGCCCGCAGGGGCCGGCTCGGCGCCAGGCGGTTCGGCAACACCGCGATCAGCCTCGGAAGCTTCGGCGCTTGCGTCCGGCGGTTCGGCCAGCCCGCCGCCGCCGGCTTCCTCGCTGGATTCCTCGGCCGACGGCTCGGCCAGACCCGAGCCGCTGACCGAAGCGCCGCTGCGGCTGCCGATCTCCTCGAGCTCCTCGATGAACTCGTCGACCGCGGCCGGAGCCGTGGCCACACGGTAGCTCAGGCCCACGGCCAGCGCGAAGACGATCGCCGGCAGCAGCGCGATCAGCAGTTGCTTGAGCAGGTAGCCGGCCGGAACCTGCTGGTTCTTCGGTCCCTTGAGCGCACCGATCAGTCCCGTCAGCGCGTTGCGCGCGCCGCTCAGGCCCAGCGACAGCAAGGGCTGGGGCAGCGGAACGGCGCGCTGCTCGGCCGAGAGCGAAGGCGCCTTGGCCGGCCAGAGCTTGGCAATCAGGATGACGTAGAGGATGTAGAGGCCGGCCAGCATCAGGCCCGGGAAGAAGGCCCCGGCGTAGAGCTGCACCACCGAGACGCCGGCCGTGGCCCCATAGACGATCAGCATCACGCTGGGTGGGATCAGGATGCCCAGGCAGCCGCCGGCCGTAATGGCCCCTGCGGAGACGCGCACGTCGTAGCCCGCGCGCAGCATCTGCGGGAACGCGAGCAGGCCCATCAGCGTGACCACGGCGCCGACGATGCCCGTGGCGGTGGCAAAGAGGGCGCAGGTCGCGAGCGTGGCCACGGCAAGCGAGCCCGGCACGCGGGCCAGCGCCAGATGCATGCTCCTGAACAGCTTCTCGATCAGGTTCGCCCGCTCGACCAGGTAGCCCATGAAGACGAAGAGCGGGATCGCGATCAGCACGTCGTTGCCCATCACCGAGAAGGTGCGCTGCACCATCAGGTCCAGCGTCTGCTTCGCGGCGCCGCCAACGGTCTGCCCGCCCGAGTGGTAGGCGAAGAACGCGAAGATGATGCCCATGCCCATCAGCGTGAACGCCGTCGGGAAGCCGAGCATGATCGCGACGACGACCAGCGAGAGCATCAGCAGGCCGTAGTGGCCGTTGGTCATCGTCTCGGCGCTGGCGATGATCGCGAGCGCGCCGGCGATGATGATCGCCATCAGCGTGAAGCCGAACCAGAGCTCCTTGCGCATCTTCATGCCCGGCCCTCCTGCTCGCGCGCGGTCATGAGGCGGTCGACGGCGTCGATGTCGGCGTCCTTCACGTGCACCATCTCCTTGAGCTTGTCGACGTCGACTTCCTCGACGTCCTCCTCGCGCGCCGGCCACTCGCCGTCACGCAGGCAGATCACGCAGCGCACGATCTCGACCAGGCCCTGCAGCAGCAGCACCGCCCCGGCCAGCGGAATGACGAACTTGAACGGGTAGACCGGAAGCGGATCGGCGTTGAAGGTCTGCTCGCGGATGGCCAGCGACTCCTGCGCGAAGGTCCATCCGGCCCAGGTCATCGCGATCAGGCCAGGGAGGAAGAAGACGATGTAGAGAGCGAGGTCGATCGTCGCCTGCGTGCGCGGCCGGAAGAAGCCGTAGAGCACGTCGCCGCGCACATGGCCGTTCTTGCTCAGCGTGTAGGCGCCGGCGGTCATGAAGAGGGTGCCGTAGAGCATGATCTGCGCGTCCAGAACCCAGGCGTGCGGCTTGTTGAGGACGTAGCGCGAGAACACCTCCCAGGTGATCATCAGCGTGAGCACGACGATCAGCCACGCACACAGCTTGCCCACGAAGGTGGAGAAGCGGTCCACCTGCAGCAGCAGTCTTTGCATCGGGTCTCCCTGGCCCGCGGCCTGGAATGAAAAGGGCGCCCGCAGGCGCCCCTGGTTTTCGAATGCGGCCGGGCGGGCTCCTCAGCCCTTCTTCGCGCCCGGACGGAAGTAGTGGTTCCAGGCCATCTTGTAGTCGACGGTGTAGTCGTTCTGCCAGGCGCCGGCGCGCTCGGCGAAGACCTTCTGGCTGTCCAGCACCTTCTTGAACGAGGGGTTCTCCGCGCCCTTCTTGGCGGTGATCTTGTCCCAGATGCCAAGCTGCGCACGCAGGATCGCGTCCGGCGTCTTGTAGAACTTGACGCCGGCCTTCTTCAGTTCGATGTAGTCCTCGCTGTTGCGCTGGATCGCCTTCCAGCTCATGTCGGCGCTGGCGGCCTGGACGGCGTAGTCGATGATCGCCTTGAGTTCCGGCGCCAGGCCGTCGAACTTGGCCTTGTTGAACAGGATCTCGAACTGCTCGCCGCTCTGGTGGAAGCTCTGCAGCATGCAGACCTTGGCGACATCGGGGAAGCCGAGAACCCGGTCCGACGAGGAGTTGTTGAACTCCGCCCCGTCGATCAGTCCGCGGTCCAGCGCCGGCACGATCTCGCCGCCGGGCAGCGGGTTCACCGCCGCGCCCATGTCGTTGTACATGTCCACGGCCAGACCCACGGTGCGGAACTTCGTGCCCTTGATGTCCGCGAGCTTGGCCACCGGCTTCTTGAACCAGCCGAAGGGCTGGGTGGGCATCGGCCCGTACAGGTACGAGACCACGTCCATGTTCAGGCTCTTGTAGATCTCGTCGAGCAGTGCCTTGCCGCCGCCGTAGTAGTGCCAGGCGAGAACCATGTTCGGGTCCATGCCGAAGGCCGGGCCCGAGCCCCACAGCGCCAGCGCCGAGTTCTTGCCGTAGTGGTAGGCGACGACGCCATGGCCGCCATCGAGCGTGCCCTTGTTCACCGCCTCCAGCAGCTGGAAGGCCGGGACGACGGCGCCGGCGGGCAGGACCTCGATCTTGAGCTTGCCGCCGGCCATGTCGTTGACCTTCTTCGCGAAGTCGGTCGCGTACTCGTGGAAGATGTCCTTGGCCGGCCAGGTGCTCTGGAAGCGCAGCGATACGGCCTGCGCGCTGGCGATCATCGGCGTGGCCATGGCGCCGGCGCCGGCGGTGGCAGCGGCTGCGGTCTTCAGGAAGCGGCGGCGCGGTGCGGGCTTGGAGGTCGGGGTCATGAAGTCTCCGAAGGTTGAAAAAGGGCGCAGCGGGTGGAACAGGACGCCCGGGCGTTGTCAATCCCGAGTATTGCGAGCCGTCTTCGAGGCCACAACGCGGGGCTTCCCGGAGTCCGGCGCGGGCGGGCGATCAGGAACCATCGGCGCCGCTGCCGGCGCCTGCGGGTTTCCCTCCGGCCCTGGAGCGGGTCTGGGCCTTCCGCTTGGGCGCATCGGCCTTGCCGCTCGCCGCGCGCGGCTTGGCGGCATCCGCCTTGCCGCTCCCGCTTTCGCGGGCTGCACCGGTCGCCTTGGCGAAAACGTTGGCAGCTTCGGAGGGCATCTCCTGGATCGTCTTGGCGGCCAGGTCGGCGAACTGGCGCGTGAGTGCGCCCCACCACTGCAGCGGATCCACGGCTGGCGTCGCAGCCTTCTCGGGCTCGTCCGCGGGCCTGTCCGAGGGCTTGTCCAAGGGCGCTTGCGCGCGCCCGGGCTCCGGCCTGTCGGCGCCCGCGAGCGGATGGGCTGCGGCCGGGGCTTCGGGGCCCGTCCCGGCTGCGCCGCTGCTGCTTCGCGTCGTGAAGGCCGAGGGCTCGATCTTCATCGACTCGCGCAACTCGCTCATCGGCACGTTCATCGTCTGCAGCGTCGCCAGCGTCATGCGCTGGACCTCGAGCGCCTGGATCGTCGCCGCCAGCATCTTCGCGTTCTGCTCGAGCCAGAACTGCACGGTGCGCAGATCCTGGATGCGCTTGTCGACCTCCTCGGCGTCCAGCGTCGGCGCGATCCACTGGCTCATTCCGGGCAGGCTGGCGCTCGCGCCCTTCATCAGGCTCTGCAGGAAGTCGAAACCGGGAACCATGCGGGCGAAATCGGGTGTGTTCATGGCATCAGGCGCGTGGTGGCTGCGGGTCCCGGCATTGTGCGCCGCGCGCTCAGCTCGTGGGGGCTGCGGCCACGCGCTGCTCGATCGCGCCGAAGACGCTTGCACCGGTCGCGGTGCGAAGCTCGATGCGCAGCACGTCGCCTGCACGCAGCCGGATACGGCGCTGCGGATCGTCGCCTGGCAGGGGGCTGCTGCCGACGAGGCTGCCGCGCTCGAGCGGCTGGCGGCGCGCCAGTTCGGCCAGGAGCTCCCCGAAGTCATGGCCCGCGTCCGCTCCTCCTTCGCGGGCCGTCAGCGCGCGGCCGTTGCAGGCCAGCTGCAGCGGCAGATGCACGCGCCCGTCATGCCAGGCGTCGCCCAGCTCGTCGGGGGTCACGGCCACGGGTGCGAAGGCGGTCACCGGCCGTCCGTGCAGCAGCCCCAGGCCCGCCGCGAGCTCGTCCTGCTCGACCGCAGGCAGGCTCCAGTCCGCGGCCAGCATCAACAGGCGCACGCCTTCCAGTGCCTGCGTCGGCGACGCCCCGGCAGCGATCTCGCCACTCACCGCCACGAGCATGGGGCAGCAGTCGATCGATTCTTCTCCTTGTGCAAGCGTCAGTTCCTCGGTGGCGCCAGCGAGCGCATCGCTTCGGCGCTCGAAAAGCGGTGGGACTGTGGCCGCGGTGTCGGCGGCCGCGACCCAGCGGTAGGCGCGGGGCAGCGGTGCCAGGCAATGACGGGGATCGAAGGGGAAGGCGTGGCGCGCTTTGCCGGCGTTGAGTGCGGCCGAGAGATCCTCGAGCTGCGGCGAGAGGAAATTCCAGTCGTCCAGGACCTGCTGCAGCCGGGTGGCGATCGCGCTGGCGTGGTGCGCGGTGCCGAGGTCGCAGGAGACGACGACGAGCTGTCCGTCGCGCGAGCCGTCGTTGAGGGTGGCAAGCTTCATGGCGTGGGCAGGCGGGCAGAGGGACGCGGAGTCGTGGACGATGGCACCATTGTCCCGTGATGCTCGATGCTGCTCCCGCCCCGCGCCGCACGGACGCCCCGCCGATGGCTGCTGGCGCGGACCGCTTCGCTGGCCTTGACAAGGGCGCGCGAGTCACGCGAGTCACGCGAGGCCGTGCCCGGCCCTTCGCGGCATGGGCGGCCTGGTTCGACGCCGTGCGTTTGCGCTCGCGGTGGCACGCACGGGTCAGGGCGCTGCCCCTGTTCGCCTTTCTGCTGCTGCAGGGCGCTGGAATCGGATGCAGACCCGCGGAGGCGGCGGCGCTGAACACGGATGCGCCGCCGCCGACCTATCGCACGCGCGTGCCGTCAACGGCGCTGATGCGATACGACCTGCGGCGCGGCATCCTCAGCGGCGAGGGCGAGCTGCGCTGGCAGCAGGATGGCCGGAACTACGAGCTCCGGCTGCAGGGCACGGTCCTCGGGATGACCGTGCTGTCGCAGACCAGCCGCGGCGGCTTCGACGCCGACGGCCTCGCGCCCGAGCGCTTCACCGATCACCGGCGCGCGCGCGAACCGCGCATCGCCGACTTCCGGCGCGACGAGAAGCGCATCGTCTACTCGGGCACCGAGGTGCAGCATCCGCTGCCGGCTGGCGCGCAGGACCGGCTGTCCTGGCTGCTGCAGTTGGCGGCGATCGTGGAGGCCGAGCCGGCACGCTGGCGCGCGGGCACGCACATCGAGATGGCGGTCACCGGCGCGCGCGGCGACATGGATGTCTGGACCTTCACCGTGACCGGGGAGGAGGCGATCGAACTCATCGGCACCCGCCTCGCGCGGGCGCTGGCGCTGCGGCGCGAACCGCGCAAGCCCTTCGACACGCGGGTCGAGGTCTGGCTCGACCCGGCGCGCCAGCACCTGCCGGTGCGGATGCACCTGGGCAGCGGGCGCAGCGACGAGACGCTGGAGTTCGTGCTCAGGCCTTGAATTCCACGATCTGGAAACCATCTGCCGGGCAAGGAGTCCAGACCATGCAACTGCTCTACAACTCGGACAGCTACACCGTCGTGCAGGTCGAACTGCCGGATCCGGATCGCAGCGGCGAGCAGCTCGGCACCGGGCGCGGCGGCTTCGAGATCGTCGACAAGCTCGCGCGCAAGGAGATCTTCATCGAGGGCGTGCTCGCCGAGCACTTCAAGACCGGCGTGCAGGCGATCGCGGACACGGACCCGAGCCCCGAGGCCTTCGACGAGTTCATCGGTCGCTACACGGCGCTGGCGCAGCAGAGCCTCGTGATGCACTGAGGGCCTGCGCGTGGCTGCGCCGCCGACCGCAAGCCGCCAGGCGCCCGCGGGCGCAGGCTTCTACACGATCGGACATTCGACGCGCAGCCTCGACGAGTTCGTCGCGCTGCTGGCCGAGGCCGGCGTGAAGCGCCTGCTCGACATCCGCACGGTGCCGCGCTCGCGCAGGAACCCGCAGTTCAACCTCGACACGCTGCCCGCCGCGCTGGCCGCGCACGGCATCGCCTACGAACACGTCGCCGCTCTCGGCGGCCTGCGCGGCCGCTCGAAGACGGTGGCGCCCGAAGTCAACGGCTTCTGGGAGAACGACAGCTTCCACCACTACGCCGACTACGCGCTCACGCCGGAGTTCGCGGCCGCGCTCGACCAGGTCGTCGCGCAGGGCCGGCACGAACGCTGCGCGCTGATGTGCGCCGAAGCCGTCTGGTGGCGCTGCCACCGGCGCATCGTTGCCGATCATCTGCTGGCGCGCGGCGAGCGCGTGCTGCACATCCTCGGGCCGGGTCATGTCGAGCCGGCGCAGTTGACTGCGGGAGCGCAGGTGCAGGGAATGCACGCCAGGCCCGTCGTCACCTACCCCGGCGGCGCCCCCGCGGCGACCTGAAGCGGATCGCTGCGGCGCCCGGTGCTGACCTGCGTCGCGGCCTCAGCCGCTGCCTGCGCCGCTGCGCCACTGCGCGATCAGCCGCTCCCACTTCGCGCGCGCGGCCTTCAGATTGCGTTCCTTGACGTGGCCAAAGCCGCGGATCTCGTCCGGAATGTTCGCGATCTCGACGGCCAGCGGCAGCTTCTGTGCGCTGAGTCCGCGCATCAGCTCCTCGATGCAGCCGCGGTATTCGGCGATCAGCGCGCGCTCGGTGCGACGCTCCTCGCTGCGGCCGAAGATGTCGAGCGCGCCCCCGCGCAGGCCCTTGAGCTTGCCCAGCACGCCAAAGAGCTTGCGCACCCAGGGGCCGTAGGGCTGCTTGACGAGCTCGCCCTTGTCGTTGCGCTTGGCGGTGAGCGGCGGCGCCAGGTGGTGCACGATGCGGTAGTCGCCCTCGAACATCGACTCGATCTTCTCGATGAAGGCCGGGTCCATGTGCAGCCGCGCGACCTCGTACTCGTCCTTGTAGGCCATCAGCTTGAAGAGGTTGCGCGCGACGGCTTCGGCCAGTGCCGTGCCTGTGCCCAGACGCGATTCGGCGCTGCCCACCTGCTCGACGAAAGCCTTGTAGGCCTGCGCGTAGGCGGCGTCCTGGTAGCCGGTGAGGAACTCGACGCGGCGCGCGATGAGCTCCGCAAGCGTCGGTTTCTTGGCCTGCACGATCGCCTGCCGCGCAGCAAAGAGCGCCTGCACCGCCGCCAGGTCGTGCGCGCAGTGGCGGCCCCACTCGAAGGCCGCCTGGTTGTTCTGCACCTGCACGCCGTTGAGCTCCATCGCGCGCAGCAGCGCCGCGCGCGAGAGCGGGATCAGCCCCTTCTGCCACGCGTAGCCCAGCAGCAGCGGGTTGCTGTAGATCGATTCGCCGAGCAGTTGCACGGCGGCCTGCTCGGCGTCGAAGGCGCCGAGATGGTCGCGCCCGACCGCGGCCACCAGCGCTGCCTCGCAGCCCGCGCTCGGGAAGCGCCAGTTCGGGTTGCCGATCAGCGAGGCGGTCGGCGTGCCGTGGCTGTTGAGCGCGACGAAGCTGCGTCCGGGCGCCATCACCTGCATCGTTGGCTTCGTCGCCGCGACGATCGCGTCGCAGGCGAGCACGAGGTCGGCCTTCGCCATCTCGACCTTGGTCGTGTGGATGGCCTCGGGCCGGTTGGCGATCTGCACGTGGCTCCAGGCCGCGCCGCCCTTTTGCGCCAGGCCCCCGGCATCCTGCGTCACCACGCCCTTGCCTTCGAGGTGCGCGGCCATGCCCAGCAGCTGGCCGATCGTGATCACGCCGGTGCCGCCGACGCCGGCGACGAGGATGCCGTAGGCCTCTTCGGCCAGCGGCAGCGCCGGCTCGGGCAGCGCGGGCATCGCCGCCAGGTCGCCGCGCTTCTCGCGCCGCGGCGGCTTGCGCGTGCCGCCCTCGATCGTCACGAAGCTCGGGCAGAAGCCCTTCACGCAGCTGAAGTCCTTGTTGCAGGTGCTCTGGTTGATCTGCCGCTTGCGGCCGAACTCGGTCTCGACCGGCTCGACGCTCAGGCAGTTGCTCTGCACGTTGCAGTCGCCGCAGCCCTCGCACACGAGCTCGTTGATGATCACGGTCTTGGCAGGTGTCGCCAGCGTGCCGCGCTTCCTGCGTCGGCGCTTCTCGGTCGCGCAGGTCTGGTCGTAGATCAGGATCGTGCAGCCGGGGGTGGCGCGCAGCTCGCGCTGCACCGCGTCGAGCTCGTCGCGGTGGCGAACGGTCACGCCCGGTGCCAGCCGCGCCTTGACCGCCTCGTACTTCTCGGGCTCGTCGGTGACGACGACGATCTTCCTGGCGCCCTCGGCGTCGAGCTCGCGCGTCATCTCGGGCACCTGCAGCGTGCCGTCGACGGGCTGGCCGCCGGTCATCGCGACGGCGTCGTTGTAGAGGATCTTGTAGGTGATGTTGACGCCCGCGGCGATCGCCTGGCGCACCGCGAGGATGCCGCTGTGGTAGTAGGTGCCGTCGCCGAGGTTGGCGAAGATGTGCTCCTCGGTCGTGAACGGCGCCTGGCCGAGCCAGCTCACGCCTTCGCCGCCCATCTGGCTGAAGGTGATCGTGCTGCGGTTCATCCAGGTCGCCATGAAGTGGCAGCCGATGCCCGCGGCGGCGCGCGAACCCTCGGGCACGCGCGTGCTCGTGTTGTGCGGGCAGCCGCTGCAGAACCAGGGCATGCGCTCGCCGCCGGGTGGGATCGCCGCCAGCGCCTGCTCGCGCGCGTCGATGAAGGCCACGCGCTCGTCGAGCCGGCGCGCGGTGTCGGCGTCGACGCCGAGCTTCTTCAGCCGCCGGGCGATCGCGCGCGCGATGATCGCCGGGTTCAGGTCGGCCTTGGCGCGCAGCAGCGTGTTCTCGCTCGGGTTGGCGCGGCTCCATTCGCCGCCGCTCCTGTCGCCTTCGGCCTCGTCGAACTTGCCGAGCACGTTGGGGCGCACGTCGTCGCGCCAGTTGTAGAGCTCTTCCTTGAGCTGGTATTCGATCAGCTGGCGCTTCTCCTCGACGACGAGGATCTCCTGCAGCCCCTCGGCAAAGCGCCGCGCGATCGTCGCCTCGAGCGGCCAGACGACCGCCACCTTGTGCACGCGGATCCCCAGGCGCTTGCACTCGTCGTCGTCGATGCCGAGGTCGTGCAGCGCCTGGCGCGTGTCGTTGTAGGCCTTGCCGCTGGCAATCAGGCCGAAACGGTCGCGCCCGCCGCGGATCGCGTCGCGGTTCAGCGCGTTGGCGCGCACATAGTCCAGCGCCGCGTACCACTTGTGCTCGAAGAGCCGCGCCTCCTGCTCGAGCGCGTGGTCGGGCCAGCGCACGTGCACGCCGCCTGCGGGCAGCGGGAAGTCCTCGGGCAGCACGATGCGCACGCGCTTCGGGTCGACCATGACGGACGCCGAGGACTCGACGACCTCCTGGATCGTCTTCATCCCGGTCCAGACGCCGGCGAAACGGCTCATCGCGAAGGCGTGCAGGCCCAGGTCCAGGATCTCCTGCACGCTGCTCGGGAAGAACACCGGCAGCCCGCAGGCCTTGAAGATGTGGTCGCTCTGGTGCGCGGCCGTGCTGCTCTTGGCGACGTGATCGTCGCCGGCGACCGCGATCACGCCGCCGTGGCGCGCGGTACCGGCCATGTTCGCGTGCTTGAAGGCGTCGCCGCTGCGGTCCACGCCCGGGCCCTTGCCGTACCAGATGCCGAAGACGCCGTCGAACTTCTTCTTGTCGGGGAAGAGGTCCAGCAGCTGCGTGCCCCAGAGGGCGGTGGCGGCGAGCTCCTCGTTGACCGCGGGCTGGAAGACGATGTGCTGCGCGGCGAGGTGCGCCTTGGCCTGCCACAGCGCCTGGTCGTAGCCGCCGAGCGGGCTGCCGCGGTAACCGCTGATGTAGCCGGCGGTGTTGAGCCCCGCGGCGGCGTCGCGCACGCGCTGCAGCATCGGCAGCCGCACCAGCGCCTGCACGCCGCTCATGAAGGCGCGGCCGCTCTCGAGCGTGTACTTGTCGTCGAGCGTGACGGTTTCCAGGGCCTTGCGGATGGCGTCGGGCAGGGGAGCGTTCATGGGCGGGCAGGGTCGGCCGAGGGCTGCCGGGATGGCAGCGGCCAGTGTAGGCCGACGATTCCGGCCTGTCGCTCGAGCAGGCTTGTTCCCTTGGCGCTTCGCGGCGCGCGCTTGCCCACAGGGCACGCGCGGCGCCGCGACAGCGGGAGGCTTGAGGGATGCGGATGAGTTGCATCAGGTCCGGAAACGGCGAAAAGCTCCTCGTTCCTCCCCCCGAACCGCGGGTCGGGATTGCGCGTATACCCGTAGGCGCATGCGCTACGCTCGCTGGCGCTTGCTGATCGCCGCGTCCATCGCCCGACCGAATCGATGCATCTCCGCCTGCTGAACGCGCTGCTGACGAACGAGCCCGCGCAACGGACGCGACTGGTGCAGGCCGGCATGGTGATCGTCGCGATGGTCGCCGGGGCGGCGGGCCTGCTGGTGCTGGCGCTCGGCGGACTGGCGCCGGTGCGGCCGGCGCTGGTGTGGGCGCTGCTTGCACCCGGCGCTGCCGTGCTCGTCTTCATGGCGATCCGCAGCGGCTGGTCGCGGCGCTTCGG
>JAIXKN010000039.1:69199-81028 GCA_026932425.1 Burkholderiales bacterium
CTGGTGGCGACGATGCTGCCGGCGGCGTCGGTGCTCACCGCGCGGCTGGCGCGCATGCGCGAACGCAGCCGTCGCCAGCAGCAGGATCTGGAGGCGGCACTGGACCGTATCCGCGAGCTGGCCACGCGCGACGAGCTCACCGGCCTCGTCAACCGCCGTCATCTGCTCGAGCTGATGGCGCAGGAGCATCAGCGCAGCATCCGCTCCGGGCGCAGCTTCTGCATCGCCGTGCTCGACGTCGACCGGTTCAAGGCCGTGAACGAAGCGCACGGCCGGGCGATCGGCGACCAGGTGTTGCGCAGCGTCGCGCAGGAGGCGATGCGGCGCGTGCGCGTCTCCGATGGCTTTGCCCGCTGGGGCGGGGACCGCTTCGTGCTGCTGCTGTGCGATGCGCACGGCGCGCTGGCCAAGGGCGGCGTCGAACGGGTGCGGGAGAGCGTGGCACGCCTGCAGATCGTCGCCGGGGATACCGCGCTGCGCGTCACCCTCTCGGCCGGGCTGGCCGAGCATCGCGCCGGGGAGGCTGCGGAGCACACGCTCGAGCGTGCCGAGCGTGCGCTCGCCGAAGCCAAGCTGCAGGGGCGTGACCGCCTCGTCTGCGCCTCCTGAACGTCCGCGGATCCAGGCACGGGCCAGCGCCGCGGCCGCGCCGGGAAAAGCGGTGAGAGCCGGGGTCATCGCCAACCGCCGCGACAATGTTCCAGCCCGCTGCGGTTCCGGATCGCAGGTGTGGCAGGCGGGATGACGGAGATCGCCGATGACGAGTGAGACAAGCGCAGCGGCCCAGGCCCACTTTCATTGGCGCGTGCACCAGTTCCACGGCCTGCGCCCAGGGCCTCGTTTGCTGGTGCTGGGTGCGGTCCACGGCAACGAGACCGCCGGCACGCGCGGCGTCGAGCGCGTCGTCGCCGAACTCGATCGCGGCGCGTACACGATCGAGCGCGGCTGCGTGAGCTTCGTCCCGGTCGCCAACCCGCTGGCCTACGCGCGCGGGCAACGCGCCGGCGAGCGCAATCTCAACCGCAACCTGCGGCCCAGCGCGGTGCCGCAGGACTTCGAGGACCGGGTCGCGAACCTGCTGTGCCCGCTGCTCGATGCGCACGACGCGCTGCTCGACCTGCACTCGTTCCAGGGCGGGGGCGAGGCCTTCGTGATGATCGGCCCGGAGGACAACACCGGCACGCTCGAACCCTTCGCTCGCGCCGCCGAGGAGACGCGCCTGGCGCGGCACCTGGGCGTGCGGCGCATCGTCGACGGCTGGCTGCCGGTCTACGAGACCGGTGTGGCGCGGCGCCGCGCGCGCGTGCCGGGCATCGGAAACGCACTGGACCTGGACCCGAACTACGGCGTCGGCACGACCGAGTACATGCGCTCGCGCGGCGGCTATGCGATGACGCTGGAATGCGGCCAGCACCTGGACCCGCAGGCGCCCGAGGTCGCGTATCACGCGATCCGCCAGGCGCTGGCGCTGCTGGGGCTGGCCGCGATCGCGCTCGATCCGCCGCGGACGGATCACGAGCGGCTGCGCCTGGTCGACGTCGTCGACCGACTGCACCCCGAAGACCGTTTCGTTCGCGCCTGGGCGAGCTTCGATCCGGTGGCGGCCGGCGAGCCGATCGCGGTGCGGCACGACGGCCGGCTGCTGGCAGCCGCGGCCGACGGCTACGTCGTCTTCCCGAACGACAAGGCCGAGCCCGGGCATGAGTGGTACTACCTCGCACAGCCGAGCGGGCGCGAGCTCGGCTGATCACTCCACCGCGGCTTCCAGCAGCGTCAGCGTGCGCGTGCCGGCGTCCAGGCGCGCGCGCACGCCCAGCGGCAGCGTGAGCTGGTCGCGCACGTGCCCGAAGCTCATTCCATAGACGGCCGGCACGCCGGCCGCACCGAAGCGCTCGTCGATCGCCTGCGCGAGCGGCATGCCGTCCTCGCCGGGCGGGTTTTCGCAGTCGCGGAAGATGCCGCCGACCAGCGCCGCCGCCGGTTGCAGCAGGCCGGCCAGCTCGAGCTGGGTCAGCATGCGGTCGATGCGGTAGGGCAGTTCGCCGACGTCCTCGAGAAAGAGCAGCGCGCCCTCGGTCTGAACGCCGAAGGGCGTGCCGACCAGCGCGCTCAACACCGAGAGATTGCCGCCCGTGAGCGGGCCCTCGGCGCTGCCGCCGCGCACCGTGCGTCCGCGGTAGGCCGGGTCGGTCTCGGCGCGCAGCACATGCTCCGGCGAGACCGGCAGTCGTTGCTCCGGACGCGGCTGCATCAGCACCGCTTGCAGCACCTGCGCGCTGAACGGGGTCAGCGTCGAGCTGCCGGCGATGGTGTGAAAGCTCGTCAGCCGCGCGTGCCGCAGCAGGGCCAGGTGCAGTGCGGTGACGTCGGAGAAGCCCAGCAGCGGCTTGGGGTCGCGGCGCATCGCCGCGTAGTCCAGGTGCGGCAGCAGCTGCGCCGAGCCGGCGCCGCCGCGAATGCTCCAGAGCGCACGCACCTGCGGGTCGAACCACAGCGCATGCAGGCCGTCGACGCGCTGCTGCACCGAGCCCGCGTAGTGTCCGTGCACCGCACGCACGTTCGGTGCCAGGCGCGGACGCAGACCGAGCGCCTCGGTGTTGGCCACGGCCGTCGCGATCCAGTCCTCGGCCAGGCGGCTGGCCGACGCGAACAGCCCGACGGTGTCGCCGGGCCGCAGGCGGGGCGGCCGGACGAGCGGTCGCGCGGCGCGCCGCGGGTGCGGTGGGGCCGCTTCCCGTGGCCTTGCCGCGGGCACGGATGCCGGCGCGTCCGTCCGCGGCGCCGCCGCGCAGCCCGCGAGCGTCAGCGCGGCCAGCGTCAGTGCCTGCCGGCGCGAGCAGGCGCGGGCCGTCGTCCCCGAGAGCGTGGGCATGCCGCCCGCGACCCGCTCCGGAGCTCGCGGTCCGCGCTCGAGGTCGTCGATCAGAAGAACTTGTAGTCGATCTGCAGCATGAACGAGCGCCCGCGCGGGTCGGCCACGCGCGGCTCCCACGAGCTGCCGGCACCGGTGTTGTCGTCGTAGGCCGCGGAGAAGGGCGGGTCCTTGTCGAGCAGGTTGCGCACGCCCACGGTCAGGTTCAGGTTCTTCATCACCGCGTAGCCCAGGCTCGCGTTCCAGAGCTGGTAGGCCTTGACCTTCGGGTTCCAGTTCGGCGGCACGACGCTGCCGTTGGCCACGCCGGGCAGCACCCGGTCGGTGTAGCCGCTGCGGTAGAGGTTCTGCAGCATCGCGGTCCAGGGCCCGCGCGTGTAGGTGCCCGTCAGCGCGTGCTTCCAGCGCAGGCCGAGATCGCCCGAGCGCGTGAACACGCCGACTTCGCTTGCACCGAAGGGTGCGCTCGAGATCAGGCGCGACTTCTTCTTCAGCAGGTAGCTGCCGTCGAGCACGACCGACCAGCGCGCATCGGTCAGCCGCCCCTGCAGCCGCGCGTTGATGTCGATGCCCTGCGTCGCGGTCTCGCCGGCGTTGACCCAGCGGTTGTCGATCGCTTCGAGATTGCCGGACGCGTCGCGGATGAAGTTGCCGGGGAAGAGGTTGTAGTTCTTGATCAGGTCGGCGAGCGACAGCGACTGCACCGTGCCGTTGCGCTTGATGTCCCAGTAGTCGACGCTGACGTTGAAGTTCGCGCTCGGCTCCCAGACGATGCCGGCGGTCCACTGCTTGCTCCGCTCGGGCCCGAGGTTGGTCTTGCCGCCGGTGAGAATGGTCGGCGTGACCTGTTCGCATCCCGGCGTGGCGCTGACCACGCCCGAGGCGCACTTGGCCGGGTCGACCATGTCCTTGCCCGAATAGGGCGACTCGGTCACGCCGAAGAAGAGCTGGCTGAAGGTGGGGACGCGGAAACCCTCGCCGTACGAGGCGCGCAGCGCGACCTGCTCGGTCGGCTTGAAGAGCAGCGTGGCCTTGGGGTTGGTCGTGCCGCCGAAGCCGCTGTAGTCGTCGTGGCGTGCGGCCACGTTCAGCTCGAGCTGCTTGGTGACGGGCACCTGCACTTCGGCGTAGACCGCCTTCACGTCGCGCTTGACCGGCGCCAGCGTGTTGGTGCTGTCGAAGGGGGCGTTGAAGATGCGGGCCTGGGTGGCAAGGTCGGTCTCGTTGCCGTTGAAGCGGTACTTCTCGCGCCGCAGGTCGGCGCCGACGGCCAGCATCACCTCGCCGCCGGGCAGCCGTGCGATGGGGCCGCTGAAGGTCGCGTCGACCTGCTCGAGCACGTACTTGCCGCCGTAGAGCGTGGCGCCGTTGGCCATCACCGACTGCAGCGCGGCCAGCGCCTCTGACGTCTGCGTCAGCGAGAAGGGGTCGAGCACGCCGGTGTTGATCAGGTCGGCGAACTCGCGGCCGTAGAAGTAGCCCCCGGCCAGCACCGAGGTCGACTTGCTGGTCGCGCGCGAGGCGCCGGCGCGGTAGCTCCAGTCGCCGGCGATCGGGCCGTCCGCGGCGATCAGGAAACGCGAGCTCTCGCTCTCGGTGTCGATCGCGCGGTCGCCGCAGGGCATGCAGCGCCAGCGGAAGGCCAGCGGCTGGCCGCGGTTGGGCTCGAGCTGCGGGAAGGTGCCCACCAGCGCGTTGAAGACGCCGTCGTAGGATGCCCCGGTGCTCGGGTAAGCGAGATTGCGGAACACGCTCGTGGCTGCGGCGCTGCTCGAGATCTGGTTGGGCGAGAAGCTCTTCTTCGACTCGACCTTGGCGCCGGTGAACTCGCCGTAGACCTGGTGCTCGCCCAGGCGCAGCGTGCCGCGCAGCACCGCGTTCGTGTTGGTCACCGGTTGCTGCAACACGGCAGCGCGTCCGGTGTCCCAGGCACAGCCGAAGCGCGCGGCCGGCGTGGCCCACAGCACTTCGTCGTAGGCGTCCATGCCGTCGACCGAGTCGCAGCCCGCGCCGCCGGGCAGGTCGAGGATGTTGATGCCGTTGTAGGCCTGCGTGCCGCCGGGCAGCTTCGGCCCGGTGTTGCGCCCGGTGTTGTCGAGGTTGTCGCGGCTGAGCGCGGTGTAGAGCGAGCTGAGCGTGAACAGCGTGGCGATCGGTGTGCCGCGCGTGTCGACCGACAGGCCGCGGTCGGGCTGGAAGGTGTTGACGAAGTCGCGCTGGTCGCCGCGCAGTGCCTTGTTCTCGCTGCGCGAGATGGCGGCCAGCACGTTGAAGCCGTCGCGCTCGAGGTCGCCGAAGCCGCCGGCGAGCTTCACCCGGTTGATGTTGCCGCCGCCGTGCTGCGTCACGTCGGTGAAGGCCTGCGCCTCCAGGCCCTGGTAGTCCTTGCGCAGGATGAAGTTGATGACGCCGCCGATGGCATCGGTGCCGTAGATCGCCGAGGCGCCGTCCTTGAGCACTTCCACGCGCTCGACCGCGGCCATCGGAATCGACTGCACGTCGACGATGCCGCCGCTCAGGCCGTAGGCCGCGACGCGCCGCCCGTTCAGGAGGATCAGCGTCGCCTCGCAACCCTGCATGCGCAGGTTGGCGCAGCTCATGCCGTTGACGCCACGGCGAGCGCCGGCGACCACGTCGGAGTTGGCCGCCAGGTTGTCCAGCCCGCTGCCGTTCGAGCTGAGCGTCGAGATCAGCTGCTCGGCGGTGACGATGCCCTGGCGTTCCAGATCCTGGCGCGTGATCACCTGCACCGGCAGCGCCCCCTCGTCGGCGATGCGCTTGATGCTGCTGCCGGTGATCTCGACCCGCTGCGGCGCCGCGGTCTGGGCCCAGGCGCTTGCCGACAGGCCCAGCACGGCGACGGCGGCCGCCAGGGGGGTGAGTCTTCTCATTGCGCGTCTCCTCGGTTGACGTCCGGCCCCGCGTCGACGACGGACGCGGCAAGCCGCAAACGGCCAATGACAAGGGCTTTGATGCCGCGCCACCATCGGGGATTGCCCGTCTGCGGCGGGTTCGCCACATGGGGGCCCGCCGCCGTCGCGGCGGCAACCGTGCTCATCGTGCACGCCGGGCGCGACACGGTTTGTGCGCGGCTGCCCACTCGCGCTCGCGCATACTCCGCTCGCCTCATCCCCGCGCCGGCGTCTCGGTCCGGCAGCAAGCATGCGCCTGGTGCCGACGCCGCCTCGTCGGGCGGCTGATTCCGACCCTCCAACTGGAGCCCTGCATCGGCCCAGGCGGCTCGGTTCTGTCCTGAGCGCTTGCGCGGGCGAGTCGAGTCCCGGCCGCGCTGGCTACAGGTCAGGGCGCATGGCGCGAACGCGCCTTCCCGGGCGACGGCTGCTGGCCGGTGCGCTGGCCGCGCTGCTGCTGGCAGCAATGCCGGCGCGCGCGGAACTGCCGCCGCCGCTGCAGCAGCGGCTGGCTCAGGCCGGCGTGCCGCCGCAGTCGCTGGGCCTGGTCGTGATGCCGGCCGGCGGCGGCGAACCGTTCATCGCGCATCAGGCCGACCGGCCGCTGCAGCCGGCCTCGACGATGAAGCTGCTGACCACGCTCGTCGCGCTGGAGCAACTGGGGCCGGCCTGGCGCGGCCGCACGCGCCTGCTGGTCAGCGCGCCGATCGAGGACGGCGTGCTGCAGGGCGATCTCGTGCTGCAGGGCGAGGGCGACGTCGACCTCGACGTCGACGCGCTGCGCCAACTGCTGCAGCGCGCGCGGGCGCTGGGCCTTGCGCAGATCCGCGGCGCGCTGGTGCTCGACCGCAGCGCCTACACGCCGACGCGCCTGGACCTGGGCGTCCCGCCTTTCGACGAAGGACCCGAGTTCGCCTACAACGTGATTCCCGACGCGCTGCTCGTCGGCGAGAACCTGCTGCGCCTGCTGCTGCACGTCGACGAGCGCGGGCTGCAGGTGCGGCTGCTCACGCCCCTCTCGGGCCTGCGCGTCGCGCACGAGATGCAGCTCGTCGCCGGGGACTGCAGCCGCTGGGACGAGGGCTGGCAGGCGCCGCGGCTGCGCCCCGAAGGCTGGCTGCGCCAGCGCGAACTGGTGCTGCGCGGGACCTGGCCGGTGCGCTGCGAGCGCACGCTGGCACTCAACGTCCTCGATCGCGACGAGTACATCGGCCGTCTCGTAGGCGCGCTCTGGCGCGAGCTGGGCGGATCGTGGTCCGGCGAGCTGCGCGAGGGCCTCGCGCCGCCGCAGGCGCGCGTGCTGGCGGAACACCGGTCGCGGCCGCTGGCCGAACTCGTGCGCACGATCAACAAGAACTCGGACAACATCCTTGCGCGCACCCTCTACCTGGCCCTTGGCCGCGCGTGGCGGGAGCGGCAGACATCAACCGAGGAGAAAGCGCCGGACGGGGCGGCGGCGGAGGTGCCGACGCTCGTGCATGCCGAGCAGGCCGTGCGCGCCTGGCTGCGCGCGCGGGGCATCGACGACGCCGGCCTCGTGCTCGACAACGGCTCCGGGCTCTCGCGCAGCGAGCGCGTGACGCCGGCGCAGCTCGCCGCCGTCGTGCGCGCGGGAATGGCCAGCCGCTGGGCGCCCGAGTTCCTCTCCAGCCTGCCGATCGCCGGCATCGACGGTACGCTGCGGCGCCGGCTCGCGGATGGTCTCGCCGACGGCGTCCCGGGCGGCGCTGCGCCGCCGAAGCGACTGAAGACGGGGACGCTGAAAAACGTCGTGTCGCTGGCCGGAATCCTGCCCGATGCCGCGGGGCAGCCGCTGGTCGTTGTCGCGATCGTCAACGACGACGAGCACCGGCCCGTTGCGCTGCGGCCGCTGCTCGACTCGATCGTCGACTGGGTCGCGCAACAGCGCTTCGAGCCGCGCTGAGGCCTTTCAGACGATCCGCCGCCAGCGCCTGCGGACCTCATCGCGGTCTCCGCAGTCGAAGTGCCACCACTCGGTGGCGATCGGCTGCCAGCCGCCGTGCAGCATCGCGCTGCGCAGCAGACGGCGCCGCGCGAGCTGCTCCGCATTCAGGCGGCCGGAGGTGGCATGCTCATGTTCGAGCGCCGGGTGCGCGAGTTCGCTCGTGTCGTCAAAGGGCGTGCCGAGATCGAGCTCATGCCCTTGGGCGTCGATGAGCGTCAGGTCCACCGCCATCCCGAACGAATGGATCGAGCCTCGCTCGGGCGGCGCGAAATAGGCCTGCATCGGCGTGCCCTGGACCCGGGCCCAGAACTGCTCCTGCACGCGCTGCGGGCGCACGGCGTCCAGCACCAGCAGGCGCAGTTCGGGCCGCTCGCGCGCGAGCCATTCGTTGGCGCGCTGCAGCGCCTCGGCGGCCTGCACGTGCAGCCAGGCGCAATCGTGCGGTGCGTAGAGGTCGTGGCCCAGCAGGTTGCGCGGGCTCGCGTAGCGCAGGTCGATCGCCAGCCGCGGCAGCGCGCTCAGGCGCACGAAGTCCGGGTCGCGGCAGAGTGTGTCGATCGGAATGCTCGTGTTCATGGCTGCGTCAGCACCGCGAGGATCGCCGCGGTCTCGGCGTCGGGCTCGCCGTCGTAGCGCGCCGGGCGAAAGCGCATCTGGAACGAGCTCAGCACCGCGCGCAGCGGTGGGTCCAGCGATTCGCTTGCCGGATCGGAAACGCCGTAGCCGAACTGCGCCAGCCGCAGCCGGAACCAGGGGATCGCCGGCAGCGCGTCTTCGTAGCGTGGCCGCAGCGCCGCGGCGCGCGCCTCGTCGAACCAGAGCGCCAGGCCCTCGTCGGCCAGGCGCTTCCACGGGAAGAGCGGCCCCGGGTCCTGCTTGCGCCCCGGGGCGACGTCGGCGTGGCCGACGACGCGCTCCTTCGGAATGCCCCAGCGCGCCATGATCCCGCGCAGGAGCGCGATCACCGCATCGATCTGCGCTTTCGGGTAGGGCGCGTAGCGCTCGCCTTCCGGCGTCAGGATGCGCCCCGGGTTGACGATCTCGATGCCGATCGAGGACATGTTGACGAGCACGCGGCCGGCCCAGGAGCTGACGCCGGCGTGGTTCGCGCGGCGGTCCTCGGGAACGAGGCGGTAGATCGTCGGCGGGTCGACGCCGACCAGGTAATGGCTGCTGACGGCCTGCTGCGTGAGGATGCGCAGCGAGCGCTCGAAGTCGGCGACGGTGTAGTGCAGCACGACGAGGTCCACGCGCGGCCCCTGGCTGATCGACGAGTAGCGCGTGTCGATGCGCGGACCGGTGCAGCCGGCGAGCATCGTCGCTGCCGTCGCGAGCAGGGCGCGACGCGTGCTGCCGGGCAGGCTGCAGGTTTTGGCTTGCCGCTTCGAGCAGCCGGCCGCGCCCACGCAGGCTGTTGGCATCGGCGTGGCCGCTTCCGGCTCAGATTCGGGTGAGCAGCGCATGGGCGACAAGACCGCCGAAGATCAGTACGAGGCCCCACTTCGTGGCCGACACGGTGCCGGCGACGACGTGGATGACGGGTGTGTGCAAAGCGGTTTTGCCGGTGAGCCAGCCGTGCAGCAGGTTCTCGATCGCGTCGAAGGCGGCAGCCGCCGGCAGCGCCCATGTGCCAAGCATCCGCGCCCAGGACTCCGACCCGGCGAAGAGGTTCGTCCTCGTCGCCAGCAGGTAGCCGAAGGCGCCGTAGGAGAGCAGCAGCAGCCCGTCGATCGGCAGATGCCTGCGATAGCGAGCAAGCTGCGCCGGCGACCAGGCGGCGACGATGCGCGCGAAGGCCTCGGGGGTGAAGCTGAGCTGGATCGCGAGCACGCCCGGTTTCAGCGGCGCGAGGTAGAGCGAAAGGCCGACGAAGAGCACCAGTGCCAGGCCGCCGCTGAACCAGACCGCATCCATCACGGCTGCCGATTGTGGCGGCAGGCGGGATGACCGCCAGAAGCGCAGGGCCCGATGCGGCGGGATTCGCAAGCCTCACGCAGGTCGCCAAGCATGACGCCACGCGCCTCGTCGAACGGATCAGGAAATGGGCAGGCGCAAGGCGGCGCTTTCGAGGCCGCTTCGACCGATGCCGACGACCCAGGCTGCGCCGACCCCCTCGGGCAGCGCCACTTCGGTCAGTCGGCCCGGCGCCATCGGCATCGCGCGCCAGCCCCAGGTTCCGTCGGCGGCACGCGTCCACAGTACCACGAGCCGCAGCGGCGCGGCGCCGCCCGCGCTGATCGCGAGGCGGCGCGTGCGCGCATCCCAGGCGCAGGCCGGCGGCTGCGGTGGGGGTTCGTCGAGCCAGGGTGTGGCCGGCGGGAGTGCCGCCTGCGCGTAGGGCCCTGCGCGCAGGCGCGTCGCGATGCCGTCGCGGTCCTGCATCAGCGCGACCATGCTGAAGTGCAGATGGCCGTCGTCCGCGGCGCCGGCATGGCGCGTCAGTTGGAGCTGCGCCAGCAGTTCGTCGGCGTCGTAGGGATTGCGTTCGCTGCCGATGCGGCTCGTGAAGAGGCCGGGCCAGACATGGCGCCGCTGCACGTTGGCTTCGCGCCAGGCCTGCTGCAGCAGCGGGAAGGCCTGCGCCGCTTGCGCGATCGGCCAGTAGAGCTGCGGCGCCAGGTAGTCGAGCCAGCCTTGCTCCAGCCAGCGCTCGACGTCGGCGTAAAGCTTGTCGTACTGGCTGAAGCCGCTGATCCCGGGCGGCCGCCGGACCGGACGCGGCAGCCCGAAGGGGCTGATGCCCACGCGCACCCAGGGCTTGAGCGCGTGCACCTCGCGGTACAGGCGCTCGACCAGCGCGTCGACCTGGGCGCGACGCCAGTCGGCGCGCGCCGAGACGTCGTCGCCGCGGTTCCCCTCGATCCCGCCGGTCCCGTCGAGGCTGCGCGAGCGCAGGTGGCGCTGCCAGCTCTCCTCGTCCGGAAAGGGCAGCTCGTTACCCTGGGCGTCGGTGATCGGGTAGGGGTAGAAGTAGTCGTCGATGTGCACGCCGTCGACGTCGTAGCGTTCGAGCACGTCGCGCACGACGGCGAGCAGGCGCTCGGCCGCGCGCGGCTCCCCCGGGTCCATCCAGTGCTGGTCGCCGTAGGCGCGGACGATCTGCGGCTCCGCGCTGAGCACATGCGTGGGTGCGGGGGCGCTGGTGGCCCGGCTGTGCCGCGCTCGGTAGGGGTTGAACCAGGCGTGCAGCTCGAGGCCCAGGCGGTGCGCGCCGTCGACCCACTCGGCCAGCGGGTCCCAGGGCTCGTCGGGCGGCTGGCCGCTGGCCCCGGTCAGGTATTCGCTCCAGGGTTCGAGCGCCGACGGGTAGATCGCATCGGCGCTCGGCCGCACCTGCAGCACGATCGCGTTGAGCCCGATCTCGTGCGCCCGGGCCAGCAGCGCCTGCATCTCCTGCCGCTGCTGCGCTGCCGGCAGCCCGGGGCGGCTCGGCCAGTCGATGTTGGCGACGGTTGCGACCCAGGCGCCGCGGAACTCGCGCGGCAGCGCCGGCGGTGCCTCCGGCACCCAGCTCGCGCAGGAGGAGAGCCAGGGCGCAGCCAGCGCCGCCTGCAGCACGCGTCGGCGCGCCGGGTTCATGCGGGGGCCCCGCCGCGCTCGTCGTCCTTGCGGCCGAAGCCGGGCGGGATGCGCAGGCGCGCGGCCACCGCGACCGAAGGCAGCGTGCACAGGCAGACCCAGGCGAAGAAGAGCGGGTAGCCCAGGTGCTGCTGCAGCCAGCCGCTCGCCATGCCCGGCAGCATCATCCCAAACGCCATGAACCCGGTGCAGAGGGCGTAATGCGCGGTCTTGCTCGGCCCCTCGGCGACCCAGATCATGAACATCAGGTAGGCGGCGAAGCCGAAGCCGTAACCGAGCTGTTCGATCGCCACCGCGGCGCTCACCAGCCACAGCGACTGCGGCTGCCCGATCGCGAGCGCGACGTAGAGCAGGTTGGGCAGGTGGATCGCCGCGACCATCGGCCAGAGCCAGCGCTGCAGGCCGTGGCGCGAGATCACCCAGCCGCCGAGCAGGCCGCCGGCGGTCAGCGCGGCCACGCCGATGCTGCCGTAGACGAGGCCGAGCTCCGCGGTCGAGAG
>JAIXKN010000039.1:81252-82806 GCA_026932425.1 Burkholderiales bacterium
CGCCGCTCGGGTGGTCCGATCTCGGGTGCGGGAGCAGCGCGAAATGCCAGCCCGAGAGCAGCAGGAAGAGTGCCGCGAGCGCGCCGAAGACGAGCTGCCAGCCGAGCACGACGTTCCCGGTCGTCTCGGCCAGACGGCCCGCCGCCCAGACCAGCCCGCCCTGGGCGCTGATCATCGCGACGCGGTAGAAGAGGCTGCGCACGCCGACGAAGGCGGCCTGCTGGTCCTGGCGCAGCGCGAGCATGTAGAAGCCGTCGGCGGCGATGTCGTGCGTGGCCGAGGCGAAGGCCAGCAGCCAGAACAGCGCCAGGCTCAGCTGCAGCGCGCGCGGCGCCGGCAGCGTCAGCGCCACCGCGGCCAGCGCCGCGCCGACGAGGAGCTGCATGCCGATGACCCACGCCCGCTTGCGCCCGAGCAGGTCGACGAGCGGCGACCACAGCGGCTTGACGACCCAGGGCAGGTAGAGCCAGCTCGTGTAGAGCGCGATCGCGGTGTTGTCGAGCCCGAGGTTCTTGTAGAGCACCACCGAGAGCGTCATCACGACGACGTAGGGCAGCCCCTGCCCCCAGTAGAGGCTCGGGATCCACCACCAGGGCGAGCGCGACGTGGTGCCGGCAGGCGCGTGCGCCTGCACGTTGGCCGGCGCATCCGGTACATCCGGCGCACCCGGGGAGAAGGGCGCGGCCCGCGCGGGCTTCACGGCGATGCGGCCAGGGCCGCACGCACGCTGCCGCCGCAGGCCTGCAGCCGCGCGCTGGCCTCGTGCACCGGGATGCCGGCGCGCAGCGCGACGATCGCCACCTTGACGCGAAAGCCCGCGTCGCGCAGCGCGCGCTCGGCGGCCAGCTCGTCGGCGCCGCTGGCGAGCACCGTCAGCGCCAGCGCGCGCCGGCGCAGCTTGGCGTTGGTCGCGCGCAGGTCGACCATCAGGTTGCCGTAGACCTTGTTCAGCCGCACCATCAGCGCGCTGGAGAAGGCGTTGAGCGCGATCTTCTGCGCCGTTCCGGCCTTCAGCCGGGTGCTGCCCGAGATCAGCTCCGGCCCGGTGTCCAGCAGGATGCCGATCTCGGCCTCCTGCAGCAGCGGCGCGCCGGCGTTGTTCGCGATGCCGATCACGAGTGCCCCGGCGGCGCGCGCCGCAGTGACCGCACCGAGCACGTAGGGCGTCGTTCCGGAGGCGGCGATCGCCAGCAGCACGTCGCGCGCGTCGAGCGCGTGCACGCGCACGTCGATCGCGCCCTGCTCGCGCGCGTCCTCGGCGCCCTCGACCGCCTCGAACAGCGCCTGTCGCCCGCCGGCGATCAGCGCCAGCGTCCGCTCGCGCGGCCAGCTGAAGGTCGGGTCGAGCTCGACGCTGTCGAGCAGGCCCAGCCGCCCCGAGGTGCCGGCTCCGGCATAGACGAGGCGCCCGCCGGCCTCGATGCGCGGCAGCGCCGCATCGACCGCGCTCGCGAGCGCCGGGGCAGCCGCCTGCACCGCCTGCAGCGCCCGCTGCTGGTCGTCGACCAGCGCCTGCACCAGCGCCCCGGTCGGGTAGAGATCGAGCTCGGCGTG
>JAIXKN010000039.1:82988-85856 GCA_026932425.1 Burkholderiales bacterium
CCCTGCGGCCACAGCGCCCACAGCCGCAGCGGCTGCTTCATGCGTCCGGCCAGCTCTTCGGCGCCCGGCTGCCAGCCGAAGAAGAGATCGACCCGGACCGGGCCGACGATCGCGCTGCCGGTGTCCTGCGCGACGACGAGCCGCCGCAGCGGCGTGGGCGACATCGGCTCGGTCGTGTCCAGCCAGAGCAGCGTCCCGAGCGGCACCGCCCGCGGGTCGACGGCGACCGAACGCCCCGGCGTCAGCGGCACGCCCTGGGCGCCGATCGGTCCGAGCTCGGGCGCCGACAGCGGCTCCTCGCGGAAGAAAACCACGCGCGGGTTGGCCCAGCGCAGCTCGTCGGCGCGCGCCGGGTTGCGCTGCGCCCAGGCCTTGATCGCGGGCCACGAGGCCTGCTCGGCGGAGAGCTCGCCCTGATCGACCAGCCAGCGGCCAAGCGACCGGTAGGGCTGCTCGTTGTGCGCCGCGAACGACAGGCGCACGCGGCTCGTGCGGCCGTCGGGCTCGAGGACGCGCAGCCGGCCCGAGCCCTGGACCTGCAGCATCAGTGCGTCCAGCGGGTCCTCGATCCAGGCGATCTCGCGGCCGCGCAGCGCCGCACGCGCCTGCGGCAAGGTTTCGAGCTGCTGGCGCGTGTAATAGGGCTTGCGCAGGGCCGAAGCGCCCAGCAGCTCGGGCGGCGGCGCGTAGAGCGGAACGCGGAAACGCCCCTGCGGCCGGCGCGCGGCGGCCAGCTCGGGCTCGAAGTAGCCGGTGGCCAGACCCAGGGCGCGCATGTCGTTCGGCGCCACCGCAGATGAAGGCGCAGCTTCGGATGCAGGCGATTCGTCGCCGAGCGCGGCGGGTCCGGCCTGCCACGCCTGCACCCGCCATGGCTGGAGCTCGCCCATCAGCCACCGGCGCGCCGTCTCGTCACTGGCCGGCGGCGGCTCCAGCAGGATCCGCGCGCAGGTTCGACTCCAGCCCGGTGCAGGTCTCGTGCAGCTGGCCAACAGCGCCGGCCAGAGTTCGCGGACAGGATCGGTGTCGAAGCCCGGCAGCTCGCTCCAGCTGGCCGGCAGCCAGCGGGCACGCGTCGGCACCTTGGCCGGTGCCGGGCCCGACCGCGGTGGACGCGACGCCGGTGCCGCGCTGCCAAGCGCAGGGGCCGGCGCGCTCGCGGGCCCCTGCGGCGCCGGTGTCTCCGTTGGCGGCATCGCCGGCCGCGGGGAGCTCGCGCAGCCCGCGAGCACACCTAGAATCGCGAGCCCCACGATCGCATGGCAAGCTTGAAGGATGTGGTTGCTGCTCATCGAGGTGTTGATCGTGCTGCTGCTGCTGGGTGGCGCCGTCTGGTGGACGATGTTCTCCGGCAGGCCGAAGGATGCCGAGCGGCAGGGTCGAGACGACGACCCGACACCGCGGCGCTGAGACCTAGCCGCGGGGCGGCAGCAGGAAGGACAGCGGCGCACGCCGAAGCCGCGCGCGAATCGCCGCGCGGATGCGGTGACGCTCGGTGACCGCGACGCCGCGGGCGCGCAGCGCCAGCCGGAACGCGAGCCAGAAACTGACGCTGACGTTGAGCAGGCCGGTCAGCGGAATCGCCGCCACGCACCACCAGAGCGCCGGGGTCGAGAAGGCCGCGCTGCCGAGCGCGCCGGCCGCCGCGCCGAGCTGCCCCGACGAGAGCGTGACGTGACGCACGTCCAGCGGCAGTCCGAAGAAGCCCGCGAGCGCCGGCGTCAGCCCCAGCATCAGCCCGAGCGAGACGTTGGCGACCACGCCGGAGACGTTGCGCCGCCACCAGTCGGCCCAGCGCCGCGCGCGCGTCTGCCCGAGGCGGCCGACGATGCGCGGATTCCAGGCGATCGCGCTGTCCAGGCGATGGAAGACGAACCAGTTCTCGGCCCAGCCCGCGAGCACCGAACTGGCGAAGAGCAGCACCCCCGTGAAGGCCGCGAAGAGCAGCGTCGGGCCGATCAGGTGCAGGGCGTCGAGCACATGCTCGGCCGACGCCTCCCCGACCAGCGGTCGGCCCAGTGCCATGCCGGCCAGCGTCTGCACCGCCCACACGAGCGGGCCGCAGGCAAGCACGTTGCCGACGATGCCCGCCGTCTGCGAGCGCGTGAGCTGCGCCACGCGGTCGACGAAGCCTTCGAGCGCGGCGTCGTCGTTGTCGCGCGGGCCGGGCAGGCTCTCGGCCATCGCCGGCGCCGTCATCGCCGGCTGCTTGGTCGCCACCGTCCAGTGCGCCAGCATGATGATCACGAAGCTGATCGCGTAGTTGACCCCGGCGCCCAGACCCGACCAGAAGGCCGAGAGGCCGAGCGCGAGGATCGCGAACTTGACGAAGGTGGTCGCCGCCATCAGCGAGCCGCCGCCCACCGCCATCCGCAGCATGGCGAGGAACTCGGCGCGGTTGCGCGTGATGTAGTGGCTGCCGGTCTCGGCGTTGCGTTCGACGAGCTGGCGCGCGAGCAGGCCGTAGTGACGTTCGAGCATGCGGCGGATGCCGCGCTGCCGCCCGCGCACACGCACGAGCTCGCGCAGCAGGCGCAGCAAGTCGGGGCGCGGCTGCGGCGCCAGCAGCACGTCCAGCAGCAACTCGATGCGCCGGATGCGCGCGTGCATCTGGTCGATCTCGTAGATGATGTCCACCGAGACGCCGTAGGCCTCCAGGTGCTGGCGCACGCTGGCCGCCGCGTCGCGACACTTGTCCAGCAGCGCCCTCAGCAGCCGCGCCTGCTGCAGCACCTCCTGCGGGCTGCCCTCGTCGAGCACGCGCCGCAGTTCGTTGGTGCACATCGTCAGCTGGCGGAAGGGCTGGTGCGCGAGCAGGCTGCGGTCCATGCGCTGGCGCAAGGCCGGCGCGTAGCCCGAGGCGTGCAC
>JAIXKN010000039.1:86057-99893 GCA_026932425.1 Burkholderiales bacterium
CTCGCGCTTCTCGTCGACGTCCGGCGCCCCCATCAACCGCGCCACGCGCGCCAGCGTCTCCTCGTCGACCGCTTCGAGCCACTCGAGATCCTCGGGCTCGAAGAGCAGCTCGAAGAGCTGGGCCAGATCGCTCGTCTCCGGCGTGGCCGGCAGCAGCCGCCGGCGCAGGCGTGCGGCGACCTCGCTGCGCAGCGACAGCCGCGTGCCGAAGCCGTAATCGGCGAAGAGCGCCGCGGCGTCGATCTCCTTCCAGAAGGCGGCAAGCAGGCCTTGCACCTGCGCACGCAGGCCAGGGTGCTGGTCGACGACGTTCAGCAGATGGCGCAGCCGCACCAGTGGCAGCGGCGTGCGCCCGGAGCCGGGTTCAGCGCTGGGCTCGAAACCCACGCGGGTCGTCGGTGCGTGGCGCAGCCACTCCATCAGGCGCACGAGCCAGAGATGGCGCTCGGCCAGCGGCGCGCGAGCGTTGGCCGCGTTGACGAGCGCGGTCAGGTCCCAGTTGGCAGCCATCAGTGCAGCAGGCCGGGAAAGACGAGCTGGAACTCGGGCACCGGCGCCTCGAACGCGTGCGCGTCCTCGGTCATGCAGAAATAGGTGCCGCGCATGCTGCCGTGGGATGTGGCGATGCGCGTCCAGCTCGTGTATTCGAAGCTCTCGCCGGGAGCCAGCAGCGGCTGATGGCCGACGACCGCGAGGCCCCGCACCTCCTCGGTACGGCCGTCGGCGTCGGTGATCAGCCACTGGCGCGCGACCAGCTGCGCGCCGACGTCGCCGCTGTTGCGGATCGTCACCGTGTAGGCGAAGGCAAACGGCCCGTCGGGCGGCTGCGATTGTTCGGCCAGGTACTGCACGCGCACCTCGCAGCTGAACTCGGGTCGGCTCATGCGGCGATTATCGGGGCCGCTCCTAGAATCTGCCGCCGATGGACGTCCACCGCATCGCCGCCTCGATCCTCTCCGCCGACTTCGCCCGCCTGGGCGAGGAGGTGCGCGCCGTCGTTGACGCGGGCGCCGACTGGATCCACTTCGACGTGATGGACAACCACTACGTGCCGAACCTCACCTTCGGCCCGATGGTCTGCGAGGCGCTGCGCCGGCACACGCAGGCGCCGATCGACGTGCACCTGATGGTGCAGCCGGTGGATGCGCTCGCGCAGGCCTTCTGCCGGGCCGGCGCCGATCTGGTGAGCTTCCACCCCGACGCGAGCACGCATGTCGACCGCACGCTGCAGCTGATCAAGGCCGAGGGCAAGCTGGCGGGCCTGGCCTTCAACCCCGCCACGCCGCTGGACGTGCTCGAGTGGGTGATCGAGAAGGTCGATCTCGTGCTCGTGATGAGCGTCAACCCGGGCTTCGGCGGCCAGTCCTTCATCGACGCGGCGCTGCGCAAGATCGAGCGCGCGCGCCGCCTCATCGACGCCAGCGGCCGCGACATCCGCCTCGAGGTCGACGGCGGCATCAAGGTCGAGAACATCCGCCGCGTCGCCGACGCCGGCGCCGACACCTTCGTGGCCGGCAGCGCGATCTTTGGCCAAGCCGACTACAAGGCGGTGATCGACGCGATGCGTGCAGAACTGGATCGTTGACGATTCGTCTTCATAGTCCGTCGAACCGACCTGAAGTTACGACATTTCGTCGGATTGCTTCTATCTTTCGACAGTGATCGCGCCCATCCTTCCGGGCAGGACTTCCCGGAGACGATGCGATGCGAGTGACCCTGCTTGGTGCCGGCCACATTGGCCAGACGATCGCTCACGTGCTGGCGGGCAGCGGCGACTTCGATGTGACCGTGCTCGACCGGGCTGCAGCGGCGCTCGAGCGCCTGTCCGCCTTGCCTGTCCAGCGGCTCGTTGCCGATACCTCGGACCTGCAGGTGCTCGTCAAGGCCCTGCGTGGTCAGCAGGCGGTCGTCAATGCGCTGCCCTACTCGATGGCGATCACCGCCGCAAGCGCGGCGCGGGAAGCGGGCTGCCATTATTTCGACCTGACCGAAGATGTCGCGGCGACGCAGGCGATCCGCCGCCTGGCCGAAGACGCGCCGACCGCCTTCATGCCGCAATGCGGGCTTGCGCCCGGCTTCATCGGCATCGTCGCGCATCACCTCGCGCAGGGCTTCGACACCCTGCACGAGGTGAAGATGCGCGTCGGTGCGCTGCCGGCCTTCCCGACCAACGCGCTCAAGTACAACCTCACCTGGTCGGTCGACGGGCTCATCAACGAGTACTGCCACCCCTGCGACGCGATCCATGAGGGCCGGCGCATCGAAGCCCTGCCGCTCGAGGGCCTCGAGCACTTCTCGATGGACGGCGTCGAGTACGAGGCCTTCAACACCTCCGGGGGCCTTGGCACGCTGTGCGACACGCTGGCCGGGCGCGTGCAGACGCTGGACTACAAGAGCGTGCGCTACCCCGGCCACCAGGCGCTGATGAAGGTGCTGCTGGAGGAGCTCCAGCTCAAGCACGACACGCGCACGCTCGTCGACATCCTGCGCCGCGCGGTGCCCGCGACCATGCAGGACCTGGTGCTCGTCTTCGTCACCGTCAGCGGCCTGCGCGAGGGCGTGCTGCTGCAGGAGGTGTTCGCGCGCAAGATCTTCGCCGAACGCGGCAACGGCAAGCCCGCGCGCTCGGCGATCCAGCTCACCACCGCCGCCGGCATCTGCGCGGTGCTCGACCTCTTTCGCGAAGGCACGCTGCCGCAGCACGGCTTCATCCGCCAGGAGCAGGTGGCGCTGCCGGATTTCCTCGCCAACCGCTTCGGCCGCGCCTACGGGCAGTCGGGGCAGGTGCAGAGCATCGGGTGAAGGGTGCAGGCGGCGCGTCGCGGCACGAACAGGCCTGGCTCGCGTGCGACCCGCACGCAACCCAAGCCGCCAATCGGATCGATGCGGTCAGCCTGGTGAAGCGCGCGCGGCCAGACGGTGGCCCATGGCGAGCGTCGGTCTCTCGATGCCGTAATGCACCAACAGCACGGCGCCGCCAATGGCCGCGATCGCCAGGGCCAGGGCCATGCCGTACCCGAGCCGCGGCGTCAGCCATTCGAGCATGAAGAAGCCGACGATGCCATGCAGGAGGTAAACCGAGTAGCTCGTGGTCGCGAGCCATTGCACCGCTCGACCGGGCCGCAGGCGATCGCCCAAGTGCCACGCCATCAGAAAGACGGCCAGGGCCCAGGCGAAGCTTGTCAGGTACGAATTCCCCAGGGGCAGGAACGCCGAATGGATGGCGCGCAGGCCCATGAGCACGACCGCATAGGTGAGCGCAGCCAAGGCGATGGCGGCGCCCAAGCTCAGGCTGCGGCGATAGAGCAGCAGATAGAGGATTTGACCCGCGATCAGGAAAGGGACGTACGCCGCCGACGCGGCGAACAGAAAGAACGCGGCGCCGAAGCCTCGCGCTGCCGCGATCGCCGCACCGACGAAGGCCAGCAGCGCAGCAACGCGAAGCATCGGCCGACGAGCCAGCGGATAGGTGACCAGGATCAGCGCATAGAACAGGATCTCGATGACGAGCGTCCATGCCACTCCGACCAGCACAACCTGGGGGTGCATCCAGTAGTTCACCAGCAAGATGTTGGTGAGAAGCGACTCGGGCGTGGCCTGGGCGCGTGCTGCGGGGTTCAGCAGGAGCGACAGGAGGACGGCGACGATGAGCATCGGGTAGATGCGGAAGACGCGCTTGATGGCGAAGGCGACAGCGTCCTCGCGCAAGGACACGTGCGTGATGACGAAGCCGCTGATGAGGAAGAACAGGCACACGCCGAACCAACCGAAGCTCTGGATGATTCCAAGCGGTTGGTTGACGTTGGCCTCGACCCAGTCCGCGATCGGAACGGCGATGCCGTTCGATGCAGGCCAGACGCAGACCAGGTGATCCCAGACCACGAGCCAGGCGGCCAGCGCGCGCAGCGCATCGAGGAAGTGGATCTGCTGCCTGCTGCTGTCGTTCGCCATGAGCGCCCGAGTGTAGAGGCGGGCCGCGCGCCTTCTGGGCGCCTTCATCCGCCAGGAGCAGGTGGCGCTGCCGGATTTCCTCGCCAACCGCTTCGGCCGCGCCTACGGGCAGTCGGGGCAGGTGCAGAGCATCGGGTGCGGCATCACTGGCGCGGAATCGGCCGCACACGACCGCGCAGAGCCGCGCACATCCGCACTCCTGCGCCGTGAAGACTTGGGGTGGACGTGCACGCATCATGATGTCATGATGCGTGCATGAGGACAACCATCCATCTTCCGGACGATCTGCATCATGCGGTCACGTCCATTGCCGCGCATGCGCGCAAGAGCATGAACCAGACCGTCGCCGAGCTCATCCGCCGCGGCTTGGACCAGTCCGCGGCGGGCAGTCCGGCGTCGGCCCCGGCCTTGCGCATCGACGCAGACACGGGCCTGCCGCTGATCCGCAGCCCGCGGCCGGTCACCGAGGAGGACGTGCGCGCGCTCGAGGACGAGTGATGTCGCGCATGGCGACCTCGACGGTCTCGAAGGGCCCCACCCGCAAGGCGGGCGGTGTGGTGCATCTGCTCGATGGCAACGTGCTCTATGCCCTGATCGACGAGGCCCACGTCCACCACGCGCTTGCGCGGGACTGGTTCCTGCGCGTGCCGCAGGCCTTCTCTACCTGCCCCATCACACAGGGCACGCTGGTGCGGCTGGTCATGCGCCTGGGTGGACGCGACTTTGGCCAGGCGCTTGCCCTGCTGAAGACGGTGAGCGCGCATCCCCGGCACCACTTCTGGCCCGATCGGCTCCCCTACGAACAGGTGCAGGCGCAGGGCGTGATGGGCCATCGTCAGGTCACCGATGCCTATCTCGCCAGCCTCGCCAGACACCATGGCGGCAAGCTCGCCAGCTTGGACAAGGGCTTGATCGCCTTGCATGGCGACGTGGGAGTCGAAGTCAAGAGCCTGTGACGGTGTGCCGATCGATGGGTGGGCACGCTCGCGAGCGTTCTCGACCCATCGAGCGTTAAATGGAAGAAAGTCGCGACTTTTTTCCAGTGATATGTAATATGGACGAATGAAGCGCTACCTGGACGATCTTGTCCGCTCCGACCTCGAGCGCAAGATGGTCGTGCTCACCGGGCCGCGTCAGGTCGGCAAGACGACGCTGGCGCGACAGCTCATGGATCACCGCCAGCCGGCCCAGTACCTGAACTGGGACGTGGCAGCCGACCGCGCCGTGCTGCAGCGGCAGAGCTGGCGCCTGGACAGCCGGCTGCTGGTGATGGACGAGATCCACAAGATGCCGGACTGGAAGGCCTGGCTCAAGGGCGTGGTCGACGGCCGCCCCGACGGACAAGCGCTGCTGGTCACCGGCAGCGCGCGCATGGAGACCTTCCGCCAGAGCGGCGAGTCGCTGGCGGGCCGCTACTTCGCCTACCGGCTGCATCCGATCTCGGTGCGCGAATGGTGTGCCACCCAGGGCGTCACACCCGAGGCGGCGCTGCAGCACCTGCTGGAACGCGGCGGCTACCCCGAGCCCTGCCTGGCCGAAGACCCGGTACAGGCCGCGCGCTGGCGTGCGCAGTACATCACCGATCTGCTGCGCGAGGACATCCTGGAGTTCTCGCGCATCCACGAACTGGGCACGATGCGTCTCTTCCTCGACCTGCTGCGCGAGCGCGTCGGTTCGCCCTTGTCGCTGGCGTCGCTGGCGCGCGACCTGGCGGTGTCGCCGACCACGCTCAAGCGCTACCTCGACATCCTGCAGGCGCTGTTCATCGTCTTCACCGTCACGCCCTGGCATCGCAACGTGGCGCGCGCCATCCTCGCTTCGCCCAAGGTCTACTTCTACGACACCGGCCTCGTGCGGGGGGACGACGGGGCGCGCTTCGAGAACGCGGTGGCGGCGATGCTCTTGAAGAACCAGCAGTTCCTCGTCGACGCGCGCGGAAAGCAGGCCTCGCTGCACTACCTGCGTACCAAGGACGGCGTCGAGGTCGACTTCGCGCTTGTCGAGGAGGGCGAACTGAGCGCGCTCGTCGAATGCAAGTGGGCGGACGCGGCGCCGCACCGCGCCCTGCAACGTTTCGCGAACGAGTTTCCAGAGGCGCGCGCGGTGCAGCTCGTGCGCCACTTGCGACAGCCCGAACAGCGCGGCGCACTGCAGATCCTGCCCGCGGCGCCGTGGCTGGCCGAGCTTGCCGCCTGAAGCCTGGCTCCGCCGCTGCGGCCGACCTGGAAAGTGGAAAAGCAGCTTGCCGGAGAATGCCCCCCCATGAGCCCGCTCGACGCCTTCCCCGTCACCCGGCGCTGGCCGGCGCGCCACCCGGACCGCATCCAGCTCTATTCCTGGGCCACGCCCAATGGCGTCAAGGCCTCGATCATGCTGGAGGAAACGGGTCTGCCCTACGAGGTGCATCCGATCCGCTTCGACGCGCAGGACCAGCTCACGCCCGAGTTCATCTCGCTGAACCCGAACAACAAGATCCCGGCGATCCTCGACCCGAACGGCCCCGGCGGCAAGCCCTTGCCCTTGTGGGAGTCGGGCGCGATCCTGCTCTATCTCGCCGAGAAGAGCGGGCGCTTCCTGCCCGCCGACGCCGCCGAGCGCTGGCAGACGGTGCAGTGGCTGATGTTCCAGATGGGCGGCGTCGGGCCGATGTTCGGGCAGGTCGGTTTCTTCAACAAGTTCGCCGGCAAGGACTACGAGGACAAGCGCCCGCGCGATCGCTACGTCGCCGAAGCAAAGCGGCTGCTCGCGGTGCTCGAAGGCCGCATGAAGGGCCGCGCCTGGATCATGGGCGACGAGTACACGGTGGCCGACATCGCGACCTGGCCCTGGGTCAACAACCTCGTGACCTTCTACGAGGCCGGCGATCTCGTCGGCTGGAAGGACTTCGGCGAGCTGCAGCGCGTGCGCGAGGCTTTCCTTGCGCGGCCGGCGGTGCAGCGAGGGCTGGCGACGCCGCCCAAGCCGGCAAGCTGAGCGCGTGAGCACGCCGTCGCCGGGGACGTCCCGGAGCGCCCCGGCCCTGGGCAGGCGTCTGCCGCCGCTGCAGGCGGCGATCGTCGACCTCGACGGCACGATGGTCGACACCCTCGGGGACTTCGAGGTCGCGCTCGCGCGCATGCTGGCCGACCTGGGCTACCCGGCGGTCGGGCGCGCGTTCATCGCGCGCACCGTCGGCAAGGGCTCCGAGCAACTGGTCGCGCGCACGCTCGCCGAAGCCGGCGCGCCGGCCTCGCTCTACGAACGCGCGTGGCAGCGCTACCAGCATCACTACCTGCAGGTCAACGGCGAGCACGCGAGCGTCTACCCCGGCGTGCCGGAAGGCCTGCGAATGCTGCGCGCACGCGGCCTGCGGCTGGCCTGCCTGACGAACAAGCAGACCTCGTTCGCCCTGCCGCTGCTGCAGGCCAAGGGTCTGGCGGGATTCTTCGACCATGTCTTCGGCGGCGACGCCTTCGCGCGCAAGAAGCCCGATCCGCTGCCGCTCGTGCAGACCTGCAAGGCACTGGCGACCGCGCCGGCGGCGACGCTGATGATCGGCGACTCGAGCAACGACGCCGCCGCGGCCCGGGCCGCCGGCTGCCCGGTCGTGCTCGTGAGCTATGGCTACAACCACGGCGAGCCGGTGCAGGACGTCGACTGCGACGCGGTGATCGAGCGCATCGACGCGCTCGACGCGCTGCTGGACTGATCGCCGCCGCACGCCGCATCGCCCGACGCAAGCCTGCTGCTAGACTGCCGCCCCATGTTTGCGGCCAAGGCCATCGACGACCTCTCGGCGCCCCCGTGCGCAGGTTCCCATGACCGGGGAGCCTGGCCCTGGCGTCGCTCGTCCTGCTTTGCCTGACCCTCACCGAGGGTCCCTTCCTGCTGCCGGGCACGAGCTGCCCGCCTCCGCCAAGCATCCAGCGCCGCCTGCCATGGCCGGCGCCCGACGACCGCAAGGGCCGCCATGATCACCGAACTCGAATTCAAGAGCCTTGCCGCGCAGGGCTACAACCGCATCCCGCTCATCGCCGAGGCCTTCGCCGATCTCGAGACGCCGCTGTCGCTCTATCTCAAGCTGGCCGGCGGCAAGGCCGGCAGCTTCCTGCTCGAATCGGTCGTGGGCGGCGAGCGCTTCGGCCGCTACAGCTTCATCGGCCTGCCGGCGCGCACCTGGCTGCGCGCAAGCGGCTTCTCGACCGAGGTGGTCACCGACGGCCAGGTGATCGAGACGCACGAAGGCAACCCGCTGGAGTTCATTGCCGCTTACCAGTCGCGCTTTCGGCCGGCGCTGCGCCCGGGCATGCCGCGCTTCTGCGGCGGCCTGGCGGGCTACTTCGGCTACGACGCGGTGCGCTACATCGAACCGCGCCTGGCGCGCACCTGGAAGGAAGGCGGGATCGAGGTGCCCGACATCCTGCTGCTGCAGACCGAGGAGGTCGCGGTCATCGACAACCTCTCGGGGCGGCTCTACCTGATCGTCTGGGCCGACCCGGCGCAGCCCGAGGCCTGGTTCAAGGCCAAGCGGCGCCTGGCCGAGCTGGTCGACAAGCTGCGCTTTTCCGTGACCGCGCCGCCGGTCAGGCGCGGCCCTTCGTACGCGGTCGAGCGCGAGTTCGACAAGGCCGACTACCTGCGCGCCGTCGAGCGCGCCAAGGAATACATCGCCGCCGGCGACATGATGCAGGTGCAGATCGGCCAGCGCCTGAAGAAGCGCTACACCGAGAGCCCGCTGACGCTCTACCGCGCGCTGCGCTCGCTCAATCCCTCGCCCTACATGTACTTCTACGACCTGGGCGATTTCCAGATCGTCGGCGCGAGCCCCGAGATCCTCGTGCGGCACGAGCACACGCCCGAGGGCGACAAGGTCACGATCCGCCCGCTGGCCGGTACGCGCCCGCGCGGCGCCACCCCCGAGCGCGACAAGGCGCTGGAGGACGAGCTGCGCGCCGACCCCAAGGAGCGCGCCGAGCACCTGATGCTCATCGACCTCGCGCGCAACGACATCGGCCGCATCGCGCGCACCGGCAGCGTCAAGGTGACCGAGGCCTTCGCGATCGAGCGCTATTCGCACGTGATGCACATCGTCAGCAACGTCGAGGGCCTGCTGCAGGACGGCCTCAGCAACCTCGACGTGCTGCGTGCGACCTTCCCCGCAGGCACGCTCTCGGGCGCGCCCAAGATCCGCGCGATGGAGGTGATCGACGAGCTCGAACCGGTCAAGCGCGGCATCTACGGCGGCGCCTGCGGCTACCTCAGCTTCGCCGGCGACATGGATCTGGCGATCGCGATCCGCACCGGCATCGTCAAGGACCAGACGCTCTACGTGCAGGCCGCAGCCGGCGTCGTCGCCGACTCGGTGCCCGAGATGGAGTGGCGCGAGACCGAGGCCAAGGCGCGCGCGCTGATCCGCGCCGCCGAGCTGGTCGAGGAGGGCTTGTAGCCCGCAGCGGACCCGTTGCGACCCGGGTGCGGCGCCGCTGTCGCTACATCGTGCTGATCGCCTCGATCCAGGGCCCGAGCAGCGCGCGCAGCACGCTGGCCAGCAGCACGCCTAGGCCGCCAGCGGCGGCGATGACGATCATCGCCGTCGCCAGCTGCCGGACGAGCTTGCGGTCGCCCGAGCGCAGCACGAAGGAGAAGCTGAAGGCCAGGCTCGTGAGCGAGGCGATCACCGCGCCGTGCCCGGCCACGAGCGGCGAGATCTCCCCCTGCGAGGCCATGCTCGCCGCGGCCGCGACCGCGCTCGCGCTCGAGAGCAGGCCGCCGATCAGGGTCACGACGTAGAAGCCGGCCTCGCCGAACTGGCGCTGCATCAGGATGCCCGCCATGTGCAGCAGCAGGAAGAGCGCGCCGTACTTCAGCGCCACCTGCAGCGAGAACGGCAGCGTCAGCTTGAGGTCGGTCGTCTCGTGCGCGTCGGCGTCGCTGGCGCGCAGGTGCGCGAGCACCGCCATCGCGCCTCCCGCTCCGAGCATCAGCGCGAAGGCGCCGACGGATTCCAGCAGCGCCATCGGCGCCAGGATCAGCAGCAGCGTCGCGTTGCGGCCGAGCATCGCGCACAGCGCGACGACGATGCCGCGGTAGGCCACCGGCGCGAAGCGCCCCTGCGATTCGCGCACGCGCGTGGTCATCTCGATGACCGTGAAGTTGCTGTTCACGAGCCCGCCGAACAGGCCCGAGAGCTCGATGCCGCGCGCGCCGTAGAGCTTCCAGAGGATGTAGTTGATGAAGCCGATGCTGGCGATCAGGATCACCGTGATCCAGGCCGCACGCGGCTCGACGATCTTCCAGGGCCCGACGGCGCCGACCGGCAGCGCCGGGTAGATCACGATCGCCAGGATCGCCAGCAGCAACGCCGAGCGCAGCTCGCCCTCGGTCAGCCCCATCGAGAAGCCGGCCAGGCGCTCCTTCCACGCCAGCAGCGCGGTCGAGGTGACCATCACCGATGCCGGCGTGATCGTGTGCCCCATGCCGCAGAGCACGCCGGCCATGCTGGTGACGAACATCGCCGCCGAGGTCGTCAGCTCGACCCCTTCGCCCTGCCGCAGCGAATGCACGTTGAGCAGCACCGCGAGGATCGCGGTCAGCGTCAGTGCCAGCAGCGCGTAACCGGTGCCGAGCGACCCGCCCAGCGCCCCCAGCAGCGCGAGGAAGCCGAAGGTGCGCAGCCCCGCTTCCTTGCCGCGGCGCTCGCGCTCGAGCCCCAGCAGCAGCCCCAGCGCCAGCGCCAGCGCCAGGCGCACCAGGATGACCTGGTAGGACCACTGCGGCATCGGCAGCGGCAGGGCGGCGGTGACGGCGGCGGGAAGCGGGCTCGGATCCATCGGGCGGGGTGGCAGCGCGCTCGCAACTGCCGCGGATGCCGAGTTTCGCAGACTCGCCATCGGCGTCGGGTCGCGGCCACATCCTGGCATGCGCAGGCTGTGGCGCCGCTGCGCGGTCGAAGCGGCGTCGACGAGTTTGCGTACCGGGCGCCGGGTGCGGGTCAGGCGACCAGGCGGTTCAGCGGATACGCGGCGACCGCGGTGCCGCCCGCTTCGGCGAGAAGCCCGCTGATGCGCTGCGTCTGGTCCCGGTTCGCGTGCACGCTGACCAGGAACTGGCCGTCCTTGATCGCGGTCTCGTAGTGCTGCACCGTGTCCCCTGGCAGGCCGACCGTGGTCAGCGCCCCGACCAGCGCGGACGCGCCGCCGGCCAGCGCCGCGCCCTCGAGGCCGCCGACGATCGTCGATGCCAGCGGCCCGAGCACCAGGATCGACCCGACCGCCGGCACGAAGAAGAAGCCCGAGCCGAGCAGCATGCCCGCGAGCCCGCCCCAGAACGCGCCCCGCTTGCCGTAGAACTTCGCGCGCTCGCCGACGTTGAAGTACGCAAACGGGTGCTCGTCGCCGTGGGAGTCCTTGCCGATCACCGACACCGCGGCGAGCGGCACGTCGGCGGCGCCGAGCCGGCGCACCGCGTCGTCGGCCGCCGCGTGCGTCGGGAACAGGGCGATCACCAGGTGGTCGTACACCGCGACCGGAGTGGCAGGGTTCGTCTTCATGGCGCGTACCGTCGTGGAGGCAGGCGGCGGCACAGCCGGCCGATGGCCGTCGCGCCGCCACGGCCGACGGTAGCACTACTGCTTGGTTGCCAGTGCCACGGCCAAGTGGCCTTCAGTTCGCAAACGGTTGCAGCGCCTGCGCCAGCCGGCGCAGCAGCTCGGGCTCGGGCAGCGGCAGGCGCAGGCTGGGCTTGCCGCTGACCGGGTCGGTCTCGATGCGCGCAGCCACGCCGCCGGGGCTGGCCGCGCCCTGCGCCAGGCCTTGCAGCAGGCTGGCGCCCAGTTGCAGCAGCGCAGGCCAGGGGTCGGCGGCGGGCGTGGCGGTGACTTCGCCAGGTGGCGCCTCGGCGCGCCCGATCGCCGACGCAACGGCATCCGCGTCCGGCTCGCGGTCGTCCGCCGCGGGCCTGCCCGTGGGGGCCGATGCGGTGGGCGCCTCTGGTGCGCGCGTGGTGCCGTCGCGTGCCGCAGCCGCCTCGTCGGCCGTCTCGCCTTCGCCCATCGCGCCGGCCACCTGCTCGACGCTTTCCATGAACTTCGACAGCCGGGTCCCCTGCAGGAAGACTTCGCTGGCGCCGCCGTCGAGCACGCCGGCAAAGAGCGAGGTCTTGAAGGCCAGCACCGAGAGCATGCCTTCCTCGATGCAGCCCTGGCCGACGAAGTTGATCACCTGCACGCCGCGCGACTGACCCATGCGGTGCACGCGACCGATGCGCTGCTCGAGCACGGCCGGGTTCCAGGGCAGGTCCATGTTGACGACCACCGCCGCCGCGTGCTGCAGGTTCAGCCCGACGCCGCCGGCATCGGTGGCGAGGAACAGGCGGCAGTCCGCATCCTCGTGAAAGCGCTCGACCAGTGCACCGCGCTGCTCGCTGGGCACGCTGCCGCTGAACAGCACGTGGCCCCAGTCGCGCTGGCCCTTGCCCTTGCCCAGGCGGCGCTGGATCAGCTCGTGCGTGCCCAGCCACTGGCTGAACACCACCGCCTTGGCCGAAGGGTCCTCGAACAGCTCGTCGAGCACGGCCATCAACTCGTCGACCTTGTGGCCGTGATCGGTCTCGTGGTCGACCAGGAAGCTGCTGTTGCAGGCCATGCGCATGATCTGCAGCGCGCACTGCAGGCGCTTCTGGTCGCTGTCGGAGAGGTAGCCCGTCTTGCGCCAGCGCGCGACGATGCGGGTGACGACCTCGCCGGCATCGTCGTGATGGCGGCGCTGCTCGGGCGTCAGCGGCACGAAGATGCGGTTGTCCACGCGCTCGGGCAGTTGCGCCAGCACCTCGGCCTTGCGCCGGCGCAGCATCACCGGGGCCAGCGTCTGGTCGATCCGATCGAGGCCCTGGTAGCCGATGACGCGGCCGGACTCGTCGCGCTTCTGATGCTCGTCGAGCAGGCGCCAGGTCGGCCCCAGACGGTGGCGGTCGACGAACTGCACGATGGAGATAAGCTCCTCGAGCCGGTTCTCCAGCGGCGTTCCCGTGAGCACCACCGCGTAGGGGGAGCCGATGCGCTTGAGCGCGCGCGCGGCGACGGTGTTCCAGTTCTTGATGCGCTGCGCCTCGTCGGCGATCACCAGCTCCGGCGCCCAGGCGTCGATCAGGTCGCCGTCCTTGGCCAGCATCTCGTAGTTCACGACGCGGCAGAAGGCCTCTTCGCGCCAGAGCTTCTCGCGCACCGCGCGCAGGCCGTGGATGACCTGGGCCTCGCGCGCGGTGAAGCGCTCGAACTCCTTCTTCCACTGGTGCTTGAGCGAGGTCGGGCAGACCACCAGCATGCGGCTAACGCCGAAATGGCGCGCGAACAGCTCGGCCGCGGCGATCGCCTGCACGGTCTTGCCCAGGCCCATTTCGTCGCCGATCAGCGCGCGCCCGGCGCGTGCGGCAAAGAGCGCGCCTTCGGCCTGGTAGGGATAGAGCCCGACCTTCAGCAGCTTGCGCAGGCCCTTGTCCGCCGCGCCCTGGGGGTAGGCCTCGGCCAGCGCCGCCTGGCGTCGCTCGGCGTCACGGATCTGCGCGACGAAGGCCCAGACGTCGTCGTAGCAGCGCATCTCGTGGCCGGCTTCGTGCGCCGCCTGCAGCAGCGGCTGCAGGCCGTCGAGCCGGCTCCACGGCAGCGCCCAGCCGGCGTCGGCGTCGAACAGCGCGCGCGCCTTGGCCAGCAGGCCCGGCGGGCAGCTGCTGCCGGCGCGAAAGCGCAGCACGCGCGCCGCGGCGTAGTCGAGCCATATCTCGCTGTAGGCCGGTGCAAAACCCTGCCGCAGCGCCGCCTTACCGCCGCGTCGCGCGGCCAGCCGCGCCAGCGTGAACTCGATGTGCTTGCAGGTGCCAAGCGTATTGGTCGCGAAGTCCGGGCAACTGCAG
>JAIXKN010000039.1:99993-101770 GCA_026932425.1 Burkholderiales bacterium
CTCGATGTGCTTGCAGGTGCCAAGCGTATTGGTCGCGAAGTCCGGGCAACTGCAGAAGTTCTGCCCCGGTGCCGCCCCGCGGATGGCCACGCGCCAGCGCGAGCCGCTGGCCGGGTTGTGCACCGAGAACACCGGCTCGCGGCCCAGGTTGTGCAGCTCGAAGGCCTGCTCCGCGCGGAACTGCCTGCGCAGCGCGGTCTGCCAGTCGGCCGACGACAACTGCGCCGGCCGGCGCGTATGCGACAGGCGCGGCGGGGCCGGCTTGCGCGCCCTGGCGCGCTTGACGCCCGACTTGGCCGAAGATTTGCGGGAGGTGGCGGTGGGCATGGGGCGTCGGGTGTCGCGCGGCGGGACAGGGGTGGCGGATGGGATTCTCGCGTGACATGGGCGCGGGCCCGTGCATCATGCGGTCGTCTTGCAGCGCAAGGGGCGGATCGAGCGTGGAGCGTCCTGGCGTTCTGCCCAAGGCTCCACCGGGAGACCCACTGCGACGGCTGGCGAGCGGAGATGAAGGCGCAGCGGCTCGAACTGCTCGCCACCATGAATCCGCAGCTCGCTGGCCGGCAGGCATCGCCCGCCGACCGACTGCCGCCGGCTGACCTTGCGTTGAAGGGGCGCCACGGCTCCGCGTTGCCAACGTATATACGAAACGACTAGAATCGACGGCTCGAATGAAGTCGGGAGTGCGATGCAGAACCTCGAGATCACCGACGCGGTGGCGAAAAAGCTGAAGGACAAGCACGGTGTCGATCGCAGAGAGGTCGAACAATGCTTCGTGAACCGCCTGGGGCGCCTTCTGGAAGACAGCGAGCGAGGCACAAGACCAACCCGCCGACCCTGTGGTTCCTGTCCAAGACGAATCAAGGCCGCATCCTGAAGGTTGTGTATATACAATATGGCTCCATGATCGACTTGAAGTCGGCCTTCGAGCCGAACGCCGACGAGATCGCGATCTACGCGAAGCACGGCGGCGTCGCTTACTGAATCAATGAACACGGAGAGAAGAATGGCCGCAGCAAAGATCCCGAACACGATTGAGGCTTGGGAAGAGGGCCGTCTCGGGCGCGACGAGAAGTACGTCGCAGTGGCTGACGCTTCCCACGAAGCCGCGCTGGATGAGGCGCTTGGCCTGCAAGCGATCTCGATTCGTCTGCCTCGACAGTTGATCGAGCAATACAAGTTGATCGCTCACTTCCACGGCGTGGGGTACCAGCCGTTGATGCGAGATGTTCTCGCGAGGTTTGTTCCGAATGCGCTCAAGGAGATCTTGGAGGCCGAGCGGGAGAAGGCGACGCGTGCCAACGAGAAGACACTCCTGCCCCAGCGCCGGAAGAAGGCCGCCTGAAGGGGCTGCCGGAGGATTGGTCCTCGGCAGCTTGCCCATCCGCCGACGCCGTCCGCTGCAGTCCGAACCTGACTCGATGGATGCTCATCGAGCGAGCGGCACAATCGAGCGAGCGGCACCCTACGGGCCGGCCATAATGCGATCCATGTCTGCGATCCGTCCGATCCCCGCAGCGCGCTTCGGTTGGCGTTGGCGCAAGCCATCCGCCTGACCACCCCACCCCTGGGCGCCGCGCATTCGCGCAGCGCCGCCTAGAACCCGGATCCCTTGCACGCCGCGCCTGTTGCCGGCTGCGCGCCGCCCGGCGCGCACGAGGGTCCGAATGCCCGAATCGCGGATGCACCTGCTGCGTCCCCCGTTCCTGAAGGGTTTGCGCCATGCTGCTGATGATCGACAACTACGACAGCTTCACCTACAACCTCGTGCAGTACT
>JAIXKN010000032.1 GCA_026932425.1 Burkholderiales bacterium
GCATGCAGCGCGAGGAGAAGCAGGCCGCGTTCGCCGCCGACGTCACCTACGGCACGAACAACGAGTTCGGCTTCGACTACCTGCGCGACAACATGGTCTACGACGTCGGCGAACGCGTCGCGCGCGGGCTGAACTACGCGATCGTCGACGAGGTCGACTCGATCCTGATCGACGAGGCGCGCACGCCGCTGATCATCAGCGGCCAGGCCGAGGACCACACCGAGCTCTACGTGCGCATCAACGCCGTCGTGCCGCAGCTCAAGAAGCAGATCGGCGAGGCCAACCCGCGCACCGGCGAGGGAGTGATCGAGCCCGGCGACTTCACCGTCGACGAGAAGACGCACCAGGTCTTCCTCACCGAATCGGGTCACGAGAGGGCCGAGGAGGTGCTGACCAAGGCCGGCCTGCTGCCCGAGGGCGCGAGCCTCTACGACGCGGCCAACATCAGCCTGATGCACCACGTCTACGCGGCGCTGCGCGCGCACCACCTCTACAACCGCGACCAGCACTACGTCGTGCAGAACGGCGAGGTGGTGATCGTCGACGAGTTCACCGGCCGCCTGATGACGGGCCGGCGCTGGAGCGACGGCCTGCACCAGGCGGTCGAGGCCAAGGAAGGCGTGCGGATCCAGAGCGAGAACCAGACGCTGGCCTCGGTCACCTTCCAGAACTACTTCCGCATGTACGGCAAGCTCGCCGGCATGACCGGCACCGCCGACACCGAGGCCTACGAGTTCCAGGAGATCTACGGCCTGGAGACGGTCGTCATCCCGCCGAACAAGCCGACGATCCGCAAGGACGAGAACGACCTCATCTACAAGACGGCCAAGGAGAAGTACGACGCCGTCACCGCCGACATCCGCGACTGCTACGAGCGCGGCCAGCCGGTGCTGGTGGGAACGACCTCGATCGAGAACTCGGAGCTCATCTCCGGCCTGCTCACGAAGGCCAAGCTGCCGCACCAGGTGCTCAACGCCAAGCAGCACGCCAAGGAGGCCGAGATCGTCGCCCAGGCGGGACGGCCGAAGATGATCACCATCGCCACCAACATGGCCGGGCGCGGAACCGACATCGTGCTCGGCGGCAACGTCGAGAAGCAGGTGCAGTTCCTGCAGGACGACCCCAAGCTCTCCGACGACGAGAAGCGCGCGCGTGCGCAGGCGCTGGAGCAGGAGTGGCAAGGCCTGCACGACCAGGTGAAGGCGCTGGGCGGCCTGCGCATCGTCGCCACCGAGCGCCACGAGAGCCGGCGCATCGACAACCAGCTGCGCGGCCGCTCGGGCCGCCAGGGCGACCCGGGCGCCAGCCGCTTCTACCTGAGTCTCGACGACCCGCTGATGCGCATCTTCGCCGGCGACCGCGTGCGCGCGATCATGGATCGCCTGAAGATGCCCGAGGGCGAGGCGATCGAGGCCGGCATCGTCAACCGCAGCATCGAGAGCGCGCAGCGCAAGGTCGAGGCGCGCAACTTCGACATCCGCAAGCAGCTGCTCGAATACGACGACGTCGCCAACGACCAGCGCAAGGTCATCTACCAGCAGCGCAACGAGATCCTCGAGGCGGCGTCGCTCGACGAGCAGATCCGCAACCTGCGCCACGCGGCGATGGCCGACGTCGTGCACGCCCATGTGCCGGCCGGCAGCCTCGAGGAGCAGTGGGACCTCGATGCGCTCGAGCGCACGCTGCGCGAGGAATGGCAGCTCGATGTCGATCTCAAGACCGAGGTCGAGAAGAGCGACTCGATCACCGACGAGGACCTGCTGCACAAGGTGCAGGCCGCCGCCGACGCGATGTTCCAGGGCAAGCTCGACCTGGTCGGCAGCGAGCAGTTCACGCCCTTCATGCGCATGGTGCTGCTGCAGACGATCGACAGCCACTGGCGCGAGCACCTGGCGGCGCTGGATTACCTGCGCCAGGGCATCCACCTGCGCGGCTACGCGCAGCAGAACCCGAAGCAGGAATACAAGCGCGAGGCCTTCGAGCTCTTCTCGCGCCTGCTCGACATCGTCAAGCACGAGGTCACGCGCATCCTGATGACGGTGCGCGTGCAGACGCAGGAACAGGCCGCCGAAGCCGCCGAGGCGATCGAGCAGCGCGCCGGCCAGATCGGCAACGTCACCTACACGCACCCCAACGAGGACGGCTCGGTCTCGCAGGAGGCCGACCCGGCCACGCTCGCGCAACAGGTGCCCAAGGTCGGCCGCAACGACCCTTGCCCCTGCGGCAGCGGCAAGAAGTACAAGCACTGCCACGGCCGGCTGAGCTGACGCGGCCGGTTCGCAAGGCCGGCCGCTGCCGCTCGGCGGACCGGAGTCAGGGGATCACGAAGTCCTGGCTCTCCGCGCCCGCGTTGCGGCGATACATCATCAGGATTCCCGTCTCGCTGCTCTGCGCGGCAGTGACGCTCGCGTCCTTCGCGTAGGCGAGGTTGGCCGCCTGGCTATTGATCAGCGCCCCGAAGGGCGATCCGGTCAGGCTGTAGCGTGCCGCGCCCGGTGTGAACTTCATGCCCTCGATCGCATCGGTGGCCGACCCGGTGAAGTAGTTGTCGAATGCATACGCATCGATGGCCAGCGGCGTCCCGGGATTGATCTTCAGGCTGGGCAGCGAGGGGTCAAGGCCATCGGTGTTGAGCAGGACCGTGAAGATCAGATTGCCCGAGTTCAGGTCGGCGTCGGTGTAGAAGATCGAAGTCGACACGCCGGTGGCCATCGAATAGAGATAGACGCGGTTCTGCCCCGTCGCTCCGAAGCCGCCCGACTCGGCGTTGTAGATCACGTAGTCGGCGCTGCCGTCGCCATCGGTGTCGATGTAGATGTCGAATTCGGCAGGGTAGTTGGGGTGCGCGCGCCGCCCGTAGGTGCTGATCGCGAACTCGAGCATGTTGTAGCCGTAGGTTGCTGCCGGCAGGAAGCGCACGCCGACCGCGCGCAGGTCGATCAAGGCGTAGTTGTCGCCCATCCCGGGGTTGGCGCCGGGCGGGTACTCGCCGCTCGTGCCGATCAGCGAGAAGGCGTCCCACTCGCCGTTGCCGGTGCCGGTGTTCTTCAGCGTGATCACGTTGCGCGCGCGGGCTCCGCTGGCCAGCGTGGCGTTGAGCAAGGCCGCCTTCCGTGGTAGCACCTGCCAGGGGATGCTCAGCTGCGTCGTGCCGGCGCTCAGGATGATGTAGCCGTCGTACTCGGGGCCGTTCAGCGCCGGGCCATCCCCGCCGAGCGAACCGCCATTCAGCGTCCAGTCCGGCAGCTTGCCCGGATTGATGAGCAGCGACACCGTCAGCGTGGCCGTGCCGTTGGCCGGCACGCTCACCGCCGAAGGCGCCTGGATGGTCACCGCGCCGCTGGCGGCATCGGACGCGAAGCGGAAGGTCTTGCCGACGCTGAACTGCAGGTTGTTGCCGCTGAAGTTCCTGATCTTCAGCGTGCGCTGCACCGTCGTCTGCTTGTCGACTTCGAGCGCGCCGTAGGAAAGCGCCGCCGACAGCGTGCCTTCGTCCCAGGCGGCCGCGGGCAGCGCCAGGGCCCGGTCGACGCGCGTCTCGCCGGCGCCGATTCGCGTGATCGGCGCGAGCTGCCCCGGCGACACCGCAGGGTTGGTGTGGACGCCCGGGTCGGCGCTGTTCATCAGCATCGCCTTGATTTCCATCGGCGTGCGGCCGGGGAATGCGCTCAGGAGCAGCGCTGCCGCTCCCGAGACCATCGGTGCGGCGCCCGAGGTGCCGCCGAAGGCGGTCTCGCCGGTCCCGGTGCCGTACTCGGCCGAGATCGACGCGCCCGGCGCGCCGATCTCCGGCTTGATCCGGCTGAAGCTGACGCTCGGGCCGCGCGAGGAAGACGCTGCCATGCTGCCGCGCAGCGAGATGCTGTTGCCCGGCGACAGGCTGGCATTGACGGTCCTGCCCGCATTCAGTTGCGCCCGAATCGCGGCTCCAAGCGATTGCTGGATGACCATCGACGGCACGAAGTTCGAGCCGTTGCCCAGCGCGAAGCTCACGGCGTCGCCCGGCGCGACCAGCGCGATCAGCGTGCCGATCGCGCCCGCATTGGCCGCCTTGTCGACCTTCTCGCTGATGTTGCAGCTGCCGCGGTCGATCAGCGCGATCTTGCCGGCGGGGTTGGCGAGGAGGGGATCGCTCGTGCAAGCTCGTCCGACGTAGACGACGTCACCCGTGACCCCGGCACCCAGCGGCGCCCAGTCGAGCAGCGCCGTGTTGCCGTAGATCCCCGCGATCGCCGCCGGGGCGTTGATCTTCAGCGGTACCGTCGTCGCGCTCGGCACCTGCGTCTGCGCGACGCTGATGACGCCCGGAGTCGACGCCGGCGAGCCGGTGATGTAGGGACGATCGGCGGCGTTGCCGGCCGAAGCCACGACGACGACGCCCAGCGCCACCGCGTTGGCGGTTGCAGCGCTCAGGTCGTCCTCGATCTGCCCGTAGTTCGAGCCCAGCGACAGGTTGATCACGTCGGCCGAGTCGCTGAGGTCGCCATCGCCGTCGGGGTCGAGCGCGTAGTCCATGCCCTTCATCAGCGCGACGCCGTTGCAGCTCGAGGAGACGCTCGAGCAGGCCTTGATTGCCAGCAGCTTCGCGCCGGGTGCGACGCCCTTGTGCATCCCGTCCAGGCTCTTGCCGGCGATGATGTCGGCCACGTGCGTGCCATGCCCTCCTTCGGGGCCGTCGTCGATGGGGTTCGGATCCTCGGTGCGTGTGCCGCTGCTCGTCGACCAGGTCGAGCCGACGAAGTCGTAGCCGCCGACCACCTTGGCGGTTGGGAAGAGTCCGGCCGGGATCGCCGTCGGGTTGCCGCTGGCCGCGGCGTAGTCGGCAGCCGTGCCGGAGCCGCCCAGATTGCGGTGCGTGTAGTCGATGCCCGAGTCGATCACCGCGACCTTGACGCCGCTGCCATCGACGCCGCCGGTCTGCACCGCCAGCGCGCCGATGTAGGGCACGGTCTCGCTCAGGTGCTTCTCGTAGTGGATGACCGGGCGCACGCGGACAACGCCGGGCAGTGCGCCGATCGTGCGAAGCTGACCGGCGTCGACCGTCACCGCGATCGCGTTGTGCGCGACGGTCACCTGAGCGAGGATCTTCGCGCCCATCGCGGTCAGCCGGCTCGCCGTCGCCGCCTGCTGCGCGAGCACCGTCGCACGTTGAGCCGACATCGCAGCGGCCACGGCCGCCGCTTCGCGGCGCAGGCTGCCGTCGGCTGCCTGCGCGCGCATGCGCTTGAGCGGCATCCGCTCGGCGAGCACGGCGCGCGTGCGCGCAAGCGAGTCCTGATCGAGCGTGATCCACACGTCGATCGGGCCGCTGGCGTGACGCAGGCGGCGATCGACCGACGTTGCGTTGACCGCCGGGCCGGGCGTCGGAACGCGTGCGGCAAGCGCGCGCTGCTCGCCGGCCGCGCTCTGGGAGCTGACGGTTTCATTGGCGCCGCCGCAGGCGACCAGCAAGGCCGCGCTCGCGAGCGCCATGGCCGACCAGGAGATTCTTTTCATGGCTGCTCCATCCTGACGAGAAACGCCGAAGAGCTCGGACTTCACCGCCGGCCGCTGCGCAGCAGGCGCCAAGGGAAGCGCGCTGGCGCTGCGCGGCGGATGACGGGCGTGTCGCTTACGTCGCCCGACCCTGTCGTCGGCGCGTCGCCTCGATCGCAGCCAGCGCCGCCCCGATCAGCAGCAAAGGCGCGGGCTCGGGCACTTCGGATCCCTCGAAGTCGACCCGGAAGTTCGTGACGCGGGTGGTGGCAGTGCCGTAGTCGCCATCGATGGCCAGGGCACGGAAGCCGAAGACTTCGCCCGCGCCGACGACGACCGAGAAGGTTCCGCCTTGGGAAGCGCCGCCGTCGTCATCGGTCAACTGGGTGAAGGCGTTGATCGACAGGATGCCGAACGGATCGTAGAAAGCGTCGCCGTCGGGGTCCGAGCTGGCGTAGAGCCAATCGAAGCTGATCGTCGCCCTTGCACCGACCGTGATGCTGAAATCGGTCTGGCTGGCGTCGTTGTCATTGGGTCGAGGACTGGTGATGCTCAGGGACGTGGCGTCGGCTACGGGCGGGTCGCCATTGGCTCCGACCGTTGCAGTCCAATTGCCCGGGGCGAAGTCACCGCTGAACCCGATCACCGGTGACGCCTGTGCCGTTCCCCAGAGCAGTGCCGATGCGGCCACGAGGCTGGTCCATGCTTGTTGTTTCATTGCTCCTCCACCTCCTGCGCGCCAGTCGTGCCGACGTCTTCCGCCGAACCGCCGGGGCCGACGTACGCCGTGAAACGTGGCCGGGGCCCAGCGCAGAAGCCGAGGGCAAGTATGCGCGTTCCGTTGGGCCCATGCGAGGAAATTCGACATCGGGAAAACTCGCGTGCCGGCGCCCCATGCGGCTGCTGCGCGCGTCGCGTCGCGCCGGAATCGCCGGCGCCCTCGTGCTGGTCATGCAGTTCGCTTCCACCGCCGCGATAGCGGACAGGGGTGCGCCGCCAGCCGTGACCCGGCACGAATGCATCCAGGTCTGGGTCGATCTCTGCCGGTCGCCACTGCCGCCGCGGGGCGGTGCTGCATCTGCGCCGAGCGCCGAGGCCCTGCGTGAGCTCTCACGCCGCCAGGACGAGCTGATGCAGCGCATGCAGGCGCTGGGCGCGGTCGAGATCGCCCGCGTTCGCATCGTGCGTCAGGCGATCGCGGTCGACGTGCCGGTGCGGCAGCTCGATGCCCTGCGGGCACTGGACGGCGTCTGCGGCGTCAGCCCCATCCGGCATCCGGAGCTTCCGCCCCCGGATCCGGTGCGTTGAGCCCGATGCTGGGTTGCCGTCACCGGCCGTCGTGCGGCAGGCGAGCGGGTGCAGCGAGCGAAGGCAGCATGGCTCGCGTATCGTTGCGGCCTGCATTGCACTTCGTCCGGTCCAGACCCATGACTTCCAGCACCTCTTCCGAAGCGGCCGACGCCACCGGCGCGCCGAACGTTCCCGGCGTCCGCATCGGCACCACGATGGCCGGCATCCGCAAGGCCGGGCGGCGCGACCTCGTGCTCTTCGCGCTCGACGAGGGGGCGGCCGTGGCCGGCGTCTTCACGCGGAACCGCTTCTGCGCCGCGCCGGTGCAGGTCTGCCGCGAGCATCTGGCGGCCGGCGGCCCGATCCGCGCGCTCGTCGTCAACACCGGCAATGCCAATGCCGGCACCGGCGCGGACGGCCTGGCGCGTGCCCGTCGGACTTGCGAGGCGGTCGCGGCGCTGCTGCGCGTGCCGCCGCAGTCGGTACTGCCGTTCTCGACCGGCGTGATCATGGAGACGCTGCCCGTCGAGCGCATCGAATCCGGCCTGCCCGCCGCCGTCGCCGATCTTGCGCCCGGGAACTGGGCCCAGGCGGCCGAAGGCATCATGACCACCGACACCGTGCCCAAGTCGGCTTCGCGCCGGATCACGGTCGACGGCCGGCCCGTCACCGTCACCGGCATTTCCAAGGGTGCGGGGATGATCCGCCCGAACATGGCGACGATGCTGGGCTTCGTCGCCACCGACGCCGTCATCGATCCGGCGCTGCTGCAGCCGCTCGTCAAGCAGGCGGCGGACGCGAGCTTCAACCGCATCACGATCGACGGCGACACCTCGACCAACGATTCCTTCGCGCTGATCGCGACCAACCGCGCCGGCCACGCGCCGATCATGAGCCTCGATTCGCCCGCGGGCCGCGAACTGGCCGAGGCGGTGACGGCCGTCGCACGCGAACTCGCGCAGGCGATCGTGCGCGACGGCGAGGGCGCGACCAAGTTCATCACCGTGCGCGTCGAAGGCGGGCGCAGCGAGGCGGAGTGCCGGCAGGTCGCCTACGCGATCGCGCACTCTCCGCTCGTCAAGACCGCGTTCTTCGCCAGCGACCCCAACCTCGGCCGCATCCTCGCCGCCGTCGGCTACGCGGGCGTCGACGATCTCGACCAGGGCCTGATCGACCTCTACCTCGACGACGTGCACGTCGCCACCCGGGGCGGGCGCCACCCCGCGTACGAAGAAGCCGACGGGCAGCGCGTGATGAAGGCCAGCGAGATCCTGGTTCGCGTCGTGCTCAACCGCGGCAGCGCCGCCACCGAGGTCTGGACCTGCGACCTCTCGCACGACTACGTCAGCATCAACGCCGACTATCGCTCCTGAGGCTGCTCGATTCGAGCGCTCTCACTTCGGGGCCGAGCGTGTCAGCTGCTCGGCCATGCGTGTCTGCCATCCGGGACCGCTTGCGCGCCAGCGCTCAATGACGTCTTGCGCGAGCCGTATCGAAATCAGCTTCTTCGGGTTGGCGGCTCGCGGGCGACCTCCCTTGTTGACCGTCCCGCGTGCCAGCATGTCCTCGGTCAACTCCGGGAGTTCTTCGTACTCTTCGGCCTGGATGACGTGGGCCGCCACCTTTGCCAGGTCAGAGCCCAAGGATCGGCGCGATGCGCGCTTGCTCTCTTTCATTGGCTTTTCTCATGCTGAAGACGTGGTGACCCGCGCCGCGCGGTGTGTATCCGATGACCACCATGCGATCCGAAAGCATCCCGAAGCAGATGAAGCGTCGTTCGCCGTAGTCCTTGCGAAGATCCTCGACGTCGAAGGTCGTTCCCGCGAAAACGATCGACGCGTCCTCGAAGTCGAGGCCGCGCTCACGCAGGGTCTGCGCGCGTTTCGCCGGATCGTAGGTGATCAGAGCAATGTTAATGTAGCTACATTAACCAAGATCCGCAAGAGCGGTTTCGCGTCTTCTGCACTTGCACTGCGCACGATACGTGGCGGGCGACGCCATTGGAATGTCCAGACGAAGGCAAAAACATCGCCGCCAGCAACGGTGCAGCTGCGTCGGCAGCATTCAATCCGCCGCAGGCGCGAAGCGGTCGACCGCGTCGGTGATGATGCCGTCGATGCCGAGCGCGAGCAGCCGCTTCGCTTCCTCGGGCTCGTTGACGGTGTAGACGAGCGCGCGCTTGCCTTCCCCGTGCAGGCGGGCGATGAAGGCGGCGTCCATCAGTTCGTGGTTGGTGATCACGGCCGCGCAGTCGAGCATCGGCTCGATCGCTTCCCAGCCATCCCAGAAGCTGTCCAGCAGCAGGGCGCGCGGAAGTTCGGGCGCGGCCTCGCGCGCGGCCTTCAGCGACTCGGGGCGAAACGAGCTGAGCAGCGGCGGCACCGCGGCACCCGCCCAGAGCTCGCGCACGGCCAGCGCCACGGCGCGGCCGGTGGCTCCCTCGGCGCCCGGCGTGGGCTTGATCTCGAGGTCGAGCAGCAGGCCGTTGGCGCGGATCCAGCGCGCGATCGCGGCGAGCGTCGGCAGCGGCTCGCCGGCATAGGCGCGGCTGTGCCAGCTTCCCGCATCCAGCTGCGACAGCGCGGCCCAGGTCTGCTCGCCGCCGACGCCGTGGCCGCTCGTCGTGCGCTCGAGCTCGCTGTCGTGCATCAGGAAGAGCACCCCGTCGGCCGAGAGCTTGACGTCGCACTCGAAGCCGCGATAGCCGTGCGCGGCGCCGACGCGAAACGCCGCCAGCGTGTTCTCCGGCGCCAGCTTGCCGGCGCCGCGGTGCGCGATCCAGCGCGGGTAGGGCCAGGGCTTTGGCGCGCTCACGCCGTCACCCGCTGCCCGCTCTGCACGTCGAACCAGTGCAGCTGCTGCGGCTGCACCTGCAGCGGCAGCGACTGGCCGGCGCGCGGCGGCGGCAGGCTGCCGTCGATGCGCAGCGTGAACGCGGCGTCGCCCAGGCGCCCGTAGACGAGCCGCTCGGCGCCCAGCATCTCGATCATCTCGACCTGCAGCGACCCGAGCGCCGCGCGCGGGGCAGCGTCCGCGGCGGCGTCGCCCAGCATCTGCGCATGCTCGGGCCGCACGCCCAGCAGCAGCGGCCCGCTGCGCGGCGCGGCCTGCGGCAAGGTCAGCGTCTGCCCGCCGACGCTGAAGCGCGAGCCCTCGGCCTGGCCCTGCAGCAGGTTCATCGGCGGGCTGCCGATGAAGCCGGCGACGAAGGTCGTCGCCGGGGCCTGGTAGACCTGCTCGGGGCTGCCGATCTGCTCGATGCGCCCGCCGTTCATCACGATCATGCGCTGCGCCAGCGTCATCGCCTCGACCTGGTCGTGCGTGACGAAGAGCGAGGTGACGCCCAGCTCCTGGTGCAGCTTGCGGATCTCGAGCCGCGTCTGCGCGCGCAGCTTGGCGTCGAGGTTGGAGAGCGGCTCGTCGAAGAGGAAGACCTGCGGCTGGCGCACGATCGCGCGCCCCATCGCCACGCGCTGGCGCTGCCCGCCCGAGAGCTCGCGCGGCCGGCGTGCGAGCAGGCTGCCGAGCTCGAGGATCTGCGCCGCCTTCTGCACGCGCTGCTCGATCTCGGCCTTGCTCACCTTGGCGATCTTCAGCCCGTAGGCCATGTTGTCGTACACGCTCATGTGCGGGTAGAGCGCGTAGTTCTGGAACACCATCGCGATGTCGCGCTCGGCCGGCTCGAGCCGGTTGACGACGCGGCCGCCGATCGCGATCTCGCCGCCGGTGATCTCCTCCAGGCCCGCCACCATGCGCAGCAGCGTGCTCTTGCCGCAGCCGCTGGGCCCCACGATGACGATGAACTCGCCGTCTTCGATCTCGGCGTCGACGCCGTGGATGACCTTCACGCCCTTGGCGCCCTGGCCGTAGGTCTTCTCGACCTTCCTCAGTGAGATGGCGCCCATCGCTCGACTTCTTATTTCTCGGAATCCACGAGGCCCTTGACGAACCACTTCTGCATCAGGATCACCACCAGCGCCGGCGGCAGCATGGCCAGCAGCGCGGTGGCCATGACCACGTTCCAGTCGTTGGCGGCGTCGCCCCCGGCGATCATGCGCTTGATGCCGATGACCACCGGGTACATGTCCTCGGTGGTCGTCGCCAGCAGCGGCCACAGGTACTGGTTCCAGCCGTAGATGAACTGGATGACGAACAGCGCGGCGATCGAGGTGCGCGACAGCGGCAGCAGGATGTCCTTGAAGAAGCGCATCGGCCCGGCGCCGTCCATGCGCGCCGCTTCCACCAGCTCGTCGGGCACGGTGAGGAAGAACTGCCGGAACAGGAAGGTGGCCGTGGCCGACGCGATCAGCGGCACCGTGAGACCCGCGTAGGTGTCCAGCATCCCGAGGTCGGCGACCACCTTGTAGGTCGGCATGATGCGCACCTCCACCGGCAGCATCAGCGTGACGAAGATCGCCCAGAAGAAGAGGTTCTTGAGCGGGAAGCGGAAGTAGACGATGGCGAACGCCGAGAGCAGCGAGATGGCGATCTTGCCGATGGCGATGACCAGCGCCGTCACCAGGCTCACCCACATCATGCGCGCCACCGGTGCGGTGGAGCCGGCGCCCTCGCCGCCGCCCAGCAGCGCGGTCTTGTAGGTCTCCCACAGGTTCGCGCCGGGCAGCAGCGGCATCGGCGCCTGCACGATGTCCACCGCCGTGTGCGAGGAGGCGACGAAGGCCAGGTACAGCGGAAAGGCGACGATCGCCACGCCCAGCCACATCACCAGGTGGCCGAGCATGGTCAGCGCGGGGCGACGCTCAACCATGGCCGTTCGCGCGCGCGCTGCCTGGCCGCGTCGCCACCATCAGTACTGCACCTTCTTCTCGACGTAGCGGAACTGCACCACGGTGAGCGCGATGACGATCGCCATGAGGATCACCGACTGCGCCGCCGAGCCGCCGAGGTCGCCGTTCTTGAAGCCGTCGTTGTAGACCTTGTAGACGAGGATCATGGTGTCCTGACCCGGCCCGCCCTGCGTGGTGGCGTCGATGATCGAGAAGGTGTCGAAGAAGGCGTACACCATGTTGATGACGAGCAGGAAGAAGGTCGTCGGCGAGAGCAGCGGGAACTGGATGCTCCAGAAGCGCCGCCAGGGGCCCGCGCCGTCGATGGCCGCGGCCTCGATGAGCGACTTCGGGATCGCCTGCAGCCCGGCGAGGAAGAAGAGGAAGTTGTAGGAGATCTGCTTCCACACCGCGGCCATCACGATCAGCGTCAGCGCGTGCCCGGAGTCGAGCAGGTAGTTCCAATCGACGCCCAGCCCGGCCAGCGCGTAGGCGACGACGCCCAGCGTCGGCGAGAACATGAAGATCCACAGCACCCCGGCCACCGCCGGCGCCACCGCGTAGGGCACGATGAGGAAGGTCTTGTAGACCATCGCCCCTCTCACGATGCGGTCGGCGAACACCGCCAGCGCCAGCGAGATGAGGATGCCAAGACCAGCCACCAGCAGCGAGAACAGCGCCGTCACCTTGAACGAGCCGAGGTAGGCCTCGTCGGCGAGCAAGGCCTTGAAGTTGTCCAGGCCGACCCACTCGGTCGACATGCCGAACGCGTCCTGCACCTGGAAGGACTGCAGCAGCGCCTGGCCCGCGGGCCAGAAGAAGAAGACGCCGATCACCGCCACCTGCGGCGCCAGCAGCACCCAGGGCAGCCAGGGGGAGCGAAAGAGGACGCGCTTTTCCATCCCGCCGGAAAGCCGATGGTCCGCGCGCCCGGTCCGTCCTTCGCGGCCTGCGGCTCAGCCCTTGTTGGCGCGCTGGAAGCGCACGAGCTGCTCGTTGCCGCGCTTGATGGCCGCCTTCAGCGCCTCCCTGGCGCTCTTCTTGCCGGTCCAGATCTGCTCGGTCTCCTCGTCGATGATGGTGCGGATCTGGTTGAAGTTGCCCAGGCGAATGCCGCGCGACTTGTCGGTGGTCTTGCGGATCATCTGCGTCACCGCCACATCAGTTCCCGGCTTCTCCTTGTAGAAGCCCGACTTGTCGGTCAGTTCGTAAGCGGCCATCGTGATCGGCAGATAGCCGGTGCGCTTGTGGCTGGCCGATTGCACGTCGGGCTGCGAGAGGTATTTGAAGAACGAGGCCACGCCCTTGTAGGTGTCGGGCTTCTTGCCCGCCATCACCCAGAGGCTGGCGCCGCCGATGATGGTGTTCTGCGGCGCGCCCGGCACGTCGGGGTAGTAGGGCAGGGTGGAGGTGCCGTAGGCGAACTTGGCTTCCTTGCTGACGCGCGAGTACAGGCCCGAGGTGCCGGTGATCATCGCGCACTCGCCCGAGGGGAAGGTGACGTCGGCCTTGTTGTCGCGGCCCTTGTAGACGAACAGGCCCTGCCTGGCCATGTTGGCCAGGTTCTCGAAGTGGCGCACGTGCAGCGGCGAGTCGAAGGCCAGCCGCGCCTTGGTGCCGCCGAAGCCGTTGTTCAGCGTCGCGAAGAGCACGTTGTGCCAGGTCGAGAAGCTCTCCAGCTGCGTCCAGCTGATCCAGCTCGTCGTGAAGGGGCACTTGTGGCCGCTGGCCTTGAGCTTGGCCGCTGCGGAGACGACCTCGGGCCAGGTCTGCGGCGCCTTGTTCGGGTCCATGCCCGCGGCCTTGAAGGCGTCCTTGTTGTACCAGAACACCGTCGTCGAGCTGTTGAAGGGCAGGCTCAGCATCTGCCCGTTCGGTGCCGTGTAGTAGCCGGCCACCGCAGGGATGTAGACCTTGGGGTCGAACCTGGCGCCGCCCATGGTCATCACCTCGCCGACCGGCTTGATCGCGCCCTTGGCGGCCATCATCGTCGCCGTGCCGACCTCGTAGACCTGCAGGATGTCGGGCGCGTTGCCGGCGCGAAAAGCCGCCATCGCCGCGGTCAGCGTCTCGCCGTAGGTGCCCTTGAAGGTGGGCACGACGACGTAGTCCTTCTGGCTTGCGTTGTACTCCTTGGCGAGGTCGTTGACCCACTCGCCCAGCGGCCCGCTCATCGCGTGCCACCACTGGATCTGCGTCTGCGCCTGGGCGGGCGAAAGCGTGGAAAGGGTGAACAGCGCCGCCGAGGCGACGGCAAGGACAGTGCGGGCTGGGGTCATGCGGGCTCCGTTCGTTCGATGTGGGATGGCGGCCATTCTGGCCAGCGTGGAGGTCGATTCGTGTGACAGCCGGCTTTCTGTCATGGATGCCCGCGCACCGGCAAGCGGGATTACCCCGTCGCACTTGCTGCGCGCACCATGGCTGCGCGGCCTTGGCCTGACGGTGCCGGCGGTGAGCCGGTCGCTTCCCCCAGCTCCTCCCGACGCTCGCGGGCGCTCGCAACGAAGGAGCACGAGCAAGGAAAAACGGCGAGAAAAAAGGCGAGCCGGTGGCTCGCCTTTACCACTCATGCGCGGCGCGGTGCCGCGCATCTTCGCTTCTTCGTCTTCAGTCGTCCCGGCGACGGCGTGCGCCCAGGAAGCCGATCACACCGAGGCCCGCGAGCATCATTGCCCAGGTCTCGGCCTCGGGAACCGGCATGATCGTCGACGTCAGCGAGTACATGCCACCGCCCGAATAGCCGCCGCTCCCGGTGCCGGTCACCATGTAGTAGTACTTGCCCGGGGACAGCAGGACGGTATTCGTCACGTCACCGGTCATGCCGTCAAAAGACCAGCCGCCACCGAGCTGCGAATCGTCCCCGCCGCCAACGGCCCCGTCCCCTCCCGCGGACCAGAGCGAATACTGTCCGCCACTGATGTTCAGAACAGCGCCACCGCCGAGATTGTTCGCGACCGCAGTGCTCGAAACCCAGTAGTCGCTGGGCGAGATCTCGAACGTCCAGTGGTCGGTGAAGTCACCGAAAACGAGATTGACGCCGATCTCGACGGTGTCATGCACACCCCAGTTGACCGTGGTGTCCGCCTGAGCGCCCGCAACGCCAAGGGCCAGCATGCTCGCCAACGCAATGGATTTCATCTTCATCTGCTACTCCTCCGATAAGGCCTCATGCTGCCGCTGGCGCGTCAGGCATGCAGTTGAGTTTTTACACCTTCATTGTCCCGTGCCGTACCCCCTTGTTCAAGGGGGGGCGGCCCCGATCCTGAGCGCGAAGAGTAACAGAAGATGGCGGTGGAGCTTCCCTCGTCAGCGCTCGGA
>JAIXKN010000064.1 GCA_026932425.1 Burkholderiales bacterium
GCCAGCGGGCGGCCTGCCGCTGCGTGCCCAGCGCATCCCAGTCGAAGTTGAAGAAGAGGCCGACGCGCGGCGCGCGGCTCGTGTTCATCGCGTCATCCACCGGCGCAGCCCGAAGCTCGCCGCATCCACCAGCGCCACCAGCAGCAGCATGGCGGCCAGCACCGTGGCCGTCTTGTTCATCTGGAACAGTCCCATGTGAAACGCGAGCAGCTGCCCGAGGCCGCCCGCGCCGACGACGCCGAGGATGGTCGCTGCGCGGATGTTGTTCTCCCAGCGGTAGAGCGTGTAGCTCATCAGCTGCGGCAGCACCTGCGGCAGCGTGGCGTAGAGGAACACCCGTGGCGCATCGATCCCCTGCACGCGCAGCGCCGCCGCCGGCTCGCGCGGCGCATTCTCGATCGCCTCGGCGAAGAGCCGCCCGAGCACGCCCGAGGTGTGCAGCGCCAGCGCCAGCGTCCCGGCGAAGGGCCCGAGGCCCGCAGCCACCAGCAGCAGCGCCGCCCAAACGAGCTCGGGGATCGCGCGCAGCGCGTTCAGCAGCAGACGGGCCGCGCCGCGCAAGCGTGCAGGATCGCCCTCGTGCATGCGGCTGGCCGGCAGCGCGAGCACGATGCCGAGCACCGCGGCCAGCAGCGTGCCCAGCAGCGACATCGCGAAGGTCTCGACCATGCCCTGACCGACCTTCGCGAGGAAAGGCGCACTCGTCTCGGGCGGGAAGAACTCGGCCACGAAGCGCGCCATCGAAGCCAGCGCCTGCAGCGACAGGAACTGCGCCCACTGCAGGTCCAGGCTCCAGAAGCTCGCGACGATCAGCACGACGATGCCGAGCGCATACCAGCAGGCGCGGCAGCGCGCATCGAAGATCCGCGGCGGCAGGCGGTAGGTCTGGTTGGCGGCGTCGCGCGCTCTCATCGCTTCAGCCCTTCGCCTTCACGCCAGCGCCCGCCGCAGGCCGGCGCTGACCCGGTCGGCCAGCGCCACGAGTGCGATGAAGACGATCAGCATCGTCGCGACCTCGCCGCCGGCAAACATCTTCACCGAGTTGTCCATCTGCTGGCCGAGCCCGCCGGCACCGACGAAGCCGAGCACGACCGAGGAGCGGATCGCGCACTCCCAGCGGTAGACGGTGTAGGACGTGAGCTCGGCGGCGTTCTGCGGCAAGAGCCCGTAGCAGAAGGCCTGCAGCCGCGAGCTGCCGTTGCGCAGCAAGGCGGTGGTGGGCGCGGCCTCGCCGCTCTCGAGGATCTCGGCGTAGACCTTGCCGAGCATGCCGCCGTAGGTCAGCGCGATCGCCAGCACGCCGGGCGTGGCGCCGAGGCCGACGACGCGCACGAAGACGAGCGCCCACACCAGCTCGGGCACGCTGCGCAGCAACACGAGCAGCCAGCGCACGCCCTGGCGCAGCCAGAAGGGACCGCGCGCCATGCGCCCCGAGAGCGCGGAGACCGAAAGCGTGCGCGTGACCAGCAGCGCCATCGGCACGGCGACGAAGAGCGCGAGCACGATGCCCGCGGTGGCGATCGCCACCGTGCGCCAGGTCTCGCGCGCGACCAGGAGCAGGAAATCGCCGCCATGGGCAGGCGGGAAGAAGCTCGCGAGAAAGCCCGCGCTCACGCGCAGGCTCTCGGGGGCCAGCAGCGTCCAGGGCTTGAACTCGGTGGCCACGAACAGCGGCCACAGCAGCACCGCCACGGTCAGCATCAGCACGACGCGCCCGCGCCAGGCCGGGTCGCGCAGGGCGGGGTGCGGCAGCGCGGCGTCCATGCTCGATCGTCCCGGGTCCCGGCGTCCTGCTCAGCGGCAGTGCATCACCGCCGGCGCCGGCGCCGGCGGCGCCGCTGCGGGCTCGGCTGCGGTCTCGCTGCCCTGGAGCTCGTGTTCGTGCTGCGCGTAGAGGCGGGCAAGCCGCGCCGGCGTGAGCTCGGCCCGGGGCAGGTCGAAGGCCAGCACGCCCTCGCGCAGGCCGACGATGCGCGGGAAATGCTGCAGCGCCAGTTCCACCTGGTGCAGGCTGGCGACGACGGTCGCGCCGTGCTTGCGCGCCTCGTCCAGCGTCACCTGCAGCGCCTGCTGCGCGCGTGTCGGATCGAGCGCCGAGATCGGCTCGTCCAGCAGCCACAGCCGCGCGGGCGAAACCAGCGCGCGTGCCAGCGCCACGCGCTGCCGTTCGCCGCCCGAGAGGCGGTCGACGCGCTCGAAGAGCTTGTCCGCCAGGTCCAGTCGCGCAAGCGCCTCGTGCGCCGCGGGGATGTCGGCGGGATAGAAGAGCGAGGCGATGCTCTGCGCCAGGCTCATCGCCGGCAGCCGACCGGCCAGCACCGACGTCACGACGCGCTGGCGCGGCGGCAGGGGCGGCACCTGTGGCACGAGGCAGAGCTGCCCGCGCAGCCGCTGCAGCACGCGCCGCGACAAGGCCCATGGTTGCTGGCCGTCGACCCTGAGCTCGCCGCGCTGCGGCGGCAGCGCGCAGGCCAGCAGCTGCAGCAGCGTCGTCTTGCCCGCCCCTGAAGGACCGACCACCGCCAGCGCCTCGCCGGGCTGCGCCGAAAGCGTGATCCCGCGCAGCGCAGCTGCCGCCGTCGCGACCGCCGCCGGGTGCCGCGCGTGCACTCCCTCGAGTTCGACCCGCATCGCCGCGCGTGTGTTCAGAGCAGGCCGGCGTTGCGCGCCGCGGCCTCGATGCCCTTGTAGTTCTCGGGCTTGCTCGGCACGAAGCGCGTCGCGCGCTGCAGCTCGAGAACTTCGCGGTCGGCCGGATTGTCGGGCGACAGGCGTAGGAAGGCCGCGGTCAGCTTCTCGCGCAGCGGCGCGGCCATGTCGGCGTGGACGGTCCAGTTGTAGTCGTAGTAGGGCGGCGTCGTGTAGAAGACGCGCACGCGGGCGGTGTCGACGCGCTTTTCGGCGACCAGCTTCTCCCAGACGGAGATGTTGAGCGCGCCGGCCTGCACCTTGCCCGAGGCGACGGCGGCCACCGTCGCATCGTGCGCGCCGCTGTAGGCCACGCGGCGGAAATCCTTGTCCGGGTCGATGCCGGCCTGCAGCAGGAAGCTGCGCGGCATCAGGTGGCCGCTGGTCGAGCTCTGCGCGCCGAAGCTCACGTCGCGCCCCTTGAGGTCGGCCAGCGTCTTGATCGCCGGATCGGCAGTGACGAAGACCGAGCGGAACTTCTCGTCCTCCTCGCGCTGCACGATCGGGAGCATCTTGCCGCCCGAGCGCACCTGCGCCTGCACGTAGGTGAAGCCGCCGAACCAGGCCATCTCCATCTTGCGATTGACGATGGCCTCGACCGCCGCCGCGTAGTCGGTCACCGGCGTGTACTCGACCTTCATCCCGAGCTGCGTCCCGAGGTACTTCATCAGCGGCGCGGCCTTGCGCGCGAGCTCGGTCGGGGACTCATCGGGAATCGCGGTGACGCGAAAGACCTGCTGCGCACGCAGCGGCAGCGCGGCACCGAGCAGCGCCAGCGGCGCTGCAGCAAGCAGGCTCCGCCGCACGCGGGACGGCGTGGTTCGGACAGGCATCGTTTCCTCCCGGCCTCGGTTTCTTTTCGACAAGGCCGAATTGAACCTCAAACGCCCGTCGCACCGCTGACGGCTGCTACATTGACCCGATGACGCGCTTCCCGAAATCCCCTGCGATGAGCTGCGCGCCGCCCGCGCAATATCACGCGCTGGACAGCTCGAGCACCGGCGAGCTGGCCGCGCAGGCGCGTGCCGGCTTGCTGAGCCAGCCGGCGGCAGTGAGCCCCAAGTTCTTCTACGACGCGCTGGGCTCGCGCCTCTTCGAGGCGATCACCGAGCTCGACGAGTACGGCCTCACGCGCGCCGAGGCGGCGATCTTCGATGCCCATGGCGCGGTGATCACCGAGGCGGCGCGCGCGCGCATCGGACGTCCCTTCGATCTGGTCGACCTCGGCGCCGGCGACTGCGCGAAGGCGGCGCGCCTGATCCCGCTGCTGCAGCCCTCCCGCTACCTGGCGCTGGACATCGCGACCGAACACCTGCGCCCTGCCCTGCAGCGCCTGCAGGCCGCCCATCCGCAGCTGCCGATGCTGGCGATCGGCACCGACTTCTCCGAGCGGCTGGCGCTGCCGCGAACGCTCTGTCCCGGACCCGCACTCGTGTTCTATCCGGGATCGAGCATCGGCAACTTCGACCCCGAGGCCGCGCTGCGGCTGCTGGCGCAGGCGCGCGAGCTGGCCGGCAGCGGCGCGCTGCTGATCGGCGTCGACCTGGTCAAGGGGCAGGCCGAGCTCGAGGCGGCGTACGACGACGCGCTGGGCGTGACCGCCGCGTTCAACCTCAACCTGCTGCGGCACCTGAACCGGCTGATCGGCAGCGACTTCGACCCGCGCCAATGGCGCCATCTGGCGCGTTTCGACGCGGCCCGGTCGCGCATCGAGATGCACCTGCTCGCGCGCGAGGACCTCACGGTCCGCTGGCCCGGCGGGCAGCGCCACTTCGCCGCCGGCGAGAGCATCCACACCGAGAATTCGTACAAGTGGACGCTGCCGGACTTCGCCGCGCTGCTGCGCGATGCAGGCTGGCGTGAGCCGCGGCACTGGTGCGACCCGGCCGAGGGCTTTGCGGTCGTGCTCGCGAGCTGATCGACCGCCGCGCCCTCGGGCCCACGCAGCGGGACCCGGACGGAACCTGGACTGGGCACGGACGCGCTACAGCGCGCAGCTCCGAAACCCCGCGGCGATGTCGTTGCGCTCGGCGGTGAAGTAGTTGCGGTAGCGACGGTCGCGCATCCGCGGCTGAGTCAGGTAGGAGGCGCCGCGCAGCACCGGACGCCCGTCGAACCAGTGGCGCGAGTAGTCGCGATAGGGATGCGGCGCAAAGCCGAGGAAGGGCGCAAAGGCGCTGGCCGTCCACTCCCAGACCCGGCCCCAGTCGAAGGCGCTGCCGGCTCGGCCCGGGCCTGGCGCGCCGAAGAGCGTCGCCGCGCGTTCCCACTCGATCTCGGTCGGCAGGCGCCGCCCGGCCCAGCGGCACCAGGCGTCGGCTTCGAAATGCGTCAGATGCTCGGCGGCCTGGTCGAGGTCGAGCACCTGCCAGCGGCGGTGGCGGCGCTCGAGCCAGACACCATCTTCCTGCCGCAGATAGCGCGGCGTTCGTGCACCGCTTCGCGCAAGCCAGGCGCGGCCCGCTTCGCTCCACCAGCGCGGATCGGCGTAGCCGCCGGCCTCGACGAAGGGCAGCACGTCGCGCCAGCGGCGTGCGCAGCGGTCGATCGTGAACGCAGCGACGTTCACGCGCTGTGCCGGCAGCTCGTTGTCGAAGGCGAAGCCCGGGCCGCTGCTTCCGAGCAGATGCATTCCTGCATCGACACGCAACTCGCTCGCGACGCTGCCCGCATCGCCGGCACGCGGCAGCCAGCGCGCATCGGGCCAGTCGATGTCGAGCTTGCGCGCCATGTAGAGCGCAGCCTCGTGGTGCATGTCCTCGTGCGCGAGCGAGAGGCGATGGAAGTAGAGCGCCGCATCGTCCTCCCCGGCGGCGTCGAGCAGGCGCAGCGTCGCCTCGAGCTGCTGCGCGAGGTCGGCGCGAGTGGCGTCGGCGCTGGGCAGCGGCAGGCTCCAGCGCGTGTCGTGCGGCACGCGGCTCGAGTTGTAGAGCGCGTCGCCGCCCTCGCGGATCGACGGCGGCCTGGGGGCATCCGGGTCGGCGTCGACGCCCCGATCGCGCTGCGGGTTGCGCGCGATCCAGAACTCCTGGAACCAGCCGATGTGCCCGAGCTCCCAGCGCGGCGGGTTCAGTGTCGGATCGAGCGGCACCGTGAGATCGGGACCGAGCGCAGCCTCGTACGCGGCGAAGGCAGCCAGCGTGTCCTGACGGCTCTGTGCGAGCGCCTGCGCCAGCGCGGAGCGCGAGCCGCGGCGCAGAACCTCGCTATCCGCAGCCGCGCCGCTCGCGCCGCCCGCTCCAGCTACATTCACCCGGTGCACCACCTCGTCCTCATCACCCCTGCCCTGGCCCGCGCCAACAACGGCAACTGGCAGACCGCGCAGCGTTGGGCGCGCATGTTGCGCGGCGATTATCGCGTCCGCCTCGCGGCGAGCTGGGATGGCCATGCCGGCGACGAGCTGATGATCGCGCTGCACGCCCGTCGTTCGGCGGCATCGATTGCCGCCTGGCGGGCCGCGCATCCCGCGCGACCGCTCGTCGTCGTGCTCACCGGCACCGATCTCTACGCCGACATCACGCACGATGTGCAGGCGCAGACGTCGCTCGCGCTCGCCGACCGGCTCGTCGTGCTGCAGCCGCTGGGACGGCAGACGGTGCCGGCACGCTGGCGCGACAAGGTCGAGGTCATCGTCCAGTCGAGTCCGGCACGCCGCACGCTCGCAAAGACCGGGCGCCACCTGCGCGCGCTGATGGTCGGCCACCTGCGCAGCGAGAAGTCGCCAAAGACCTACTGGGCGGCGGCGAAGCGGCTGCGCGGGCGCAGCGACATCCGGCTCGACCATGTCGGCGGCGCGCTCGATCCGGCGCTTGCCGACGCGGCACGCGCCTGCATGGCCGCGTGCCCGCAATACCGCTGGCTCGGCGCGCTGCCCCACGGCCAAACGCTCGCGCGCATTCAGCGCGCGCACCTGCTCGTGCACCCGAGCCGGCTCGAAGGCGGCGCGCACGTCGTCATCGAGGCCGTCACGAGCGGCACGCCGGTGCTCGCCTCGCGGATCGACGGCAACCTCGGGCTGCTCGGCGAGGATTACGAAGGCCTCTTCGACTGGGGCGACGACGCGGCGCTTGCGACCCTGCTGCAGCGCTGCCGCGACGAGCCGGATATGCTCGCGCGCCTGCAAGCGCAGTGCGCCGCGCGCGCGCCGCTGTTTGCCCCCGACCGGGAGCGTGCCGCGCTGCACGCCCTGGTGCACCGAATGCTGGAGACACGTCGATGAATGCCCCCGAGAAACCCGCCGAACCCCGCCTGACCTCGCTCTCGCACGGCGGCGGCTGCGGCTGCAAGATCGCCCCCGGCGTGCTCTCCGAGATCCTGAAGAGCAGCTCGGCGCTGCCCATCCCGCCGCAGCTGCTGGTGGGCATCGAGACCGCCGACGACGCCGCGGTCTACCAGCTCAACGACGAGCAGGCGATCATCGCGACGACCGACTTCTTCATGCCGATCGTCGACGATCCCTTCGACTTCGGACGCATTGCCGCGACCAACGCGATCAGCGACGTCTACGCGATGGGCGGCAAGCCGATCCTGGCGCTGGCGCTGGTGGCGATGCCGATCAGCGTGCTCTCGCCGGCGACCATCGGCCGCGTGCTCGAGGGCGGCGCGTCGGTGTGCCGCGCCGCGGGCATCCCGATCGCCGGCGGGCACACGATCGATTCGGTCGAGGCGATCTACGGCCTCGTCGCACTCGGGCTCGTACACCCGAAGCAGGTCAAGCGCAACGCCGATGCGCAGGCGGGCGACCTGCTCGTGCTCGGCAAGCCGCTGGGCATCGGCGTGATGTCCGCCGCGCTGAAGAAGGGCGAACTCGGCGACGTCGGCTACGCGCAGATGGTCGCGACGACGACGCAGCTCAACACCCCCGGCCCCGAGCTGGCGGCGCTGTCCGGCGTGCACGCGCTGACCGACGTCACCGGCTTCGGCCTGGCCGGCCACGCGCTCGAGCTCGCACGCGGCGCCCGCGCCGACGTCGAGCTCGACTGGCGCGCGGTGCCTCAGCTCGACGGGGTGCGCCAGCTCGCCGCGCAGGGCTTCGTCACCGGCGCGTCGGGCCGCAACTGGGCCGGCTACGGTCACGACGTCGAGATTCCGCAGGGCTTCGCGCAAGAGGATCGCGCGCTGCTGACCGACCCGCAGACCAGCGGCGGCCTGCTCGTCTCCTGCGCGCCTGCGGCGGTGGACGAGGTGCTCGCGACCTTCGCGCGCCACGGCTTTGCGCAGGCGTCGGTGATCGGCCGCGTCGTTTCTGCGTCGGGACAGGCGCCGCGACTGCGCGTGAGCTGATCAATCGCTGCGCGGAACGCTCGCGGCGGTCGGGCCACGACCGCGGTTCAGGGTTCGGGCAAGGCCGACGACGGCGCGACCATCGGTGGCATCGGCGCCATCAGCTCGAGCATCAGCTCCACCCGCGCCTGCGCCGGCGACAGCGACGGATAAACCGGCCAGCGGTGATCGGGGCCGGCGATCACCGGGCCCTCGGCGCAGCGGGACACGAGCCGGATCGACACGCCCGCCGCCTGGGCGCGCTGCAGCGCCGCTTCGAGCGCCTGGTGCACCGTGCCGTTGCCGGTGCCGGCAACGACCAGGCCGCGCACGCCCGCGGCCACGAGCGCATCGACCGCATCCGCTCGCGCCCCGGCGTGGCTGGTGACGATCTCGACCCAGGGCCACTCGGCACCCGCCTTGGGCAGGTGGCCAAGCCCCAGCGCCCGACCGCGAGGCCACTCGCGCCAGCGGCGCAGCCGGCCTTCCTCGACCGCGGCCAAGGCGCCGGCGTCGCCTGCATCGAAGGCATCGAGCCGCCGCGTGTGGCGCTTGCGCGCGTCGGCGGCGGCAAGCACGCGCCCGGCCATCACGACGAGAACGCCGGCGGCCTGCGGGCACGCGGCGACGCGCAGCGCATCGGCCAGGTTCTGCGGACCGTCGGCCTGCAGCGAGCTCGCCGGGCGCATCGCCGCGGTCAGGACGACCGGCCGCGCGGGTGCGAGCACGCGCTGCAGCAGCCAGGCCGTCTCCTCGAGCGTGTCGGTGCCATGCGTGATGACGATGCCCTGCACCTGCGGGCGCGCCAGGTGCTGCGCGACGCGCGCGAGCAGCCGCTCCCAGGTGGCGTGGTCCATGTCCTTGCTGTCGAGCCGAGCGAGCTGCTCGGCCTCGATCTCCAGCGCTTCGCCCGACCACCGGGAGACGTCAAGCCCCTGCAGCAGCTCGTCGACGCCGAGCTCGGCGGCGCGATAGCCGACGTTGTCCTGCGCGCTCGCGGCGCGCCCGGCAATCGTGCCGCCGGTGGCGAGCACGACCAGGCACGAGGGGGGACTTTGCATTGTCGCCACTCTGGATGAAAATACAGTTACTGTACGAAATACCAGCTTGACGGATCGCCATCGATGAGCCCATCGCGCCGCGCATCCGCCGACTGCATCATGAACGAAAGTCCCAAGCTCACCGCCCGCCAGCAGCAGATCCTGGACCTCGTGCAAAGCGCGATCGCGCGCACCGGGGCGCCGCCCACGCGTGCGGAGATCGCGGCCGAGCTGGGCTTTCGCTCGGCCAATGCCGCCGAAGAGCACCTGCAGGCGTTGGCGCGCAAGGGCGTGATCGAACTCGTCGGCGGCACCTCGCGCGGCATCCGGCTCAAGGCCGAGACGCTCAAGGCCCTGAACGACACGCGCGGGCGGCAGTACACGCTGCCGCTGCCGGGCTTCGCGCAGCTGACGCTGCCGCTGGTCGGTCGTGTCGCCGCGGGCAGCCCGATCCTCGCGCAGGAGCACATCGACGAAACCTATCTCTTCGAGGCCGGCCTCTTCTCGCGCCGCCCCGACTACCTGCTCAAGGTGCGCGGCATGAGCATGCGCGACGCCGGCATCCTCGACGGCGACCTGCTCGCAGTACAGAGAACGAAGGAAGCCAAGAACGGTCAGGTCGTCGTTGCGCGGCTGGGAGACGAGGTCACCGTCAAGCGCCTGCGCCGCACCAGCAAGGCGATCGAGCTGATCCCCGAGAACCCGGACTTCAAGACGATCTCGGTGGCCTTCGACGACGCCGACTTCTCGCTCGAAGGCGTGGCCGTCGGGCTCATCCGCAACACCATGCTGATGTAGTCAGTGCAGCGCGGATGCAGGGCCGGCACGACGCACAGGCCCTCGCGGCGACTGCACACTGGAGGCGCACAGGAAGCGCACAGGCGACCCACAGGAGACGCACAGGGGGCGAACTGGTCCGGCTTTACCGGCCTCTTCGCGCCATCGGCGGCAGCGAACCCGGCTGAAGATCGCTTCAGCTCCTGCGCTGCCGACCGATAAGCCCTCCATGAGATCGCTGAGCCTGCTCCCCGCAAGACGCCGGCACTCGACGCTCAGCACGCCCAGTGCGTTCCGCGTCGAAGTGCGCCCGCCCTCGCTGCGCCACGCACCCGCATCGCTCGGTCAGCGGCTGCTGTTCTGGCTGATGGCGCCGGCCCCCCAGGATGCGGCGCCACCGATCAACCGTCTGCCCGCCGTCAAGCGCGATTTCCTCGCCAGCCTCGACGACGTCGCGCTGTCCGGCGCCGAGCCGCTGCGCGCGACGATCGACGCGGCACGCTCGCTGCGCGAGCTCTGGCATCTGCGCACCGCCCTCTACGGCGTCATCGGCCGCGCACACAGCGAACACGTCGCCGAGCAGCGCCTGGAACGCCTGAACCGCCATTTCCCGACGAAGACGCCCCGTGCCGGCGCCACTGCGGTGGCTGCGCATGCGGGCCCTGGCGCCGGGCCCCTCGCCCTCATCCCCACGCCGCCGCTGCCGCGCTGACCATGCACCATTCCTCGCCGCGACACTACCTGCCGACCGCAGCACTCCCCGGCGCGGGCCTGCCCGACGACCGCATGGCGCGCCTGGCGGCGCGCAAGGCCTTCGTCGAGCTCAAGCTCAGCTTTCTCGAAGCCGTCAAGCTGCTGAACGGGCGCGACGCCCAGTGGCTCTACCAGCAGGTGCACCATGCCGAGGAGCCGGTGGACCTGTGGATGCTGCGCGGACCGCTGTTCGACGCGCTGCGCGGCAGCGAACCCGAGCGTCGCGTCGCGCGACTTCGGCTTCGCCGCGGCCTCGACAGCCTCTTCCCCGACACCGCCCCCGCCAGCGCCTTCGGCAGTCTCTGAAGCCGATCGTGGCGCGGCGGCCTCCGCACGCCGTCGAAACACGATGACTCAGTCCTCGTAGCGACCGAGCCGCACCTGCGTGTTCCCGGGGCGCGCATGCTGCATCGACGGCATCACGAGCACGGTGTCGTCGTAGGGCGCGCACCAGACCTGGTCGCCATCGCGCGCGATCGGTGTCCCCGCCCTGGGCACGACGCCAAGCCCTTGCACCGGGATCAGGAAGCGGAAGTCCGTGCTGCGCGCGACCACCGCCTCGGTGACCCGCACGAGGCGCTGCACCGGGGGCAGCGGCAGCTGCACATGCTGATGCATCCATTCCTCGTCGGCCAGGCCCGTGAGCGCGAGGAAGCGCACCAGCGTATCGATCGCGACCGTCCTCGAGCTGCGCGCCCAGTGCTGGCCGCACTCGATCAGCAGCGCGCGCCGGGCTGAGGCCGGATCCGAGAGCCCCCCGCGCTCGACCATGCGCAACCCGGCCGGATGGCCGGTGTCGATCAGCAGATCCGCGGGCACGCCGAGCCTGCGCGCGTACTCTGCGTTCTTGTCGGCGGTGCCGCAGACCATGAGCGGGCGGCAATCCTCGTGCATCGAGTGGATGTCGAGCACGAAGTCGGCAGCATCGACGAAGGGGCGCAGCTCGCGCGCACGCCGGCGCTCGACGGTGTCGACACCCGCATTCATCGCCTCGTCGCTCCAGACGCGGTTGAGATCCTCGTCGACATAGCGCGAGGCATGCGGCGCCTCCGAGTCGAAGCGCTCGAACGCGGCGACGTTGGCCAGCGCGAGCGTCAGGCGTCCGCGCCGCGGGCGAAAGCCCTTCTCGAACAGCCAGAGCATCGCGTGCGCGCCACAGATCTCGTTGCCATGCGTGAGCGCCTGCACGAGCACCTCGGGGCCGGCCTGTCCGCTGTCGAACACATGCACGTAGTCGACGCCGGCGTTGCCGTGCCGCAGCGGGGCGATGTCGGGCGGAAGGATCTCGAGCGGCGGCTTGAACATGACGGCGTCTCCTCTTTCATCGCCCGGACGGCCAGCCGGTTGCCTACGGGTTTGTTCGGGTGCGTCGACGCTGGGAAGTATCACCGCATTGCAGACAATAGAACGCATCAGCCGGCGGCGCCGAAGGCCGCCGCCGCCATCGAACCCTGGAGACAGCGACATGCAAGAGAAAGACCTCCGTGATCTGATCGAACAGGTGCGTGAAGGCGCCCTGCCGCGCCGCAGCTTCATCGCCCGCATGGTCGGCGCGGGCCTCACGGCGCCGATGGCCTCGATGCTGCTGATGCACGCGGGGATCGCGCAGGCGCAGACGACACTGCAGTACAAGCCGACCAAGCGCGGCGGCGGCGGCACGCTCAAGGTGCTGTGGTGGCAGGGTCCGGTGCACCTGAACCCGCACTGGGCCACCGGCACGAAGGAACAGGAAGGCTCGCGCGTCTTCTACGAGCCGCTGGCCGGCTGGGACAAGGACGGCAACCTCTATCCGATCCTGGCCGCCGAGGTGCCCACGCGCGACAATGGCGGGCTCTCGGCCGACGGAACGACGGTGACCTGGAAGCTCAAGAAGGGCGTCACCTGGCACGACGGCCAGCCCTTCACCGCCGACGACGTCGTCTTCAACTGGGAGTTCTGCAAGGACCCGGCGACCGCGGCATCCAACATCTCGGCGTACCGCGACATCACCGTGACGAAGGTCGATTCGCACACGGTGCGCATCGTCTTCTCCAAGCCGACGCCCTTCTGGGCCGAGCCCTTCGTCGGCACGGTGGGCATGATCATCCCGCGCCACCTCTTCAAGGACTACATGGGCGCCAAGTCCCGAGAGGCGCCGATGAACCAGAAGCCGGTGGGCACCGGCCCCTACAAGTTCCTGGACTTCAAGCCCGGCGACATGCTGCGCGGCACCGCCAACGAGAACTACCACATCCCCAACCGCCCCTATTTCGACGCCTTCGAGATGAAGGGCGGCGGCGACGCGATCGGCGCGGCGCGCGCGGTGCTGCAGACCGGCGAATACGACTACGCCTGGAACCTGCAGGTCGAGGACGACATCCTCAAGCGGCTGGAGAACGGCGGCAAGGGTCGCGTCACGATCACCTACGGCGGCAACATCGAGTTCATCCTGCTCAGCTACGCCGATCCCTGGACCGAGATCGACGGCGAGCGCAGCCACGCCAACAGCCGCCATCCGGCGTTCCAGGACAAGGCCGTCCGCGACGCGATGAACGTGCTGATCGACCGCAAGGGCGTGCAGGACTTCATCTACGGACGCACCGGCGAGGCGACGCCGAACTTCCTGAACAACCCCCCGCGCTTCAAGAGCAAGAACCTCAAGTACGAGTTCAACGTCGACAAGGCCAACCAGATCCTGGACGCCGCGGGCTGGAAGAAGGGCGCCGACGGCATTCGCGCCAAGGGCAACACCAAGCTGAAGTTCGTCTTCCAGACCTCGGTCAACCAGCCGCGGCAGAAGACGCAGGCGATCATCAAGGACGCCTGCGCCAAGGCCGGCATCGACCTCGAGCTCAAGAGCATCACCGCGGCGGTGTACTTCGGAGGCGACTACGCCAACCCGGACACCTACCAGAAGTTCTGGGCCGACATGGAGATGTACACGACGACCATGACCCAGCCCGACCCGCAGGTGTTCATGGAGCAGTTCTGCAGCTGGGAGATGGCCACCAAGGCCAACAAGTGGGCCGGTCGCAACCTCAGCCGCTGGCGCAGCCAGGAATACGACGCGACGCACAAGGCGGCCCAGGTCGAGCTCGACCCGGTCAAGCGCGCGGCGATGTTCATCAAGCTCAACGACATCGTCTGCAGCGACGGCTACATCCAGCCTCTGGTTTACCGTCCACGTCCTTCCGCCGCGGGGAACAAGCTGGTTGCTCACCTCTCGGGCTGGGACAACGACCTCTGGGCTCTGGCGCACTGGTACAAGGAAGCCTGAGCGAAGCGCTCAGGGGGGCAGCGGGCGCGGGTACGACTCGCGCCGGCCGGCCCGGGAACCACACACGCTGCCGAACGGGCCAGGAGACGACCAGAATGCACGAGAAGGAAATCCGCTCGCTGATCGAACAGGTCCGCGAGGGCGCGCTGCCGCGCCGCCAGTTCATCGCCCACATGGTGGCCGCAGGCCTGACCGCCCCGATGGCCGGCACGCTGCTGCTCAACGCGGGCGTGGCCCAGGCCGCGACGCTGCAGTACAAGCCGACCAAGCGCGGCGGCGGCGGCAACCTGAAGATCATCTACTGGCAAGGCGCGGTGCACCTGAACCCGCACTACGCCGGCGGCACCAAGGACCAGGACGCGAGCCGCATCTTCTACGAACCGCTCGCGGGCTGGGACACCGACGGCAACCTGATCCCCTGCCTGGCCGCCGACATCCCCACGCGCGAGAACGGCGGTGTGGCCGCCGATGGCCGCAGCGTCACCTGGAAGCTCAAGCAGGGCGTCACCTGGCACGACGGCAAGCCCTTCACCGCCGACGACGTCGTCTTCACCGCCGCCTACGCCGGTGACCCGGCCGCGGCGATGGTCACGGTGGCGGCCTACAAGGACATCAAGATCGTCAAGCTCGACACCTACACGGTGCGCGTCGAGTTCCCCAAGCCGACGCCGTTCTGGTCGGAACCGCTGACCGGCATCGTCGGCTGCATCCTGCCCAAGCACGTGTTCGAGCCCTACATGGGCGCCAAGTCGCGCGAGAACCCGGCCAACCTCAAGCCCGTGGGCACCGGGCCCTACAAGCTGCTGGACTTCAAGCCCGGCGACATGCTGCGCGCCGAGGCGAACAAGGACTATCACGTCCCCAACCAGCCCCACTTCGACACGCTCGAGATCAAGGGCGGCGGCGACGCCACGAGCGCTGCGCGCGCCGTGCTGCAGACCGGCGAGTTCGACATCGCCTGGAACCTCGCGGTCGAGGACGACATCTTGAAGCGCCTGGAGAACGGCGGCAAGGGCCGGATGGCCTTCTACGAAGGCAGCGACATCGAGTTCGTGCTGCTCAACGTCACCGA
>JAIXKN010000082.1 GCA_026932425.1 Burkholderiales bacterium
GCGGCCGAACCGCTGCGCCGCATGCTGCGCATCCTGCTCGAGGCCTGAACCTCGCTCCTGCGGGCAGTCCGTCGGCTGCCCGTCTGGCGGGGCGGGCAGGGCGATGGCGCGCGCTCGCCGCTCGCGAGCGCGGCTCTGGCGCGCGTTTGACCGACCGTGAAATCCTCGGGAAACGGCGCGGCCGGACGTTGCCGATTGGCAACAACGCCGCGCCGACGCCGCGAAACAAAGCATTTCGCCGGCGGACATCAGTCTTTAGGTGAGCTTGTCAGCCTATATGCTTGATGCTACTGTGATTTCCACCGCTTCCGCGTCGCTGGCGTGCCGCCCGGTGGAGGGTCGAAGGAGCTCGCGGCGGCGCCACTCATGACGAGTGCCGGCCGCTCACCCAAGGGGGACGCCTTGAGAAAACGCTCGTTGAAAGCTGGCCGTTTCGCGCTGACGACGGTGGCGGTTGCCGCCGTCTGCCTGATGGGGTCCTCCTCCTGGGCCCTTGGGCTCGGTCGGCTGACCGTGCGCTCGGCGCTGGGCGAGCCCCTGCGCGCGGACATCGAGGTCACGAGCCTCACGAATGAAGAAGCGGCTTCGCTGGCGCTGAAACTGGCCTCTCCCGACGCATACCGCGCCGCGGGGATCGAATACAACGCGGCGCTCGCCGGCGCCCGCGTGACCCTGGACCGCGGTGCGAACGGGCGCGCGGTGCTGCGACTGGCCAGCGACCGCCCCCTGGTCGAACCCTTCGTCGACGTCATCGTGGAGGCCAACTGGGCCAGTGGCCGCCTGGTGCGCGAGTACACGCTGCTGCTCGATCCGCCGACCCGCGTGGCCACGGCGCCGACGCCGACCATGCCGCCCGTGGCGTCGCCGGCACCGGTGCCGGCGCCGACGGCAGCGCCATCGCCGCCGCCGCCTGCCGTTGCGGTGGCAGCGCCGCCGTCAAGTCCTGCGACCCCTGCACGCCGGCTGGCGCCTCCGCCGACCGCCGCGCCGGCACCCACGCCGCGCGTGAGCGAGCAGCAGGGCGAGTACCTCGTCCGCCGCGGCGACACACTCTCCGGGATTGCGTCGCGCAAGCTGCCGGCCGGGGTCTCGCTCGACCAGATGCTGGTCTCGCTCTACCGCAACAACCCGAACGCCTTCGTTGCCAGCAACATGAACCGGCTGCGCGCCGGATCCGTGCTGACACTGCCCGGCGCCGAGGCCGCTCAGCAGGTGAGCACCGCTGAGGCGCGCGAGATCATCCGCACGCAGAGCGCCGACTTCGACGCCTACCGCCAGCGCCTGGCCGGCGGCGCGCGCACGCAGGCCGACGAGGGGTCGGCGCGGCAGGCCACGGGGACCGTGCAGGCACGCGTCGATGACCGTCGGCAGCCCGCGGCGGCCGGTCCCGACAAGCTGACGCTGTCGCAGGGCGCGGTGCAGGCGAGCGCGCCGGAAGCCGCGATTTCGCGTGAGGCCGAGGGCAAGGCCAGCGCAACGCGCGTGGCCGAGCTCTCGCGCAACGTCGAGGAGCTGCGCAAGCTGCAACAGGGAACTGCCGCGGCTCCCGGCGCTCCCGCCGCCCCGAGTCCCGCGACCGCTGCCGCGCCGCAGGCGAGTGCGGCCGCGCCTGCGTTGCCGGCCGCGCCGGTCGCCGCACCGGCAGGGCCTGGCGACTCGGCGGCCTCGGCACCCGAAGCGGCGCCGGTGGTTGCCGCGGCGCCGTCGGCCCCGGCCCCGGCGTCGGCACCAGCTGCGGCGCCTACGCCCGCGCCAACGGGTGAAGACGAACCCGGCTTCGTCGAGAACCTGCTCGACTCCCCCTGGATGCTGCCGGCTGCCGGCGGCCTGATCGCGCTGCTGATCGGACTGGGCCTCTACCGTGCCCGTTCGCGCAAGCACGGCAGCGGCGAGACCTCATTCCTGGAAAGCCGTCTCCAGCCGGACTCCTTCTTCGGCGCCAGCGGCGGTCAGCGGGTCGACACTCACGAGGCGGCAGCGCCTTCGTCGTCTTCGGCGACTTCGTCGTCGATGAGCTATTCGCTCAGCCAGCTCGACGCCATCGGCGACGTCGACCCGGTGGCCGAGGCCGATGTCTACCTCGCCTACGGACGCGACCTGCAGGCCGAGGAGATCCTCAAGGAGGCGATGCGCGCGAACCCGCAGCGCATGGCGATCCGCACCAAACTGCTCGAGGTCTACGCCAAGCGCCGCGACACCAAGGGCTTCGAGCTCCTGGCCACGCAGCTGCACGCGCTGACCAATGGCGAGGGCGAGGACTGGGCCAAGGCCCAGGAAATGGGGCTGCAGATCGACCCCGAGAACGCGCTTTACCAGCCTGGCGGTCGACCCGAGCCGGTGCAGGGCGCCGGTGGGGAGTCGGTCGTCGAACCGCTGAGCGCGACGACGCAGCCGTACGCCGCGACGCCGTCGGTGCCGGAGTTCACGGCCGACCTGGGGCTGGATTCGCAGCCCGGCGGCCTGGACCTGGATCTCGATCTTGGCGGCGACGAGGCGTCGACCGCGGCCGAGACGACGCGACCGATGCCGACGCAGCCCGACATCGCGCTCGAACCGGGCCTGGAGCTGGAATCCGCAGCGGCCTTCGACGACGTCAGCACCGAACCCGCAGCGATGATGCCCTCGATGCCGACGCCGGCCGAGGGCGACATCGACTTCGACCTCGACCAGCTGGGCGTCGAGCCGGTGTCGCCGCCGACGATGCCGCTGCCGCGCGCCGAGGTGAACGACCAAGCGCTGGATTTCGCCGATTTCCACATCGGCGGGGCCGGGGATGCCGGCACGGCTCCGATGCTGCCGACCGAGATGCAGGACGGCGGCGCGGCCGAGACCGGCGTCGACGTGACGATCGACGAGGGCGGGGATCCGCTGGCGCGCAAGCTCGAGCTCGCCGAGGAGTTCCGGCAGATCGGCGACATCGAGGGCGCACGCGACCTGCTCGAGGAGGTCATCGCCAAGGCCGATGGCCTCGTGAAGTCCAAGGCGCAGGCGATGCTCGAGGGCCTTGCCTGAGGAACGCGCCCCGGCCGGCGCGACCGGCCCGGCGTCCGGCGGCGCAGAACCCCGCGCCGCCGCCGCCGATGGCACTGCCGACGATGCGGATCCGGCGCGCCCGGCTCGCCTGGCGCTGGGCCTGAGCTACCGCGGCAGTGCCTACCAGGGCTGGCAATCGCAGCCCGGCGGGCAGACGGTGCAGGACCGGCTCGAGGACGCGCTCTCGGCCTTCGCCGCGCGGCGGGTGACGACGGTCTGCGCCGGCCGCACCGACGCCGGCGTGCACGGCGTCAATCAGGTCGTGCACCTGGACCCGCCGGTGCAGCGGGATCTCTTCTCCTGGGTGCGCGGCAGCAATCGCTACCTGCCGGCCGACATCGCGGTGCAGTGGTGCCGCGAGGTGCCGCGGCACTTCCACGCGCGCAACAGCGCCCGCGGCCGGCGCTACCGCTTCGTCGTGCTCGAGTCGCCGGTGCGGCCCTCGCTCGAGGCGGGGCTCGCCGGCTGGGTGTTCCGGCCGCTGGACGGCGAGGCGATGCGCGCGGCGGCCGCGGTCCTCATCGGGGAACACGACTTCAGCTCGTTTCGGGCCGCCGAGTGCCAGGCGCGATCGCCGGTGAAGACGCTGCGGCGGATCGACATCACCCGCCGCGGCGCCTACTGGCGCTTCGACTTCGACGGCAGCGCCTTCCTGCACCACATGGTGCGCAACATCCTCGGCTGCCTGGTCGCCGTGGGCAGCGGCCGGCGCACGCCGGGCTGGATGGCCGAGGTGCTGGCTGCGCGCTCGCGCGAAGCCGCAGCACCCACCTTCCCGAGCGCGGGCCTTTATTTCCTCGGCCCGTACTACGATGCCGCGCTTGGCCTGCCCGAGCATCCGCCGGCTCTCGACTGGCTGCCCTGAATGCGCACCCGAATCAAGATCTGCGGCCTCACGCGCGAGGTCGACGTCGACGCCGCCGTCGAGGCCGGGGCCGACGCGCTGGGCTTCGTGCTCTACCCGAAGAGCCCGCGCGCGGTGACGCTGGCGCGAGCCGGTGAGCTTGCGCGCCGCCTGCCGCCCTTCGTCACGCCGGTGCTGCTCTTCGTCAACGCCTCGCCGGGCGAGGTTCATGCCGCGGCGCAGGCGCTGCCGCAGGCGCTGCTGCAGTTCCACGGCGACGAGACGCCCGAGCAGTGCCAGGCCGCAGGCCGGCCCTTCCTGCGTGCCGCGCGCATGGCGCCGGGTTTCGATTTGCTAGACTTCGCCGAGCGCTTTCGCGCTGCGACGGCGCTGCTGCTGGACGCCCATGTCGAGGGCTACGGCGGCGGCGGAAAGGCTTTCGATTGGTCACTGCTTCCACCAAGCGTTCCCTCTCCGGTCGTTTTGTCTGGTGGGTTGAATCCGGCAAACGTGACCGATGGGGTGCTGCACGTCCGGCCTTTTGCCGTTGACGTGAGCTCCGGCGTCGAGTCGGCCAAGGGCGTCAAGGACGCCGGGCTGATGCGCCGGTTCTGCAAGGCCGTGCGCGACGCCGACCAGCGTCTGGCCAGCCTTTGAGACCCCGCCGCGCGCCGCCTTGGGCGTGCGCCGGCTGCGAGACAGACCCCATGACGATCGATCCCCAGCCCGACGCCCACGGCCGCTTCGGCCCCGTGCGCGGCACCTACTACGGCGGCAGCTTCGTTGCCGAGACCCTGACCCACGCGCTGCAGGAACTGCAGGCGGCCTACGCGGCCTGCCGCGCCGATCCGGCCTTCGATGCCGAGTTCCGTCACGAGCTCGCGCACTTCGTCGGCCGCCCAAGCCCGATCTACCACGCCGCGCGGCTCTCGCGCGAGATCGGCGGCGCGCAGATCTACCTCAAGCGCGAGGACCTCAACCACACCGGCGCGCACAAGATCAACAACACCATCGGCCAGGCGCTGCTGGCGCGGCGCATGGGCAAGCCGCGGGTGATCGCCGAGACGGGCGCCGGGCAGCACGGCGTGGCCACCGCGACGATCTGCGCGCGCTACGGGCTGCAGTGCGTCGTCTACATGGGCAGCGAGGACGTGAAGCGCCAGAGCCCGAACGTCTACCGCATGCAGCTGCTGGGGGCCACGGTGGTGCCGGTGGAGTCGGGCAGCAGGACGCTCAAGGACGCGCTCAACGAGGCGCTGCGCGACTGGGTGACGAACGTCGAGGACACCTTCTACATCATCGGCACCGTCGCCGGCCCGCACCCTTATCCGATGATGGTGCGTGACTTCCAGCGCGTGATCGGGGACGAGTGCCTCGTGCAGATGCCCAAGCTGGCCGGCCGCCAGCCCGACGCGGTGATCGCCTGCGTCGGCGGCGGCAGCAACGCGATGGGCATCTTCTATCCCTACCTCGAGCACGAGGGCACGCGCCTCATCGGCGTCGAGGCAGCGGGCCTGGGGCTGGCCAGCGGCCGGCACGCGGCGAGCATCTGCGCCGGGTCTCCGGGCGTGCTGCACGGCAACCGCACCTACCTGCTGCAGGACGACAACGGCCAGATCATCGAAACGCACTCGGTCTCCGCGGGCCTGGACTATCCCGGCGTCGGCCCCGAGCACGCCTACCTGCACGACATCGGCCGCGCCGAGTACGTCGGCATCACCGACGAAGAGGCGCTCGCGGCCTTCCACCGCCTCTGCCGCACCGAGGGCATCATCCCGGCGCTGGAATCGAGCCACGCGGTGGCGCACGCGATGAAGCTCGCGGCCACGATGCCGCGCGCGGCGATCCTGCTCGTCAACCTCTCCGGCCGCGGCGACAAGGACATCAACACGGTCGCCGCGATGCAGGGCATCCGGCTGCCGGGCCTGGTCGACGGGGAGGGCGCGCGATGAGCCGCATCGAAGCCACGCTCTCCGCGCTGAAGGCGCAGGGCCGCCGCGCGCTGATCCCCTACATCACCACCGGCGATCCCTACGCCGACATCACGCCCGAGCTGATGCACGCGCTGGTGGCCGGCGGCGCCGATATCGTCGAACTGGGCGTGCCCTTCAGCGACCCGATGGCCGATGGCCCGGTGATCCAGCAGGCCGGTGAGCGGGCGCTCGCTCGAGGCATCGGCCTGCCGCAGGTGCTGGACGCGGTGCGGACCTTCCGCGAGCGCGACGCGAAGACGCCGGTCGTGCTGATGGGCTACGCGAACCCGGTCGAGCGCTTCGACGGCCGTCACGGCGAGGGCGCCTTCGTCGCGGCGGCGGCGCAGGCCGGCGTCGACGGGCTGCTGATCGTCGACTACCCGCCCGAGGAGTGCCGGGACCTGGCCGAACGCATGCGGGCGGCGGGCCTCGACCTGATCTTCCTGCTCGCCCCGACCTCGACCGACGCGCGCATGCGCGAGGTCGCGGAGGTCGCCAGCGGCTACGTGTACTATGTCTCGCTCAAGGGCGTGACCGGTGCCGGCCACCTGGACACCGACGCGGTGGCGCAGATGCTGCCGCGCATCCGCCAGCACGTGAAGCTGCCGGTGGGGGTCGGTTTCGGCATCCGCGATGCGGCCAGCGCGCAGGCGGTGGGCCGGGTGGCGGATGCGGTGATCATCGGTTCGCGCCTGGTGCAGATCCTGCAGCCGCTGCCGCGCGAGAATGTCGCGCCTGCGGCGCAGGCCTTCATGGCCGAGATCCGGCAGGCGCTGGACGAACTTCCGAAGGAGTAGGCACGCATGAGCTGGCTCGAGAAGCTGCTTCCGCCCAAGATTCAGCCCACCGACCCGAGCGAGCGCCGCACGGTGCCCGAGGGCCTGTGGATCAAGTGCCCCGAGTGCGAGACGGTGCTCTACAAGAGCGACCTCGAGCAGAACCTCAACGTCTGCCCGAAGTGCGGGCACCACCACCGCATCGGCGCGCGCGCGCGGCTGGACGCCTTTCTCGACCCCGAGGGCCGCTACGAGATCGGGCAGGAGGTGCTGCCCACCGACGCGCTCAAGTTCCGCGACAGCAAGAAGTACCCCGAGCGGCTGAAGGCGGCGCTCGAGGCCACCGGCGAGACCGACGCGCTCGTCGTCATCGGCGGCGCGGTGATGAGCGTGCCGGTGGTTGCGGCCTGTTTCGAGTTCGATTTCATGGGCGGGTCGATGGGCTCGGTGGTCGGCGAGCGCTTCGTGCGCGGCGTCGAGACCGCGGTCGAGCAGAAGGTGCCGTTCGTGAGCTTCGCCGCCACCGGCGGCGCGCGCATGCAGGAGGGCGTGCTGAGCCTGCTGCAGATGGCCAAGACGAACGCCGCGCTCACGCATCTGGCCAAGGCGCGCCTGCCCTACATCAGCGTCCTCACCGACCCGACGATGGGCGGCGTCTCGGCGAGCTTCGCGTTCATGGGCGACATCGTCATCGCCGAGCCCAAGGCGCTGATCGGTTTTGCCGGCCCGCGCGTGATCGAGAACACCGTGCGCGAGAAGTTGCCCGAAGGCTTTCAGTGCGCCGAATTCCTGCTCGGCAAGGGCGCGCTGGACATGATCGTCGATCGCCGACAGCTTCGACCCACGATCGCCCGCGCGCTGGCGATGCTGCAGCGCCAGAGTGCCGATGCAGTGGCCTGAGCAGGCTGCGCACGCTGCGGCCGGGCCCGCTTCGGGCCCGGTTTGCGTTGGGCGCGCAAGACGTATCCACTGAGAATCCCCCTTTCGCACCATGACGCGCCCCGAGACGCTCGAGGGCTGGCTCGCCTACTGCGAGCAACAGCACGCCAAACCGAAGAATCGGCCGCTGGACGAATTGCGCGCGCTGCGGGAGCGCCTCGGCCTGCAGTTCGATTGCCCCGTCGTCCTCGTCGCCGGCACCAACGGCAAGGGTTCGAGCTGCGCGATGCTCGAGGCGATTGCGCGCGAGGCCGGCTACCGCGTCGGGCTGTACAGCAAGCCGCACCTCGTGCACTTCGAGGAGCGCTGCCGTATCGACGGCCGCATGATCGACGCGGCCGCGCTGCTGCCGCACTTCGAGGCGGTCGAGGAGGCGCGTGGCGAGCTGCCGCTGACCTGGTTCGAGTTCACGACCTTCGTGATCATGCGTGCGCTGTCCGGCGCGGGGCTCGACCTGGTGATCCTCGAAGTGGGGCTTGGGGGCCGGCTGGATGCGGTCAACGTGATCGACGCCGACTGCGTGCTGCTGACCAGCATCGACCTCGATCACATCGACACGCTGGGCGACAACCGCGAGGCGATCGGCCTGGAGAAGGCGCACGTGATGCGTCCCGGACGGCCTGCGGTCATCGCCGACCCGCAGCCGCCGCAGAGCGTGCTCGATCACGGCGAGCGCATCGGCGCCGACCTGTGGCTGGCCGGGCGCGATTTCACCTACGCCGGCGACCGCATGCAGTGGACCTGGGGCGGGCGCAGCCAGCGCTACGCGGGCCTGGGGTATCCGGTGCTGCGCGGCGCCAACCAGCTGCTCAATGCGTCCGGTGTGCTCGCCGTCTTCGAGGCGCTGCGCATGCAGCTGCCGATCAGCGCGCAGGCGGTGCGGGTGGGTCTGGCGCTGGTGGAACTGCCCGGCCGCTTCCAGGTCGTCCCGGGCCAGCCCACCCTGGTGCTGGATGTCGCGCACAACATGCAGGCGGTCTCGGTGCTGGGCGCCAACCTCAAGGCGATGGGCAGCATCCACAAGCACACCTACGCGGTGTTCGGTGCGATGCGCGACAAGCAGCTCGCGCCGATGGTCGAGCGCATGCGCCGCCTGGTGGACCACTGGTACCTGTGCGCGCTGCCCGGGCCGCGTGCGGCCTCGGTCGACGAGCTGGCCACACTCGTCGGCGAATCGGCGCACAGCACCCACAAGAGCCCGTCGGCCGCGTTGCAGGCCGCGGTGGCCGCCTCGGGCCCGACCGATAGAATCATCGTCTTCGGGTCTTTCCTCACCGTCGGTGGCGTGCTGAAGGACGGCCTGCCCCGGCTTTCGGCGCCGCATCTGGGCTGATCGTCGAGCGGCAGTCGCCAAGGACTCGCGTCCGCCGCGTCCAATTGGTGCCGCCCGGCCCCGCGTATGGCCTCCTCCACGTTCCTCAAGCGCAAAGACAAGAAGCCGGATGCCGCCATGGCAGGCGAGTTGCCGGGCGAGGAGGCCGGTCCGGTGCAGGAGGCTCGCGTGCGCGCCCGCCGGCGCCTGATCGGTGCCGTCGTGCTGCTGGCGATCGGCGTGATCGTCTTCCCGCTGCTCTTCGAGACCCAGCCGCGACCCCTGCCCGGCGAGGTGATGATCGAGATGCCCAGGCAGGGTGAGGCCGGTACGCAGGCGGGGGCGCGATCATCCAATTCCGGTGTCGTCACGGCCCTGCCGCCGGGACCCGGATCCCCGACGCCGCCGCCCGAGCCCGAGGCCGAGCCGCCGGCCGTCGATGCGGCCAAGGCTCCGGCGTCGCCGGGTGAATCGGCTCCTGCCGACGCCGTCACCGCGCCGCCGACCACGGCCGAGGCGCCCGCGGCGTCGGCACCGGGGCGGCTGGCACAGTCCGAGCCGGAGAAGCCCGCGCCGGCGCGCAAGAGCGACGGCGAGCGCGCACGCGCATTGCTCGAGAACCGCCCGGTCGGTGCTGCCGCTGCACCGGCGGGGCCGTCCGCGGTGGCCTCGGTGCCGGCGCAAAGCCGCTTCGTCGTTCAGGTCGGCGCGTATAGCGACGCCGCCACGCTGCGCGAGGTGCGATCTCGCGTCGAGAAGCTCGGCCTGAAGACCTATACCCAGGTTGTCGAGACGCCGGCAGGCTCGCGCACGCGCGTACGCGTCGGGCCCTTCGGCAACCGCGCCGAGGCCGACGCCGCCAGCGGCAAGCTGCAGGCCGCGGGGCTGCCGGGACATATTCTGACGCTGTGATGATGGCCGGGATCTCCTGGGTCGACTGGACGCTGCTGGCGGTGCTGCTGCTGTCGATGCTCGTTGGCGTCTGGCGCGGACTGATGTTCGAGCTGATGTCGCTTGCCGGCTGGGTGGTGGCCTGGTTCGGCGCGCAGTACCTGGCTGGGGACATCGGCACCTGGCTGCCGGTGGGTGTGCCCGGGTCGGCGGGCAACGCGCTCGCGGCCTTTGTCGTCGCCTTCGTCGGCATCCTCGTGGCCTGGGCGCTGCTCGCACGACTCATCCGCGTGCTCGTGCATGCCACGCCCCTGTCGATGCCCGATCGCGTGCTCGGCGCAGGCTTCGGCCTGCTGCGTGGCGGCGTGCTGCTGCTGGCGCTGAGCACCGCCCTCGCGCTCACGCCTGCGGCGCAGTCCGCACTCTGGCAGCAATCCGAAGGCGCGCGCTGGCTCGGCGTGGTGCTCGGCGGCCTCAAGCCGCTGCTGCCCGACGCGATGGCGCGTCATCTTCCGGCCTGAGGAGCCACCATGTGCGGCATCGTCGGCGTGATTTCGGGCTCGCCCGTCAACCAGCTTCTCTACGACGCGCTGCTGCTGCTGCAGCACCGCGGCCAGGACGCCGCGGGCATCGTCACGATGCAGGGCACCAAGTGCTACATGCACAAGGCGCGCGGCATGGTGCGCGACGTCTTCCGCACGCGCAACATGCGCGCGCTGCCGGGCAGCGTGGGCCTCGGGCAGGTGCGCTACCCGACCGCGGGCAGCGCCGACAGCGAGGAGGAGGCTCAGCCCTTCTACGTCAACGCGCCGTTCGGCATCGTCCTCGTGCACAACGGCAACCTTACGAACGCCATCGCGCTGCGCCAGGAGCTGTTCGCGGTCGACCGTCGCCACGTCAACACCGACAGTGACACCGAGGTGCTGATCAACGTGCTCGCGCACGAGCTCGAGCTCGCCGCGCGCGAGCTGCCGCTCTCGCCCGACGCGGTGTTCCAGGCGGTGGCTGCGGTGCACCGCCGCGTGCGCGGTTCGTACGCGGTGATCGCGCTGATCGCCGGGCATGGCCTGCTCGCCTTCCGCGATCCCTACGGCATCCGCCCGCTGTGCCTGGGCCAAGGGCCGGCGCCCGGCGAGGTGATGCTCGCCAGCGAGAGCGTGGCGCTGCAGGGCACCGGCTATCGCCCGCTGCGCGACGTTGCTCCAGGCGAGGCGATCTTCGTCGACCTGCAGGGTCAGGTCCACGCGCGCCAGTGCGCCGAGCACCCGACGCTCAACCCCTGCGCCTTCGAATACGTCTACCTCGCGCGGCCGGATTCGGTGCTCGACGGCATCTCGGTCTACCAGGCGCGGCTCAACCTCGGCGAGGCGCTCGCGCAGCGCGTGATCAGCACGATCCCGCCCGGCGAGATCGACGTCGTGATCCCGATCCCCGAGAGCAGCCGCCCGAGCGCGATGCAGCTGGCGCAGAAGATCGGGCGCCCGTATCGCGAGGGCTTCGTGAAGAACCGCTACGTCGGCCGCACCTTCATCATGCCGGGACAGGCGGTGCGCAAGAAGAGCGTGCGCCAGAAGCTCAACGCGATCGGCATGGAGTTCCGGGGCCGGCGCGTGCTGCTCGTCGACGACAGCATCGTGCGCGGCACGACGAGCAAGGAGATCGTGCAGATGGCGCGCGAAGCCGGCGCAAGCAAGGTCTACATGGCCAGTGCGGCGCCGCCGGTGCGCTGGCCCAACGTCTACGGCATCGACATGCCCACGCGCGAGGAACTGATCGCGCACGACCGCAGCGTCGAGGCGATCCGCGAATACATCGGCGCCGATGCGCTCATCTACCAGGATGTGGACGCGATGAAGCGCGTGATCCGGGCGCTCAACCCGAAACTGGACGGCCTGGAGGCGAGCTGCTTCGACGGCCACTACATCACCGGCGACATCCGAGTCGACGACCTGGCGGCCCCGCAACCTCGACGCACGCAGATGCCGGCCGACGACGGCCGCGACGAGGACGGCGAGGGCGGCAAGGACGATCGGGCGCACTCGCGGCTGTCGCTGCACGGTGGAACCCGCACATGAATGCAGACGATCGAACGACGGGAGGCGGCGAGCGTCCGCTGCCCGAGGGGCTGAGGCGCGAGACGCTGGCCGTGCGCATGGGCCTGCCGGCGAGCCGGCACGGCGAGAACTCGGAGGCGCTCTTCCTCTCCAGTGCCTTCGTGCAGCCCGATTCGGAAACCGCCGCCTGGCGCTTCGCCGAGATGGGCGACTTCACCTACACGCGCACGGCCAACCCGACGGTGCGCAGCTTCGAGATGCGGCTGGCGGCGATGGAGGGCGCCGAGGCGGCGATCGCCACCGCCACCGGCATGAGCGCGATCCTGCTGCTGATCATGGGGCTGCTCAAGGCCGGCGACCACGTCGTCTGCTCGCGCTCGGTCTTCGGCTCGACGATGGGTCTCTTCGGCAAGGAGTTCGCCAAGTTCGGCGTCACGACCGACTTCGTCTCGCAGACCGACGTCGGCGAGTGGCGCGCGGCGATCCGCCCGCAGACGCGGCTGCTCTTTGCCGAGACGCCGACCAACCCGCTGACCGAGGTCTGCGACATCGCGGCGCTCGCCGCGATCGCGCACGAGGCCGGCGCGCTGCTGGCGGTCGACAACACGTTCTGCACGCCGGTGCTGCAGCGACCGCTGGAACTGGGTGCCGACATCTCGCTGCACGCCGGCACGAAGTTCCTCGACGGCCAGGGCCGCGTGATGTCGGGTGCGATCTGCGCGAGCGAGCGGCTCGTGCGCGAGGCCTTCTGGCCGGTGCTGCGCACCGCGGGCATGGTGCTCTCGCCCTTCAATGCCTGGGTGGTGCTGAAGTCGCTCGAGACACTGGCGCTGCGCGTGCGCGCGCAGAGCGAAAACGCGCTCGCGGTGGCGCGCTGGCTCGAGCGAGAGGAAGCCGTGGCGCGCGTCGTCTACCCGGGCCTGCCCTCGCACCCGCAGCACGCGCTGGCGATGCGGCAGCAGTCGGGCATCGGCGGCGCGGTGCTCGCCTTCGAGCTGCGCGCGCCGACGGCCGAGGCCGCGCGGCGCGCGGCCTTCCACGTCGTCGACCGCACGCGCGTGCTCAGCATCGCGGCCAACCTCGGCGACACCAAGACCATCATCACGCACCCGGCGACGACCTCGCACGGCCGCCTCACCGAGGAGCAGCGTCAGGCCGCCGGGGTCACGCAGGGACTGATCCGCCTGGCCGTGGGTCTCGAGCACGTCGACGACATCACCGACGACCTGCAGCGTGGCCTGGCCACGCTATGACTGCCCTGTGACCGACGCATGAGCTCCAAGACCGTTCGCACCCGCATCGCGCCGTCGCCCACCGGCTTCCTGCACCTGGGCACCGCGCGCACCGCGCTCTATTCCTGGGCCTATGCACGCCACCACGGCGGGAAGTTCGTGCTGCGCATCGAGGACACCGACGTCGAGCGCTCGACCCAGGAATCGGTGCAGCAGATCCTCGATTCGATGCACTGGCTGGGCCTGGACTACGACGAGGGGCCCTACTACCAGATGCAGCGTCTGGTGCGCTATCACGAGGTCGCCGAGCAGATGATCGCCGCGGGCACCGCGTATCGCTGCTACGCGACACCGGAGGAGCTGGATGCGATGCGCGAGGCGCAGCGCGCGCGCGGCGAGAAGACGCGCTACGACGGCCGCTGGCGCCCGGCGCCGGGCAAGGTGCTGCCGCCGCCCCCGGAGGGCGTGCAGCCGGTGGTGCGCTTTGCCACCCCGCAGGAAGGGGCGGTGGCCTGGGACGATCTGGTGAAGGGCCCGATCCGCATCGCCAACGAGGAGATCGACGACCTGATCATCCTGCGCCCGCCGCCGGCGGGCGCGCCGCCGGGCACGCTCGGGGTGCCGACCTACAACTTCGCCGTCGTCGTCGACGACCTCGACATGGGCATCACGCATGTCTTCCGCGGCGACGAGCACATCAACAACACGCCCTGGCAGATCAACATCTTCCGCGCGCTGGGCGCGCCGCTGCCGCAGTACGGGCACTGCCCGATCATCCTGGGCGACGACGGCCTGAAGCTCTCCAAGCGCCGCGGCGCGGTCAGCGTCACCGCCTACGAGGAGATGGGCTACCTGCCCGAGGCGATGCTCAACTATCTTGCGCGCCTGGGCTGGAGCCACGGCGACGACGAGCTCTTCACGCGCGCGCAGATGGTGCAGTGGTTCGACGGCAGCCATCTCGCGAAGAGCCCGGCGCAGTGGGACCCGGCCAAGCTCGCCTGGGTCAACGCGCACTACATCAAGCAGGCCGACGACGCGCGGCTGGCAGGCCTCGTCGCGCAGCAGCTCTCGCGCCGCGGCGTCGATGCCGGCGCGGCCGAGACGCTCGTTCCCGCCTGCGCGCTCTACAAGGAGCGCTGCAGCACCGTGGTCGAGCTCGCCGACTGGATCGGGATGATGTTCGTCGAGGTCGCGCCGAGCGGCGAAGATCTGGCCGCGCACCTTACCGATGCCGTGCGTCCGGCGCTGCAGGACCTGCGCGAGCGCTTCGCGAGCATCGCCTGGGACAAGGCCTCGATCGCCGCGGCGATGAAGGAGGTGCTGCTCGTGCACGGGCTGAAGATGCCGCAGCTGGCGCCGGCTCTGCGCGTGCTCGTCTGCGGCCGGACGCAGACGCCGTCGATCGATGCGGTGCTCGCGCTCTTTTCGCGCACGACGGTCCTGCATCGCTTGCGGAGCGTTTGAAGAATCGGATATAGTCACGGACTTGCTTGAACAGCGGTTGGTGCTTGTTCGCGCTGCCTGCGCTTCGTGCGCGGTGACGAGAACGGATACCGACTCACCCGAGGGGGGTATAGCTCAGCTGGGAGAGCGCTTGCATGGCATGCAAGAGGTCAGCGGT
>JAIXKN010000008.1 GCA_026932425.1 Burkholderiales bacterium
GCGCCGCAGTTGATGTGGTAGCTGGCGTTCACCAGCCAGTGCGTGTCGAAGACGATGATGGTGTCCACGCCCAGTTCGCGGCAGCGGCGGCCGATCTCCTTGTGACCGTCGATCGCGTCCTGGCGCGTGCCCTTGCGCGGGCCGGGCTGCTCGCTCAGGTAGAGCGAGGGGACGTGCGTGATCTTGGCTGCGAGGACGAGCTGGCCCATGGTGGTCTCCTGTGGATCGGTGTCGTGTGGATGGTTCGTCGAGGCGCCGCGACCGGGGATCGCTCGGCGCTCGGGTCGCTGGTGCTCAGGCTCCCCAATGCGGGATGTGGTGCGAGCCGAGCGAAACGCAGACGTTCTTCGGCTCGAGGAAGACCTCGTAGCTCCAGGTGCCGCCCTCGCGGCCGGTGCCGCTGGCCTTGGTGCCGCCGAAGGGCTGGCGCAGGTCGCGCACGTTCTGGCTGTTGACGAAGCACATGCCGGCCTCGATGCCGGCGGCCACACGGTGCGCGCGACCGAGGTTCTCGGTCCAGACGTAGCTGGAGAGGCCGTAGGCGATGTCGTTGGCGATGCGCACGGCGTCGGCCTCGTCCTCGAAGGGGATCAGGCAGGCCACCGGGCCGAAGATCTCCTCCTGCGCGATCTTCATGCGGTTGTCGACGTCGGCGAAGACCGTGGGCTGCACGAAGTTGCCCTTGGCCAGCTCGCCGGCCAGCGCGGGCGCGTCGAGCCCGCCGCACAGCAGCGTCGCGCCCTCCCTGGGCCCGAGCTCGATGTAGCGGCGCACCTTGGCGAGGTGGTCGGCGCTGATCATGGGGCCGACGATGGTGGTCTCGTCCATCGGGTCGCCGACCTTGATCTTCTTCGCGCGCTCGACGAAGCGCGCGACGAAGTCGGCGTAGATCGACTTCTGCACCAGGATGCGGCTGCCGGCGGTGCAGCGCTCGCCGTTGTTGCTGAAGATCATGAACACCGCGGCATCGAGCGAGCGCGCGGGATCGGCGTCGTCGAAGATCACGAAGGGGCTCTTGCCGCCGAGCTCCATGCTGAACTTCTTCATGCCCGCGGTCTGCACGATGCGGTTGCCGGTCGCGGTGGAGCCGGTGAACGAGATCGCGCGCACGTCCGGGTGCGCGCAGAGCGCCTCGCCCGCGGTCTTGCCGTAGCCGTGCACGACGTTGAGCACGCCCTTGGGGATGCCGGCCTCCAGCGCCAGCTCGCCCAGGCGCGCGGCGGTGAGGGGGCTCAGCTCACTCATCTTCAGCACCGCGGTGTTGCCGAAGGCAAGACAGGGCGCGACCTTCCAGGTCGCCGTCATGAAGGGCACGTTCCAGGGGCTGATCAGCGCGCACACGCCCACCGGGTGGTAGAGCGTGTAGTTCAGGTGCGTGGGCGTGGGGTAGGTGTGGCCGTCCACGCGCGTGCACATCTCGGCGAAGTAGTGGAAGTTGTCGGCCGCGCGCGGGATGAGCTGCTTGCCGGTCTGCGCGATCACCTGCCCGGTGTCCGCCGTCTCGGTGCGTGCGATCTCGGCGACGTGGCGACTGATCAGCTCGCCGAGCGCGCGGATGCGTTTGGCGCGCTCAAGCGCCGCCATGCCTGCCCAGGCCGGGAAGGCCGCCTTGGCGGCGGCCACGGCGGCGTTGACCTCCTCGGCGCCGCCGCTGGCCACGGTGGCCAGCACCTGCTGGTTCGCCGGGTTGAGGGTCTCGAAGCGGTCGCGGCTGTCGACGGCCTCGCCGTTGATCAGGTGTCGGATGTGCATGTGCGGCTCCTTGGTTCAGGCGGCGAGGACGGCATCGGTCGCGCGCCCAAGACGGGTCCAGATCTCGTCGACCCACTCGCGGTGCTCGGGCTTCATCAGGCACGAGCGCAGGCAGGTGACGCGCTCGGCGTCCCACTGCAGCGGCCAGTGCGGGAACATCGCGCGCGGGAAGCTCGCCACCGCCAGGTGCAGGTCCTCGCGCGCGGCGGCCTCGAACACGGCCTGCGTGCGCGCCGAGACTTCGCTGGCGCTGGCTCCGCGCGGCGCCCAGACGACGATGTCGAGCTCGGGCGTCGGGCCGGCGAGGAAGCGCACGTCCGCGCCGATCCGGCGGTGCAGCTCGAGCGCCGCCTCGCGGCAGGCCTCGAGCCCCTGCGCGAAGGCGCCGCCGCGCTGCAGCGGGAAGCACTGCATCGTCGCCCACAAGGCGACCGCCGCGGCGCCGGCGCGCGAGCATTCGAGGCTGATCTCACCCAGGTGCAGCTCCTTGGAGCTGAAGTAGGTGTAGGGCGAGTCGTGGCGGTAGAAGCGGCCGACCGACGGATCCCTGAAGATCACGCAGCCGCAGCCGTAGGGCTGCAGGCCGTGCTTGTGCGGATCGACGACGATCGAGTCGACCTCGCTGATCGCCTCGAACGCGGCCTGCGCTTCGGGCGCGAGGTTGCCGGCCAGCCGGTAGTAGCCGCCGTAGGCCGAGTCGACGTGGATGCGAAAGCCGTAGCGCTCGCGCAGGCGCAGGATCTGCGGCAGCGGGTCGACCGCACCGGCCGCCGTGGTGCCGAGCGTGGCGACGACGGTGCCGACCTCGCCGGCATCGAGTGCCGCCTGCAGCGCGCTCATGTCCATGCGCGCCTGCGCGTCGTGCGCGATCGCCTGGAACGGGATCTTCAGCACCTCGGTGATGCGGCCGTGCGTGTAGTGCGCCTGCTCGGAGGCGACGATGCGCCGCTTTGGGTGCAGGCGCCCGGCGACCCACAGCGCCTCGAGGTTGGCCATGGTGCCGCCGCTGGTCAGGTGGCCCAGGTGCGCGTCCCAGCCGAACATCGCGGCGATGCCGGCCACCGCCTCGCGCTCCATCGCCGAACTCGCGCGGCCGCCGTCCAGCGCGTGGTTGTTCGGGTTGACGAAGGTCGCCAGCGCGTAAGCCAGGCGCGCCACCGCGTGCGGCGGCTTCATCATCTGCCCGGCATAGAGCGGGTGCGCGTAGGGGTAGTTGTCCTGCATGCGCTCGGCCGCGCGCAGCAGCACCGCGGCGATGGCGTCGCGATCGGCCGCAGGCTGGGCCGCGCCGGAGAGCGCCGGGAGCCTGCCGTGGCTGCTGGCCATCTGCTGCACCGCGGGCGCGAGCAGGGCGAGGGTTTCGGTATCGAACATGGAAGATTCCCCTCGGGACGTTCAGACCGCCGGCGGCGTGTCGGCCACCAGCGTGTTGACGAGACGCCCGATGCCCTCGATCTCGCAGACGACCTCGTCGCCGGCATTGCAGTTCACGGTGCCCTCGGGCGTGCCGGTGAGGATGATGTCGCCGGGCTCGAGCGTCATGAACTCGCTCAAGTACTCGATCAGCGCGGCCACGCTGTGGATCATGTTGGCCGTCGTGCCCTGCTGCACGACGCGGCCGTTGACGGTGGTGCGCAGGCTCAGCTTCTGCGGATCCGGCACCTCGTCGGCGCTCACCAGCCAGGGGCCGAGCACGGTCGCGCCGTCGCGGTTCTTCACACGCAGGTTCGGGCGGTACCAGTTCTCGAGGTAGTCGCGGATCGCGTAGTCGTTGCAGACGGTGTAGCCCTGCACGTGCGCGAGCGCGTCGGCCGCCTTCACGCGCCGCGCGCGGCGCCCGATCACCACCGCGAGCTCGCACTCGTAGTGCATGAAGCTCGCGTCCACCGGCCGGCGCGTGTGCGCCCGGTGCCCGACCAGGCTGCCCGGCGTCTTCAGGAAGACGAGCGGCTCGTCCTTGCTCGTCTGCGTCAGCTCCTTGGAGAGTTCCTTGACGTGGTCGGCGTAGTTCAGGCCCAGCGCGATGATCGTCCCGACTTCGGTCAGCGGCGGCAGCCAGACGACCGCATCCTCGGCAAGCACGCGTCCGTCAGCCAGCTGCAGGCCGTCGGCGTGCGGGACGGCATCGTGGATCGCGCCGTCGAAGGCCACGCGTGCGCTTCTCATGCCGTCTCCTCGGGGACGAGTTCGAAGGCGAGCGTGCCCAGACCCTCGATGGCCACACTCACCGCATGCCCCGCGGCGACGCGCGGCGCGCCGGCGGCGACCCCGGTGAGCAGCACGTCGCCCGGCGCGAGCGTCATGAAGGCCGACACGTCGGCCAGCAGCTTCGCCGCGCCGCGCACGCGCTCGCCGGTGCTCGTCTCGTGCACCGTGCGGCCGTCGACGGCCACACCCACAGCCAGCGCATCGACGTCCTTCACGGTGGAAAGCGGCCAGACGCGCGGGCCGATCGGGCAGAAGCCGTCGCGCGCCTTCAGCCGCACCGAGGGGCGATAGAAGCTCTCGTGCGGCACCGAGAGGTCGGCGACGATGACGAGACCGGCGACGTGCGCCAGCGCCTCGTCCTCGCGCACCCGGCAGGCGCTCTGCCCGATCACGAGGCCCAGCGCCGCCCCCACTTCCAGCTCGGGCACGCCCGCGGGAACGGCCACGCGCGCACCCTGCCCGACCTGCGTGTTGCGCGGCTTGACGTAGAGCACCGGCGCCTTCGGCGGCGCCTTGTAGGGCGCGGCGTGCACCGCGTCGCCCAGCGCCGCGAGCGCAGCGCGATGATTGAGCAGCGCGCCAACGACGGTGCCGGAGAGGCGCCAGGGCGCGAAATCGAGACTCAGGGCAGCAGGCATGGTGCGGCAGCGGAAAGCAGGGCCGCACTGTAATTGCTAATATGTGAGTGAGTCAACCGCGGCACGGCTCCGCCCTTGCACCCGCGTGGCCAAGCGCAGCGGCCCTGCCCCATCGAAGCGGAAGGGAAACCGATGAGCGGAGCGCCGCAGCACGCGGCGCGCGGCGCGCCTTGCGTTCAGCTGCGGGGCGCGGGTTCGATCCAGCCGCCGCCCAGCGCCTTGTAGAGCTGCACGTCGGCGACGCGCTGCGCGAGCTGCGCCTGCGCCAGCGCCTGTTCGATCGCGAACAGCGAGCGCTGCGCGTCGAGCAGGTCGAGGTGGCTCGCAACCCCGTTGCGGTAGCGCAGCTCGACGAGCTCGAAGCGCGCGCGCTCGGCCTGCGCCTGCACCCGCATCGCGGCAAGCTGCTCGTCGAGCGTGCCGCGGCTGGCCAGGGCGTCGGCCACTTCGCGGAAGGCCGACTGGATCGCCTTCTCGTACTGGGCGACCGCGATCTCGCGCGCGGCCTCGGACGCCTCCAGGTTCGCCTGGTTGCGCCCGCCGTCGAAGATCGGGAGCGTCAGCGTCGGCCCGAAGGACCAGGCCCCGCTGCCACCGCTGCCGATCAACCCATCCAGATCGGTGCTGACGCGCCCGAGGCTCGCGGTCAGCGTGATGCGCGGGAAGAAGTTCGCGCGCGCTGCGCCGATGTTGGCGTTCGCCGCGATGAGCTGCTGTTCGGCAGCCCGGATGTCGGGGCGGTGCAGCAGCAGGTCCGACGGCAGCCCGGCCGGAATCGGCGCGAAGCCGGGCAGCTCCGGAACCGGCTCGACCGCGCTCACGGTTTGCGAGAGCGTGGGCGTGCGCGCCGGCTCTGCTGACGGCCGCAGCGGCGGCAGCAGCCGCTCGGGCAGCGGCGCGCCGACGAGCAGCGTCAGCAGATTGATGTCCTGTGCACGCAGCCGTTGCTGCTGCGCGCGTGCCGCCTTCGCGACCGCGATCAGCGACTCGGCCTGGCGCAGGTCCAGCCCCGACGAGGCGCCATGCTCGAAGCGCAGCCGCACGAGCGAGAGCGACTGCTCGCGCGTGGCCAGCGTCCGCTCGGCCAGCGCGAGCAGCTCGGTGTCGGTCCGAAGCTGCAGCCACGCGCTCGCGACCCCGGCGACGAGGCTGATCTGCGCCGACTTGCGCGCCTCCTCGGTCGCGAGGTAGTTCGCGAGCGCCGCATCCTTGAGCGCCGCGATGCGGCCGAAGAAGTCGAGCTCCCAGCCGGCCACGCCGAGGCCCACGCTGTAGAGCGAGTTCACCTTCGGGCCCTTGTCGCCGGCGCCCGGGTTGGGCTCCGAGCGCTGGCCGCTGGCGGCTGCCGCGACGGTCGGCAACTCGTCGGCGCGGCGCACCTGGTAGAGCGCGCGCGCCTGCTCGATCGCCTTCACCGCGACGCGCAGGTCACGGTTGTTCTCGAGCGCCATCCCGATCAGTTCGCGCAGCTGCGCGTCCTGCACGAAGTCCTGCCACGGCAGCTCGGCAGCTGCCCGTTCGCCCGCAACGGGCGACGGCAAGGCATCGGCCGACGGCCAGTCGGCGGCCACGGGCGCCGCGGGGCGCTCGTATTTCGGCGTCAGCGAGCAGGCGGCCAACGAGGCGGCCAGCGAGACGACCAGAGAGGCGCTTGCCAGTGTGAGCCGGCGCGGGCCGCGCGGCAGCGACGAAGCGGTTCGTTCGGACGGCTTCATGACGGATCCTTGTCGGAACGGGGCGGCTTCTCGTCCTGCGCGTCGAGCGCGCGGATCTCGGATTCGGGCAGGCCCTCCTCTGCATCGTGCAGGATGCGCGACGCGGTGTCGCCGGCCAGGCCCGCGTGCGCCGCGTGCTCGGCATAACGCTCGCGCTGGCGCGGCGAACCCTTGAAGACCCGGCGCACGACGACGAAGAACATCGGCACGAAGAACACGGCCAGCGAGGTGCCGACGAGGATGCCGCCCATCACGCCGGTGCCGATGGCGCGCTGGCTGGCCGAGCCCGCGCCGCTGGCGATCGCCAGCGGCAGCACGCCCAGCGTGAACGCGAGCGAGGTCATGATGATCGGCCGGAAACGCAGGTGCGCCGCCGCCAGCGCCGACTTCACCGCGCTCATGCCCTGCGCCTGCAGGTCCTTGGCGAACTCGATGATCAGGATCGCGTTCTTGGCCGACAGGCCGATGATCGTGATCAGGCCGACCTGGAAGTAGACGTCGTTGGTCAGCCCGCGGCCGGTCACCGCCAGCAGCACGCCCAGGATCCCGAGCGGCACGACCAGGATCACCGCCAGCGGGATCGACCAGCTCTCGTAGAGCGCGGCCAGCGCCAGCACCACCGCGAGGATCGCGAAGCCGTAGAGCACCATCGCCTGGTTGCCGGCCAGCTTCTCCTCGCGCGACTGCCCGGTCCACTCGAAGCCGAAGCCCTCGGGCAACTGCGCCGCCAGGCGCTCCATCTCCGCCATCGCGTCCCCGGTCGAGAAGCCCGGCGCGGCGCTGCCGGCGATGCGCATCGCCGGATAGCCGTTGTAGCGGATCGTCTGCATCGCGCCGGTGATCCAGTGCGTGCGGGCGAAGGCCGAGAGCGGCACCGCCTGCCCGCGGCTGTTCATCGCGGTGAGCTGCAGGATGTCCTCGGGCTGCATGCGCGCGGGCGCGTCGGCCTGGATCACCACGCGCTGCAGCCGCCCGCGGTTCGGGAAGTCGTTGACGTAGGCCGAGCCGAGCGAGGTCGAGATCGCGTTGTTGATCGCCGCGAAGCTCACGCCCAGCGCCGCCGCCTGCTCGCGGTCGATGTCGATCTGCAGCTGCGGCGCGTCCTCGAGGCCGTCCGGGCGCACGCCGGCCAGCACCTTGCTCTGCATCGCCATCCCGAGCATCTGGTTGCGCGCGGCCAGCAGCGCCTCGTGGCCCTTGCCGGCGCGGTCCTGCAGCCGGAAGGTGAAGCCGGCACTCACGCCGAGCTCGGGGATCGGCGGCGGGTTCAGCGGGAAGATGAAGGCATCCTTGACGCCCGAGAGCGCGCCCATCGCGCGGCCGGCGACCGCGGTGGCGCTGTGCTCGGGGCCCTTGCGCTCGTCCCAGGGCTTGAGCGTCACGAAGGAGATGCCCGCGTTCTGCCCCTGGCCCGAGAACGAGAAGCCCATCACCGCGACCATGCGCGCGATCTCGGGCTGCGCGAGCAGGTAGCCCTCGACCTGCTCGACGACGCGCCGCGTGCGCTCCTGCGTCGCGCCCGGCGGGAGCTGGATGTTGACGAGGATGTTGCCCTGGTCCTCCTGCGGCAGGAACGAGGTCGGCAGCCGCGTGTACATCCAGCCGACGACGGCGACCAGCGCGAGGTAGACGATCATCAGCCGCCCGGCCCGGCGCAGCAGCCGCACGACGACGCCCTCGTAGGTCCGCGTCGTGCGCGTGAGCCGCCGGTTGAACCAGCCGAAGAAGCCGCGCTTCTCGTCGTGATGGCCCTGCGGAATCGGCTTGAGCAGCGTGGCGCAGAGCGCCGGCGTCAGCGACAGCGCCATGAAGGCCGAGATGAAGATCGAGACGCCCATCACCGCGGCGAACTGGCGGTAGATGTTGCCGGTCGAGCCCTTGAAGAAGGCCAGCGGCACGAACACCGAGATCAGCACCACCGTGACGCCGATGATGGCGCCGGAGATCTGCCCCATGCCCTTGCGCGCGGCCTGCAGCGGCGGCAGGCCTTCCTCGCTCATGATGCGCTCGACGTTCTCGACGACGACGATGGCGTCGTCGACGACGATGCCGATCACCAGCACCATGCCGAACATCGTCAGCACGTTGATCGACATGCCGAAGGCCAGCAGCGCGCCGAAGGTGCCCAGCAGCGCCACCGGCACGACGATCGTCGGGATGATCGTGTAGCGCCAGTTCTGCAGGAACAGGAACATCACGAGGAAGACGAGCACGATCGCCTCGGCCAGCGTCTTCACGACCTCGGTGATCGAGATGCGCACGAAGTCCGAGCTGTCGTAGGGGATGCTCCAGCTCACCGTCGCCGGGAAGAAGGCCTGCAGCTGCGTCAGGCGGTCGCGCACCGCCTTGGACGCGGCCAGTGCGTTGCCGGTGGGCGAGAGCTGCACGCCGATGCCGGCCGCGGGCTTGCCGTTGAGGCGTGCCGAGGAGGCGTAGCTCTGCGCGCCGAGCTCGATGCGCGCGACGTCCTTCAGGTAGACCGCAGCACCGCTGCCGCTGGCGCGCAGCACGATGCGGCCGAACTGCTCGACGCTGCCGAGCTGCCCGGGCACGACCACCGTGGCGGTGATGCCCTGCCCGGCCACCGAGGGCAGGTCGCCGATCGCGCCGCCCGAGACCTGCGCGTTCTGCTGCGCGATCGCGGCGGCGACATCGGCCGTCGAGAGGTTGTAGCTCTGCAGCCGCGCCGGGTCGATCCAGATGCGCATCGCGCGCTCGGCGCCGAAGAGCTGCGCCTGGCCGATGCCCGGCAGCCGCTGCAGTTCGGGAACGACGTTGCGCGACGCGTAGTCGGTCAGTTCGTTGATGTCGTAATCGGGGTCCGACGACGACAGCATCGTGAAGAGCAGGAAGTTCGAGCGCGACTTCTCGACGCGCACCCCCTGCTGCACCACCGCCGGCGGCAGGCGCGGCGTCGCGCGCGAGAGCCGGTTCTGCACCTCGACCTGCGCCAGGTCGGGGTTGGTGCCGGGCTCGAAGCTGATCGTGATCGAGCCGCTGCCGTCGGCCTGCGCGACCGACTCCATGTACGCCATGCCGGGCGCGCCGTTGATCTCGCGCTCGATCACCGCGAGCACCGCGTCCTCGAGCACCTGCGCCGAGGCGCCGGGGTAGAAGGTGCTGAGCACGATCGTCGGCGGCGCCACCGGCGGGTACTGGGCGATCGGAAGCTGGGTGATCGAGGTCACACCCAGCACCATGATGAAGAGCGCGATCACCCAGGCGAAGATCGGGCGATCGATGAAGAACTTGGCCATGCGTCGGTCCTGCGGAAGCGGGTCAGCGCGAGGCTGCGGCGGCAGGGGCCGACGCGGCGTCCGCCGTCGTCGGCGCAGCGGAGGCGGCGGAAGCAGCCTGGTGGGACGGGGATGCCGATGCGCCCGCTCCGGCCGCGCCGGGCCCGTGCCCAGCGCCCGCCGCGCCCTGTGACGGCGACCAGGGCACCGGCTTGACCACCTTGGCGCCGAACATCAGCTTCATCGCGCCCTCGACCATCACCTGCTCGCCGGCGGCAAGCCCGTCGGTGACGATCCACTGGCCGTCCTTGACGCCCTCGATCTTCACCGGGCGCGGCATCACCTGCCCGTCGGGCGCGACCACGAGCACCGAGTCACCCTGGCTGCCGCGCGTCACCGCCTGCTGCGGCACCAGCATCGCGCCGTCGATCTGTGCCTGCTGCAGGCGCGCACGCACGTACATGCCCGGAAGCAGCAGGCCGCGCGGATTGGGAACCTCGGCACGCAGGCTCACCTGCCCGGTGGCCGGGTCGACGCTCAGGTCGGTGAACAGCAGTCGGCCCGGCGAGCCGTAGGGCCGGCCGTCCTCGAGCACGATGTCGACACGCGTGGCCTCGGCCTGCCCGGCGCGTGCCAGCTTGCCGGCGGCGAGCGCCTCGCGCAGCTGCAGCACCTCGTTCACCGACTGGGTGATGTTCAGGTAGAGCGGGTTAATCTGCTGCACCGTGGTGAGCTGCGTGCCCTCCTGCGCGCTGACGAGCGCCCCTTCGGTGACCATCGAACGGCCGATGCGCCCGCTGATCGGCGAGACCACCGTCGCGTAGGCCCGGTTGATGCTCGCGCTGCGCACCGCCGCCTTGCCCGCGGCCACCTGCGCCTGCGCAGCCTGTTCGGCTGCGACCGCGGCGTCGTATTCCTGCTGGCTCACCGCCTGCGCGGCCACCAGCGGCTTGTAGCGCGCGGCCAGCGCGCTCGCCTGTGCAAGCTGCGCCTGCGCCTGCGCCAGTGCCGCCTGCGCGCTCTGCAGCGCGGCCTCGTAGGGTGCCGGGTCGATGCGGTAGAGCACCTGCCCGGCCTTGACGTCGCTGCCTTCGGTGAACACGCGCTGCTGCAGGATGCCGGTTGCCTGCGCCCGCACCTGCGCCACGCGCGAGGCCTCGAGCCGCCCCGGCAGCTCGGTGCTCAGGCTCACCGGCACCGGCTGGACGGCAATCACCGCGACTTCCGGCGGCGGCATCTGGCCCCCGGGACCTCCCGGTCCCTGCTGCTGGCCTTCACGGTTGCCGCAGGCGGCCAAGGCGACGGCCGTGGCGAGGCCGAGAAACGCCAGGCGGCGCGAGGGCGGGAAGCGGTTGGCGTGGGTCTGTTGCATGTGACGGAACCGGGCTTTGCAGGCGCAGGAATCGGGTGGCCGCGCTCACCGAAGGCGAACAGGGCCGGAACAACGGATCGCGATGCCCACCGGAGTGAGCTCGGGATCGGGGCAATCAGGGGGACCAGCGATGCGGGACGAAGATCCGCCCGCTGCATGCGCTGCCGTCCTTCCGCATGACGTCGCGCATTCTACATACATACACGAATGTATGTAAAATCAACATCATCGAATTGGCGCGGGCGCGACAGTGCCCGCATTTTCCAGCACCCCAGAACGATGGCCCGACGCACCAAGGAAGAAGCCCTGGCCACGCGCGAGGCACTGCTTGACGCCGCCGAGCTCGTGTTCCAGCAGCGCGGCGTCTCGCGCACCGCGCTCTCGGACATCGCGCACGCCGCAGGCGTCACGCGCGGGGCGCTCTACTGGCACTTCAAGGACAAGGCCGCGCTCTTCAACGCGATGATGGATCGCGTCACGCTGCCGCTGGGCTCCGAACCGGCCGGCGAGGCCGACGGTGCGGCAGACCCGCTGCAGCAGCTGCTGCAGCAGCTCGAGCGCGCGCTGCACCAGATCGTGCACGACGAGCGCACCCGGCGCGTGCTGCGCATCGCGATGCAGAAGGTCGAGCACGCCGAGGACATCGAGCCGGTGATCGCGCGCCACATCCAGATGCATCGGCTCAACACCGACCGCGAGCGCCAGGTCTTCGAGGACGCCGCGCGAGCGCGCGGCTGCGCGCTGCCCGCACCCTCGGACCAGCTCGCGCACGGCTTTCACAGCATGGTGCACGGCCTCATCTACAGCTGGCTGCTCGACGAAGGCTTCGACCTCGAAGCCAGCACCGCGGCCTCGGTGCAGGCCTTCCTGCGCGGCATCGGGCTCGCGGATCCGCCGCCGTGAGGCGCCTGCGCGCGGCGACAGGTGCGGCGGCAGGCCTGGGCCGGCGGCGGTCGCCCGCGGTCGTTGCTAACATGTGAGCAAGCATCGTCCCGACCCCATGGCGAACACGAACGACGACACCGCACGCGTCTTCGAGCACCGCAACCTGCCGCTGCTGCTGCTGCAGGCCCGGGAACGCGTGATCGCACGCTTTCGCCCGGCGCTGCAGGCCGCCGGCGTGACCGAACAGCAGTGGCGCATCGTGCGTTGCCTCGCCGAGTCCGGGCCGCTCGAACCGCGGCAGATCGCCCTGTTCTGCGCCTTCAGCAGCGCAAGCCTGGCCGGCGTGCTCGCGCGCATGGACGACATCGGCCTGGTCACGCGCACGCGGCTCGGGCACGACGCGCGCCGGGTGCAGGTCGCACTCACCCCCAAGGGCCGCGCACTGGCGCGGCAGCTCGCGCCGCGCATCGAGGCGATCTATCGCGAGATCGAGGCGGCGATCGGCGCGCCTTTCGCCCGCAGCTTCTACGACACGCTCGACGAACTCATCGTGCGCCTGGATCCCGGCAACGCAGCGGGCGAAAACGACCCTGACTGAGCACCAAACGCCCGCGTCGCCCTTGCGGCAGATCAGGTATTTGCCCCAATGGAAGCGCCGGGCACGACTCTGAGAATGGTCCAACCCCCGCCGGGGCAGCCCGCATGCGGAGCCTGCCTGCCCGACCTCCACTTGCGAAGGAACACCTCATGAGCACCAGCCGCCGATCGATCCTCTCGCTCGCCAGCGCCGCCGTCGCCAGCGCCGCCCTGCTCGGAATTCCCGCCGCCCAGGCGCAGGACGGCAAGGTGCTGCGCATCGTCCCGCACTCGAATCTGGCGATCCTGGATCCGATCTGGACCACCGCGTACATGACGCGCAACCACGGCTACATGATCTACGACACCCTCTTCGGCACCGACGCCAACGGCAAGGTCAAGCCGCAGATGGTCGAGACCTGGACCGAGAGCCCCGATCACCGGCTCTGGACCTTCAAGCTGCGCAAGGGCCTGGAGTTCCACGACGGCAAGCCGGTCACCGGCGACGACGTGATCGCGAGCCTGCAGCGCTGGGGCAAGCGCGACGCGATGGGCGTTGCGCTGATGCAGTTCGTCTCGAAGATGGATTCGCCAGCGCCGGACACCTTCCGCATCTTCCTGAGCGAGGCCTGCGGCTTCATGCTCGAGGCGCTCGGCAAGCCCGGCGCCAATGTCCCCTTCATCATGCCCAAGCGCGTCGCCGAGACCGACGCCTTCAAGCAGATCGACGACTACACCGGCTCGGGCCCCTACATCTTCAAGAAGGACGAGTTCAAGCCGGGCGACAAGTCCGTCTACGTGAAGAACCCGAAGTACGTGCCGCGCAGCGAGCCGCCCTCGGGCTCGGCCGGCGGCAAGCAGGTTCATGTCGACCGCGTCGAATGGAACCTCGCGCTGCGCGACCCGCAGGCGCAGATCAACGCGCTGCAGAAGGGCGAGGTCGACATCATCGAGCAGCTCCCCGCCGATCACCTGGCCACCGTGAAGGCCGACCCGAACCTGCAGCTGCCCAAGTACTCGAACTACGGCAACCAGTACATCGGGCGCTTCAACCATCTGCACAAGCCCTTCGACAACCCGAAGGTCCGCGCCGCCGCGATCGCCGCGCTGCGCCAGGAACCCTTCCTGCGCGCGCAGGTCGGCGTCAAGGAGCTCTACTGGACCTGCTACTCGATGTTCATCTGCAACACGCCCTACGGCACGACCGCCGGCAGCGAGATCCAGTCCAAGGGCAGCATCAAGAAGGCGCAGGAGCTGCTCAAGGAAAGCGGCTACGACGGCACGCCGGTGGTGCTGATGAAGCCGACCGACCTGGCCAGCATCCAGAAACTGCCCGACGTCGCCGCGCAGCTGCTGCGCCAGGCCGGCTTCAAGGTCGACCTGCAGGCGATGGACTGGCAGACGCTGGTGAGCCGCCGCGCGAAGAAGGACGCCCCCGACAAGGGCGGCTGGAACATGTTCTTCACCGCCTTCAATGCCTTCGACATGTGGAACCCGCTCGTCAACGCGATGACCGACACGCGCGGCGAGCAGTCGGGCTGGTTCGGCTGGGCCAAGGACGACAAGATCCTCGAGCTGCGCAACCAGTTCATGCGCGCCACCGACGAGGCAACGAAGAAGAAGCTCGCCGAGCAGATCCACGCGCGCATGTACGAGATCGGCACGCACGTGCCGGTCGGCGAATACGACCAGCCGATGGCGGCGCGCAAGAACGTGAGCGGCTTCTTCGTCACCAACAGCAACATCTACTGGAACCTGAAGAAGGACTGACCGTCTCCGTGCCGCCGCGGCCTCGCTGCGGGGTCGCGGCTTCGGCCACACGCAAGGGCATCGATGCTCAAGTTCCTCGCCCGACGGCTGCTCGCGACGATCCCGGTGCTGCTGATCGTCTCGGTGCTGGTGTTCCTGGTGCTGCGGCTGACGCCGGGCGACCCGGCGGCGGTGCTCGCCGGTGACGCGGCCAGCATCGACCAGATCGCCAAGATCCGGCAGGGCCTGGGGCTGGACAAGTCGGTGCCCGAGCAGTTCTTCATCTGGTTCTCGCGCATGCTCACCGGCGACCTCGGTGAGAGCTACTACTACAAGACCGAGGTCACGACGCTGATCGGCCAGCGCCTGGAGCCGACGCTGTCGCTGGCGCTGATCACGATCACGATCGCGGTGCTGATCGCGGTGCCGCTGGGCGTGCTCGCGGCCTGGCGCTTCGGCAGCTGGCTCGATCGCGCGCTGATGAGCTTCTCGGTGCTCGGCTTCTCGATCCCGGTGTTCGTGCTCGCCTACATGCTGATCTGGC
>JAIXKN010000020.1 GCA_026932425.1 Burkholderiales bacterium
TGCTGATGAACATCTTCGCCAACCCCAACCTGCCGGAGATCGACGACTACTACGAGCCGTTCACCTTCGACTACGACCATCTGCAGAGCGCACCGGAGATGAAGGCCAGCCCGACGGCGCGGCCGCGCAGCCTCATCACCGGGCAGCAGATGGACAAGATCGTCTGGGGCCCGAACTGGGAGGAGATCCTCGGCGGCGAGTTCGCCAAGCGCAGCAAGGACAGGAACTTCGACGACGTGCAGAAGCAGATGTACGGCGAGTTCGAGAACACCTTCATGATGTACCTGCCGCGCCTGTGCGAGCACTGCCTCAACCCGGCGTGCGTGGCCTCCTGCCCCTCGGGCAGCATCTACAAGCGCGAGGAGGACGGCATCGTCCTCATCGACCAGGACAAGTGCCGCGGCTGGCGCATGTGCGTCTCGGGCTGCCCCTACAAGAAGATCTACTACAACTGGAAGAGCGGCAAGGCCGAGAAGTGCATCTTCTGCTACCCGCGCATCGAGGCCGGCCAGCCCACGGTCTGCTCGGAAACCTGCGTCGGTCGCATCCGTTACCTCGGCGTGCTGCTCTACGACGCCGACCGCATCGCAGAAGCCGCCAGCGTCGAGCACGACAAGGACCTCTACCAGGCGCAGTGCGATCTCTTTCTCGACCCGAACGACCCCAAGGTGATCGAGCAGGCGCGCAAGGACGGCATCCCCGAAGCCTGGCTCGAGGCCGCGCGCAAGAGCCCGGTGTGGAAGATGGCGATGGAGTGGAAGGTCGCGCTGCCGCTGCACCCGGAGTACCGCACGCTGCCGATGGTCTGGTACGTGCCGCCGCTCTCGCCGATCACTTCGGCTGCGCAGGCCGGGCACGTCGGCGTCAACGGCCAGATCCCCGACGTCGGTTCGCTGCGCATCCCCGTGCAGTACCTGGCCAACCTGCTCACCGCCGGCGACATGCGCCCGGTCGTGCGCGCGCTCGAGCGGATGCTGGCGATGCGCGCCTTCAACCGCAGCAAGCACGTCGACGGCGTGCACAACGACAAGGTGCTCGAGCAGGTGGGTCTGACCGAAGCGCAGGTCGAGGACATGTACCAGATCATGGCGATCGCCAACTACGAGGACCGCTTCGTGATCCCGAGCACGCACCGCGAGTACGCGGAGAACGCGTTCAACGTGCGCGGCAGCTGCGGCTTCAGTTTCGGCAACGGCTGCAGCGAAGGCATCGGCGAGACCAGCCTCTTCGGCAGCGAGAAGCGCCGCACCATCCCGATCAAGGCGGAGATCTGACATGGGCCTGTTCAAGACTGCCCCGCGTCCGATGGCGCACACCCTGCGCGTGCTGGCCCGGCTGCTCGCCTATCCCGACGGCGAGCTGCGCGCGCACCTGCCACTGTTGCGGACCGCGCTGCGCGAGGAGGGCGCGCTTAGCCACGCGCGCCTGGCCGAGATCGAGGCCTTGATGGCGCAGCTCGCGCGCCCGGACGCCCTCGACGTCGAGGCCGAATACGTGCAGCTCTTCGACAGCGGGCGGCGCACCGCGCTGCACCTCTTCGAGCATGTGCACGGCGAATCGCGCGACCGCGGATCGGCGCTCGTCGACCTGGCGCAGACCTACGAGCGCGCCGGCCTCTTCCTCGCCCCGGGACAGATGCCCGACTACCTACCGGTTGCGCTCGAGTTCGCGTCGACGCAGCCGCCGCGCGAGGCGGCGTCCTTCCTCGGCGAGATCGCGCACCTCGTCAACCTGATCTTTGCTGCGCTCGAGCAGCGCGGCAGCCGCTACGCGAGCGTGATGGGCGCGCTGCTGGATCTGGCCGGCGTGCCTGCGCGACCCGTCGAGCTGCCGCTCGATGAGCCGCTCGACGCGCTCTGGGAAGAACCTCCCGCCTTCGATGGCTGCAGCAGCGCCGCGCGCGCCGCGCAGCCCCGCGCAGCTGTGCGCGTGAGCCGCCGCGCGCCCGCCTGCCCCTCCACCGACAACGCCGCCCAGGGAGTTGCCCGATGAACGCCTCGCCCGTCAGCGTCTACCTGCACGACTTCTTCTTCACCGTCTACCCCTATATCTGCCTCGGGGTGTTCTTCATGGGGAGCCTGGCGCGCTTCGACCGCGACCAGTACACGTGGAAGAGCGACTCCTCGCAGCTGCTGCGTCACGGCACGCTGCGCTGGGGCAGCAACCTCTTCCACGGCGGCATCCTCTTCCTCTTC
>JAIXKN010000005.1 GCA_026932425.1 Burkholderiales bacterium
TCGCGTGCAGGGCGGTGTCGCGCAGCGGCCAGCCCAGCGCCGTCCCCGCCCAGGCCAGGCCCGCGACCAGCAGCCAGGTGTGACCGGCCAGCAGGCACACCGCCATGAAGCGGCTCAGGCCCTGGGTGTGCACGGTGCGCCGCGCAATGTCGTAGCGCAGCAGCCAGATCGCGAAGAGGACGAGCGCGACGCCGTAGACGACGCCGCCGACGAGCTCGGAGAACACCGAGACCGCGGCGCCGGCCATCAGCAGCACGACGCAGGCGTGAAAGGCCAGGTTGACGATGCGCGGGCGCTTCATCAGCCGCGTCATCTCCAGCCGTTCGGCGGCGATCGTGAGCACGAGGAAGCCGAACCACCAGGGGATCGCGGTGAGGTCGTTCGCGTCCACCAGCGCGAGCACGTTGCCCCCGGCCCAGGCGACCGCCGAGAGCAGCAGCAGCACCGTGTGCTCGGCCCACTGGCGCTTGACGATGATGACGTTGACGACCGTGAAGACGAGCGACGAGACGAGCAGCAGGATGTGCCCGGCCAGCGGCGCCCCGGCGAGGATGCAGACAGCGCCAAGGCCGGCCGTGATGGGTGCGGCGAAGGCGAAGCGCAGCCGAACGGCCACCGCGCGCTCGATGCTGATCACGGTGCCGAGGAAGCCGCCGATCATCAGCGCGGCGTGCGAGATCACGGCCGGCGCGACCCAGCGGTAGCCGTCGAAGGCCTTCAGCTCGAGGCCGGCACGGATCAGCCCGCCGCTGATGCCGCTGACCAGTGCACTGGCCACCAGCACCACCAGCAGCGGGATCGCCAGCCGCGCGGCCAGCGACAGGGGTTTGGGCCCGGTGCTCATCCGCCCATGATGCGGCGGGCGCGCGTGCTGATGCGGTCGGGCGTCCACTCGGGCTCCCACACCAGCTCGACGTCGACCTTGGCGTCGGGAATCGTGTCGATCAGCGCGTGACGCGTGTCCTCGACGATGATGTCGGCCACCGGGCAGGCCGCCGAGGTCATCGTCACGTGCGCGCGCACCTCCTTGTCCTCGATGCTGACGAAGTAGACAAGGCCGAGGTCGACGATGTTCATCGCGAGCTCGGGGTCGATCACCTGCGACAGCGCCTGCGTCACCGGCTTGCGCAGTTCGGGCGGGCCTTCGTAGGCGAAGAATTCCTCGTCGTCGAGCGCGGGGTCGTAGCTGGAAGTGCTCATGTCGGACTCGTGAAGGAGTGCATCCGCGCGCATCGTACGCGATGGCGTTTCCCGCTAATCCACGCCGTCAGGGGGTGCTTTGTCGTCCGGACAGCCGTGTCGGTGCGTGCCTGGCCCCGACTAGCATCGGCGGCATGAACGACGATCGGAATCTCCCCTTGCCCGACCTGGATGCGGTCGCAGCCATTGCCCGGCAGGCGGCGGCGCTCGTGATGGAGGTCTACGCCCTCGACTTCGCGGTGCAGGCCAAGGCCGATGCCTCGCCGGTGACCGAGGCCGACGAGCGCGCCGAGGCGCTGATCGTCCCGGCGCTGCGCCGGCTCGCCCCCGGCGTGCCGGTGGTGGCCGAGGAGATGGTCGCGCGCGGCGAGGCGGAGGCCATCGGCGCGCGCTTCTGGCTCGTCGACCCGCTGGACGGCACGCGCGAGTTCGTCAGCCGCAACGGGGAGTTCACCGTGAACATCGCGCTCGTCGAGGACGGCGAACCGGTGCTCGGCGTGGTTGCCGCGCCGGCGCTCGGGCGACTCTACGCGGGTGCGCGGGGCCAGGGTGCATGGGTCGAGGACGACGCCGGGCGGCGGCCGATCGCCGTGCAGGCGGTGCCGCCCGAGGGCCTGCGCGTCGTCGCGAGCCGCTCGCACGGCGACCCGGCGGCGCTCGATCGTTTTCTCGCCGGCAGGCGGGTTGCGCAGCGCATCGACATCGGGTCCTCGCTCAAGCTGTGCCTGCTCGCGGCGGGGCAGGCGGACCTCTACCCGCGCCTGGGGCGCACGATGGAGTGGGACATCGCCGCCGGCCACGCGGTGCTCGCGGCTGCGGGTGGTCGCGTGAGTCGCCTTGACGGACAGCCGCTGCGCTACGGCAAGCCCGGCTTCGAGAACCCGCACTTCGTCGCGCAGGGCGGCGGCGCCTGAGCGGCGCGAGCGGCCGGCGGCGCCTGTGTATTACGGCGCCGGTACCTCGGCGGCTTCGGGCGCAGCCAGTGCGTCGCGCCGGGCCAGTGCGGGGAAGAGGCGCCACCAGAGCGCGGCAACGAGGCAGGTGCCGATGCCGCCGAGCAGCACCGAGCCGACGGCGCCGAGGTATTCGGCGACGCCGCCGGCACGGAACTCGCCGAGCTGGTTGCTGGCACCGATGAAGACCGCGTTGACGGCGCTGACGCGCCCGCGCATCGCGTCCGGCGTGTCGAGCTGCACCAGCGTCTGCCGGATCACGACGCTGACCATGTCGGCCGCACCGCCCAGCGCCAGTGCCGCCATCGAGAGCCAGAATGCCGTCGACCAGCCGAAGACGAGCATCGTGAGCCCGTAGAAGGCCACCGACCCGAGCAGCAGCGGCCCGGTGTGGCGGCGGATCGCCCAGCGCGTGAGCACGATCGACATCGCGAGCGCGCCGACCGCCGGTGCCGCGCGCAGCAGCCCCAGGCCCGTGGCGCCGACGTCGAGCACGTCCTTCGCGAACATCGGCAGGAGCGCGGTGGCGCCGCCGAGCAGCACCGCGAAGAGGTCCAGCGAGATCGCGCCCAGCACCACCTTGTGCGCGAAGACGAAGCGCAGGCCGGCGAGCAGCGATTCGAGGCTCGCCGACTGCGTGACCGCTTCGTGCCGGTAGCGCACGCCCAGCGCGACGAGCACGGTGGACAGGACGAAGAGCAGCACGCAGCAGGCGTAGACGGTCTTGGCGCCGGCGACGAAGAGCACGCCGCCGAGCGCCGGCCCGCCGATGATCGCGGCCTGGATGCCCGCGGAGCTGAAGGCCATCGCGCGCGCGAGCAGCGCCGGCGGCACCAGCAGCGGCACGAGCGCCTGCTGCGTGGGCATCTGGATCGCGCGCATCACGCCGATGGCCACCGACACCGCGAGCAGCGTGCCACGCGTGAGCTGGCCGCTCACCTCGGCCAGCAGCAGCGCCGCGGCGATGCCGACCTGGCAGGCCAGGCACAGCGCCAGCAGCCGTCCGCGGTGGTAGCGGTCGATCGCGTGCCCCACCGGCAGCAGCAGCGGCAGCGCGGGCAGGAACTGCAGCAGGCCGACGAGGCCCAGGTCCCAGGCCGAGCCGGTGAGCTCGTACATCTGCCACGCGAGCGCGAGCATCAGGATCTGGTTGCCGGCGGTGCCGAGCAACCGCGCGACCCACAGGTGCATGAAGCTGCGCTGTGCGAACAGCGAGTCGTCGTGCACTGCCGGGGCCGATGCCGGCAGGGCCTGCTCCGGCGGGCTCTTTTCCCGTGGAGTCCTATCCGGCAGGGGGCTCTCCACGCTCGAGTGCTTCCAGTTCGGCGGCGGTGAAACCGGCGGCGCGCCGCGCCTGGGTGTTGAACGGGCCCTTCAGCCTGGGTGCGCGATGCTGCCGCGCGAGTTGCGCGTAGGTTCGGACCGGATCGAGCCCGTCGCGATCGCAGAGCCAGCGGAACCAGCGGTTGCCGATCGCGACGTGGCCGATCTCGTCGCGCAGGATCACGTCGAGGATCGCCACCGCCTCCAGGTCACCCGCCTGTCGCAGCCGCTGCTGCATCGGCGGCGTCGCGTCCAGGCCGCGCGCCTCCAAGGTTCGCGGCACGAGCGCCATGCGCGCGAGCACGTCGTCGCGCGTGCGTTCGGCCATCAGCCACAGGCCGTCGTGCGCGTCGAAGTCGCCGTAGGCGTGGCCGAGAGTCGCGAGGTGTCCGGCGAGCAGGCGGTAGTGCGTCGCTTCCTCGGCGGCCACGCGCAGCCAGTCGCGGTAGTACTCGACCGGCATGCCGGCGAAGCGCCAGACCGCGTCGAGCGCCAGGTTGATCGCGTTGAACTCGATGTGCGCCACAGAATGCAGCAGCGCGGCGCGGCCTTGCGGCGTGAAGGGCGAGCGGCGCGGCACCTGGGTCGGCTCGACCAGGCGTGGGCGTTGCGGGCGGCCGGGGCCATCGAGCAGGGTAGGCAGGGCGGGCAGATGCAGCTCGCCGTCGATCGGCGCGCCGGCGCGGCAGGCTTCGTGCAGCGCGGTGGCAGCAGCGGCCTTGGCGGCAGGATCGGCCAGGCACAAGGCCTGTCTGGCGGCAAGACGCAGCTCCATCCCTAGAATTATCGGTTTGTCCACCGTGGACCCCACGTGGACGCGACGTCGACGTCAAGGAGGCAAGGCCGTGGCCCTGATTCGAATCGGTGCGCACGCGCCCCGCGTTGCGCGCACGGCCTGGGTGGCCGAGAACGCGAGCGTGATCGGGCGCGTCGAGCTGGCCGAAGGCGCCAGCGTCTGGTACGGCTGCACGCTGCGCGCCGACAACGACTGGATCCGGATCGGCGCCGGCAGCAACGTGCAGGACGGCAGCGTGCTGCACACCGACCCCGGCTTCGAGCTCGTGGTGCAGGAGAACGTGACGATCGGCCACCAGTGCATGCTGCACGGCTGCCACATCGGCGCGGGTTCGCTGATAGGCATCCAGTCGGTGATCCTCAACGGCGCGCGCATCGGCCGCAACTGCCTCGTCGGCGCCGGCTCGCTGATCACCGCGGGCAAGGAATTCCCCGACGGCTCGATGATCATGGGGCGCCCGGCCAAGGTCGTGCGCGCGCTCAGCGCCGAGGAGATCGAGGGCCTGGTGCAGAGCGCCGTGCAGTACGTGCATCACGCCGAGCAGCACCGCACGCAGACCGAGCGCGTGGGCTGAGTGCGGCAGGCCGAAGGCGATGTCCGAGCTGCACAAGTTCATCTTCGACGGCCTGCCGGTGCGCGGCATGCTCGTGCGCCTGGACGAGGGCTGGCGCGAGCTGCTGCGCCGCCGCGCCGGCGGCAGCGGCGGCGCCTTCGCGCCGGAAGTGCGCGCGCTGCTCGGCCAGATGGCCGCGGCCAGTGTGTTGATGCAGGCCAACATCAAGTTCAACGGCGCGCTCGTGCTGCAGGTCTTCGGCGACGGGCCGGTGCGGCTGGCGGTCGTCGAGGTGCAGCCCGAACTGCTCTTTCGCGCCACGGCCAAGATCGTCGGCGACGTGCCCGCCAGCGCCGGTCTCGGCGAGCTGCTCGACCAGCAGGGTCAGGGCCGCTGCGCGATCACGCTCGACCCGCGCGAGCGCCTGCCCGGGCAGCAGCCCTACCAGGGGGTGGTGCCGCTGCGCGATGCGCGCGGCCAGCCGCTGGGCAGCGTGGCCTCGATGCTCGAGCATTACATGCGGCAGTCGGAGCAGCTCGACACCCGGCTCGTGCTCGCGGCCGACGACAGTGTCGCCGCCGGGCTGCTGATCCAGCGCCTGCCCGAGCCGGGGCAGAGTCACGCGGGCGCGGCAGCGGCGCTGGACGCTGACGGCAGCGGCGCCGACGACGCGTTCACGCGCATCGCGATGCTCGCGGGCACGCTCTCGGGCGAGGAGCTGCTGGCGCTCGACGCCGATTCGCTGCTGCACCGGCTCTTCTGGCAGGAGCCGCTGCGGCGCTTCGAGCCGCAGCATCCGCGCTTCGTCTGCAACTGCTCGCGCGAACGCGTGCGCGGCATGCTGCGCGGGCTCGGCCGCGAGGAGAGCGAGAGCCTGATCGCCGAGCGCGGGATGGTCGAGGTCGGCTGCGACTTCTGCGGCGCGCAGTACCGCTTCGACGCCGTCGACGTCGGCGAGATGTTCACGCCGGGCTCGAACCAGCCGCCGGCAAGCCGCTCGGTGCAGTAGCGCGGCGCGCGCCGCCGGCCGGCGCCGGCGCGGGGGGCAGCGACCGCTCGCGCCTGGCCAGATGATGCAGGATCGCCTGCAACGCGCCCTGCAGCCGCTGCTCCCCGCTGCCCAGCACCAGCGAGTAGCCGATGTCGTGCGCGTCCAGCAGGCGGCGCACGCGCGCATCGACCGGTGCGCGCACATGCGGGCCTTCGCGCTGCAGCCCGTCGGGCTCCCAGGGCATGTCCAGGCCGGTCAGCAGCGTGAGCTGGCAGCGGCGATGCGCGACGACGGCGGTTGCGTCGAGCGAGTCGTCGCCGAAGACGATGTGGCTGTAGACCGCGGTCATCAGCGCCGTCGTGTCGGCGATCACGATCTCGTGCCGGCGCGCGGCCTGCTCGATCAGCGCGCTCTGCGTCGCGGCGATGCCGGCCTGCTCGTCGCGCCGGGGGGTGCGGCCGTGCTGCTCGCACCAGGGCCGCAGCCACTCGGCGACCCAGGCCGCATCCAGGCCGTGCGAGCGCCTGAGGGCCTGCGCGAGCGCTTGCGCGAGCACCGTCTTGCCGGTGCTCTCGGCGCCGAGGAGCCCGACGACGAACGCCTCAGGCATGCGCCGCTCCCCCGTTGTTGGGACTTCTGGCGGCGGCCCGGGCCGCCGGCAGCCGCTGGGCCTGCTGCGGCCGCTTGTCGATGCCGGCCCTGGCCTGGAGCTTGAACGCCGCGTTCTCGCTGCAATCCGCGGCCAGCCCGAGCAGGTGCTTGTCGCCGGCCGCGTCGACGCCGATGGCGCGCAGCACGTGATGCGCGGTCTTCGAGGCCGGCTTCTTGCCGGCCGCCTTGGCCTTACTGGCCTTACAGCCCTTCATGGCGGTTTCCCTGCGGGTTGCGGGTTTCAGGTTCAACAAGCTGGATTTTCACGAACCCGCTGCGCAAACCGCCGCCTTCAGGTTCCAGCCACGCTTGGGGCATCGCCCGGGGCGTCCTACGGCTCGCGGATCCGGCCACCCGGTGCCATCGGGATCCGAAACCCGCGCCGCGTCTGCCGCGTCACGCTGCCTGTGCTCGCGGGCGTTATGCTGGTCGCCGTGTTTCGGATTCGGGGAGTGGCGATGATCCGAGCCGGCGTTTTCATCGGTGTGGACAGGACCGGGCAGCTGCACAAGCTCAACGACGCCGCCGCCGGTGCCACGCGCATGCGCGACTGGGCGCTGCAGCAAGGCCTCGATCCGGCACGGGCGCTGCTGATCGCCGACCAGGCCGGGCCGGTCGATGCGGCGCAGATCATCAGGGCGATCAAGGCCTTTCATCAAGGCGCGGGCGTCGACCAGATCCTCGTGTACTTCGCCGGCCACGGCGTCAACATCGACAAGAACGAGTACTGGTTGCTGTCCGACGCGCCGAGCGATCCCCTGTCGGTGATCAACGTGCGCGGCAGCGTCGCCCAGGCCGAGTACGGTGCGGCACGGCACGTGGTGGTGATGTCCGACGCGTGCCGCGTCCCCGCCGAAGGCATCCAGGGTCAGGGCGTGGCGTCGATCAGCACAGTGATTTTCCCCAACGACGTGCCGGATGCCGGACTGCGGCCGGTGGACACGTTCTACGCCACCGGACTGGGCCGCGCGGCGGCCGAGGTCCGCGACGCGGCAGTCGTCGCCGACGAGACTGCCCGTGCGTTCCGGGCAATCTACACCGACGCCCTGCTCGACGGGCTGGCGGGCAAGGGCGACTTCGATCTGGCGGCTGACCTGGGCGGCGAGCCCGGCCTGTACGTGCGTCCCAAGGCGCTGTCGGACTGGCTGGAGAAGGAGGTTCCGCGCCGGGTGCGCGCGCAGGGCCTGCTGGGTCGGGTCAACCAGAAGCCCGAGGCGCGGGTGTGCGCGAGCGACGTGACCTGGCTGGCGCGTCTCGCCCCGGGGACGGCGGCGCCACGCGCGCCGGCCGTACGTGGCGTCTCGCTGGGGCCGGTGCCGGTTCCCGACCCCGGGCGTCGCGCGGCCACCGGCATCGTGCGCGCCGCGGTGCGCGGCGACCGACCCCAGGTGAGACAGCAATTCGACGCCGCGCTGTCGATGCCGGCTCCGGATGTGCTCGAAATGGTCCGCACGGCGCGCAAACTGGAGCTGCCGTTCGGGCCCGGACACATGGAATCGCAGTGCGGGTTCAAGGTGCGCGGCGCGGTCGTCGAGTCGGCACTTGCCGTGGCCGGCAGGACCGAGCTGCTGCCCGACCAATCGGGGCCGGAAGGCGGCGCGGTGCGCGTGTGGGGCCTGCAGGGAGCGGCAGCCAGCGTGGTGCTGCGCTTCGCCGGAGGCTTCGGCACCGTCGTTCCGGCGCTGGACGGCTTCCTGACCGCGTTGAGCTTCGACGGCGGCGAGCTGGTCGACGTGAGCTACGAGCCCTCCGAGAACCACAGCCGCTGGGGCGAGTACCAGGCGCGTCGGGACGAACTGCGCACGCTGCGCGCGGTGGCGGCTTCGGCGTCGCGCATGGGGCGCTTCAAGCTCGACGGCGACGATGCCCAGGCGCTGGCCGTGCGCATGCAGGTGGCCAAGGGCGTCGATCCGACCATGGCCGTGTACGCGGCCTATGCCTACGACGACCTGCAGATGGTGGGCCGCATCCGCCAGATGCAGGAGTACCTGGCCGCCGACCTGGGGCTGCGCTGGTTCGACGTGTCGATGCTGGCGCGCAGCCTGATCGGCCGGCGCATCGACCGCCGCGCCGGCGTGCTGCCCTTCACGCCGCTGCTGTCGCAAGGCTGGGCGCTGCTGCCGGCGCACCGGCTGCAGCTGCACCCGCTGCTGGCCGGGCTGCAGGCGACGATGAAGCCCTCGCTCTGGTCGCTGTACGACGCGCGCGGCGTCGAGATGCTCGAACGTGCGCTGCGCAGCGGCGACGTAGCCTGATCCATGCCACCCATCGGGGAGACCGACATGCAGCGTCAACTGGTTTTCGTCCACGGCCGCGCGCAGGAACGCAAGGACTCGGCCGCACTGAAGAAGGAATGGATCGCTGCCTGGCGCATCGGGCTCGATGCGGCCGGACTGGCGATGCCGGTCGCCGAGGCCGACATCCGGTTTCCGTACTACGGCGACACGCTGGAGCAGCTCGCGGGTGGAGCCGACCCCGCGGCTGCGGCCGAGGTCGTCATCCGCGGTACTGGCCTGGACGCCGACGAGAAGCGGTTCGCCAACGCGATCGCGGCGCACATCCAGAGCCGGTTCGTGTCCGAGGCGGACCTGGCTGCGGTGGCCGGAGAGGACGTGGTCGAGCGCGGGCCGCTGCAGTGGGAGTGGTTCCAGGGCGTGCTGGCGGCCGTGGATCGGTACGTGCCGGGTGCCAGCGCGATCAGCATCGCGCTGGCGACGCACGACGTCTACCAGTACCTCGTGAACGACGCCGTGCGCGACACCATCGACGAGGGCGTGATGCAGGCGCTGCGGCCCGGCGTGCCGACCGTCGTCGTCGCGCACTCGCTGGGCACGGTGGTCGCCTATCGCCTGCTGCGCCAGTTCGGCCAGGCCAAGGGCTGGCGCGTGCCGCAGTTCATCACGCTGGGATCGCCGCTGGGCGTCACCGAGATCCGCGAAAGGGTGGCCAAGTGGTCGACCACGCGCTGCCCGCCCTGCGCGGATGCCTGGTTCAACGCCTACGACAAGCATGACGTCGTTGCGCTGTACCCGTTGACGCCGGAGCAGTTCCCGCTCGATCCGCCGGCGCCGGCCATCGACGACTACGGCGCCGTGCACAACGGCACCGACAACCGCCACGGCATCGGCGGCTACCTCGACGACCCGGTGGTCGCGCGGCGCATCCACGACGCGCTGGTGAAGTGACCGGCCCGGCCCGCGCGGCAGAGCCGGGCAGCCCCCTCGCTGCGGTCGAGGAGTTGCTGCCGGGTGCGCGGATCGTGGCGAGCTGGGCCGCCAACGCCCCGCTTGCCCGGCTGCCGGGCCCGATCGAGGACAGGCTGGCCGCGCTGCTGGAGGAATTGCGCCCGCTCTACGGCGCGACGGGCCAGGTGCTGGCCGACGCCGTGCTCGCCGGTGACGGACGGGCCCGGGCTGCACTGGCGCAGCTCGATGCGTTTCACGACCAGGCACTCGACCAACTGATGCCCCGCATCCGCCAAGCCAAGCTGCGGCGCGACTGGCATGCGCTGGCGCACCAGGCTCGTCTTGCCGTGCACCTGGCCGGCGCCGCGGGGCGCAGGGCCGACCTCGCTCTGGCAGCCCACTTGCTGGCCAACGCCTTGGCTGGGCTGGGCGACTTGGCGGGGGCAGTGCAGGCGTTCCGGCGTTCGATCGCGGCCGCCGCCGCCGTCGGCGACGTGCGGCTGCAGGCGGTGGGTCACGGCAATCTTGGCAACACGCTGCGCGACACAGGCGACTGCGATGCCGCGTTGTTCGAGTACGCCAGCGCGCTCGACCTGGAAGCCGATCCGCGCGGCCGCGCCGTGGTGCAGTCCAACCGCGCCGAGGCTCTGCAGCGGCTGGGCGAGCGGGCCAGCGCGCTGCAGGCCCAGCTAGACCAGCTGTCGGCGCTTGAGGCCGCGGGCGCGCCGGCGGCCGAGCGCGCGGTGACGTTGGCTCGGGCCGCGCAGGCGGCGCTGGAGAGCGGCGGCGCGGGACGGGCGTTGGCCCTGCTCGGGCAGGCCGACACCCTGGTCGAGCCGGATGACTTGCCTGGCCGGGTGATGCTGGCCGGCCTGCGAGCCCGCGCTGCCGGGATGCAGCACGACGCGGCCGGGGCCGATGCCGCCGACCAGCACGCCTGGGAGCTGGCCCTGGACCACGCCGTGGGCGCGCTGCAGCGGTTGGCGCCCCGGTATGCACAAGGCTTCGCCACCGCGCTGGCGCACCGCCTGCCCACCGAGCATGCACTGCGACTGCTGATCCCGGGAATCGCCGGCAAGGATGCCAACCGGTGGACGGCGGCGCTGCAGAGCCTGCACGATGGCCAGCAGCAGGCCCGTGCCGCTGGCGATCTGGGACTGGCCCTGCGGATCGCAGCCAACCACGCGGCGGCGCTGGCCGATGCCGGTCAGGTGCAGCAGGCACAGCGCGGGTTGCAGGCGGTGCAGGCCGAAGCGGCGGCCTGCGGCCTGGCACGGCCGGAGGCGATGGCGTGGGGGACCCTGGCGGCAATCGCCGCACAGACCGGCGAGCTGATGCTCGGGCAGGACGTCACCGCGCTGCAAGCACGATCGGCGGCCCTGATGGACCTGCACGGCCAACTGCTGGCCCGCAGCGGCCTAGCCGGTCGCGACCTGGCCTTCGAGTCGATGGCGGCCGAGCGGAGCACCCTGCTCAACGAGTGTGCAGTCAGCGCCTCCCGGCGCGGCGCCTGGACACGAGCGGCCGGGTTGTTCGAGCAGGCGGCAGCGGCGATGCGGCCGTACGGCGCGTCGTTCCCGCTGGCGAACCGGCTGGCCGGCCTGCTCGACGCTTGCACGCGGTCCGGCGACATCCCGCGCGGCCTGGCCGCGGCCGCCGAACTCACGCAGTTGCTGCCGCAGCTGGAGCCGCGTGCAAGGCTGGTGGCGGCACGCGCACTGGCGCTGCACCTCGACGACCGGGACCCGCCGCAGGCGTTGCAGCACTGGCAGCAGGCCGCCGATCTGGCGGAAGGGCTGCGCAGCGCGTTGCCGGCCGGCTTTGACGCGTCGGAAGTCAACCGTGGGTTTGCGCGCCTGCCGATGCAGTGTGCGCAGCGCTTGCGCCGTGCCGGTCGCGACGCCGAGGCGTGGCGGCGGCTGCAGGAGGGCAAGTCGCGCCGCATCCTCGATGCGCGGGCGTCCGGGCAGGCGCTGCCGAGGCTGGAAGCGGTGCAGGCCGCGCTGCGGCCGGACGAGCTGCTGGTCGACGTCGCCATCGAGGACGAAGGCCTTGTCGCCTACCGAGCCTGGCCGGATGGGTTCGACACGGTCTTCGAGGCAATCGACCTGGCGACGCTGCATCCGCCCGGGCTGACTGACCTGCGCGAGCGCGAGCAGGCATTGCTGGAGCTGGCCCGCCGCCATGTTGGACTGGCTGCCTGGGCGGCACGGGTGGCCGATGGCGCAGCGCAGGGCCGACGCCTGCTGCTGGTGCCCGACGGAGCGTTGTTCAACCTGCCGCTGCACGAAATCCGCATCGGGCAGCAGCCCTGGCATGAGCGGCAGCCGATCGGCGAGCTGCCCTGTGCCGCCTGGCTGCTGAGGGCCTCGTCAAGCGACGCCGTGCTCAACCTGGTGGCGGGCAACTCCGCCGGCGACCTGCCCGGCGCCGAGGACGAGTGTCGATCCATCGCGGTCCGGCTGGGCGTCGAGGCGCTGACCGGTCAAGGCTGCACCCGAGCGGCCATCGACTCGGCGATGCAGGCCGGCCCGCTCGACATCGTCCACCTGGCGGTGCACGGCCGCGGCGACGTGCAACGGGGTGCACGGGCCAGCCTGCTGCTGGCCGACGGCCTGGGAGGCACGGAGTGGGTCCCGCTCGAGGCGCTGGCACAGCGCCCGTGGCAGGCCAACCTGGTCGTGCTGTCCGGTTGCAGCACCGGCGTAGCCGGCCCGTTGCGCGGACACGAGATGGTCAGCGCGGCACGCGCAGTACTCGAGGCGGGAGCGCAATGCGTTCTGGCCAGCTTGTGGCCGGTGGACGACCGCGTTGCCGCGGCCCTGATGACGGCCTTCCATGCGGAGGTCGCGCAGCGCCGCGCCCAGGGCGAGTGCGACCTGCGGCAGGCCCTGGACGCCGCGCGGCGAGCCGTGACCCGCGGGCCCGGGGCAGCCGCGCCGATCCCGGCGCTTCCGGCCGGCAGGCGCCGCGACGGGCGCCACGGGGCCGTGCCTGCCGCATCCGCCAAGGGCGCGGACACCGGTCACGGCTGCCGGTCATCCGGGGTCGAGACCATCGCCGATGCGCTCGCGCCGTTCGTGCTGGTCGGCCTGCCGATCCTGTCGGCCTCATCGACGGCGCCCGGCGCATCGAAGTGACCTGACAAGGCCGTTGCCGACCCTTGGTGCGCGAAGCCGACCTCGGGCAGGCAGGGCACGCTTCAACGCTCGTGCCGCCGCCTTCAGGTTCCAGCTACGCTTGGGACATCGCGTCGCCATCCTCCAGGCGCCGCCATGCACGCCAGCCGACGACCGACAAGGCCGCGAACAGCAGGTAGAGCAGCACCGTGAGCCAGAGCCCCTTGATCGCGAACAGGGCGACGCTGATGACGTTGACGATGAGCCAGGTGGCCCAGTTCTCGATCAGCTTGCGCCCGAGCAGGAACTGGCCGGTGATGCTGCCGACGGTGGGCAGCGCGTCGAGCCAGGGCACGTCGGAATCGGTCGCGTGGGTGAGCAGCAGCGCGACCAGCGGCCACGCGGTCAGCGTCGCCGCGACGACCGAGAGCCGCTGCCGCGGCCGCAGCCGGTGCACGCGCAGCGGCTGGCCGTCGCTGCCGCGCCCGCGCAGCCATTGCCACCAGCCCCAGCCGGCGACGACGATGAAGAGGAGCTGCAGCGAGGCTTCGCCGTAGAGCCGGTGGCGCAGGAAGAGCCAGCCGTACATCGCCGAGCTCAGCATCGCCAGCGGCCAGGCCAGCGGGTTGACGCGCAGGTTGCAGGCCACCATCCAGAGCGCGATGACGAAGGCCAGCAGCTCGAGCAGCGTCACCGGGCTGCCCAGCAGCGTGAACAGGGGTTCGGTCATCGAGGCGCGCCGCCGGCTAGCGGCGCGTGTACTGCACGAGGATCTCGTTGGGCTTGATCATCCCGAGCTCGGCGCGCGCCTTCTCCTCGACCATTTCCAGGCCCTGCTTGAGGTCGCTGACCTCGGCCTGGAGCTGGTCGTTGCGGGCCTTGGCGGCGTCGTTGGCGGCGTGCTGCCGCGCCAGTTCGGTGCGCAGGCTCCAGACGTAGGGCAGGCCCGAGCGTCCGAACCACAGGTCCGCGTGCACCAGCAGCAGCAGCGCGGCCAGGATCAGGTTGACGATGCGCAGCGTCATCGCCCGGGCGCCGACGATTCCTCAGCGCAGGTTGTAGAGCGCCGCGCGGCCGGGATAGCGCGCGATCTCGCCGAGATCCTCCTCGATGCGCAGCAGCTGGTTGTACTTGGCGATGCGGTCGCTGCGGCTCATCGAGCCGGTCTTGATCTGGCCGGCGTTGGTGCCCACCGCGATGTCGGCGATGGTGCTGTCCTCGGTCTCGCCGCTGCGGTGGCTGATGACGGCGGTGTAGCCCGCGCGCTTGGCCATCTCGATGGCGGCGAAGGTCTCGGTGAGCGTGCCGATCTGGTTGATCTTGATGAGGATGGAGTTCGCGATGCCCTTGGCGATGCCCTCCTCGAGGATCTTCGTGTTGGTGACGAAGAGGTCGTCGCCGACGAGCTGCACGTCCTTGCCCAAGCGCTCGGTCAGCAGCTTCCAGCCCTCCCAGTCGCCCTCGTGCATGCCGTCCTCGATCGAGACGATGGGGTACTTGTCGCACCAGGTCGCGAGCATGTCGGTCCACTCGGCGGCCGAGAGCTGCAGGCCCTCGCCTGCGAGGTGGTACTTGCCGTCCTTGTAGAACTCGCTGGCAGCGCAATCGAGGCCGATGGCGATCTGCTGCCCGGCGGTGTAGCCGGCCTTGTCGATGGCTTCCAGGATGAGCTGGATCGCGGCCTCGTGGTTGGCCACGCTCGGCGCGAAGCCGCCTTCGTCGCCGACCGCGGTGCTCATGCCGCGCGCGTCGATGATCTTCTTCAGCGCGTGGAAGACCTCGGCCCCGTGGCGCACCGCGTCGCGGAAGGTCGGTGCGCCCAGCGGCAGGATCATGAACTCCTGCAGGTCGAGGTTGTTGTTGGCGTGCG
>JAIXKN010000059.1:0-7062 GCA_026932425.1 Burkholderiales bacterium
AGGCGCCCATGCCGTAGATGAGGCCGAAGTTGATGACTTTGGCGTAGCGCCGCTGCTCGGACGAGACCTCGGCCAGCGGCACGCCGAAGACTTCGCTCGCGGTCGCGCGGTGCACGTCCAGGCCCTTGGCAAAGGCGTCGAGCAGGCCCGGGTCCTCGCTGATGTGCGCCATGATGCGTAGCTCGATCTGCGAATAGTCGGCCGAGACCATCACATGCCCCGGCGGCGCGACGAAGGCGCAGCGGATGCGCCGGCCCTCGGGCGTGCGCACGGGGATGTTCTGCAGATTGGGCTCGTTGCTCGAGAGCCGCCCGGTCACCGCGACCGCCTGCGCGTAGTTGGTGTGCACGCGGCCGGTGGCCTCGTTGACCATCTGCGGCAGCTTGTCGGTGTAGGTGCCCTTGAGCTTGGCGAGACTCCGGTACTCGAGGATGCGCGCCGGCAGCGGGTAGTCGGCGGCGAGCTCCTGCAGCACGTCCTCGTCGGTGCTCGGGGCGCCCGAGGCGGTGCGCTTCTTCACCGGCAGACCCAGGCGACCGAAGAGGATCTCGCCGATCTGCTTGGGCGAGCCGAGGTTGAAGGGCCCGCCGGCGATCTCGTAGGCCTGCTGCTCGAGCGCCTGCATGCGCTCGGCAAGCTCGCGGCTCTGCCGCGCGAGCTGCGCCGGGTCGATCAGCACGCCGTGGCGCTCGATGCGCTGCAGGATCAGCGCCACCGGCATCTCGATGCGCTCGTAGACCTCGGCAAGCTGAGGCACTTCCTGCAGCCGCGGCCACAGCGCCTCGTGCACCTGCAAGGCCATCTCGCTGTCCTCGCCCGAGTAGCGCGTCGCGCGCTCGAGGTCGACCTGCGAGAACGGGATCTGGTTCACGCCCTTGCCGCACAGCTCCTCGTAGGACAGGCCGCGGCGGCCCAGGTGCCGGTCGGCCAGCGCCTCCAGGCCGTGCGAGCGGTGCGCCTCGAGCACATAGCTCTGCAGCATCGTGTCGTGCCGGTAGCCGCGCACGCTGATGCCATGGTTGGCGAAGACGTGCAAGTCGTACTTGATGTTCTGGCCGAGCTTGGGTGCCGCCTCGTCCTCGAGCCAGGGCGAAAGGCGCGCGAGCACTTCGGGCAGCGGCAGCTGCGCCGGCGCGCCGGGGTAGTCGTGCGCCAGCGGCACGTAGGCCGCGCGGCCGGGTTCGACGGCAAAGCTCAGGCCGACGAGGCGCGCACGCATCGCGTCGAGCGAATTCGTCTCGGTGTCCAGCGCCACCAGCGGCGCCGCGCGCAGCCGAGCGAGCCAGGCATCGAGCCGCTCCCAGTCGGTGATGGTCTCGTACTCGAAGGCGGGTGCCGCCGCGCCGCCCTGTCCGCCCGGCGGGTCCGAGGCCGCTCCACCGCCCGCCCCTTCGGCGCCGGGATTCCCGGCCGCCGCATGCGCGAGGGCGTCGTTTGCCGCCTGCTCCTCGAGCTCGCGCAGCCAGGTGCGAAAGCCGTAGCGGCGGTAGAAGTCGATCAGGCCGGCGCGGTCGGCCTCGCGCGCCTGCAGCGCATCGAGCGCGGGCCAGCCCTGCACCTGTTCGCTCAGGTCGCAGTCGGTGGCCACGGTCACGAGCCGCCGTGCGGTCGGCAGCCAGTCCAGCGTGCGCCGCAGGTTCTCGCCGGCCACGCCCTTGATGCCGGCGGAGGCAGCCATCACGCCGTCCAGCGAGCCGTGCTCGGCGATCCACTTCGCCGCCGTCTTCGGGCCGACCTTGTCGACGCCGGGCACGTTGTCGACCGTATCGCCCATCAGCGCGAGGTAGTCGACGATGCGCTCGGGCGGGACGCCGAACTTGGCGGCGACACCCGCTTCGTCCAGGCGCTCGGGCGGCCGCGCCATCGTGTTGACGAGCGTGACCTGCGGGTTGACGAGCTGCGCGAGGTCCTTGTCGCCGGTGGAGATCAGGACCTGCTGCCCCTGCGCCTGCGCCGCGCGCGCGAGCGTGCCGATCGCGTCGTCGGCCTCGATCCCGGGCACCACCAGCACCTGCCAGCCCAGCAGCCGCACGACCTCGTGGATCGGCTCGATCTGCTCGCGCAGCGCATCGGGCATCGGGCTGCGGTTGGCCTTGTACTCGGGGTAGAGCGCGTCGCGGAAGGTCGGGCCGCTGGCGTCGAACACGCACACGGCCTGCCGTGCCGGATGCTGCAGCCGCAGCGCCTTCATCATCGCGACCATGCCGTGGATCGCGCCGGTCGGGAAGCCGTCGGGCGCGCGCAGGTCCGGCATCGCGTGGTAGGCGCGGTAGAGGTAGCTCGAGCCGTCGACGAGCAGCATCAGGTCCTGGTTGGGGCTCATCGCGCGATTGTGGCGCCTGCGTAGAATGCCGCCATGGCTGTCCGCGCGCGCCTTGTCTTCGCTTCGGCCCTCGTCTGTGCCTGCTGGCTCGGGGCCGGCGCTGCCGCGATCGCGCAGCAGGCGGCCGACCCGGCCGCCCCGCGCAGCGGCGAACCGCGCGTGCAGCACATCGTGACCGAGGACGATGCCGTGCGCATCGAGGAGCTGCGCGTGCGCGGCCAGGTGCAGCGCATCACGGTGCACAGCAAGCTCGCGGGCGTGAAGCCCTACGAGATCGTCCCTGCGGGTCAGGGGCGCGACCTGTCCCAGGACAAGCGCACGAGCGGCCAGCGCGTCTGGTCGGTGTTCTCGTTCTAGGCCGCGATGGCGGTCTACACCGAAGTCGGTTTCGAGGAGGCCGACCGGCTGGTGCAAGCGCTGGCACTCGGGCCGCTGACCGAGCTGCGCGGCATCCGCTCAGGCGTCGAGAACACGAACTACTATGCGACGACGGTGCGCGGCCAGTGGGTGCTGACGCTCTTCGAGCGCCTCTCGCCGGCGCTGCTGCCCTACTACCTGCGGCTGATGCAGCACCTGGCGCGCCACGGCATCCCGGTGCCGGCGCCGCAGGCCGACGCCAGCGGCGAGATCCTGCACACGCTGGCAGGAAAACCCGCCGCGGTGGTCACGCGCCTGCCCGGCAGCCATCGCCTGGCGCCGGACGCAGACCACTGCAGCCAGGTCGGCGAGATGCTGGCACGCATGCACCGCGCCGGCGCCGACTTCGCGCTGCAGCAGCCGCATCTGCGCGGCTACGCATGGTGGCTCGAGGTCGCGCCGCAGGTGCTGCCGCACCTGGACGCGGCGCAGGCCGCGCTGCTGCGCTCCGAGCTCGAATTCCAGCGGCATCTGTTCGAGTCGGCGTCCGGGCAGGCATTGCCGCGCGGCCACATCCACGCCGATCTCTTCCGCGACAACGTGATGTTCGACGAGACCGCCGGCGAGGACCGCCTCTGCGGCTTCTTCGACTTCTACTTCGCCGGCGTCGACGTGCTGCTCTTCGACCTCGCGGTCTGCTTGAACGACTGGTGCACCGACCTCGACAGCGGGCGCCTGGACGAGCCGCGCGCCCAGGCCTTCGTCGCGGCCTACGAGGCGCTGCGTCCGCTCGACGGCAACGAGCGCCGCGCGCTGCCGGCGATGATGCGCGCGGCGGCGCTGCGCTTCTGGCTCTCGCGCCTGCGGGACTGGCACCTGCCGCGCAGCGCGGCGCTGCTGCAGCCCAAGGACCCGCTGCACTTCGAGCGCATCCTGCGCGCGCGCATCGACGCGCCCTGGCACTGCGCCGCCTGAACGGAGCACGGCGACGATGGCGATGAGGCTCAAGACCGTCGGCCCCGGGCGCGGTGCGGCCTGGGTGGCGGACGGCCTGCGCCTCTACATGAAGCGGCCGATGGCCTTCACCGGGATGTTCGCCGCCTTCCTGCTGGCGGCGCTGGTCGCGGCGATCGTTCCCGGCGTGGGCTGGCTGCTGCAGATGATGCTGGTGCCGATGCTGTCGCTCGGCTTCATGGTCGCAAGCCAGTCGGCGCTGCTGCAGGGGCCGGTCAAGCTGTCGCACTTCATCGAGCCGCTGCAGGGCGCGCCGGCGCAACGGCGCGCGCTCGTCATCCTGTGCGTGCTCTACGGCCTGGCCGCTGCGGCAATCCTCTGGAGCGTCGACCGCATTGCCGATGGCGGCTACACGCACCTGTTCGAACTCATGCGGCAGACGCCTGCGCCGCTGCACGAGATCGACGCGCTCTTCGTCGAACGCAGCATGTCCGCCGCTGCACTCTTCGGCAGCGCGGCGCTGACACTGCTGACCATCCCCTTCTGGCACGCGCCGGCGCTGGTGCACTGGGGGCACCAGGGGGCGATGCAGGCGCTCTTCAGCAGCACGCTGGCGGTGTGGCGCTGCCGGGGCGCCTTCGTCGTCTACGGCCTGACCTGGTTCACGATGATGCTGAGCCTGGGGATGATCAGCGCCCTGTTCTTCGGGCTCCTGGGCATGGGGCAGCTGGGATCGACCCTGATGTTGCCGCTGGGCCTGTTCCTGAGCACGCTCTTCTACGTGACGCTGATCTTCAGCTTCAACGACAGCTTCGCGCACCAGCCGGACGGCCAAGCCGCGCTTCCCGCGCCGCCCGATTCCCGCGATCCGCCGGGACCCTCCGATCCGCCCGATCCCCCCGAAACACCCGGCGGCGCCGCGCCGCCGGCCGGGGCAGACAAGGACGTCACTCGATCGGAGTGAGCCTGGCGATCGCCAGCGCCAGCCACTTGCTGCCGTGGCGGGCAAAGCTGACCTGCGCACGCGCTTCGCTGCCGCTGCCTTCGAGGGTCACGACCACGCCCTCGCCGAACTTGGCGTGAAAGACCGATTGGCCCACGCGCAGCCCGCCTTCGCTGCGCTGGCTGGCCATCGCCGGCGGCAGCGTCGCGTCGACCGCCACTGCGCCGCGGTCCGCGCCCCGCTCGATGCGGCCGGCACCGACGATCCCCGAGAGCCCGCTGCCGCGCTCCCAGGCCGCCTGGTAGCTGCGCGCGTAGCCCGAGCCGAAGCCCTGCTGGCGCGGCGTGAGCCACTTCATCGCCGACTCGGGCAGCTCGTCGAGGAAGCGGCTGCGGACGTTGTAGCGCGTCTGCCCGTGCAGCATGCGCGTCTGGCTGAAGCTCAGGTAGAGCCGCTTGCGCGCGCGCGTGATCGCGACATACATCAGCCGCCGCTCCTCCTCGAGCCCGTCGACGTCGGAGAGGCTCTGCTCGTGCGGGAACAGGCCCTCCTCGACGCCGGTGATGAAGACGGCCTCGAATTCGAGCCCCTTGGCCGCGTGCACCGTCATCAGCTGCACCGCGTCCTGCCCCGGCTGCGCCTGGTTGTCGCCGGCCTCGAGCGAGGCGTGCGTGAGGAAGGCCGCCAGCGGCGACATGATCTCGCCGGTCTCGGCGTCGGGCACCGGCGCCTGGGCACCAGTGCCGAGTTCGTCGACCGGCAGGCCGACGGCGTCGCGGCCGAAGCCCTCCTGCGTGACGAAGCTCTCGGCGGCGTTGACGAGCTCCTCGAGGTTCTCGATGCGGTCCTGACCTTCCTTCTCGCTGCGGTAGTGCTCGAGCAGCCGCGAGGCGTGCAGCACATGTTCGATGATCTCGCGCAGCGTCAGGCCCTGGGTCGCGCGGCGCATCTCGTCGACGAGGCGGATGAAGCCCCCGAGCTTGGCGCCCGCCGCGCCCGGCACCATCGGCACGCTCTGCGCCAGGCTCATCGGCGGCACCGCGGCGCGCGCGACGTCCTGCAGCTGCTCGATGCTGCGCGCGCCGATGCCGCGCGGCGGGAAGTTGACGACGCGCAGGAAGCTGGTGTCGTCGTTGACGTTCTCGAGCAGCCGCAGGTAGGCCAGCGCGTGCTTGACCTCGGCGCGCTCGAAGAAGCGCAGCCCGCCGTAGACGCGATAGGGCACGCCGGCGTTGAAGAGTGCGCTCTCGATGATGCGGCTCTGCGCATTGCTGCGGTAGAGCACCGCGATCTCGTGCCGCGGCAGGCCGCCGCGGTGCAGCGCCTGCGCCTCCTCGAGCAGCCACTGCGCCTCGGCGAAATCGCTGGCCGCCTCGTGGATGCGCAGCGGCTCGCCGGCCCCGGCGTCGGTGCGCAGGTTCTTGCCCAGGCGGTGCGCGTTGTGCGCGATCAGCGCGTTCGCCGCGTCCAGGATGTGGCCGAAGGAGCGGTAGTTCTGCTCCAGCTTCACGAGGTGGCGCACGCGGTACTGGCGCTCGAAGTCGGCCATGTTGCCCACGCGCGCGCCGCGAAAGGCGTAGATGCTCTGGTCGTCGTCGCCGACCGCGAACACGCCCTGCGGCGCGTGTTCGACCGGCTCCTGGCCCGGCACCGGCGCGAAGAGCTTGAGCCACTCGTACTGCAGGCGGTTGGTGTCCTGGAACTCGTCGACCAGGACATGACGGAAGCGCCGCTGGTAGTGCACGCGCAGCGGGTCGTTGTCGCGCAGCAGCTCGTAGCTGCGCAGCAGCAGCTCGGCGAAGTCGACGACCCCCTCGCGCTGGCACTGCTCCTCGTAGGCCTGGTAGATCTCGACAAGCTTGCGCCCGTGCGCGTCGCGCACGCCGACGTCGCGCGGGCGGCGCCCCTCCTCCTTCTCGCCGGCGATGAACCACGCCACCTGCTTGGGCACGAAGCGCTCCTCGTCGACGTTCATCGCCTTGATCACGCGCTTGACGGCCGAGACCTGGTCGGCCGCGTCCAGGATCTGGAAGGCCTGCGGCAGCCCGGCGAGCTTCCAGTGCGCGCGCAGGAAGCGGTTGGACAGGCCGTGGAAGGTGCCGATCCACATGCCGCGCACCGCGAACGGCAGCATCGCCTGCAGCCGCGTCAGCATCTCCTTCGCGGCCTTGTTCGTGAAGGTCACCGCGAGCACGCCGCCCGGCGACACGGCACCGGTGGCCAGCAGCCAGGCGATGCGCGTCGTCAGCACCCGCGTCTTGCCCGAGCCGGCGCCGGCCAGGATCAGCGCCGGCACCGCCGGCAGCGTCACCGCCGCCCGCTGCTCGGGGTTGAGGTCGCGCAGCAGGCGCTCGGGGACCGCGGGGGACTCGACCATCGGGGCATTCTAGGAGCCGGCCATGCGCCGGCCCTGCGTCGCTTGCACCGGCTGGGTAGAATTCGGCACCGGACTGCGGCGGGCCGCAGCCCGGTTTTTTTTGGCCGC
>JAIXKN010000059.1:7152-12041 GCA_026932425.1 Burkholderiales bacterium
ATCTTCGACTACGACAACATCCTGCTGCTGCCGCGCAAGTGCCGCGTCGAGAGCCGCAGCGAGTGCGACCCCTCGGTCGAGTTCGGCGGCCGGCGCTTCGCGCTGCCGGTCGTGCCCTCGAACATGAAGACGGTGGTCGACGAGCCGATCGCGCGCTACCTGGCGAGCAACGGCTACTTCTACGTGATGCACCGCTTCGACCTGGACAGCGTCGAGTTCGCGCGCCGCATGCGCGAGGCCGGGCTGCTGGTGTCGATCAGCTCGGGCGTCAAGGCAGCGGACTTCGAGGTCATCGACCGCCTCGTCAGCGACGGCACCGGGGCCGACTACATCACGATCGACGTCGCGCACGGCCACGCCGACAGCGTCAAGCGCGCGATCGAGTACATCAAGACGCGGCTGCCGCGAGCCTTCGTGATCGCCGGCAACGTCGCCACACCCGAGGCGGTGATCGACCTCGAGAACTGGGGCGCCGACGCGACCAAGGTCGGCGTGGGCCCCGGCAAGGTGTGCATCACCAAGCTCAAGACCGGCTTTGGCACCGGCGGATGGCAGCTCAGCGCGCTCAAGTGGTGCAGCCGCGTCGCGACCAAGCCGATCATCGCCGACGGCGGCATCCGCCATCACGGCGACATCGCCAAGAGCGTGCGCTTCGGCGCCGCGATGGTGATGGTGGGCAGCCTCTTCGCGGGGCACGAGGAATCCCCCGGCGCGACCGTCGAGGTCGACGGCAAGCTCTACAAGGAGTACTACGGCTCGGCGAGCGACTTCAACAAGGGCGAGTACAAGCACGTCGAGGGCAAGCGCATCCTCGAGCCGATCAAGGGCAAGCTCGCCGAGACGCTGCGCGAGATGCGCGAGGACCTGCAGAGCTCGATCAGCTACGCCGGCGGCCGCCAGCTCGCCGACCTGAAGAAGGTCAACTACGTGATCCTCGGCGGCGAGAACGCGGGCGAGCACCTGTTCATGTGATCGGCCGCGGCGACGCCGCAAGAGATCGCACTGGATCACACGGCGCCGCGCCGACGCGACCCCGCAACCTACAATCCGCGCCTTCCCGAATCGACCCGCCGCCCGCGGCGATGCGTCTGTGCGCATGCATCGCCGCCGCGCGCGTGCCGCCGCCCTGCCTGCCAGCGCTCCCTTTCGCCATGACCACGCCCGAACTGCCCAAGTCCTTCGAACCTGCCGCCATCGAGGCCCGCTGGGCGCAGGCGTGGGATGCGGCGGGCAGCTTCGCGCCGAGCCTGGACCCCTCGCGCCCCTCGTTCTGCATCCAGCTGCCGCCGCCCAACGTCACCGGCACGCTGCACATGGGGCACGCGTTCAACCAGACGATCATGGACGCGCTCACGCGCTGGCACCGCATGCGCGGCCACAACACGCTGTGGCTGCCGGGAACCGACCATGCCGGCATCGCGACGCAGATCGTCGTCGAGCGCCAGCTCCAGGAAGCCGGCGTCTCGCGGCACGACCTCGGCCGCAGCAGCTTCGTCTCGCACGTCTGGGACTGGAAGTCGACCTCGGGCGCGACGATCACGCGCCAGATGCGGCGCCTCGGCGCCAGCGTCGACTGGAGCCGCGAGTACTTCACGATGGACGAGCGGCTCTCGCCGGTCGTCACCGAGACCTTCGTGCGCCTCTACGACGAGGGACTGATCTACCGCGGCAAGCGCCTCGTGAGCTGGGATCCGGTGCTGAAATCGGCCGTCTCGGACCTCGAGGTCGAGAGCGAGGAGGAGGACGGCTTCCTCTGGCACATCCGCTACCCGCTGGCCGATGGCTCGGGCTCGCTGGTCGTGGCCACCACCCGGCCGGAGACGATGCTCGGCGACACCGCGGTGATGGTGCACCCGGAGGACGAGCGCTACGCCGGCTTCGTCGGCAAGCAGGTGCGCCTGCCCTTGTGCGACCGCCTGATCCCGGTCATTGCCGACGCCTACGTCGAGCGCGAGTTCGGCACCGGCGTCGTCAAGGTCACGCCGGCGCACGACGCGAACGACTACGCGGTCGGCTTGCGGCACGCGCTGCCGATGATCGGCGTGCTGACGCTGGACGCGAAGATCAACGAGAACGGCCCCGCCGCCTACCAGGGGCTGGACCGCTACGAGGCGCGCCAGCGGATCGTCGCCGACCTGCAGGCGCAGGGGCTGCTCGTGGAAACGAAGAAGCACCGCCTGATGGTGCCGCGCTGCGCGCGCACCGGCCAGGTGGTCGAGCCGATGCTCACCGACCAGTGGTTCGTCGCGATGAACAAGCCGGGGGCGAGCGGCAAGAGCATCGCCCAGCAGGCGATCGAGGCCGTCTCCTCGGGCGAGGTGCGCTTCGTCCCCGAGCAGTGGGTCAACACCTACAACCACTGGATGAACAACATCCAGGACTGGTGCATCAGCCGCCAGCTCTGGTGGGGCCACCAGATCCCGGCCTGGTACGGCAGCGGCGGCGAGCTCTTCGTGGCGCGCAACGAGGACGAGGCGCGCGCACGCGCCGCGGCCGCCGGCTACACGGGCCCGCTCAGGCGCGACGAGGACGTGCTCGACACCTGGTACAGCTCGGCGCTGGTGCCCTTCTCGACGCTCGGCTGGCCCAGTGAGACGATCGAGCAGGAGCTCTTCCTGCCCGGCAGCGTGCTCGTCACCGGCTTCGACATCATCTTCTTCTGGGTCGCCCGGATGATCATGATGACGACGCACTTCACCGGCAAGGTACCGTTTCGTGACGTCTACATCCACGGCCTGGTGCGCGATGCGACCGGCCGCAAGATGAGCAAGAGCGAGGGCAACGTGCTCGACCCGGTCGACCTGATCGACGGCATCGCGCTGCCCGAGCTGCTCGTCAAGCGCACGACCGGGCTGCGCAAGCCCGAGACCGCGCCGCGCATCCGCAAGGAGACCGAGAAGGAGTTCCCGCAGGGGATCCCCGCCTTCGGCGCCGACGCGCTGCGCTTCACGATGGCCAGCTACGCCAGCCTCGGGCGCAACGTCAACTTCGACGCCAAGCGCTGCGAGGGCTACCGCAACTTCTGCAACAAGCTCTGGAACGCGACGCGCTTCGTGCTGATGAACTGCCAGGGGCAGGACTGCGCGGTCGCGCCCGCCGACGATGCAGCGGACGCAGCGGGGCTCGATTTCTCGCCGGCCGACCGCTGGATCGTCGGCGAACTGCAGCGCGTCGAGGCCGCGGTACAGCAGGGCTTCGAGGAATACCGGCTGGACCTCGTCGCCAACGCGATCTACGCCTTCGTCTGGGACGAGTACTGCGACTGGTACCTCGAGATCGCGAAGGTGCAGCTGCAGCAGGGCGACGCAACGCAGCAGCGCGCGACACGGCGCACGCTGCTGCGCGTGCTCGAGGCGGTGCTGCGGCTGCTGCACCCGATCGCCCCGTTCATCACCGCCGAGCTCTGGGAGACGGTGGCGGTGGCGGCCGGGCGCAAGGCGGCGGGCAGCGCCGACACCATCGTCACGGCGCCCTATCCGCAGGCACAGCCCGAGCGCATCGACGCGGCAGCCGACGCCTGGATCGCCCAGCTCAAGGCGATCGTCGGCACCTGCCGCAACCTGCGCAGCGAGATGGGCCTGAGCCCGGGCGAGCGCGTGCCGCTGCTGAGCCTGGGGGAGCCTGCCTTCATGGCTCAGGCCGCGCCCTTGCTGCAGGCGCTGGCGCGCCTGTCCGAGCTGCGCCGCTTCGACGACGAAGCCGCCTTCGCCGCGGCGACGCGCACCGCGCCGGTCGCGGTGCAGGGCACGGTGCGGCTGGCGCTGCACGTCGAGGTCGACGTCGCCGCCGAGACCGCGCGGCTGGACAAGGAGATCGCGCGCCTCTCGGCCGAGATCGGCAAGGCCGAGGCCAAGCTTGGCAACGAGAGCTTCGTCGCGCGCGCGCCGGCTGCCGTCGTCGAGCAGGAGCGCAGCCGGCTGGCCGGTTTCAGACAGGCGCTGGATCGTCTTCGAGACCAGCGAGCTCGCCTGGCGAGGTCGTGAACTCGCCTGCGGCCGGGTCGCGCAGCCGAAGGATCTCGTCGATGCGCTCGGCCACGGCCCAGGCGCTGCGCACGCGCGACTCGCGCGTCGTGCTCGCCACGCGCGGCGTGACCTGCAGCGCGTCGATGCCGTGGAGCGCGCGCCCCGGGTCCAGCGTGCCGGGCTCCATGCTGTCGAACCAGGCCGCAGCCATGCGCCGACGATAGAGCACGTGGGCGAGTGCGTGCTCGTCGAAGAGGCTCGAAGGCCCCAGACTCACCAGCACCTGGTTGGGTTTGCACGCCGCGAGATAGCGCTGCCCGAGCAGCCCCTGGTAGCGGCTGTAATAGCCCAGCAGCACGCAGACACCGTCGCAGTGCTCGACGAGCTGGCGCAGCGGCACCGGCTCGATCCCCCAACGCTCCCAGATCCCGTCGCCGCTGTGCAGGCCAGGGTCGTAGCCGAGCACGCGGGAACCGAAGGCGTCGAGCAGCCGCGCCAGCGGCCGCGCCGCCGGCGTCATGCCGACGATGCCGACGATCGCGCCGCCGAGCTCCCGGCCGACGGGCAAGCCTTCGGCGTTGAGCACCGGCACGCGGCGCAGCAGCTGCAGCAGTGCGCCGATCGCGAACTCGGCCTCGGCCGCGGCGCTGGCTCCGGCCGGACGCACCACTTCGACGCCGGCCAGCGCGCAGGCTTCCAGATCCAGGTTCTCGGCGCCGCCCGAGAGTCGCCCGAGCGCCAGCAATTGCGGAGCTGTCCGCAGCACCATGCGGTCGACCGCGACCGACGGCGGCAGCACCAGGGCACGCACGCCGCGCAGCGCGGCGCGGAACTCGCGCGGGTCGTGCGCCAGGTGCGGCGCGTAGACCACGCTGTGCCGCATCGACAGCCAGTCCAGCACCTGCGGATCGAGCGGTTCAACGA
>JAIXKN010000059.1:12051-14568 GCA_026932425.1 Burkholderiales bacterium
ACGCTGTGCCGCATCGACAGCCAGTCCAGCACCTGCGGATCGAGCGGTTCAACGACAAGAACATCCATGCGCGGCTTGCAACTCCGTCACGCGGGTGCAGGCTTCTCGGATGCCAGAATGGACCCTGCTCCACCGCTCATTCTATGTAAGCACATGTTGGTCAAGAAGGCGATTTTCCCGGTGGCAGGTCTTGGTACCCGCTTCCTCCCGGCAACCAAGGCACAGCCCAAGGAAATGCTGCCGGTCGTCGACAAGCCGCTGATCCAGTACGCGGTCGAGGAGGCCTATGCCGCCGGCGTGCGCGAGATGATCTTCGTCACCGGCCGCCACAAGCGCGCGATCGAGGACCACTTCGACATGACCTACGAGCTCGAGGTCGCGCTCGAACAAGGCGGCAAACAGGAGCTGCTCGACATCGTGCGCAGCGTCAAGCCCGACGACATGGAGTGCATCTACGTGCGCCAGGCGCAGGCACTGGGGCTCGGCCACGCGGTGCTCTGCGGCCAGCGACTCGTCGGCAACGAGCCCTTCGCGGTGCTGCTGGCCGACGATCTGATGATCGGCCCGCCGGGCGGCCGGCCGGTGCTGGCGCAGATGGTCGAGCAGTACGCCGAGTGGCGCGCGTCGATTCTCGCGGTGCAGGAAGTGCCGCCCGAGCAGACGCGCCGCTACGGCATCGTCGACGGGACGCCGGTCGGCGAAGGCCTGGTCGACGTCAGCCAGATCGTCGAGAAGCCCGCGCCGGAGGTCGCGCCCTCGCGGCTGGGCGTGGCCGGGCGCTACATCCTCACGCCGGGCATCTTCCACGAGATCGCGACGCAGCCGCGCGGCGTCGGCGGGGAGATCCAGCTCACCGACGGCATCGCCTCGCTGCTGCGACGCGAGAAGGTCTTCGCCTACCGCTACGAAGGGCGGCGCTTCGACTGCGGCAGCAAGGAGGGCTTCCTGCAGGCGAACGTGGAACTGGCGCTGGCGCATCCCGAGCTCGGCGCAGGCTTCCGGGACTTCCTGCGCACGCTGTCCCTGTAAGACGCCTCGTCTCCTCGCCGGACGATCCCAAAGGGGGCCGAGCGATCGCGCTGCGCGACGACCGGTCGCACAGCGATCAGCTCCCGCTTTGCGATCGCGTCGGAGATGTCGGCTCCGAGGGTTTCGCGGCCGAGAGGTTCAGCAGCTCGCCCTGCAGCTCGCGATCGTCGTGCCACCAGCCGCGGTAGTTCAGATCGCGCAGCTCGCACACCGAGGCGACGACGCGCGACCGCCGCAAGGCCTGGATCGCGAAACCCTGGGCGTGAAGACGCACGCCGGCCAGATCAAGCCGCGCGTTGTCCGCGCGCACCCCCTGCCGCGCCTCGAAGTCGCACGCGGTGGCCACGAGTTCGCTGTTGACGACGTCCAGCGCCAGCTCGTCGCCGCGCACGACGACGCCGGTCATCCGCACGATCGAGTCCCGGACCTCGATGCGCTCGGCAACCAGGTCCTTCAGGTGCACCGCGATGCCGCGCTCGATGCGCACCGTGCGGTAGCGCCCGCCGATGTGGCGGTCGCGCTCGTCACGGCTGACGAGGTCCTGCAGTGCACCGTCGAGCGGCGGCACCGGCGCACGCGGCAGCGGCTCCTGCCGCAGCACGCGCTGCAGCAGCGGCGTGAACTCGGCGCCGGCCTGCAGCATCGGCGTGTGCCCGACGCCGCGCAGCACGTGCAGCTGCGCCTGCGGCAGCCGCCGCGCGAGCAGCACCCCGGTGCGCAGCGGCGCCACCGCATCGGCCTCGCCCCAGATCACCTGGACCGGCTGCCGCAGCGTGTACAAGGCGGCGCTGAAATCCTCGTCCATCAGCGCGAGTGCCGCATTGATGCTGCTGCGATCCTGCAGCACCAGCGGCCACAGCCACTCGTTGGAGCGCAGCACCGCGGTCGGGTCGGGCAAGCCAAGCGCCCGCTCGACGATGATCCGCCCCAGGTCGAGCAGCCGTTCCACCGGCTCGCGCAGCGGATCGGGCCAGCTTTCGGACGGCAGCTGTCCGATCGTCGCGTGCTTGGTGAAGGCGGTACGGTGCAAGAGGCCCGCCAGGTCGACGAGCACAAGCTTGCTCACCTGCGCCGGGAAGTCGGCGGCCAGTCGCAGCGCGACCGCGGCACCCATCGAGTGGCCGACCACCGGCAGCGCAGCGACGCCCAGCGACGCGAGCAGGCGCTGCAGGACGCGTGCGTCATTCGTCGGCGAGAGCCTCGCCTGCGGCACCGTCGAATAGCCGAAGCCCGGCAGGTCGACGGCGATCACACGCCAGTCGCGTGAGAGCGGCCCGATGACCGGCATCCAGTCGGTGAAGCCGTTCTGGCTCAAGCCGTGCACGAGCAGCAGCGGCGGCGCATCGCGTGCACCCGCCCGCACGACCAGCATCTGTCCGCCGAGCACCGGTTCGGGCTGCAGCTGTGCATCCCAGCCCGCTGGAAGCCGCGCGCGCAGCGCCTGCACGGTCTGCAGCTGCTCGCGACACAGCGCGCAGGCATCGGACG
>JAIXKN010000059.1:14785-33489 GCA_026932425.1 Burkholderiales bacterium
CCGAGCACGACGGCAAACAGGTCGTCGGCCATCGCCTGCGCCGACTCGCGCGTCGCGATGTGGGTGAAGAGTGTCGCGCGCGTCAGGTAGAGCGAACCCTTGGCGCCGAGCACGCCGGGCGCGAATGGCGGCACCGGCCCCGACGAATTGCCGAAGCTCGCCAGCAGCCCGAAGGGCCGCAGGCAGTCCAGGCTGCCCTCGAAGGTGTCCTTGCCGACGCTGTCGTAGACGACCTTGACGCCGCGCCCACCGGTGATCGCCTTCACGCGCGCGACGAAATCCTCCTTCGTGTAGTCGATCGCGTGCGCCGCGCCGTGTTCGAGCGCAAGCTGGCACTTCGCGGCGCTGCCTGCAGTCGCGATCAGCTGCAGGCCCAGCGCCCGCGCCCACTGGCAGGCGATCAGCCCGACGCCGCCCGCGGCCGCGTGCCACAGCACGTGATCGCCAGGCAGCAGACCTTCTGCCGGCAGCGTCTTCTTCAGCAGATACTGCACCGTCAGGCCCTTGAGCATCATCGCCGCGCCGGTCTCGAACGCGATGCCGTCGGGCAGCCGGACGACCGCGGTCGCCGGCATCACGCGCACTTCGCTGTAGGCACCGGGCGGCATGCTCGCGTACGCGGCGCGATCGCCCACGCGCAGGTGCGCCACACCCTCGCCCACCGCCTCGACGACGCCGGCAGCCTCCATGCCCAGCGTCAACGGCAGCGGATTCTGGTAGAGGCCGGTGCGCTGGTAGACGTCGATGAAGTTGAGACCGCAGGCGTGGTGCCGGATGCGGATCTGGCCCGGCCCGGGCTCGCCCACCGGCAGCTCGACGAGTTGCATCTTCTCGGGGCCGCCGAACTCGGTGATCTGGATGGCGCGGGGCATGGACGGGCTCTCCTTTAGGCAAGGCTGCGGGCAAGGCTGTGGGCAAGGCTTTCGGCAAGGTCGGGAAGGCGCAATCCGTGTCGATTGCAGACGCACGATGACGCACGAGCATCCGCCCCCGTTCGCGCGCAGGCGGCAAGGTTAAGCGATCGCGGCGGCCGGCGCGCTTTGCGGCATGGCACCATCGCCTCTGCCGATGAAGCGCGTGCTGCAAGCCCCGAACCTCGCCCTGGCCACCTTGTGGGCCGACCAGCTCGCCGCTGCGGGGATTGCCACCAGCGTGCAGCGCGCCTACGTCAGCAGCATCGCCGGTGAAATCCCGCCCGACCAGTGCCTGCCCGAAGTCTGGGTGCAGGACGACGATCAGCTCGACGCCGCACGCCGCCTGCTCGACGAATGGCGCCACCTGCCGCACCGGCACTGGGCCTGCCCGGCCTGCCGCGAGATCGTCGAAGGGCCGTTCGAACAGTGCTGGAACTGCGGTGCGCCGATGCCGCCGGAAGCCGCATGAGACTGACCCCGCGCATCGCCGCGCTGCTGACGCTGCCGCCCTTCATGTGGGCCTGCAACGCGCTGATCGGCCGCGTGCTGGCACCGATGGTGCCGCCGATGCTGCTGAACGCGCTGCGCTGGGCGCTGGCGCTCGTGCTGCTGCTGCCGCTGGGCTGGGGTGCGGTGGCCACAAGGCAGCGCCGTGCGCAGATCCTGCAGCGCTGGCGACCGCTGGCGGTGCTCGGCCTGCTGGGTGTCGGCGCCTACAACTCGCTGCAGTACCTGGCGCTGCAGACGAGCACGCCGATCAACGTCACGCTGATCGCGTCCAGCATGCCGATCTGGATGCTCATCGTCGGCGCGCTCTTCTTCGGCGAGCGCATCCGCGGCGCGCAGGCGCTTGGCGGGCTGCTGTCGATGCTGGGCGTGCTCACCGTGCTTCTGCGCGGCGAGCTCGGCGCGGTGAGCTCGCTGCACCTCGTTCCCGGCGACCTCTGGATGCTGCTGGCAACACTCGGCTGGGCCTTCTACAGCTGGCTGCTGGCACGGCCCACGCCTTCGCTCGCCGGTGAACAGCGCCCCTCGTGGAACTGGGCCGAGTTCCTGCTCGTGCAGACGCTCTTCGGCGTCTTCTTCGCAAGCCTCGCCGCCGGCACCGAGCACGCACTGGGCGCAGCCTGGCCGCAGTTCAATACGACCGTCCTGCTCGGCCTGGTCTTCATCGCCGTGGGCCCGGCCGTGCTCGCCTATCGCGCCTGGGGCCTGGGCGTGCTCGCCGCGGGCCCCAGCATCGCCGGCTTCTTCAACAACCTGACGCCGCTCTTTGCCGCGCTGCTCTCGGCGCTGTGGCTCGGGCAGCCGCCGCAGGCCTATCACGGCGTCGCGTTCGCGCTGATCGTCGCCGGCATCGTGGCGTCGAACCGGCCGTAAGCCGCGCGCGGCCAGGCAGCGGCTGGCGAGCGCCCAGAGGGTCGGGCTGCGCCCAGCCCGCCCCCCGTGGGGGATCCAGCAAAGTGGCAGAGCCACATTGGCTCGAGCGCCTCAGGCCAGTCCGGTCCCGAAGCGCCGCATCAGCTCCGCCTGCGCCTGCGCAGGCGACCACCCGTGTGATGCGTGTTCGGCCGCGAAGGCCCGCGCGGCTGCCTCGTCGTCGTGGAACTTGAGGAAGAGGCGGCGCAACTGGTCCTCGTCGCAGAGGCCGAGCTCGATGCGCTCGTCGATGCGCCCGGCGCGGATCAGCGCCGGGTCGAGCTGCTCGGCGTGGTTCGTCGTCATGAAGAGCACGCTGCCTTCCTGCGTGGCGACGCCATCGAGCGCGTTCAGGAAACCGGAGAACGAAAGCCGCACCTGCGCGTGCGCCGCGTCGCGCTGGCGGAAAAAGGCGTCGACGTCCTCGATCAGCAGCAGCGATCGCTGCGGCACGCCGGCAAGCAAGGTGTGGATCTTCTCGTCGCTGACCACCGGCGAGGCCAGGCTCAGCGTGCAGACGTTGAGGCGCAGTTCGGACGCAAGCGCGGTGACGAGCGAGGTCTTGCCGGTACCCGGCGGGCCGAAGAGCAGGTAACCGCGCCGCCAGGGGATGCCCAGCTGCGCATAGCGCTCGCGCGCGGCGTAGAAGCGCTGCAGGTCGGCGAGCAGCGCTTCGGCCTGCCCGGCCTCGAGCACCACCGAGGACAGCGGGCGCCGCGAACCCAGACGCGCGCGCATCCAGTCGCCACCGTGGAAGGGGTTGGGGATGTAGACCGAAAGCGCGTCGCTCTCGCGGCTGGCCCGCGCCTGGATCGCGCGCTGCAGGAAGTCGGCAAGCCACTGCCCCGAACGCCCGAAATGCGAGAGGCTGATGCGCTCGAAGACGCTCTGCCCGACCTGCAGCTCGCGCCGCATCCACACCAGGCGCCCTTCGATCCAGAGGATGTGCAGCCCCTCGCCCGGCGAGAGAAAGGCGCGTGGCGCCTGGCCGGCACGCAGGTCCTCCTCCAGGCTCTGGTAGGCCGTGCCCTGGCGCACGCTGCGCGCGGTGAACTGGTTGACCTGACGCAGCGCCGGATGCGCGTCCATGTACTCGACGAGGGCCGAAAACAGGAACTCGTCGCGCGAGTCGACGGTCAGCGTCGAGATGACGAAGCGCTTGAGCCACGAAATCACGAGCCCAGGAACGTCGCGCAGCCAGAAGGCCAGCGCCCCCGCCGCCGCCAGCAGCGCGGCCTGCACGGCGGGGGATTGAAGCAATGAGTCCATCGGGATCGGCCAGGCAAAAGGGAAGACCCGTCCGCGTGACCCCGTCCTCGCAAGTCAACCGGGTCGGCGCACGCGCAACCGATCCGCGCTTGCCGTGATGATGGAGCCGCGTTCCAGGCCTTCGCCGTGCTTGCGTATCACTTCGAGGAGGATCGGCCCTTGCAGGGCCAGGCCCAGTCCCACCAAGCGCACGATGCCGGCATGAGGCTGCCCTTTGACGATGGCCAGTTCGCCGAAGTCCTTATCCAATGTGACCAGGACTCGCCCCTCGGAGTGCGCGTGGACCAGCACCGCCTCGTCGCCCGGATCCTGCGGCCAGTCGCCGCACCACTCGACGTCATGCCCCGCTTCCTGCAGCACCACCTTCAAGCGGCCCGAGACGCAGGAATCGAGCAGCAACCTCAAGCGACGTCCTGCACGATCAGCGGCTCGACGTGCTCATGCCCGGCGAGGCGGTGGGCATAAACGAGACAGGCGCGGATGTCGTCGGGCTCCAGCCAGGGGTAGGCAGCCAGAATGTCCTGCTTCTCATCCCCCGCGGCCAGCATGCCCAGCACATGTTCCACCGCCAGGCGCCGGCCCCGGATGATGGGTTTGCCGCCGAAGATCGACGGGTTCACGGTGATGCGGTCGAGCAAGTGATTCATCGCAGGCTCCAAGCGTCCGCGCATTGTCGGCCGCGGCCAGGGCGGGCGCAATCCGAGCGCAATCCCAAAAGGACGGCAGCGACTCTCGCCGGCGCACGCCGATCAGAACGTCCCCGGATAAGCGCCGCCATCGAGCAGGATGTTCTGCCCGGTGAGGTAGCTCGCCTGCGCGCTGCAGAGGAAGGCGCAGATCGCGCCGAATTCGTCGGGCGTGCCCAGGCGACCGGCCGGCACGCTCGCCAGGCGCGTGGCGATCAGCTCGTCCTCGCTCTTGCCGGCCTTCTGCGCCTGCGCGCGCGTCGTCGTGCGGATGCGGTCGGTGTCGAAGACGCCAGGCAGCAGGTTGTTGATCGTCACGTTGCGGCTGGCCAGGCGCTTCTGGCGCGCGACGCCGGCAACGAAACCGGTGAGGCCGCTGCGCGCGCCGTTGGACAGCCCCAGCACGTCGATCGGCGCCTTCACCGCGCCGCTCGTGATGTTGACGATGCGCCCGAAACCGCGCTCGGCCATGCCGTCGACCGTGGCCTTGATCAGCTCGATCGGCGTCAGCATGTTCGCGTCGACCGCCTTGACCCAGTCCTCGCGCGACCAGTCGCGGAAATCGCCGGGCGGCGGGCCGCCGGCGTTGTTGACGAGGATGTCGACCTGCGGACAGGCCGCGAGCGCCGCCGCGCGGCCCTCGGGCGTCGTGATGTCGCCCGCCACCGTCTTCACCTGGATGCTCCGATCGAGTGCGCGCAACTCGGCGGCCGTGGCTTCGAGCACCTCGGCGCCGCGCGCGGTGATGACGACGTTCACCCCTTCAGCGGCAAGCGCCTTCGCGCAACCCTTGCCCAGGCCCTTGCTTGCCGCGCACACGAGCGCCCAGCGCCCTTGCAGTCCGAGATCCATCCCGCCTTGCCCTTTCCTCGCACTCGACTGGTCCTCAATAGCCCGCCGCCTGGCCATCGCGCCGCGGGTCGCTGGCAGCGACGTAGCCCTCGACCGCCGGGTCGCCCAGGCGCCAGATGAATTGCCCGGCGCCGTAGTCCTGGTAGCTGTCGGCAAAGGGCTGGACGACATGCCCGAGCGCGCGCAGCCCTTCGACCGTGGCCGCCGGCATTCCCGCCTCGTTGTTGACGATGCCGCCGTGGTAGCGCCAGCGGGGCGCATCGCAGGCCGCCTGCGGATGCTGGCGGTAGTCGAGCATGCGCACGAGCGTCTGCAGGTGCGCCTGGGGCTGCATGTCCCCGCCCATGATGCCGAAGCTCATCTGCGGTAGCCCGTCTTTCGTCAGGAAGGCGGGAATGATCGTGTGGAACGGGCGCTTGCCGGGGCCGACCTGGTTCTCGCGCCCGGCCTGGCGCGTGAAGCCGTGCCCCCGGTTCTGCAGGCTGATACCCCATTCGGGCACGACCACGCCCGAGCCGAAGCCCATGTAGTTGCTCTGGATGAGGCTGACCATCATGCCGCTCTCGTCGGCGGCGGTGAGATAGATCGTGCCGCCCTGCGGCGCGTGACCAGGGCCGAAGTCCTGCGCGCGCCCGGGGTCGATCAGCCGTGCGCGCTCGCGCAGGTAGGCCGGATCGAGCATCTGCTGCGGCGTAAGAAGCATCGAGCCGGCATCGGCAACGTAGCGGTAGACGTCCGCGAAGGCGAGCTTCATTGCCTCGATCTGCAGGTGCTGGCTCTCGACGCCGTCCACCGGCAGCGCGGCCAGGTCGAAGTGCTGCAGGATGCCCAGCGCGATCAGCGCCGCGATCCCCTGACCATTGGGCGGGATCTCGTGCAGCGTGTGGCCGCGGTAGTCCTGGCTCACGGTGCCGACCCAGTCGCAGCGGTAGTCTGCCAGATCGCCCTCGGTCATCGCACCGCCATGCGCGCGCGCGAAGGCTGCGATCGCCGCCGCGATCTCGCCGCGGTAGAAGGCCTCGCCTTTCGTCCTGCCGATGAGACGCAGCGCCCGCGCCGCCGCCGGGAAGCAGAAGCGCTCGCCGACCGCGGGCTCGTGCCCGTGCGGCAGGAAGACCTGCGCGAAGCCCGGCTGCTCCGTGAGTTCGGGCAATGAGGCCGCCGCGGCCCACTTGTGGTTGACGACGACCGGTACCATGAAGCCGCGTTCGGCGATCTCGGCCGCTGGCTCCATCAGGTCGGCGAAGGGCAGCTTGCCGAAGCGCTCGGAGAGACTCACCCAGCCCGAGACCATGCCCGGCACCGTGACCGTGTCCCAGCCGCGCTTGGGCATCGCGTCGCCGGGCCCGTACTTGCGATCGAAGTACTCGGGCGTCCAGGCGCGCGGCGCGCAGCCGCTCGCGTTCAGGCCATGCAGTTGCTTGCCGTCCCAGAGGATGCAGAACGCATCCGAGCCCAGGCCGTTGCTGCAGGGCTCGACGATCGTCATCATCGCCGCGGTGGCGATCGCGGCGTCGACCGCGTTGCCCCCGGCCTGCAGCATGCGCAGGCCCGCCTGCGCGGCCAGCGGGTGCGAGGTGGAGACGATGTTGCGCGCGAAGATGGGGCTGCGCTGGCTGGCGTAGCCGGCGGTCCAGTCGAAGCGGTGGGTCATCGGTGTGCTCGTGCCGTCTCGGGCGATCGAATCGTTGTCAGGGAGCCGCGGCGGCAACCGCCCGCCCCATCGCCGCATTCTGGCGCAGGCGCATGCGCGCCGGTTCAACGCGGATTTCGGGGTTGCTGGACGATGCTCTGCGCGACGTAGCGCCGCAGCAGCGGCGGTTCGCTGCCGATGTGGAAGGACAGGCGCTTGGCACGCAACTCGGCGTCGAAGGCGGTGAAGCGCTCGAGCCGGCGCCGGTGCTCGATCCAGTCCTCGTCGATGAAGTACTCGACGTAGCGCCCAGGCATCGAGGTGTCACGGAACAGGCCCCAGGACAGCGCGCCCTGGCGCAGGCGCGCGCGTCGCGTGCGCTCCATCACCGCGACGAACTCGGGCGCGCGCGCCGGATCGATCTGGTAGGTCAGCGTCACCATCACCGGGCCTTCCTCGGGCGCGATCTCGAACGCGGGCTCGGGCACGCCGGTCGTGCGCGCAGGCGTGAAGTCGATCTCCGCGGCCCAGTTCACCGACAGCCGCTGCGTCGCGAGGATCACGACGAGGCCGAACGCCGCAGCGAGCAGGATCGCATTGCGCACCGACGAGGCGCTGGCCACCTGACCCCAGAGCAGCGAGCTGACCGCCGACCCGCCCATCAGCGACATCTGGTAGATCGACATCCCGCGCGCGCGCACCCAGTCGGGCATCGCCTGCTGCGCCGAGACGGTGAGCGAATTCGCCACCGAGATCCAGGACATGCCGATGACGATCATCGCCGGCACCGCGATCCAGAGCTCGCCGACGAGCACGATCAGCGTCGACATCGCGGTGTGCACCACGGTGCCGATGAAGATGAACTGGTCGCGCGTGTAGCGCGCGCGCCAGTGCGGGAAGCGCAGCGCGGCGATGATCGCGCCGATGCCCGCGCTGGAGAGCATGATCGTGAAGCTGCCGGGCCCGCCGCCGTGCAGCTCGCGCGCCACCAGCGGCAGCAGCGCCATCAGCGCGGTGGCCTGCACGAAGAAGAGGAAGATGCGCAGCATCACGACGCGCAGCCGCTTGGACTGCACCGTGAACACGACGCCGGCGCGCATCGCGCCCCAGAAGCGCTCGCCCGGCAGGGTGCTCGTGCGCGGCTGGTGATGCCAGCGCAGGATCAGCACGAAGGCCGCCAGTGCCAGCACCGCGTTGAGCACGAACACCGCGGCCGAGTTGATCGACGCCAGCAGCGCGCCGGCGAGCGCCGGGCCGATGACGCGCGAGATGTTCATCGAGATGCCGTTGAGCGCCAGCGCCTGCGGCAGGTGCTCCTTCTCGACCACCGCCGGCACGATCGCCGCGAACACCGGCCAGCGCATCGCCAGGCCAATGCCGTTGAGAAAGGTCAGCACGAGCAGCAGATGCGCCGAGAGCAGGCCGCCGAGCGACAGGAACGCGAGCACGATCGCGATCACCGAGACCCAGAGCTGGGTGACCGCGAAATAGCGACGCCTATCCAGGATGTCGGCGAGCGCGCCGCTCGGCAGCCCGAGCAGGAAGACCGGCAGCGTGCTCGCGGTGGACACCAGCGCCACCATCACCGGGCTCGTGGTCAGCGTCGTCATCAGCCAGGCGGCCGCGACGTCGTTCATCCACATCGTCAGGTTCGCGAACAGCCAGGCGAACCAAAGGCCGCGGAAGACCGCGCCTTGAAGCGGGGCGAGTGCCGGCGGAAGGTTCACGAGCGGACGCGTGCAGTCAGGGCCAGTCGCAAGGACGGCGTCGCAACAGGCGTCCGCGCCTGCGGTGATCGCCCTCCACAACGCACAAGGCCCCGGCAAGCCGGGGCCTTGTTGCTCATTGTGGAGCAGAAGGGGCGATCAGTGGAACTGCTCTTCCTCGGTCGAGCCAGTGAGCGCCTTGACGCTCGAGCTGCCGCCCTGGATCACGGTCGTCACGTCGTCGAAGTAGCCCGCGCCGACTTCCTGCTGGTGCGAGACGAAGGTGTAGCCCTGCTCGCGCGCCTTGAATTCGGGCTCCTGCACCTGCTCGACGTAGTGCTTCATGCCTTCGCCGCGCGCATAGGCGTGCGCCAGGCGGAAGGTGTTGTACCAGTTGAGGTGGATGCCCGCCAGCGTGATGAACTGGTACTTGTAGCCCAGCGCGGAGAGCTCGTCCTGGAAGCGGGCAATCGTCTTGTCGTCGAGGTTCTTCTTCCAGTTGAACGAAGGCGAGCAGTTGTAGGACAGCAGCTTGCCCGGGTGCTTGGCCAGCACCGCCTGCGCGAACTCGCGCGCAAAGCCGAGGTCGGGTGTGCCGGTCTCGCACCACACGAGGTCGGCGTAGGCGGCGTAGGACACGCCGCGGCTGATCGCCTGCTCGAGGCCGTTCTTCACGCGGAAGAAGCCTTCCTGCGTGCGCTCGCCGGTGAGGAAGGGCTTGTCGTTGGCGTCGTGGTCGCTGGTCAGCAGGTTGGCGGCCTCGGCGTCGGTGCGGGCCAGCACGATCGTCGGCACGCCCATCACGTCGGCGGCGAAACGCGCGGCGATCAGCTTCTCGATCGCCTCCTGCGTCGGCACCAGCACCTTGCCGCCCATGTGGCCGCACTTCTTCACCGCGGCGAGCTGGTCCTCGAAGTGCACGCCCGCGGCCCCCGCGGTGATCATGTTCTTCATCAGCTCGAAGGCGTTGAGCACGCCGCCGAAGCCGGCCTCGGCGTCGGCCACGATCGGCAGGAAGTAGTCGACGTACTCCTTGCTCCCGGGCTCGATGCCGCGGCTCCACTGGATCTCGTCGGCGCGCTTGAAGGTGTTGTTGATGCGGCGCACCATGGTCGGCACCGAGTCGTAGGCGTAGAGCGACTGGTCCGGGTACATCGTCTCGCTGGTGTTGCCGTCGGCAGCGACCTGCCAGCCCGAGAGGTAGACCGCTTCCAGGCCCGCCTTGGCCTGCTGCATCGCCTGGCCGGCGGTGATCGCGCCGAAGGCGTTGACGTAGCCCTTGGCCGCGCCGCCGTTGACCAGCGCCCAGAGCTTCTCGGCGCCGCGCTTGGCCAGCGTGTGCTCGATCTGCACCGAGCCGCGCAGACGCACCACGTCGGCGGCGCTGTAGCCGCGCTTGATGCCCTTCCAGCGCGGGCTTTCGGCCCACTCCTTCTCGAGGGCGGCGATCTGCTGTTGGCGGGTGGGTTGGCTCATCGAAAGGGCTCCTGTGTGCAAGAGGGAAGAGAAGGGATCAATGACTGGAGAAGATGCGCCTAGGCTAACGCCGCCGGTCGCGTTCGCCAAGACTTATGTCTTATAGAAGACACGCGACGTACGCATTATGAATCAAGCACTTGCGTCGCGCGTTTCGCAATGTAGGCTTCTGCAGGGCTGAGCGCTCTATTTTGCCGCATCGCAGCATGTCGACATTCCACATGATGGAATTACATTGACGCAATGCAAGATGGTCGCGACGCATCGCGCGCTGGCGATGTCGTCGCGAGCCAACTCCCGGATCCGCAGTGTCCGCCGGGACTTGGCAGCCGCATGCAGCCGCATGCAGCCGCATGCAAAGATGCGAGCATCGCGGGTTCGCAAAAGCAACCTGGGCGTCGCAGCCCCCATTCACCCATGCCGGCACTCCCCGGTTGCATCGCAATCGCAATCGCAATCGCAATCACCTTCGCCTTCGCCGTCGTCGCCGCGATCGCTCCGGATCGGCGCCGCGTCCGGTCGCACGCATCGGCCGAGGTCGCGCATCACCGGATGTCGCGTTGAGCCGCAGCGGCATCCTCGGCGCCTACACCAGCCTTGCCGCCAGCATGGCGCTGGTCGGCAGCTACGTGGGCCTGTCCAAGCTGCTCGTCGCCGCGGTACCGATCTTCCTGCTTGCGTGGCTGCGCTTTGCGATCGCGGCGCTGGCGATGCCGCACTGGCTGCGGCGCCGCGCCGGGGAAGCACCGTTGTCGCCGCACGACCGACGCCTGCTCTTCCTCGAGAGCTTCCTCGGCAACTTCCTCTTCTCGATCTTCATGCTCTACGGCGTGAAGCTCAGTTCGGCCCTGGCGGCCGGCATCGCGATGGCCGGAATCCCGGCGGCGGTCGCGCTGCTCTCGCGCGTCTTCCTCGGCGAACGCATCACGCCGCGCGTGGCCTGGGCGATCGCCTTTGCCGCCGGCGGCATCGCGCTGCTGGCGCTGGCGCGGGCCGGCGATGCAGGCGCGGGCCTCTCGCCGCTCGGGTTCGTGCTGCTCCTGGGCGCGGTGTTCTGCGAGGCGAGCTACGTCGTCATTGGCAAGCGCCTCACCGGCCAGGTCTCGCCGCGGCGCATCAGCGCGATCATCAACCTGTGGGGACTGGTGCTGGTGACGCCCTTCGGCCTGTGGCAGGCGCTGTCCTTCGACTTCACGAGCCTTACGCCCTCGCTCTGGGCGCTGCTGCTCTTCTACGCACTCACCGCCAGCGTCGTCACCGTCTGGTTGTGGATGCGGGGCCTGCGCCATGTGCCGGCCTCGCGCGCCGGCGTCTTCACCGTGCTGTTGCCGACCAGCGCCGCGGCGATCGGCGTGCTCGTGCTCGGCGAGGCCTTCACCGCGTTGCACGCACTCGCGTTCGCGCTGGCGCTGGCCGGCGTGCTGCTCGCGACCTGGCCCGCGCGGATCGCGTCCAGTGCGCGGCCGGCCACGAGGCCGCCGGCTTGATGCGCTGATTCAGCCGCCGTCGGCTGCAACCGGGCCCTGCCCGTAGCCGCGGAACTTCGCGATCACTTCAGCCATCTCGGCGGCGTCAAGGATCGCCGGCTCGCCGACGGCGAGCGCGGCGAGGTAGCTCTGGCACAGCGAGTCAAGCTCGATCATCACCTTCATCGCCTCGCGCAGGGTGGCACCTGCGCTGACCGCGCCGTGCGTGGCGAGCAGGCACGCGCGGCGCTCGTGCATCGCGCGCACGACTTCGTCCGACAGTGCCTGCGTCCCGAAGAGCCGGTACGGCGCGCAGCGCACGTTGTCGCCGCCGGCGATCGCGACCATGTAGTGAAAAGCCGGCAGTTCCCGCCGCAGGCAGGCCAGCGCGGTCGCGTGCGACGCGTGCGTGTGCACGACGGCATTGAGCTCCGGGCGCGCACGGTAGAGCGCGGCGTGGAAGTGCCATTCGGACGAAGGTTTCAGACGCCCTCGCACGCTGCCGTCGAAGCCGAGCCAGACCAGATCGTCTGCCGCGATCTCACCGGCACCCATACCGGTCGGCGTGATCAGCATGCCCTCATCGAAGCGATGGCTCAGGTTGCCGCTGCTGCCGCGGTTGAGGCCGCGGGCGTCGATCTCGACGAGCGCGGCGATCATCACCTCGCGCAGCGCGGCTTCGTCCATCGGTCCCGGCTGCCGCTTGCTCACGCGCGCGTCCCCAGGCGCCGCAGCGCGCCCTCTTGCGCCGCGACCACGCCGTACTCGGTGATCAGGCCGCTGACCAGGCGCGCGGGCGTGACGTCGAAAGCGGGGTTGGCGGCAGCGCTGCCCTCGGCGACGACCTGCACTTCGATGACCTCGCCCGAGGCCGTGCGGCCGGCGATGTGCGTGAGCTCGCGCGCGCTGCGCTCCTCGATCGGGATCTCGGCGAGACCGTCCAGGAGCGAAAGGTCCAGCGTCGAGCACGGCATCGCCACGTAAAAGGGCACGCCGTTATCGTGCGCCGCCAGCGCCTTCAGATAGGTACCGATCTTGTTGCAGACGTCGCCGCGCGCGGTGACGCGGTCGCAGCCGACGATCACGAGGTCCACGCGGCCGTGCTGCATCAGGTGGCCGCCAGCGTTGTCGGCGATCACGGTGTGCGGCACGCCCTCGTGCCCGAGTTCCCAGGCGGTGAGGCTTGCGCCCTGGTTGCGCGGGCGCGTCTCGTCGACCCAGACGTGCAGCGGCAGTCCGGCGGCATGCGCCTGGTAGATCGGCGCGGTCGCGGTGCCCCAGTCGACCGTGGCCAGCCACCCGGCGTTGCAGTGCGTGAGCACGTTGACCGGCGCCCCACCCTTGCGCGCGGCGATCTGCTGCAGCAGCGGCAGGCCGTGGTGGCCGATCGCGGCGTTGACCGCGACGTCCTCCTCGGCGATGGCCTCGGCTTCGGCCCAGGCGGCGTCACGGCGCTGATCGAAGGGCAGCGGCCGCAGCCGCGCGAGCATGCGCTCGACCGCCCAGGCGAGGTTGACCGCGGTCGGCCGCGCCGCCTTCAGGTTCGCGGCTGCCTCCAGCAGCGCCGCGTCGCCGGCATCGGCATTCGCCTGCAGCGCGATGCCGTAGGCGGCGGTCGCGCCGATCAGCGGCGCGCCGCGCACCACCATCTCGCGGATCGCATCGCGCACCGCGGCCACATCGGCCAGGCGCTCGACCTGCAGCCGGTGCGGCAGCAGGCGCTGGTCGATGACCTGCAGCGCCTCGCGCCCGGGGCTGGCCCAGAGCGTGCGCATCGGCCGGCCATCGACCCTCATCGCGGCCCCAGCACGCGGCCAACGATGGGGCGCAGCCGCTCGACGAGCGCCGCGTCGCGCGCCTCGGGCGCGGTGATCAGCGCGTGCTCGAGCGCGCTGCGGCAGGCGCAGCCGGCCGCGTGCGCGTCGGATACAACGTCGCCTGCGAGCTGCGCGACCAGCCCCTTGGCCTGCTCGGCATTGCCCAGCAGCACGCGGATGATGGCATCCACCGTCACCGCATCGTGCCCCGGATGCCAGCAGTCGAAGTCGGTGACCATCGCGACGCTGCAGTAGCAGAGCTCGGCCTCGCGCGCGAGCTTGGCCTCGGGCATGTTGGTCATGCCGATCACGCTGCAGCCCCAGCTGCGGTAGAGCTCGGATTCGGCCAGCGTGCTGAACTGCGGCCCTTCCATCGCGAGATAGGTGCCGCCGTGCGCGTGCGGCACGCCGCGCGCGGCAAGCGTGGCCAGCACATGCTCGCCCAGGCGGCTGCACACCGGGTGCGCCATCGACACATGCGCGACCAGCCCGCTACCGAAGAAGGACTTGGCACGCGCGAAGGTGCGGTCGACGAACTGGTCGACGACGACGAAGTGCCCCGGCGGCAGGTCCTCGCGCAGGCTGCCGACGGCCGAGAGCGAGAGCACGTCGGTGCAGCCGGCGATCTTCAGCGCGGCGATGTTCGCCCGGTAGTTGACTTCGCTCGGCGGAATGCGATGCCCGCGGCCGTGGCGGGGCAGGAAGACGAGCTGCGCGTCGCCCAGCCGCCCCATGTAGAGCTCGTCGGACGGCGCGCCGAAAGGCGTGTCGACCGCGACCCAGCGCGTATCGACGAGCCCCGGCAGGTCGTAGAGACCGCTGCCGCCGATGATGCCGAGCACGTTCTTCGTCATGCCGTCTCCTCTGCGTCGATTCTTCTTTCGTGGCTGCGGTGCGCGAGCGCGTGCAACGCGGCCGGCGATTCGTCCTTGAGCCGGTGGTCGGACCAGACGCGGCGCCAGTGCCGCGCGCCCGGCTGGCCATGCCGGAGCCCGAGCATGTGGCGCGCGATGTGCGGCCAGGGCACGCCCAGGCGCTGCTGCGCCTGCATGTAGTCGACCATCGCGCGCTCGACCTGCAGCCGGTCGAGTTCACGGGCGGGCGCCCCGAGCCAGCGCGCGTCCCACTCGACCATGCCCCAGGGATCATGGTAGGCGGCGCGCCCGATCATCACGCCGTCGACCTGCGCGAGCTGCGCGCTGATCTGCTCGGCGTTCGTGATGCCGCCGTTGACGACGATGGTCAGCCGCGGGAAGTCGCGCTTGAGCCGATGCACAACGTCGTGGCGCAGCGGCGGGATGTCGCGGTTCTCCTTGGGCGAGAGCCCCTGCAGCCAGGCGTTGCGTGCGTGCACGATGAAGATCTGCACGCCGGCGCGCTCGGCGACGGTGCCGACGAAGTCGCGCACGAAGTCGTAGGACTCGACGCGGTCGATGCCGATGCGGTGCTTGACGGTCACCGGGATCGAGACCGCGTCCTGCATCGCCTTCAGCCCGTCGGCGACGAGCTCGGGCTCGGCCATCAGGCAGGCGCCGAAGGCACCGCGCTGCACGCGCTCGCTGGGGCAGCCGCAGTTGAGGTTGATCTCGTCGTAGCCACAGCGCTCACCGAGCTTCGCGCACGCGGCCAGGTCCGCCGGCTCGCTGCCGCCGAGCTGCAGTGCCACCGGGTGCTCGACCGGATCGAAGTCCAGGTGCGCCGCCACGTCGCCGTGCAGCAGCGCACCGGTGGTGATCATCTCGGTGTAGAGCCGCGTGCGCCGCGTGATCAGCCGGTGGAAGAAGCGGCAGTGCCGATCGGTCCACGCGATCATCGGCGCAACCGAGAGGCGCCAGGTACCCGGCGGGGTCATTGGCTGGAACACGTCTTCGATCGAGCTTTTCCGCACGCCGACGCCGACGGCGGCCCTTGAAAGCGCACCCGGAGCCAGGCTGCGCCCAGCCCGCCCATGGTGGGGGTCAAGCAAAGTGGCAGGGCCACATTCGCTCGAGACGCTGTCCATTATCTGCGCCGGATCCCGCTGTCCGCGAAGACGGGCGGTGAAAGCCGCTTCTTTCCGAGCATGCCTTGTTCAAGAACAAGCTGACACTGCCGAACACCGCGGCAACCCGCCAACCTGTCCCGCCGCTCCGAAGGAGTCGATCGTGTTCGAACATCCGCAGCCGCACCGCACTGCCCGCGCACCCCTTGCCCTGCGCGCAACTGCCGCATCGATCGTTCTTGCGCTGGCTGCCTGCGGCGGTGGCGGCGGCGGGGATGGCGGCAGCGCGCCAGCCACAAGTAGTGGCGCGGAAACGAGCACTGGCACCACGCCGACCAGCCCACCCCCGGTGACGCCGACGCCGACCCCACCGCCAGTCGTGACCCCGCCCGTGCCGGACCCGGCCCCGCCGACCGGCACCGCCCCCGCCCTCACCGCAGACGGTCTCTACGACATCGGCAACCCGGTGCTGACGACGCTTCACGTCGCGACCGACGGCGACGATGGCAACGACGGCCTCTCCCCGGCCAAACCGCTGCGCACGCTCGCTGCGGCCTGGCGCAAGCTGCCCGAGGGAACGCTCTCGAACACCGGCTGGCGCATCCTGCTGGCTCCCGGCAACTATCCCGAGTCGAGCCTGCCCAACTACATGGAGAACCGTCGCGGCAGCCGCGACTTTCCCATCATCATCACCGCCGAGCGCGTCGGCGCCGTGACGCTGGGCGGCGACCTCAACATCGCCAACGTCCACTACCTCTACCTGACGAATCTGCGCATCATCCCCGAGCCCGCGGGCGACGCACTGCACTGCGAGAGCTGCAGCTGGCTGCTCGTGCGCGACAACGAGATCTCGGGCGGCGCGCGGGTCGCGCAGGAGACGGTGAAGGTCAACCAGTCACAGCACGTCTACCTCGAGCGCAACACCATTCACGGCGCCTGGGACAACGCGATCGACTTCGTCGCCGTGCAGTACGGGCACTGGATCGGCAACCGCGTGAGCGACGCCAGTGACTGGTGCGCCTACACCAAAGGCGGCTCAGCCTACATCCGCATCGAATCCAACGAGTTCTTCAACTGCGGCGTCGGCGGCTTCACCGCGGGCCAGGGCACGGGGCTGCAGTTCATGACCGCTCCCTGGCTCAACTACGAGGCCTACGGCATCCGCTTCGTCAACAACCTCGTGCACGACGTCGAGGGCGCAGCTGTCGGCGTCGGCGGCGGCTTCAACGTGCTCTTCGCACACAACACCTTCGTGCGCATCGGCAGCCGCAGCCACATCTTCGAGGCGGTCACCGGCGGACGCAGCTGCGACGGCCAGCCCGGCAATCCCGGGCGCGAACGTTGCCAGCAGTACCTGGACGCGGGCGCCTGGGGCACGACGGTGGTCGACGACGGCACCAACGGTGCGCCCATCCCCAACCGCAACGTGCTCGTCCTCAACAACATCTTCTACAACCCACCGGGCACCCAGAGCCAGTGGCAGCAGTTCCAGGTCTTCGGCGCGCTGACAAGCATTGCCGGCGCGACCACGGACTGGAGCGGCCGCGGCGACAATGGCTTGGTACTGCGCGGCAACGTCATCTGGAACGGCGGCGCGGACATGCCGCTGGGCGTGGGCGACGGGGACGAGACCGACGGCTGCCCGGCCAGCCACCCCACCTGCAGCCCGGCTGCGCTGCGCGCCAACAACGCGATCAACACACTGCAGCCGCAGCTGGTGAACGCGGCCAGCGGGGACTACCGGCCGCTGCCCGGGGGTAATCTGCAGAACCTGGCGGTCGCGCCGATTCCCGATTTCGCCTGGACCGGCTTGCCGGCACGCCCGGTCGTCCCGGCCGGCGAAACCGACAACCGCGTGACGCGCAACATCCTGGGCGAGTCGCGCACGACGGTCAATCGCGTCGGCGCCTACTGAAGCCCGGCCGGCAAGCCCGGCCAACGCAAGCGCGCTGGTCGCGAGCTTCAGTACACGCCCTGCGCCAGCATCGCGTCGGCGACCTTCACGAAGGCGCTGATGTTGGCGCCGTCGACGTAGTTGACGCTGCCGTCGGCGCGCCGGCCGTGGCGCACGCAGTTGCCGTGGATGTCCTTCATGATCACGTGCAGCCGCTCGTCGACCTCGGCATGCGTCCACGACAGGCGCATCGCGTTCTGCGACATCTCGAGGCCCGAAGTCGCGACGCCGCCCGCGTTCGAGGCCTTGCCCGGCGCGTAAAGCACTCCAGCCTGCTGGAACACGTGCACCGCGCCGAGCGTCGAGGGCATGTTCGCACCCTCGGCGACGCACATCACGCCGTTCTTGACCAGCGTGCGCGCATCGTTCTCGTCGAGCTCGTTCTGCGTCGCGCAGGGCAGCGCGATCTCCGCCGGGATGTGCCAGGGACGCTTGCCGGGCAGGTACTCGAAGCGGCGGTCGCCGGCCAGCTCCGAGAGGCGGCCGCGGCGCTCGTTCTTCAGCGCCATGACGTCATTGATGGCCTCGGCGTCGTAGCCGTTCGGCGCGTAGAGCGTGCCGTCGGAATCGCTCAGCGTCAGCACCTTGCCGCCGAGCTCGTTGGCCTTCACCGCCGCGTACTGCGCGACGTTGCCGGAACCCGAAACCAGCACGCGGGCGCCGTTGGTGCGACGGTTCGCGTAGAGCTGCATCTGCTCGACGAAATAGACGGTGCCGTAACCGGTGGCCTCGGGCCGCATCTGGCTGCCGCCGTAGGCGATGCCCTTGCCGGTGAAGACGCAGGAGGCGTCGTTGCCGAGCTTCTTCATCATCCCGGCCATGAAGCCGACCTCGCGCGCGCCGACGCCGATGTCACCGGCGGGCACGTCGACGTCGGCGCCGATGTGCCGGTGCAGCTCGAGCATCAGCGCCTGGCAGAAGCGCATGACCTCGCCGTCGCTCTTGCCCTTGGGATCGAAGTCCGAGCCGCCCTTGCCGCCGCCCATCGGCAGCGTCGTGAGCGCGTTCTTGAAGGTCTGTTCGAACGCGAGGAACTTGAGGATCGAGAGGTTCACCGACGGATGAAAGCGCATGCCGCCCTTGAACGGACCGATCGCCATGCTGTGCTGCACCCGATAGCCGCGGTTGACCTGCACCTGGCCCGCATCGTCGACCCAGGCCACACGGAACATCAGGACGCGCTCGGGTTCGACCAGCCGTTCGAGCAGGCCCTGCTCGGCGTAGCGCGGATGGCGCTCGATGAAGGGCCACAGGCTCTCCATCACCTCGGTGACCGCCTGGATGAACTCCGGCTGGCCGGGGTTGCGGAGCTGGACCCGCTCCAGGAAGCTGTGCATGGATGCGTACTTCATCGTCTAGGGCGCGAAGGCGTTGCGAGGAATCGAACCGATATGAAGAGCGATGATAATACGTTCCGGACATTACTAAATGCCGATGTGGCATAACATAGCGGATACGATCCGACCAAGCGCAGGACCGCGAGACCTTCTGGCCCCGCCTCCGGCACAAGTCGGCTGTCGGCTGTCGGCTG
>JAIXKN010000059.1:33518-75214 GCA_026932425.1 Burkholderiales bacterium
CGGCTGCCGGCGGTCCGCTATCGCCGCTTCGTCGACTTGCGCGGCGCCGGCTTGCCGAGCCGGGCGGTGACCTGCGAGACCGCGCCGTCGATTGCGGAGCCCACGACGCGCTGCGTCATCCGCCCCAGCGCCCCGGTGAGCGCGCCCCCGACAACCCCGGTCATCGCGCCGGTGACGTCGGTGACGGCACGCTGCGCGCGCCCGACCAGCGTTTCGCCGGGCATCGCCGGATCGCGCTCGCCCGGACGCGGCAGCGCCAGCATGTCGTCCCAGGCGATGCGGATCGCATCGGCGAGTTCCCGCAACTCGGGCAGCGCCTTGGCGTCGGCGACGAGGCCGAAGTCCAGCGACTGGGCACGCACCTGGACGGTGACGTTGAGCGCCAGGCCGTGCACGAGGAACGAGGCCGGATGGTCGGCGAGCAGCCGCGCGCCGGCCAGATAGAGCGGCATCGAAGGACCGGGCACGATGCCGACGAGGACGTTGGCGAACTGCGGGATGCGCTCGGCGATGCGCGCGCGGCCGTAGAGCGCGCTGGCCGCCTCGAGCAGCCAGGGAACGCCCAGCGACGGGAAGTCCGCCGGCAGCGAAGGCTTGCCGTCCCCGGGTGCCGCCTTGCCCGGCGCTCTCGATTGACGCACGTGAGCCAGGCGCCGCAGCAGGTCGGCCACGTTGGTGCCAAGACTGACCAGTCGTACCGAGCCCCGAGGCTTCGCTTGCGCATCGGTCGCCTCACCGGCCACGGGGGCGTCCACCGGCACCGCGGCGATCAATGACTTGCGCGGCAGCCTCCGACGCTTCACCAGGTAGCGGCGCAGCGCGCTGCCGCACAGCGTCAGCAGCATGTCCTCGAGCGTGGCGCCATGCGCCTGGGCGAGCTCCTGCACCGTCTCGCGCGGCAGCGTCAGCGTGGCGAAGCTGCGTTCGACACCCAGCGTGACATTGAACGGCGTCGCCGGCGCCAGCGCCGCGCTCGCCCGTGCCGCTCCGACCAGGCCAGCGTACGAGACCGCCTGCCCCGCAACCTTGCGCAGGCTGCCCAGCGTTGCGGGCATCTCGCGAATCATCCCGGCGACCCGCGTCGCCTGACCCGCGAGCACGCCCCCGAGCATCTCGCTCATCCCGAGTTCGTAGACCTTGCGCTGACGCGCCCGCTTCGCGCTGAGGCGCCGCGGCTCGGGCGACAGGTCCATCAGCGCGTTGGCCAGCTCCACCGTCGTCCGGGCATCGAAGGCCGCGTGGTGAAGCTGCATGTACAGGGCAACGCGTCGGCGCCCGCCCGGCTCCGCCGCCAGGTCCTCGAAGACGTGGAACTTCCATAGCGGCAGCTCGCGGTCCAGGCGCTCTGCATGCAGCCGGGCCACCGCCGCCTCGAGTTCGCCCATCGACGCGCCGCGCGACAGCGGCGCCGCCACGATGTGCCGGCGCAGATCGGGCTCGGCATCCACCCAGGCCGGATTGGCCATGTTCAGCGGCATCCACCACAGCCGCCGACGCAGCATCGGCAGGATCGCCAGCCGCTCCTTGACGTGTCGCCGGACCGCGGCGAGGAAGCCGCCACGGGTGCCCGCCGGCAGCTCGTAGAGCTGCAGCGCACCCGCGTGCATCGGCATCTCGGGCGTCTCGATGAAGAGAAAGGTGGCGTCCAGACTCGAGAGCTGCTGCATTACTTTCGCATTCGACCGCGCCGCATCCTAGGCCGGACCCCGCAGGCCACGGCTCCGGGCTGACCCTAGGCTGCCAGGGGCCGCGGCGGACCGCGCCAGCCCAGCCACTCGTTGCCCGCCAGCGCCGCGAGCACGAGCGCACCCCCGCCCAGCACCGCGGGACCCGGTGTCTCGCCGGCTCCGAGCCAGGCCCAGAGGATGCCGAAGACGATTTCGAGCAGGGCCAGCAGCGCGATCTCGGGCGCCTCGAGCACCCTCGCCGAAACCACCGCAAGCAGGCCGGGGATCGCCAGCTGCGCGAGGCCGAGCAGCGCCAGCCAGCGCAGATCGTGCGCGCTTGCCGAAAAAGGCAGCGCCATCGGCAGGGTCGTCAGCGACGAGATCACCGCACCCAGGAGGACAGCGGGCAGCAAGTCGACCGGTTCCCGGCCGCGCCCCTGCGAATGCTGCAGGAGGGTCCAGTTGACCGCGCCGGCGATCGGCGCCCCCAGCGCGACGAGAAAACCGAGCCCGGGCCGGCCCGCGCCGATTCCGACCTGATCCCCGTACATCCAGGCGATGCCCACGGCGGCCAGCGCGATCGCGATCCAGGTCCGCGGCGCAAGCCGGTGGCCCAGCACCAGCCGCGCCAGGAGCGCGGTGAACAGCGGCCCGAGCGCCAGCGTGATGAGCGTGTTGGCGACCGTCGTCAGCGACAAGGCGAGCATGAAAGCCGTGAACATCACCGACCAGCACAAGCCCGACAACCACAGCGCACGTCCGCCAGCGCGCACGCTGCGCAGCAGCGCCCGCGGGCCGCGCCAGGCACCGAGGATGAGCAGCAGGCTCAGCGCGCAGAAGAAGCTGCGCCAGAAGGTGATCTCGAAGCCACGCGCCGAGTCGAGCCCGCGCGTGACGACGCCGGCGATGCTCCACAGAAGTGCGCAGGCCACCATCAGCCATACGCCCCGGCGGTGCGTGAGCTTCGCGTTCACGCCGCCTCGCGCGCGGCACGCCGGCGCTCATGCTCCTTGAGGAAGCGCTTGCGCAGGCGGATGCTCCTGGGCGTGATCTCGGCGAGCTCGTCGTCGTCGATGAACTCGACCGCGTACTCGAGCGTGAGCTCGATCGGCGGCGTCAGCTTGATCGCGTCCTCCTTGCCGGCGGCGCGGAAGTTGGTGAGCTGCTTGGTGCGCACGGCGTTGACGACGAGGTCGTTGTCGCGGCTGTGGATGCCCACGATCATGCCCTCGTAGACCGGGTCCCCCGGGCGCACGAACATGCGCCCGCGGTCGTCGAGCTTGCCCAGCGCATAGGTGACGATCTCGCCGTCCTCCTGGCTCACGAGCACGCCGTTCTTGCGTCCGGCGATCTCGCCCCGGTAGGGCTCCCAGCCATCGAAGATGTTGCTCATGAGACCGCTGCCGCGCGTGAGGTTCATGAACTCGTTGGTGAAGCCGATCAGACCGCGCGCCGGAATGCGATAGTCCAGCCGCGCGCGCCCACGCCCGTCGCTCTCCATGTTGACGAGCTCGCCGCGGCGCTCGCCCAGCGCCTGCATCACGCCGCCCTGGTGCGCGTCCTCGATGTCGACGGTGAGCAGCTCGATCGGCTCGAGACGGACGCGGCCCTCGGCGCCGTCGACGTCCTTGAACACCACGCGCGGCTTGCTGACCGCGAGCTCGTAGCCTTCGCGGCGCATGTTCTCGAGCAGGATCGTGAGATGCAGCTCGCCGCGGCCGGAGACCTCGAACACGCCATCCTCGCCGGACTCCCGCACCCGCAGCGCGACATTGCCCTGCAGCTCGCGCTGCAGCCGGTCCCAGATCTGGCGGCTGGTGACGAACTTGCCCTCGCGGCCGGCCAGCGGGCTCGTGTTGACGCAGAAGTTCATCGTCAGCGTCGGCTCGTCGATCTCGAGCATCGGCAGCGGTGCCGGGGCATCGATGCTGGTGAGAGTGACGCCGATGCCGACGTCCTCGATCCCGGTGACGAGGACGATGTCACCCGGGCCCGCGGATGGTGCCGGGCTGCGCTCCAGGCCCTCGAAGGTCAGCACCTGGTTGACGCGGCCCTTGCTGCTCGGGCCATCGAGGCCCTGGCAGACAAGCACGTCCATGCCGGGGCGGATCGTCCCCGAGTTCACGCGTCCGACGCCGATACGGCCCACGTAGGTCGAGTAGTCGATCGAGCTGATCTGCAGCTGCAGCGGCGCGGCCGGGTCGCCCTCGTGCTCCGGCACATGCGCAAGGATCGTCTCGAAGAGCGGCGAGAGATCGCTGCCCCAGGCCTGGCCGGGCTCGCCCGCCTCGAGGCTCGCCCAGCCGTTGAGGCCCGAGGCGTAGACCACCGGAAAGTCGAGCTGCTCCTCGGTGGCACCGAGCTTGTCGAAGAGCTCGAAGGCGGCGTTGATGACGTAGTCGGGCCGCGCACCGGGCTTGTCCACCTTGTTGACGACGACGATGGGCTTGAGCCCCAGCGCCAGCGCCTTCTTCGTCACGAAGCGTGTCTGCGGCATCGGCCCTTCCTGCGCGTCGATCAGCAGCACGACGCCGTCGACCATCGAGAGCGCGCGCTCGACCTCGCCGCCGAAATCCGCGTGGCCCGGCGTGTCGACGATGTTGATGTGCGTGTCGCGCCAGGTCACGGCGCAGTTCTTGGCCAGGATCGTGATGCCGCGCTCGCGCTCGATGTCGTTGCTGTCCATCACCCGCTCGGCGACCTGCTGGTTCTCGCGGAAGGTGCCGCTCTGGCGCAGGAGCTGGTCGACGAGGGTGGTCTTGCCGTGATCGACGTGCGCGATGATGGCGATGTTGCGAATCGGATGGGTCATGGTCTCGTTCAGGCCGCAGGGGCCTCGGCCATCGGGTGCTCGGGCCGCATCAGGGCCTGCACCTCGATGGGGCTCAGGAGCCGGTCGGGGATGAGTTCGCCGCCGGCAATGTGGGCGGCTCCAAGGAAGGCCTGGGGATCGCGGGCGTAGACCCGCACCGCGGCAGCATCCGGCAGCGTGACGCGCCGGCGCAGCCCGGTGAGGAAGCGGCCGGCCTCGTCGGCGGACAGGTGCACTGCCGGCCAGGAACGCAGCAGCAGGTCCACCGGCAGCAGCCGCGCGGCGCGTTCGCCCTCGGCCAGCGCCTGCAACTGCTCGATCGTGAGCGCCTGCTCGACGTCGAGCAGGCCCACGCCGGTGCGCCGCAGGGCCGCCAGGTGCGCACCGCAGCCAAGGGCCTCGCCGATGTCCTCGGCGAGCGTGCGCACGTAGGTGCCCTTGCTGCAGTGCACGTCCAGCACCAGCAGCGGCGCCTCCCAGCTCACGAGCTCGATCGCATGGACGACGACGCGGCGCGGCGCGCGCTCGACCTCGATGCCGGCCCGCGCGTATTCGTACAGGGCTCGCCCCTGGTGCTTGAGCGCCGAGTGCATCGGTGGGCGCTGCTCGATCGCGCCGGTGAAGCGCGCACAGGCGGCCGCGATCGCGGCCCGGTCGGCTTTGACCGGGCGTTCCTCCAGCACCTGCCCCTCGAGGTCGCCGGTGCTCGTGCGTTGCCCCAGTCGCAGGGTGGCGCGGTAGCGCTTGTCGGCGTCCAGGCAGACCTGGCTGAACTTGGTCGCCGCGCCGAAGCACAGCGGCAGCAGGCCGGTGGCCAGCGGATCCAGCGTGCCGGTGTGCCCTCCCTTCTCGGCGCGCAGCAGGCCCCTGACCTTCTGCAGCGCGTCGTTGCTCGACCAGCCCAGCGGCTTGTCGAGCAGCAGCACGCCGTGCAGCGCGCGGCGCGGAGTGCGGGCTGGACGGCTCATCGTGCGCCCGGGTCAGTCCTGAACCCGCGGATCGCCCGTCGGCGGCGCACCCGCAGGAGACGCAGGTGCTGCAAGCGCGTCGCCTTCGTCGTCCGCGGCACGTGTGGCGTTGGCGCGCGCGATCAGCGCGCTCAGTTCGGCGGCGCGCTCGGTCGTGCGATCGAAGACGAAGTGCAGGGTCGGCACGGTATGGATCTGCAGGCGCTTGAACAGACCGTTGCGCAGGAAGCCGGCGGCCTCGTTCAAGGCCTTGCCGCTGTCGTCGGCGTCGCCGACCAGGACCGTGAAGAAGACCTTGGCATGCGCGTAGTCGGGCGAGACCTCGACCTGGCTGATCGTCACCATGCCCAGGCGCGGGTCCTTCAGCGCGCGGATCAGCTCCGAGAGGTCGCGCCGGATCTGGTCGGCGATTCGGTGGCTGCGGGTGGAACTGGCTTTCTTGTCTCGCATGGGCATGTCCTCGAAGCAAGGGAGCCTCGCCGAGGCGAGGCTCCCGGGCACCCGTCGAAGGCGCGGGTGCGGGTCCGGCACGGCCGCCACAGCGCCCGCATCCGGGGGTCGCGGCGCAGCGGCGCAGCGGCGATCACAGACTTCGGGCCACTTCCTTGACCTCGAAGAACTCGAGCTGGTCGCCTTCCTTGATGTCGGTGTAGTTCTTCAGCTTGATGCCGCACTCGAAGCCTTCCTTGACCTCGCGCACGTCGTCCTTCATCCGCTTGAGCGACTCGATCTCGCCGGTGTAGATGACGATGTTGTCGCGCAGCAGGCGGAAGCGTGCGTGGCGCGTCACCTGTCCCGCGGTCACCATGCAGCCGGCGACCGTGCCGATCTTGCTGGCGACGAAGACGGTGCGGATCTCGGCCATGCCGATGACCTCCTCCTTCTGCTCGGGCGCCAGCATCCCGCTCATCGCCGCCTTCACCTCGTCGACGGCGTCGTAGATGATGTTGTAGTAGCGGATGTCGATGCCGTTGCCCTCGGCGAGCTTGCGCGCGCCGGCATCGGCGCGCGTGTTGAAGCCGATGACCACCGCCTTCGAGGCGATCGCCAGGTTGACGTCGCTCTCGCTGATGCCGCCGACCCCGGCGTGCACGATCTGCACCCGCACCTCGTCGGTGGAGAGCTTCTGCAGCGACTGCGCCAGCGCCTCCTGCGAGCCCTGGACGTCGGCCTTGATGATCAGCGACAGCGTCTGCGCCTGCCCCTCGCCCATCGCCTCGAACATGTTCTCGAGCTTGGCCGCCTGGCGACGGTTGAGCGCGACCTCGCGGTACTTGCCCTGGCGGAAGGTGGCGATCTCGCGCGCGCGCCGCTCGTCGGCCAGCACCATGAACTCGTCGCCGGCCTGCGGCACCTCGGTCAGGCCCTGGATCTCGACCGGGATCGACGGTCCGGCGCTCTCGGTCGCCTGGCCGTCCTCGTCGAGCATCGCGCGCACGCGGCCCCAGCTGCTGCCGGCCAGAACGACGTCGCCCTTCTTCAGCGTGCCGCTCTGCACCAGCACCGAGGCCACCGGGCCGCGGCCCTTGTCCAGCCGCGCCTCGACGACAAGGCCCTTGGCCATCGCCTGCACCGGCGCCTTGAGCTCCAGCACCTCGGCCTGCAGCAGCACCTGCTCGAGCAGCTCGTCGATGCCCTGGCCGGTCTTGGCCGACACCGGCACGAAGGGCGAGTCGCCGCCGAAGTCCTCGGGGACCACGCCCTCGGCCACGAGCTCGGCCTTCACGCGCTCGACGTTGGCCTCGGGCTTGTCGATCTTGTTCATCGCCACGACGATCGGCACCTCCGCCGCCTTGGCGTGGTGGATCGCCTCCTTCGTCTGCGGCATCACGCCGTCGTCGGCGGCAACGACCAGGATCACGATGTCGGTGGCCTTGGTGCCGCGGGCGCGCATCGCCGTGAAGGCCTCGTGGCCCGGGGTGTCGAGGAAGGTGACGATGCCGCGCGGCGTCTGCACGTGGTAGGCGCCGATGTGCTGCGTGATGCCTCCGGCCTCGCCGGCGGCCACGCGCGCGCGGCGGATGTAGTCGAGCAGCGAGGTCTTGCCGTGATCGACGTGGCCCATCACGGTGACCACCGGTGCGCGCGGCAGTTCGTCGCCGGTGGCGGCGAGCTGCTCCTCCTCGGTGAAGGCGTCGGGGTCGTCCAGCTTGGCCGCCAGCGCTTTGTGGCCCATCTCCTCGACGACGATCATCGCCGTCTCCTGGTCGAGCTGCTGGTTGATCGTGACCATCTGCCCGAGCTTCATCAGCTGCTTGATGACCTCGGTGGCCTTGACCGACATCTTGTGCGCGAGGTCGGCCACCGAGATCGTCTCGGGCACGTGCACCTCCTGCACGACGTGCTCGGCCGGCGGCACGAAGCTGCGTCCCTCGTCGTCGCGGGTGCCGCGGCGCGTACCGCGCGGCGCACGCCAGCCGGCCCGTGCGCCGCCGTCGCCGCGCGTGCGCAGCGCCGCCCGCTTCTTCGCCGCATCGTCGGCCCAGCTCGACGACAGCTTCTCGGACTTGACCTGTTTCTTGTCGCCGGGCTTGGCCGCTGCGCCGGTGGCCGCGGCGCCGGCCTTGGCGGCAGGCTTGTGGATCGTCCCCTTGATCGCGTCGGACTTGGGCTCCTCGGGCTTCTTGGCCACCAGCGTGCGGCGCGGTTGCGACATCATCGCCCGGATCGCCGCGGCCTCGGCCTCGGCGGCCTTGCGTCGACGCTCCTGGTCGGCCACGCGCGCACTGTCCTCCGCGGCCTTCTCGGCGGCCTTGACCACCCGCACGGCGGGCTTCTGCGGCTCGGCCGGCCTGGCCGCTTCGACGTCCTGCGTCGGCGCTGTCTCCTCGGCGGGTGTCTTCGGCGCCTCCTCGGTCTCCTTGTCCGCGCCCCTGTCCGCAAGCTTCCCGGCACGCTCGCCGGCGGCCTTGGCACTTGCCTTCGCCTTGGCCGTGGCCTGCTCCGCGGCCTTGGCCGCCGCCTGTGCGGCCTCGACCTCGGCGCGCGCCGCAGCCTCGGCGGCCTCGCGCGCGGCCGCTTCCGCGGCTTCACGGGCCGCGCGCTCGGCTTCCTCCTGCTGACGACGCTGCTCCGCCGCCTCCGCCTCCTGCCGCCGGGCCGCCTCGGCCTGCGCGCGCGCCTCCACCTCGAGACGCTGGCGCTCGAGCTCCTCGGCACTCGGGCCTGTGGGCTCCTCGACCGCGGGCGTGGCCTCGTCGCGCTTGACGAAGACGCGCTTCTTGCGCACCTCGACCTGAATCGTGCGCGCCTTGCCGCTGGCGTCGGCCTGCTTGATCTCGCTCGTGCTCTTGCGCGTGAGCGTGATCTTCTTGCGCTCGCCCGCGCCTGCCGCGGTGCCGTGCGCGCTGCGCAGGTACTCGAGCAGGCGTTCCTTGTCGGCCTCGGTCACGAGGTCGTCGGGCGTCTTCTTCTTCACGCCGGCCGACTGCAGTTGCTCGAGCAGCGCCGCGGTCGGGCGATTGAGCTGCGCGGCAAGCTGGGCGACGGTGGTCACGGCCATGTGCTGGACTTCCTATCCTTGGGAGATCTGGGTCTCGCTGTGTTTCGTTCGCTTGGGATGCAATGGGAGCAATGAGGTTCAGGCGGTGAACCAGTGCTCGCGCGCCTTCATGATCAGCGCGCGCGCCTGCTCCTCGTCGACATCGCTGAGTTCCATCAGCTCGTCGACGGCGAGGTCGGCGAGGTCGTCGCGCGACTGGATGCCGCCGGCGGCGAGCCGGGCGATCAGCTCGGGCGTCAGACCCTCGAGGTCGCGCAGGTCCTGCGAGACCTTGCCGACCTCCTCCTCGCGCGCGATCTCCATCGTCAGCAACGCATCCTTGGCACGCGTGCGCAGCTCCTGCACGGTCTCCTCGTCGAAGGACTCGATCTCGAGCATCTCCTGCAGCGGCACGTAGGCCACCTCCTCGAGGCTCTCGAAGCCTTCGGCGATCAGGATGTCGGCCACCTCCTCGTCGACGTCGAGCATCTCCATGAAGGTCTTGCGCACCGACTCGGTCTCGCTGGCCTGCTTGGCCTCGGATTCCTCGGCGGTCATGATGTTGATGCGCCAGCCGGTGAGGTCCGACGCCAGGCGCACGTTCTGGCCGCCCCGGCCGATCGCGATCGCGAGGTTCTCCTCGTCGACGACGACGTCCATCGCGTGGCGTTCCTCGTCGACGACGATGCTCTGCACGTTGGCCGGCGCCAGCGCGCCGATCACGAACTGCGCCGGGTCATCCGACCACAGCACGATGTCGACGCGCTCGCCGGCCAGCTCGGTGGTGACGCCGTTGACGCGCGAGCCGCGCACGCCGACGCAGGTGCCGATCGGGTCGACGCGCCGGTCATGGCTGACCACGGCGATCTTGGCGCGGCTGCCGGGATCGCGCGCACAGCTCTTGATCTCGAGCAGGCCCTGCTCGATCTCGGGCACCTCCTGCGCGAAGAGCTCGACCATGAAGCCCGGCGCGCTGCGCGAGAGCATGATCTGCGGGCCGCGCTGCGTCGGGTCGACGCCCAGGATGAAGGCGCGCACCCGATCGCCGCTGCGCAGGTTCTCCTTGGGGATCATCTCGCTGCGGCGCAGCCGCCCTTCGACGCGCCCGCTCTCGACGATGAGGTCGCCCTTGTCCAGCCGCTTGACGGTGCCCACGAAGATCTTCTCGCCGCGCGAGAGGAAGTCGTTCAGCAGCTGCTCGCGCTCGGCGTCGCGGATCTTCTGCAGGATCACCTGCTTGGCCGCCTGCGCACCGATGCGCCCGATCGCCACCGATTCGATCGCCTCCTCGATGTGGTCTCCAACCTCGATGTCCGGGATGCGGTCGAGCGCATCCGAAAGCAGCTCCTCGGCGTCGGGGTTCTGCAGCCCGGCCTCGTCGGGAACGACCAGCCAGCGCCGGAAGGTCTCGTACTCGCCCGTGTCCCGGTCCACGGCAACCCGAATGTCCACTTCGCCACCGTGCAGCTTCTTCGTCGCCGACGCCAGCGCCGCCTCGACTGCGCCGAACACGACCTCGCGTTCGACCGCCTTCTCGCGCGAGATGGCATCCACCAGCATGAGCATTTCGCGATTCATCGATCCTGACCTCCGTCCTGCGGCGCCGACGCGGCGGTCACGTCCGCGTCCTGCCCCTTGCTCTGCCTGCGTCCCTTGAAATCGAGCACCGGCACCAGCCGGGCCTCGCGAACCTCGTCCAACTCGAAGCCCAGGACCTGCGCACCCTTGCCGTCGTCGAAGACCAGCGTCCAGCCTCCGGCTTCGCCGCGCCCGAGCACGCCCTTGAAGGCGCGCCGACCCTCATAGGGGATCTTGAGTTCGAGAGCGACCAAGGCGCCCGCAAAGCGCTCGTAATGTGCCTCGGTCCGAAGCGCGCGGTCGAGCCCAGGCGACGAGACCTCGAGCCGCTCGTAGGGCACCGCGCCGACCTCGAGCGCGTACTGCAGCTGGCGCGTGACGCATTCGCAATCGTCGACGGTGACGGACTCGCCCGGTCCACTCGGATAGCTCACATCCGGCAGCCGGTCGATCGTCACCCGCAGCAGTCCCCGGGCCTCACGCTCGATGTCGACGAGCTCGTAGCCCAGCGCCGACACCGCAGCCCCGATCGCGGCGCGCTCGTGAGCGGCGGACATGGGCGTTGCCGGCCGTGGCCGACTGGCGTGCCTGGCCTGCGGCGCGTGAGCCGCGCGCGAGCCGGCGCGCGCCCGACGCGCACCGAGCGCATCGCGCGACTGACCGCCCGCCTGCTTTCGACTCACAACCGCTGCCACCAACATCGAGACCCTGAAAGGGCCAGGCCCTGCAAAATCCGTCCCGTTCGGCGCCCGCGCAAAAAAAATGGGCTGGAAGACTCCGCCCACGCTGCCGCCTTTACGGGAAAGGGCTGATTATAGCGGCGCTTGGCGTACTGCATCAAGCGCCAGCCTGGCCATGACACAATCATCGGCCCTGCAAGGATTGCAATCGGAGCCGACATGGGTTTTCTCGCTGGAAAGCGCCTGCTGATCACCGGAGTCCTTTCCAACCGCTCGATCGCTTACGGCATCGCGCAGGCATGCCGGCGGGAAGGGGCCGAAATCGCGCTCAGCTATGTCGGCGAGCGTTTTCGCGAGCGCAGCCTCGAGTTCGGGCGCGAGTTCGGCACCGATCTCGTGTTCGAGTGCGACGTCGGCGACGATGCGCAGATCGCGCGCCTGTTCGAGCAGCTCGGGCAGCACTGGCCGCAGTTCGACGGCCTCGTGCACGCGATCGCCTTCGCGCCGCGCGAGGCGATCGCCGGCGAGTTCCTCGACGGCCTCTCGCGCGAGAACTTCCGCATCGCGCACGACATCTCGGCCTACAGCTTCCCGGCGCTGGCCAAGGCGGCGCTGCCGCGGCTGCGCCCGGGCGCCTCGCTGCTCACCCTGTCCTACCTGGGCGCGCTGCGCGCGGTGCCGCACTACAACCTGATGGGCCTGGCCAAGGCTTCGCTCGAGGCGAGCGTGCGTTTCCTCGCCGCCGACCTCGGCAAGCGCGGCATCCGCGTCAACGGCATCTCCGCCGGCCCGATCAAGACCCTCGCCGCCTCGGGCATCAAGGACTTCGGCAAGCTGCTGGCGGGCTTTGCGGCGATGACGCCGATCCGCCGCGCGATCACCATCGAGGACGTCGGCAACGCCGCGGCCTTCCTGCTCTCGGACCTGGCCAGCGGCATCAGCGCCGAGATCGTCTACGTCGACGGCGGTTTCAGCCAGGTGGCCATCGCCGACCCCGGCGGCAGCTGAGCGCTGCGCCGCCGGTTCAGCTCCTGACGCAATCGACGAAGTAGCCGGGCTGCGCGTCCCCGCCCTCGCCGACGAGCCCGTGCACGTCGGTGTCGAAGCCGGGGAAGGCCTCGTTGAAGCGGCGCGCGAACTTCAGGTAGTCGACGATGCGACGGTTGAAGCGCTCGCCGGGAATCAGGAGCGGGATGCCCGGGGGATAGGGCGTCAAGAGCGCCGTCGTCACCCGGCCTTCGAGCTCGTCGATGGCCACGCGCTCGGTGCTGCGGCGCGCGATGTGCGCGAACGCGTCGCTGGGCTTCATCGCCGGTTGCAGGTCGGAGAGGTACATCTCGGTCGTCAGCCGGGCGACGTCGTTCTGCGCGTAGGTCTCGTGGATCGCCTGGCACAGGTCGCGCAGGCCCATGCGTTCGTAGCGCGGATGTGCAGCGCAGAACTCGGGCAGGATGCGCCACAGCGGCGCATTGCGGTCGTAGTCGTCCTTGAACTGCTGCAGCGCCGTGAGCATCGTGTTCCAGCGGCCCTTGGTGATGCCGATCGTGAACATGATGAAGAACGAGTACAGGCCCGTCTTCTCGACGACGACGCCGTGCTCGGCGAGGAACTTGGTGACGATCGACGCCGGGATGCCGGTCTTGTCGAACCTGCCGGACAGCCCGAGCCCGGGCGTGATGATGGTGCACTTGATCGGGTCGAGCAGGTTGAAGCCCTTGGCCAGCGCGCCGAAGCCGTGCCACCTCGCGTTGGCCTCGAGCATCCAGTCGCTGCTGCGGCCCACGCCCTCCTCGGCGAGCTTGTCCGGGCCCCAGACCTTGAACCACCAGTCGCGGCCGAAATCCTTCTCGACCTTGCGCATCGCGCGCCGGAAGTCCAGCGACTCGAGGATGCTCTCCTCCACCAGCGCCCTTCCGCCCGGCGCCTCCATCATCGCCGCGGCGACGTCGCAGCTCGCGATGATCGCGTACTGCGGGCTGGTGCTGGTGTGCATCAAATAGGCCTCGTTGAAGAGGTGGCGGTCGAGCTTGACGTCGACGGCGTCCTGCACGAGCACCTGGCTGGCCTGGCTCAGGCCCGCCAGCAGCTTGTGCGTGCTCTGCGTCGACCACACGATCTGGCTCTTCGGGCGCTGGCGCTTCCGGCCCATCGCGTGGAACTGCCCGTAGAAGGGATGAAAGGCCGCGTGCGGCAGCCAGGCCTCGTCGAAGTGCAGGTTGTCGATGTAGCCGTCCAGGCCGTGCTTGATCGTCTCGGTGTTGTAGAGCACGCCGTCGTAGGTGCTCTGCGTCAGCGTGAGGATGCGCGGCCTCACCTTCTTCGGATCGACCCCGGCCAGCAGCGGGTTGGCCCTGATCTTGCGTTCGATCGCCTGGCGGCTGAACTCGGACTGCGGGATCGGGCCGATGATGCCGTGGTGGTTGCGCGTGGGCGTCAGGAACACCGGCACCGCGCCGGTCATGATGATGCTGTGCAGGATGCTCTTGTGGCAGTTGCGATCGACGACGACCACGTCGCCCGGCGCCACCGTGTGGTGCCAGACCATCTTGTTGCTCGTGCTCGTGCCGTTGGTGACGAAGAAGCAGTGGTCGGCGTTGAAGATGCGCGCGGCGTTGCGCTCGCTGGCCGCGACCGGCCCGGTATGGTCGAGCAGCTGCCCCAGCTCCTCGACGGCGTTGCAGACGTCGGCGCGCAGCATGTTCTCGCCGAAGAACTGGTGGAACATCTGGCCCACGGGGCTCTTCAGGAAGGCCACGCCGCCGCTGTGGCCGGGGCAGTGCCAGGAGTAGCTGCCGTCCTGGGCGTAGTCCATCAGCGCCTTGAAGAACGGCGGCGCCACGCCGTCGAGGTAGCTGCGCGCCTCGCGGATGATGTGCCGGGCGACGAACTCCGGCGTGTCCTCGAACATGTGGATGAAGCCGTGCAGCTCGCGCAGCACGTCGTTCGGGATGTGCTGGCTCGTGCGCGTCTCGCCGTAGATGTAGATCGGGATCTCGGCGTTGCGAAAGCGGATCTCCTGGATGAACTTGCGCAGGTTCACGAGCGCCGGCGCAAGCTCGTTGGCGTCGGCCGTGAACTCCTCGTCGTCGATCGAGAGGATGAACGCGCTCGCGCGGCTCTGCTGCTGCGCGAACTGGGCCAGATCGCCGTAGCTGGTCGCGCCGACGACCTCGAAGCCCTCCTTCTCGATCGCCGCGGCCAGCGCGCGGATGCCGAAGCCCGAGGTGTTCTCGGAGCGGAAGTCCTCGTCGATGATGACGATCGGGAAGTGAAAACGCAGCATGGCAACGGAAGCCTTCAAGGCTGATCGTGCACGCGCCGGCAGGCGCTGCGCACGCGGAGACGAAAAGCGCGGCCGACCACACCTGCGGCCGCCGCGAAGGCGCGAAGTGTAGGCGCAGTGCGCACGATGCCGCGGGCAGCGACCTGGCGGCACTGGCTACACTGTGCCATCGAGCTTGAAGCGCGGGGGCTGCCCGGATGGATTGGAGTGCACCGACCTGGTGGTGGCTGGCAGCCGGCATCCTGGTGGCCGCCGAACTGCTGAGCGGCACCTTCTACCTGCTGATGCTCGCACTCGGCTGCGCCGCCGGTGCCCTGGCCGCGCATGCCGGGGTCGACAGCGAGTGGCAGATCGTCGTCGCGGCGCTCTGCGGCGCCGGCGCGACCGCGATCTGGCACTACCGGCGCGCCAGCGCTCCCCGATCGGCACCGGTGGACCGCAATCGCGACGCCAACCTCGACATCGGCGCCCTCGTGACCGTGCAGGCCTGGGACAGCGAGCGCTGCGCACGCGTGCAGTACCGCGGCGCGGGTTGGAGCGCGCGGCTCGCACCGGACGCGCCCGCCGGTTCCGGCGAACACGTGATCGTCGCGGTGCAGGGCAACGAGTTGATCCTGGCGCCGCGACAGAGAAACCCGAGCTGAGGAGCAAGACCCGTGGAAGTCGTTCTCGTCATCGCCGTCATCGCGCTCATCTTCGTCGTGCGCACCTTCAAGATCGTGCCGCAGCAGCACGCCTGGGTGGTCGAGCGCCTGGGCAAGTTCGACCGTACGCTGACCCCGGGTCTGAAGTTCGTGATCCCCTTCATCGAGCGCGTGGCCTACCGGCATTCGCTCAAGGAAGTACCGCTGGACGTGCCGAGCCAGATTTGCATCACCAAGGACAACACCCAGCTGCAGGTCGACGGCGTGCTCTTCTTCCAGGTCACCGACCCCATGCGCGCCAGTTACGGCAGCAGCGACTACATCGTCGCGATCACGCAACTGGCGCAGACCACGCTGCGCAGCGTGATCGGCCGCATGGAGCTGGACAAGACCTTCGAGGAGCGCGACGTGATCAACGCCAGCGTCGTCGCCGCGCTCGACGAGGCGGCGCTCAACTGGGGCGTGAAGGTGCTGCGCTACGAGATCAAGGACCTGACGCCCCCGGCCGAGATCCTGCGCGCGATGCAGGCGCAGATCACTGCCGAGCGCGAGAAGCGCGCCGTCATCGCCACGTCCGAAGGCAAGCGCCAGGAGCAGATCAATCTCGCCACCGGTGAGCGCGAAGCCTTCATCGCGCGCTCGGAAGGCGAGAAGCAGGCCGAGATCAACAAGGCCGAGGGCGAGGCGGCGGCGATCGTCGCCGTGGCGCAGGCCAGCGCACAGGCGATCCGGCAGATCGCGGATGCCATCCTCGCGCCCGGCGGCGAGCAGGCGGTGCAACTCAAGGTCGCCGAGAAGGCGGTGGAGGCCTACGCCCAGCTCGCGCAGAAGAACAACACGATGATCGTCCCGGGCAACATGACCGAAGTCTCTGCACTGATCGGCAGCGCGATGGCCCTGGTCAAGGGCACCGGCGGCGAGCGACTGCCCGCCGCGCGACCCTGAGCGGGGACGACTGCGCGGCGGCTGCGCACGCCCCTCGCTAGAATGCGCGTTTGCCCTGGCCCACCGCGAATGCGGACAGCCTCATCCCTGCGGAGGGATGGATGAGTGGTTTAAGTCGCACGCCTGGAAAGCGTGTGTGGGTTAACAGCCCACCGCGGGTTCGAATCCCGCTCCCTCCGCCAAACACCTAGGTTTCATGCGGGTTTCATGGCGATCCGCGCGACCTACCGCCCATCCCACCTCGCATTTTCCGAATGCACCCGGACGGCGCTTGGCGGGCGCCGCCGAAGCGCGTGATGAGCGACTCCGGCGCCGTGCCGGATGCTGACCAACGCCTGCAGCCGCTGACCGATCCACTCGAAGTAGCACTGCATCTACACCGTGCAGTCGGGAGACATGACGTTGTCCACGTCGCCGTCGCCTGATGCCAGGCCGTCACCGTGCTCGAAGGCCTCGGCGTCAAGACCCGCCCGGCGACGCTCCCTACCGCGACCAGATCCTCTGCACCAACAGCTGGGGTTGATGCCAGGAGGCGGGCGCACAACTCTCAGCGTGCGCTTCGGATGTGGGGTTTTAGCATCCCCACAGCCCTCAAGCGACGTTTGGCGCCTTCCGTGCAGACCACCGCGCACGGCAGTCGATGCAGATTCACGCGAAGGGCCGGGTTAAGCTGAGTGGACCTTGGCCGGACATCGCGTGTCGCCTGGCGCCCGCATGGGTGCAGCAGCGTGGCGTGCGCGCCGGGTGCACCGCCCCCGCGGTGCACCGCAGGCCCGGCCGAGCGCCACGCGCCGGCGCAGGGTGCGGTGCGCGCTGCCCCGTAGCCCGCCAAGCTGTGTTGGAGGACTCCGCGCCCGTGGACGCAAGATATCCCCGCGCCAGCACCGAAGCGGCGTCGACAACGAGGCGATCGCCCAGGACGCGCCGGCGTAGGCTCGCCGGGTGGCTGCTGGCGGTGGCCGCCTTTCTCGTCGCGCTGACCATGCTGCAGAACCGTTTGCTGTATTTCCCCTCGCCGGCCTCGGTGAGCGCGCTTGCGCGCGGCGCCCTGCAGCCCTGGCCAGACGCGCAGGCTTTTCGCGGGCTGGTGTTGCAGCCGCAGCAGGCGGCGCGCGCCACCGCCGTCGTGTTCCACGGCAACGCCGGGCATGCGGGCGACCGCACGCCCTACGCCGCAGCGCTGGCGCCGCTGGGGCTGCGAACCATCCTGGCGGAGTACCCGGGCTACGGCCCGCGCGACGGCGCGCTGGGCGAAGAGCCGCTGGCGGCCGATGCGGTGCAGACGATCCGCCTGGCGCGCAAGCGCTACGGCGCGCCGCTGCTGGTGATCGGCGAATCGCTCGGCGCGGGGGTGGCGGCGGCGGCCGTCGCGCGCAGCCCGGATGCCGTGGACGGGGTGATGCTGATCACGCCGTGGGACGAACTGCGCAAGGTCGCCAGGCACCACTACCCGTGGCTGCCGGTGGGCTGGCTGCTGCGCGACCGCTACGACAGCGTGCGCAACCTGAGCAGCTACGCTGGGCCGAAGCTGGTGGTGGTGGCCGGCGCCGATGCGATCGTGCCACCGGCCTTCGGTGAAGCGCTCGCCGCGGCGCTACCCGAGCGCAAGCGGCTGCTGACCCTGACCGGCGCGGGCCACAACGACTGGATGGCGCGCGTCGACCAGCACTGGTGGGCGGCAGCGGTCGGCTGGCTGCTGGCGCGCACGCATCCTGCTGGCGGATAAGTCTGCGGCGATTGCGGCACCGCGCTGCGCACAAGCATCGGTCGAAGCTCCCGACCGCCCCCGCGACGCCAACCAACCGAGATCCGTTGACGAGGACTCACAGCGTCTTTTTCGCGAGCGAAACGAAAATGCCGCCCGAAGGCGGCATTTACGCAGGGCGCCAGCCGGGTCTTACTGCTTGACGGCCGATGCAGCGGCCTCAGCAGCGTTCTCAACCGCCGACGCGGCGCCGGCAGCGGTCTCGGCAACAGCCGAAGCCGCGTCGGCAGCAGTCTCGGCCACCGCGGAGGCGGCGGATTCGGCAGCGCCAACGGCCTCGGATGCAGCCTCGGTGACAGCAGCAGGAGCGGAGGTCGTCGACTGGGCGGCGGGCGCCTCTTCCTTCTGGCCGCAAGCGACCAGGGCGACAGCGGCGACCAGGGTGGTCAACAGAAGCGACTTGTTCATTGATGTCCTCGAAAGGGGGAGTGGGTCCGGACAGCCTCGTGTTCTGCGAAGGCGCGAACTGGCTCCGAGCCGCGATCGCACGGCGGAACACATTCGTCACCTGTCGGCAAGGCAGTGGCGAGGCCATCCCCTTGCCTCTGCCTGTGGGCGCGATTGTATGCAGACCTAGGGCAATCCCTATAACCCAAGGGGATGCGCGGCAAAGCTGGGCTCGCAGCGTTGCAAGAGCGCATCACATTCGCCCTTCCAGAGCTGGACGGCAGTCTCGTCGAGTGCCAGGCGGCCGCGCCACTGGATCCGGTCGACCAGCTGCAGGCAGAGCTTGCGGTCGTCGATCAGCAGCGTCGGCAGGCGCACGTCGACGCCCTCGGACGGCGACCAGGCCTCGATGGCATGCGTCCAGTCACGGCGCCAGCGCACGAAGCGCGGGCACTGCCGCACGATCGCGTCGAAGCTGTGCGCAAAGAGCCGCAGGCGCCGCTTCGGCTCCCGCAGCCAGCCGACCAGCGCGTCGAGCAGCAGCGGGTCATCCAGCGGCCAGATCGCGAAGTCCGCATCCATCCAGGTCAGCTCGAGGGAGCGGTTCGCGCTTGCGTACGCGAGCGCCCACCGCAGGGCGGCGTGGAAATCCGCCTGCGATCGCAGCGCCGACGGCATCGGTTCCGGCAGGCTTGGTGCGCTCACCTTCCCTCCTCGCCTCGTCCTTTCGCTTTGGCGGCCCGCAGCCAGCCGTCGGCGAGCCAGCCGCCGAGCACTTCCCGCGCCTGCGCGCTGAGCAAGGCGCAGTCCGCCGCCGAGAGCCCGCGTGCATCGGCGAGCCGGCGCAGCAGCCGCGCATCGCGGCCGCCGACACGGAACGACTCGCCGTTGATGTAGACATGCCGCGCGTCGTAGAGCATGCGCGTGCGCCGGTCCAGATGAACGCCATGCTCCAGCGAGCCGCCGGCGCCATCCTCGAACCAGACCCGGGGCTTGGGCTCGCTCAGCACCTCGCCCAGCGCCCGGGCAAGCGCGCCGGGTTCGCGCAGCCGACTTGCCACCGCCTGCCGCGCGAAATCGACCAGGGCCGCCGGGATCTCGCCCGGATTCGCGACCGCCGGCTGTCCGCGATCCCGGTAGTGCTGCGCCACGCACTCGTCGTCGAGATCCGCGAGGCGCTGCAGCAGTTCGGCGGCCAGGCCTTGCGCCTCGGGTGTGCGGAAACCCACCGAGCAGCCCAGACATTCGCCGCCGAAGGCTTCGCCATCGTGGCCCCACAGCGGCGGCAGGTAGAGCAGGTCGCCGGGCTCGAGCACCCATTCGTCCTCGGGCTCGAAGCGGCGCAGGATGCGCAAGGGCAGGCCCTCGATCCAGCTCGGGTCCGCGACCCGCCCGACGCGCCAGCGCCGCCGCCCCGCAAGCTGCAGCAGAAAGACGTCGTAGGCGTCGATGTGCGGGCCCACGCCGCCGCCCTCGCTCGCCCACGAGATCATCAGATCGTCGAAGCGCGCCTCGGGCACGAAGCGAAACGGCTCGACCAGCTCGCGCGCTGCATCCAGGTGCAGATCCAGGCCTTGCACGAGCACCGTCCAGCCCGATGTCGCGACCGGCGGCAGCGAGCGGCGCGGCAGCGGCCCGTGCCGCACTTCCCAGGCCGTGCCCTGGCGCCGCACGAAGCGCGATTCGACGTCGTCGCTGGCCGCCAGCGCGAAGAGCTGCGCGCGCGACAGCGGCGCCTGCACGCCCGGCCAGGCCCGGCGCACGAGCAGCGGCTTCCTGCCCCAGTGGCGGCGCATGAACTGCGCCGGCGAGAGTCCGCCCAGCAGCGGGATCCTGGCGTCGACATCCATCCGGGCATTCTGACCCCTGGGTGCCGTGCGATCATTGATCCATGCACATCGAAGCGCCCTGCGTCGTCACGCTCACCTGGACCCTGTCCGACGCCCAGAACCGGCCCCTGGACGAACTGCAGACGCCGGTGGAATTCCTCGTCGGCGGCGACGACCTGTTCGCGCGCATCGAGGAGGCGCTGGCAGGGCACGAGCCCGGCGAGGAGCTGAGCGTGCAGCTCGAGCCCGAGCACGCCTTCGGCGAGTACCGGCCCGAGCTCGTCTGCTTCGAGGACCGCAAGCTCTTCCCGCAGCAGCTCGAGACCGGCATGGCCTTCGAGGGCCTGCCCGCCGGCGCCGCGACGCCGGACATGCCCTCCGACGCGATCTACCACGTCACCGAGATCTACCCCTCGCACGTCGTGCTCGACGGCAACCACCCGCTGGCAGGCATGGCGCTGCGGCTGCGCATCAAGGTCGTTGCCGTGCGCGAAGCCACCGAGGACGAGATTGCCGCACGCAGCGTCGGCTCGGCCGCGCCGCTCTTCGATGTCGCGATCGCTGCCCGCGCGCGCCACGACGACACGCTGCACTGAGCGCAGGGGCCCGGTCCGGCTTCCGTCCGCTTTCAGCCCCGCCCGGTCGAACCGAAGCCGCCCTCGCCGCGCTGCGAGACCGCGAACTCCTCGACGCGCTGGAACGCGGCCTGCACCACCGGGACGATCACCATCTGCGCGATGCGCTCGAGCGGCTCGATCGTGTACGGGCGCTGCGAGCGGTTCCAGCAGCTGACCATCAGCGGACCCTGGTAGTCGCTGTCGATCAGGCCGACGAGGTTGCCGAGCACGATGCCGTGCCGGTGCCCGAGCCCCGAACGCGGCAGCAGCATCGCCGCGAGACCCGGGTCCCCGATGTGGATCGCGAGGCCCGTCGGGATCAGCTCGGCCTGGCCCGGCTGCAGCATGAGCGGCGCGGCGATGCACGCGCGCAAGTCCAGCCCCGCGCTGCCGGGCGTCGCGTACGCGGGCAGCGTGCCTTCGATGCGCGCATCGAGCAGCTTGAGCTCGATCGTCGTCATGCGCCGCGCGGCTCGAAGCGTTCGGCGATCACCCGCACGAGTTCGCGCGCCAGCGTGATCTTGCTCGCCGGCGCGAGCTCGACCTCGCCGGCGGCATCGACCAGCACGAGCTGGTTCTCGTCGCGCCCGAAGGTTGCCGGGCCGATGTTGCCGACGATGAGCGGCACGCCCTTGCGCTGCAGCTTCTCGCGCGCGTGCCGCACGAGGTCGTGGCTTTCGGCGGCAAAGCCCACGCACCAGGGGCGATCGCCCGCCGGCAGCCGCGCGACGGTGGCCAGGATGTCCGGGTTCTCGACCAGTTCGAGATTCGGCACGCGACCGCTGCCGTCCTTCTTCAGCTTCTGCTCGCCGGCGCTGGCCGGGCGCCAGTCGGCCACCGCCGCGGTGGCCACGAAGATGTCGTGCTGCGGCGCCCGCGGCAGTACCGCATCGAGCATCTCGCGCGCGCTGCCGACGTCGATGCGCCGCACCTGCCGCGGGGTCGGCAGGTGCACCGGGCCGGCCACCAGCGTCACCTGGGCGCCCGCCTCGGCCGCGGCACGCGCGAGCGCGAAGCCCATCTTGCCGCTCGAGTGATTGGTGATGCCGCGCACCGGGTCGATGGCCTCGAAGGTCGGGCCCGCGGTGATCAGCACCCTGCGTCCGGCCAGCCGCTTGGGCTGGAAGAAGGCGACGAGCTCGTCGCACAGCTCGAGCGGCTCGAGCATGCGGCCGTCGCCGATCTCGCCGCAGGCCTGGTCGCCCGCGGCCGGGCCGAGCACCGTCGCACCGTCGGCCTTGACCTGCGCGACGTTGCGCTGCGTGGCCGGGTGCGCCCACATCTCGCGGTTCATCGCCGGGGCCAGCAGCAGCGGGCAGCGCTCGATCGGGCGCGCCAGGCACAGCAGGGCCAGCAGCTCGTCGGCGCGGCCGAGCGCGAGCTGCGCGATGAAGTCGGCGCTGGCCGGGGCGACGAGGATCGCATCGGCCTCGCGCGAGAGGTTGATGTGCGCCATGTTGTTGGGCTCGCGCGCGTCCCACTGGCTCGTCACCACGGGCTGCCCCGAGAGCGCCTGCATCGTCACCGGGGTGATGAACTGCATCGCCGCCTCGGTCATCACCACCTGCACGCGCGCACCGGCACGCACGAGCTCGCGCACGAGCTCGGCCGACTTGTAGCAGGCGATGCCGCCCGAGAGGCCCAGGACGATGCGCCGGTTCCGGAGTTCGAACTCGCTTGCCATGACGCGCGACTCTAGCAGTGCCCGCGGCAGCGCCGGATCACGCGCCCTTGCCGTGGCACTTCTTGTACTTCAGTCCGCTGCCGCAGGGGCAGGGGTCGTTGCGGCCCGGCGGCGGCGTCACGCGCCGCGTCGCGGGCCGAGGCGCGTGATCGAGCCACCACAGGCGCAGGTCCTGGATCGCGTAGCAGGCTTCGTCGAGCAGATCCTCGCGCGTGGGCAACTGGTCTTTCCAGAAGCGCTTTGCGTGCTCCTGCAGCTCGGGTGCGTCTTCGGGCAGCATCAGCACCGCCACCTGCTCGGTCAGTTCCTCGAAGGCGGCGCGCGCGTCATCATCGACCCAGGCGGGCGGCTGCAGATCGGCCGCGAAGTCGTCGATCGCGTCGAAAAAGCCGTCAGCCCAGAGCGCACCGGTCACCATCTGCGCCGCCTCGTCTTCGGAGAACCCTCCCTCCTGCATCAGCACCTGGCGAGCCTCGTCGTCCCAGATCTGCGCGAGCGGCCGCAGCCGCAGCGCTTCGGGCTCGTCGAGCAGCGCCTCGGGGTCGAGATGATTGGCCAGCACGCGCATGCGCGCCTGCAACGCGTGCCGCGCTCTTGCCTCGTCCTCGGGATCGGCGAAGGCGCGCGCGAACGCGTCACCCGCCAAGCGTTCGATGACTTCGTCGAAGCCAAGCGCGCGCGGACCGGCTGCCAGCGCCGTCAGATAGCCGTCGACCCATTCGGTGGCGATGCGCGCGTCGAAGCCCGAAAGCCGCGTGCAGACCTCGTCGAAGGCCTCGATCTCCTCGTCGCTGCTGTCGATCAGGGACACGTCCGCCTCGCTGCCAGGGCCTCGGGGCTGCAAGCCTATCAGCCCCTGACGGTGATGCCGAGCGCTGCGACCGGACGCCAGCGGCGGACAGGCCGGCCGGCCCTCGGCCGCCGGCTTCTAGAATGCCGGCGGATGGAGACCCCCGGCAACCTGTTCTGCGTCTCGGCCCCGAGCGGCACCGGCAAGTCCAGCCTCGTCAAGGCGCTGCTCGAGCTCGATTCGCACCTGTCGGTGTCGGTCTCGCACACGACGCGCGCGCCGCGCGGCCAGGAGCAGAACGGCCGCGAATACTGGTTCGTGGCCGAGCCCGAATTCCGGGCGATGGTCGAACGCGACGAGTTCGTCGAATGGGCGCAGGTGCACGGCAACCTCTACGGCACCAGCGGCAAGGCCTTGCAGGCGCGCTTGCAGCGCGGGGAGGACGTGGTCCTCGAGATCGACTGGCAGGGCGCGCTCCAGATCCGCCAGCGCTTCCCGCACGCGGTGCTCGTCTTCATCCTGCCGCCGAGCTGGGACGAGCTGCGCCAGCGCCTGATGCGCCGCGGCGAGGACAGCGCCGCGGTGATCGAGCAGCGCATGGGCAATGCCCGCAAGGAAGTGGCCCAGGCGCGGCACTTCGACTTTGTTATCATCAATGCTTTGTTCGAGACGGCGCTCTTTGACCTCAAGACGGTCGTGCACTCGCAGCGCCTGAAGTACAGCGCACAGCTGCGCAACCGCTCGCAGGTCTTTGCCGCGCTCGACCTGATCTGAACCGAACACGCCCCGCGCGAGGACGCCCGTCATGGCCCGCATCACCGTCGAAGACTGCCTGGACAAGATCCCCAACCGCTTCCAGCTCGTGCTTGCGGCCACCTACCGCGCCCGCATGCTCAGCCAGGGCCACGCACCCAAGGTCGAGGCGCGCAACAAGCCCGGCGTGACTGCGCTGCGCGAGGTCGCGGCGGGCCAGGTCGGCCTGGAGATGCTGCGCAAGGTCCCGGTCTGATGCGCTGAGAAACGGCCCGGACCCGGCTTCGGCACGGCCGACCGGGGTTCGCCGAAGCAACGAGGGGCGCCCGCTGGCGCCCCTTTTTCGTCCCTACGGGCCATCGCCCATTCATCCGGTCGCGGGCAAACCCTGCAGGATGACTTAAATTCGGCGCATGGGGATCCGATCGCTGGCCGCCGAGTTCCTGCCCAGTGCGCTGCACGGGCTGGGCCGCATTTCCCATCCGCCACCAGCAGCGAAGTCGGAGAACGTCTCGACCTTCACCGCGCTGAGCGAGAAGCTCGGCTACCTCTCCAAGGCAGAGCTCAAGCAGGTCCGCGAGGCCTACAAGTTCGCCGAGAAGGCACACGAGGGCACCTTCCGCCACAGTGGCGAGCCCTATATCACGCACCCGCTGGCGGTGGCCGGCCTCGTTGCCGACTGGCGACTGGACGTGCAGGCGGTGATGGCCGCGCTGATGCACGACTCGATGGAGGACTGCGACGTCACCAAGGCGCAGATCGCCGAGCTCTTCGGTACACCGACCGCGGACCTGGTCGACGGATTGACCAAGCTGGACAAGCTCCAGTTCAACACGCGCGAGGAAAGCCAGGCCGAGTCGTTCCGCAAGATGCTGCTGGCGATGGCGCGCGACGTCCGCGTGATCCTCGTCAAGCTCGCCGACCGGCTGCACAACATGCGCACGATGGGCGCGATGCCCTCGGACAAGCGCCACCGCATCGCGCGCGAAACGCTCGAGATCTACGCCCCGATCGCGCACCGCTTCGGCCTGAACCAGACCTTCCTCGAGCTGCAGGACCTGTCCTTCGAGCAGCTTCACCCCTGGCGGCACTCGACGCTGTCCAAGGCGGTGGCACGCGCGCGCGGGACGCGACGCAACCTCGTCGACCGCGTGCAGGAGGAGGTCGAGCGCGCATTCGCCAAGCAGAAGATCCGTGTGCAGGTCTTCGGGCGCGAGAAGTCGGTCTACAGCATCTACCGCAAGATGCGCGAGAAGCACACCGACTTCGCCGAGGTCACCGACATCTTCGGCTTTCGGATCGTCGTCTCGACGCTGCCGGAGTGCTATCTGGCGCTGGGCGTGCTGCACCAGCTCTACCAGCCGATGCCCGGGCGCTTCAAGGACTACATCGCGATCCCCAAGGCCAACGGCTACCAGTCGCTGCACACGACCCTCGTCAGCCCGCTGGGCACGGCGGTGGAGTTTCAGATCCGCACCGAGGCGATGCACGCGGTCGCCGAGAAGGGCGTGGCCGCGCACTGGCTCTACAAGAGCGGCGAGAAGCGAAGGAACGGCAAGGAGAGCCGGGAGCCCAGGGGCCTGGATCCGCAGCAGCTGGGCACGCTGCTGCTGCAGAGCCTGGTCGACATCCAGGACGAGACGCGCGACCCGACCGAGTTCCTCGAGCACGTGAAGATCGACCTCTATCCCGACGCCGTCTACGTCTTCACGCCCCGCAGCAAGATCCTGGCGCTGCCGCGCGGCGCCACGCCTGTGGACTTCGCCTATGCGATCCACTCCGACGTCGGCGACCATGCGGTCGCGGCCAAGGTCAACGGCGAGCCGGTCTCGCTGCGAACCGAGCTGCACAGCGGCGACGTGATCGAGATCATCACCGCACCGGGTGCGCGCCCCAACCCGGCCTGGCTCAACAGCGTGCGCACCGGACGCGCGCGCTCCAAGATCCGCCACTACCTCAAGAACATGGAGCAGGAGGAGTCGCGCGCGATGGGCGAGAAGATGCTCGCCCAGGCGATGCGCGCCGAAGGCCTGCAGATGCCCTCGGCGGACCCGACCGACAGCGAGAGCGCGGCGCTGTGGCAGCAGCTCACGCGCTGGAGCGGCAACCGCAACCGCGGCGAGCTGCTGGTCGACATCGCGCTCGGCCGCAAGATCGCGATCATCGTCGCCAAGCGCCTGACCGACCTGATGCTGGAGCGCGGCGCGCGCCCGGATGCGGTGACGCTGACGCTCGGGCGCTTCGCCACCGACGAGGCCGCGCCGGCACAGAGCGTCGTCTTCGTCGATGGCAGCGAAGGCGCCTCGGTGCAGCTGGCGCCCTGCTGCCGCCCGATCCCGGGCGACGCCATCGTCGGCTACCTCGGCCGCGGCGAAGGCCTCGTCGTCCACACCGCCGAATGCCGCACCGGCAAGCGCCTCTACGAACGCGACAGCGAACGGTGGATGCAGGTCGAGTGGGCCGAGGAACTCACGCGCACTTTCGAGACCAGTGTCACGGTGCTCGTCAACAACGGCAAGGGCGTGCTGGCACAGGTGGCGGCGGCCATCGCCGGCGCCGAGGCCGACATCCGTCACCTCGACATGGGCCCGGAGACCGCCGCCGAGACCACCGAGCTGCGGCTGCTGCTGAGCGTGCGCGACCGCGTGCACCTGGCCGACGTGCTGCGCGCGCTGCGCCGCAGCCCGGTCGTGCTGCGCGTCTGGCGCGTCAAGCCTTGACGCCGCCCCCGGGTGCAGGGTAGCGCACCTCGATCACCTCGATGCGCTCGACGCCGGCCGGCGTCACCAGTTGCACCTCGTCGCCCTCGTGCGCCTTGAGCAGCGCGCGTGCGATCGGGCTCACCCAGCTCACCTCGCCGGCGAGGCTGTCCGCCTCGTCGATGCCCTTGATCGTCACCGTGCGCTGCTGGCCGCCGGCGTCCGCGTAGGTCACGGTGGCCCCGAAGAACACCTGGTCGCTGCCGTGGTGCACACTCGGGTCGACGACCTCGGCGAGGTCCAGCCGCTTGGTGAGGAAGCGGATCCGCCGGTCGATCTCGCGCAGCCGCTTCTTGCCGTAGAGGTAATCGCCGTTCTCGCTGCGATCGCCGTTCTTCGCGGCCCACGAGACGGTCTCGACCATGCGCGGGCGCTCCTCGTCGAGCAAGGCCTGCAGCTCGCTGCGCAGCCGCTGGTAACCCGGCGGCGTCAGGTAGTTGCGCGTGCCCGCGGGCAGCGGCGACAGCTGGGGGTCATCGTCCGGCACGTCCGGATCGGGCGCGTCGCTCTCGCGCGTGAAGGCCTTGTTCATCACCCGGTTCCCGTCCCTGCGCCGCGCGGTGAACCGCTCAACGGCTGGTCGCCGGCGTCCAGGTCTGCAGCAGGGGCAACAGCGCGCGATAGGGCGCGAGCAGCAGCACCGCCATCGCCGCCTTGACCGACAGATCGCCGCCGGCCAGCTGCATCCAGTTCTGCTCGCTGCCGCCGAAGGCCAGGAAGAAGAAGACACCGGTATCGACGACCGAGGCGACGAGCGAGCCGATCAGCGGCGCCTTCCACCAGCTCGCGCGACGCCATCGGTTGAAGACGAGGACGTCGAGCAGCTGCGAGCTGATGAAGGCCGCGCCCGAGGCCAGCGCGATGCGCCAGGGCGCAACCCAGCCCGAAAGACCGACCGCAACCGCGAAGCCGAGCCACGCGACGCGACGCGCCGCCGCAGGGCCCAGCGCGCGGTTCGTCAGATCGCAGACGAGGAACACCAGCGGGTAGGTGAACGCACCCCAGGTGAGCCAGTCGTTGATGACGAACTGCACCGCGAAGTTCGAGAGCACGATCACCGCGACCATCGCGATGGCGGGGATGACGAGCGATTGCCAGCGCAGCGGCTTCGGTTGCACGGGATTCATGGCGGCTCGGGATCGTGGCCAGCGGTGCAGCAGCCGGTCCTGCTGCGCCGCAAAGAAGAACGGGCTAGCCCGTTGCGGTGCTAACCCGTTGCTGTTCGTGGCGCGGCTGGCAGGATTCGAACCCACGACCCCTTGGTTCGTAGCCAAGTACTCTATCCAACTGAGCTACAGCCGCGCGAAGCATCGAACTATAGCACGCCGCTCGGCGCACACGTCCAGTCCCCGCGCTGCTTGCTGTCGCGTCATGCGGGAAGCGCGACCCGCCGGCCGACCCCGCCAGCGTCAATCCAGCGCCGCCGCGGCGCGCTCGCACTCCTGGGCGGCGAGCTCGTCACCGCGCTCGCGCGCAAGCTGCGCCAGCACGCGCCACGAGCGCCGGCGCACGCGCGTCGGCAGCGCCTGCGCATTGGCGCTCTGCTCGAGCAGGCGTCGCGCCTTGCCCCAGAGCTGGCGGTCGGCGTAGGCCATGCCGACGGCGGCCGCCACCGCGCTCTCCAGGCCATGCGTCTCCAGCGCCGACTCCAGCCGCGGCAGCCAGTCGTGCTCGATCCCGGCGGCGGCCTCGAAGAGCGCGAGCGCCACCGCTTCGCGGTCGTCGCGCTCGAGCGCATCGAGATGCTCCCAGAACGGCTGCAGCCATTGCCGCGCAAGCTGGGCTCCGCCGAGCACCACCGCGCGCCGGGCCGCACGCGCGGCCACCGCGGCATCGTGCCGATCGCTGTCGTCCAGCTGTTCCCACAGACGCTGCAACTGCTGCTGGTCGTGCACCTCGTCGATCGCTTCGGCGGCGAGCGAGCGCAGCAGTCCGCGCGCGGCCGTCGGCGTGAAGCCCTGGTGCTTGGCCAGCAGCCGCGCCGTATGCAGCGCCTGCAGCGGGCGCCGCTGCAGCCGACTGGCCTGCAGCTTCAGGCGCAGCGCCTGCGTCCGCCGCGCCACGCCCGCCGGAAGCCGATCGAGCAGTTCCGCGGCGCGGTCGGCATCCAGGTCCTCGAGCGCCCATTCGGCGGCAAGCAGACGAGCGCCATCCTCCACGCCGTGCGCGTTGCTGCGCGGCACCTCCGCCTGCCAGAGCGCCTGCATCAACGCATCCCGGCGCGGGCGGTCCTGCAGGCGGTGCAGGCTGCTCGCGGCCAGCATGCGCGCGAGCATCGCGAACTCGGCATCGGAGCGCAGCTGCGGAACGTCGTCACGCAGGGCCAGGGCCTTGAGCGCCGCCTTGTGCGCCCGTGAATAACGGGCGCTGAAGTGTTCGGCGAGCGCCTCGCGCATCGCCGCATGTGCGGCGCGCTCGCGCCGCAGCGCGCGCCACTGGCTCGCACGCTCGGGCAGCGTCAGGAGCGAGCGCAGCGCGTGCACCGCCGAGAACAGCAGCGCGACGACGCCAAGCATCAGCAGCACGAAGAGGTTGAGCGACAGCTCGGTGCGCCACTTCGACCAGTAGATGGTCACGAGGCCGTCGTTGCTGCCCAGCGTGATCGCCGCGACCACCGCGACGACGCCCAGCAGCAGGAACCAGATGATGCTGCGCATGTCGGCCGGCTGCTCGCAGCGGGCCCGGCGTCAGCGACCGGCCGCGGCCGAGATGGCCGCCAGCGTCGCGTCGGGCCGCGGGATGGTGAGCGAGCGCGCCTGAACGGTGACCTGCCGCACCGCCTCGAGGGCCGAGACGACGCGCGGCGATCCGCGCTCGAAATAGCGTTCGAGCGCCAGGCGCGCATCGCGCAGGTCCGATTGCGCGATGTCGAACTGCCGGCTGAGCAGCGCCACGCGAGCGTTGAGCAGCCTCAGCTTGAGGTTCTCGCGCAGGAAGAAGGCCTGCTCGGGCGCGATCAGCATGGCCTCGGGCACATCGATGCGGGTGACGCGCACGAGCGAGCGCACCTCGTCGCCGATGTGTGCGAGCATCTGCGACCAGCCATCGCCGAGCGAACCGATCCAGCCGCCCGCCGCCTCCGGGGTCGCCGGGACGGCGGAAGCCGCCGATCCCGCTGCCGGCTCTGTCTCCACCGTCGCCGCGCCCCGCACCGGCGCCCGCGCACGCGTCTTTGCAGGGCGGCGGTCCACCGCCGCCAGCAGCGGCAGCTCGTCGACGAGGCGGATCACCTCGTCCAGACGCAGACTGAGGAGCGGCAGGTCGGTCGCACCGGCGGTACGCGCCTTCTCGATGTCCGCCGCGATCGCACGCCGCACGCCCTCCAGGCGCGGCTCGTCGTGGCGCGCGAGCCGCTCGTCGGCCTGCCGCAACACCGTGACCAGCGGATCGACGCTGCCCGTGATCGCACTCTGCTGCAGGCCCACGCGGATCGCAGCCTCGACGTCGGCGAGCACGTTCTCGTCGCGCGAACGCGCCATCGACTGGATCAGCTCCTCGATCTGCGAGCGCTGTATCGAGGTCTCGGCCACGCGCGCCTCGAGCAACGTCTGCTTGGCCGCCAGATCGCGCGTGGCCTCCTGCGCCTGCAACGCGAGCAGGCGCGCCTCGGCGGCCTGCGCTCCGCTGTCCTGCTGGCGCTTGACGAGTTCGCCTTCGAGCAGCTTGACGCGCTGCTGCGCATTCCAGCCCAGGACCAGCGCCGCGGTCGCGAGCACCAGCAGCAGCGCTGCTGCCGCTGCCAGCCAGCGCTCCGGCCCCGAGGCGACAGGTACGGCTGGAACGGTGGATGCGGCGGCCGCGTGCGGTGCAGCGGCAGTGACCGGCGCGGCCTCGGAAGCAGCGGCGGGCGAGGTGACGGGGGTGTCGCTCACGGCGCTCGGGATTCTATCGGTGCGGATCCGGCCCGCCCGACTCCTCTGCGCCGATCAGCGCCCGCACCACGTCCTGCGCATGCAGGCCGACTTCTTCGACGCGCCCGAAGCCCAGTTCGCGGGCGCGCACGGCGATGCGGGGGTGGGTGACCAGGGCACGCGAGCCGGATGGATCGAAACTCGGGCAGATCATGGCCAGGTTCGCGATCGCCTCGCTGCTGCTGAAATGCCAGCAGTGCGCCTGCGGCTGCGCGAGCGCCGCGGCCAGCACCCCGCGCATCGCGTCATCGGGCACCGGGACCAGGCGGCGATAGGCAGCGAGGAACTGCAGCCGGGCACCCGCCGCACGCAGTTGCTCGGCCAGCCAGTCGCGTCCGTGCTCGCCGCGCACCACCAGCACCCGCTTCCCGGTCCAGTCGCGAGCGTAGAGGCGCCGCTCCCAGAGCGTGTCGGTGTCGAACGGGCCCTGGGCGCCGGGGTCGAGCACCTGCGAGCGCTGCACGCCTGCAGCCAGCAGTGCCGCGGTCGTGCCGGGGCCGCTCGAGCCGGCGAGCACCTCCGCGGGCCACCCACTCAGGACCGGACGCGCGGCGAAGAACTGCTCGACGGCATTGGCGCTGACGAACATCGCGAACGCGACCTGCGGCAACTCCGCCCACGCGCGGCGCACGGCTTGCGGGTCCGCCGGCCCGGCGATCTCGATCAGCGGCAGCGCGACCGCTTCGGCCCCCAGCGAGCGCAGCTCGCACACGAGCCGCTGCCCCTGCGCCGCCGGCCGGGTGACGACCACGCGCATGCGGCAATCCGCGCTCAGGTGGTCCCAGGCGGCGGGGCTGCGTCCAGGTAGCGCCCCGCGCCGGCCGTTCGCAGTGCCGCTGCCGCCCGTTCGCCGAGCGCGGTGGCCTGCTGCGCGTCGGCAGGCGCAGCACGCGCCTGCGTGCGCAGCAGGGGTTCCCGCCACGCGCTGCCATGCCCGAGAGCCGCCTCCAGCACCAGTTCCCCGTCTTCCCAGCGCGCGTGGGCAGCCAGCGGCATGCTGCAGCTCCCGCCGAGCGCGCGCGAGACCGCGCGTTCCGCGTGCGCGGCCAGCCAGGTCGGCGGATGCGCCAGCGGCTCCAGCATCGCCCTCAGCTCGCCCACGTCTTCACGGACTTCGAGCGCGAGCGCACCCTGCCCGGCCGCCGGAATCATCTCGTCGACTGCGAACCGGCTGCGGATGCGCGCCTCCAGCCCCAGGCGCTTGAGGCCCGCGGCAGCGAGCACGATGGCGTCGAAGCCGCCTTCGTCGAGCTTGCGCAGCCGCGTGTCGAGATTGCCTCGCAGCGGCTCGATGCGCAGGTCGGGCCGCCGCGCGAGCAGCTGGACGATCCGCCGCAGGCTCGAGGTCCCGACGACCGCGCCTTGCGGCAGGTCATCGAGGCTGCCGTGGTGATTGGAGACGAAGGCGTCGCGCGGATCCTCGCGCTCGAGGACCGCGGCGAGCACGAAGCCCGGTGGCAGATCCATCGGGACATCCTTGAGCGAATGGACGGCCAGCTGCGCGCGACCCTCCTCGAGCGCGGTCTCCAGTTCCTTGACGAACAGGCCCTTGCCGCCGATCTTCGACAGTGCGCGGTCGAGGATGCGGTCGCCATGCGTCGTCATGCCCAGCAGTTCGACCGAGAGGCCCAGCCGCTGCATCAGCAGCTCGCGCACATGCTCGGCCTGCCACAGCGCAAGCCGGCTCTCGCGGGTGGCAATGATCGTGGTGGGATTCATCGGGCCATTATCGCCAGCGCCGGAGCGCGCCACGTCCGCCGCCTGGGCGCTCGTGCATCATCGGCGCGTGAGCATTCCCCGCCCTGCCCTCGTGACCCTGCGCGCCGCACGGCGCCTGCCGCGCGTGGCGCTGCTGGCGCTGGTGGCCGCGTACCTGCTCCCCGGCCTCTTCGGCCGCGATCCCTGGCGGCATGCCGATCTCAGCACCTTCGGCCAGATGCTGGCCATCGCCGAGGGTCGCAGCGGCTGGCTGGCGCCGATGCTCGGCGGCGTGCCCGGAGACGCCGCGCTGCTGCCGCACTGGCTGGGCGCCGGCGCGATCCTGCTGCTCTCGCCGCTGGTCGACGCCCCGCTGGCGGCCCGCCTCGCCTTTGCCGCGCTGCTGGCGCTGACGCTCTTCCTGACCTGGGCAACGACCTACCATCTTGCGCTCACCGATGCGGCGCAGCCGCTGCCGCTGGCCTTCGGCGGCGAGGCCGACCCGGTCGACTACGCCCGTGCGATCGCCGACGCGTCGGTGCTCGCGCTGATGGCCACCCTCGGGCTGCTGCAGCTGGGCCACGAGACGACGCCGGAGCTGGCCCAGCTCGCCTGCGTCTCGCTGTTTGCCTACGCGCTTGCGGCTGCACCGTTCCGGCGCTGGAAGCCCAGGCTGGCGGTGCTCGCAGCGCTGCCGCTGCTGGCCGGCAGCGGCGGACCGACGATGGCGCTGGTGATGGGACTGGCCGGCGCCGAGGTCTGCCGGCGTTCGGGCTACCCGGCGGTGCGGGCCTTCATGCGTTGGGTGGTCGGCGCCACCGCACTCGCCGTCGCGCTGAGCGTCGCGCTCGACGCCTGGGAGTGGCGGCTGGCGGCACCCGAATGGCGCAGCCTGTTCTCGATCCCGCGCCAGTGGCTGTGGTTCATGTGGCCGACCTGGCCGCTGGCGCTGTGGACGCTGTGGCGCTGGCGACATTACGTCGCGCATCGCCACCTGGCCGTACCCCTGGCCGTGATCGTCACCGCGCTGGCGGCCAACCTCGCGATGGGCGGTTCCGATCGCGCGCTGATGCTCGGCCTCCCCGGTCTGGCGGTGCTCGCAGCCTTCGCGCTGCCGACCCTGCAGCGCAGCGCCAGTGCGGCGATCGACTGGTTCTCGATGTTCTTCTTCAGCGCGGCCGCGATCACCATCTGGGTGCTCTACAGCGCGATGCAGACCGGGACGCCAAGCAAACCGGCGGCCAACATCGCCAAGCTCGCGCCAGGCTTCGAGCCGCGCTTCTCGACGCTGGCACTCGCCGCCGCCGTGCTCGGAACGCTCGCGTGGCTGTGGCTGGTGCGCTGGCGCACCGGGCGACACCAGGAAGCGCTCTGGAAGAGCCTGGTGCTGCCGGCCGGCGGCGTGGCGCTGTGCTGGCTGCTGACGATGACCCTGCTGCTGCCGCCGCTGGACTACGCGCGCAGCAATCGCGCGCTGGTGCAGCGCATCGCGCCCCACGTGCAGGCCGACGAGTGCATCGCCGCCCCGCGCGCAGCAACCTCGCTCGTCGCCGCCCTCGAGGTGTTCGGACGCTGGCAGGTCGACGCTCGCAGCGACGCCGCCGAAGGATCCTGCGGACTGCTGCTGCGGGTCGGGGAAGGCACGCAGGCACCGCGGATTGCGGGATGGACGCTGGCCGCGACGCTGACGCGCCCCACCGATCGCAAGGAGCGCACCTGGATCTATCGGCGATCACTTGCGGCGGGCACGAGCGCAGGCTGAAGCCGCAAGGCCGCGGCCCGACCGCAGCGCACGGCCGCCGCCCGCCGCCTCCAGCTCAGGCCTGTGCCGCGGCCGCCAGATGCTCGGCGCAGCGCCGACCGAGTTCGGCGTCCCGCGCCTCGACCATCACGCGCAGCACCGGCTCCGTGCCGCTGGCGCGGATGAGAATGCGCCCTGCGTCCCCCAGATCGCGCGCGACGCTGCGTTGGGCGTCGTCGAGCTGGCTGTTGCGCCTCCAGTCGCTGCCCTCGCGCAGGCGCACGTTGATCATCGTCTGCGGGAACAGGTTCACATCCTCCAGCAGGGCCGAGAGCGAGCGGCCATTGCGGCGGATTGCCTGCATCACCTGCAGCGCGCTGACGATGCCGTCACCCGTCGTGTGGCGGTCCAGCGCCAGCAAATGCCCCGAGCCTTCGCCGCCCAGTTGCCAGCCGCGGGCGACCAGTTCCTCCAGCACGTAGCGGTCTCCGACCTTGGCGCGCACGAGCGGGATCGACAGGCGCTGCAAGGCCAGCTCCACCGCCATGTTCGTCATCTGCGTGCCGACGACGCCGGCCACCTTCTCGCCCTTGGCGAGCCGGTCCGCGGCGATCACGTAGAGGAGCTCATCGCCGTTGTAGAGCCGCCCGGCGCCGTCGACCATCTGCAGCCGGTCGGCATCACCGTCGAGTGCAATACCGTAATCGGCGCGATGCTCGGCGACCGCCTTGACGAGCGCATCGGGCGCAGTCGCACCCACACCCTGGTTGATGTTCAGCCCGTCGGGCTGCACGCCGATCGGCACGACGATCGCGCCCAGTTCGTGAAAGACCTTGGGCGCGATCTGATAGGCGGCGCCGTGCGCGGCGTCGACGACGATCGTCATGCCGCGCAGCGACAGGCTGTGCGGCACCGTGCTCTTGCAGAACTCGATGTAGCGCCCGCCCGCATCCGTCAGCCGGCGCGCGCGTCCGAGCGCTGCCGAACCGACCCAGTGCGGCTCCTGCTCGAGCGCGGCCTCGACGTCCAGCTCCCACTGGTCGGGCAGCTTCTCGCCCTGGGCGGAGAAGAACTTGACGCCGTTGTCACCGAAGGGGTTGTGCGAGGCGCTGATCACCACGCCCAGATCCAGACGCAGCGCTCGCGTCAGGTAGGCGACTCCAGGGGTGGGCAGCGGGCCGCTGAGCAGCACATCGACCCCTGCCGACGCGAAGCCCGCCTCGAGCGCCGATTCGAGCATGTAGCCCGAAATGCGCGTGTCCTTGCCGATGACGACGGCCGGGTGCTCGCTGCCGCGCCGCAGCACCTGTCCCACCGCGTGCCCCAGGCGCAGCATGAAGTCGGGGGTGATCGGGCGCTGGCCGACGGTGCCGCGGATGCCGTCGGTGCCGAAGTATTTTCTGCTCATGATCGGGTTCCTTGCCGCGGCGATTGTCGGCTCTGGGATCGGCGCCGAAACAACCCGCCGCGGCCCAAGTTGTGACGGGTTGAACGGTGCCGGGCCGCGTCGCAGCAGTCCTCGGGCGCCTGCAACGAGCACGGGGCCCGCAGGCCCCGCTTGTCTCACCGGCACGCCAGCAAGTGGCAGCCGGGCCCGCTGCGCTCTGCCGGCTTCAGGCCGGCGCTGGCGTGCTGTCGGCCTGCGCGGGCGGCGTCGGGCCGCTTGCGCGGTTGGCCGGCGGCGTCCAGTCCTTGGGCGGCCGCGGCGGCCGGCCGGCCATGATGTCGTCGATCTGCTCGCTGTCGATCGTCTCCCAGTCGAGCAGCGCCTGCGCCATCGCGTGCATCTTGTCCTTGTTGTTCTCGATCAGCTCGCGCGCGACCGCGTACTGCTCGTCGATGATGCGGCGGATCTGCTGGTCGACCTTGCGCATCGTCTCTTCCGACATGTTCGTCGTCTTCGTGACGCTGCGACCGAGGAAGACCTCGCCCTCGTTCTCGGCGTAGACCATGGGCCCCAGCTCATCGGTCATGCCGTAGCGCGTGACCATGTCGCGCGCGATCTGCGTCGCACGCTCGAAGTCGTTGCTGGCGCCGGTGGTCATCTGGTTCATGAACACCTCCTCGGCGATGCGCCCGCCGAAGAGCACGCTGATGGTCGAGAGCATGCGCTCCTTGTCCATGCTGTAGCGGTCGCCCTCGGGCAGCTGCATCGTCACGCCGAGCGCCCGCCCGCGCGGGATCACGGTGACCTTGTGCACCGGGTCGGTCTTGGGCAGCAGGCGCGCCACCAGCGCGTGGCCCGACTCGTGGTAGGCCGTGTTACGCCGCTCCTCCTCGGGCATGACCATCGACTTGCGCTCGGGGCCCATCATGATCTTGTCCTTGGCCCGCTCGAAGTCGATCATCTCGACCACGCGCGCGTTGCGGCGGGCGGCAAAGAGTGCCGCCTCGTTGACGAGGTTGGCCAGGTCCGCTCCGCTGAAGCCCGGCGTGCCGCGCGCGAGGATGTCGGCGCGGATGTCCTGCCCCACCGGCACCTTGCGCATGTGGACGTTCAGGATCTGCTCGCGCCCGCGCACGTCGGGCAGCGTGACGTAGACCTGCCGGTCGAAGCGGCCCGGGCGCAGCAGCGCCGGGTCGAGGATGTCGGGCCGGTTGGTCGCGGCCATCACGATGACGCCGAGGTTGGTCTCGAAGCCGTCCATCTCGACCAGCATCTGGTTGAGCGTCTGCTCGCGCTCGTCGTTGCCGCCGCCCAGGCCCGCGCCGCGGTGGCGGCCGACGGCGTCGATCTCGTCGACGAAGATGATGCAGGGCGCGCTCTTCTTGGCCTGCTCGAACATGTCGCGCACGCGCGCGGCGCCGACGCCGACGAACATCTCGACGAAGTCCGAGCCGCTGATGCTGAAGAACGGCACCTTCGCTTCGCCCGCGATCGCCTTGGCCAGCAGCGTCTTGCCGGTGCCGGGCGGCCCGACGAGCAGCACGCCGCGCGGGATACGCCCGCCGAGCTTCTGGAATTTCTGCGGATCCTTCAGGAAGTCGACGAGCTCCTTGACCTCCTCCTTGGCCTCGTCGCAGCCGGCGACGTCGGCGAAGGTGGTGGTGTTGTTGCTCTCGTCGAGCATGCGCGCCTTGCTCTTGCCGAAACTGAAGGCGCCGCCCTTGCCGCCGCCCTGCATCTGGCGCATGAAGTAGATCCACACGCCGATCAAGAGCAGCATCGGCCCCCAGCTCACGAGGATGCTCATCAAGAGACTCGGCTCCTCGCGCGGCTTGACGTCGAACTTGACGCCGTTGTTGATCAGGTCGCCGACCAGGCCGCGGTCGAGGTAGGTCGCGGTGCTGCGCAGCCGCCGGTCGTCGTTGGTGATCGCGACGATCTCGGTGCCGCCACCGGGGCTCTCCTGCAGAGTCACCTGCTTGATCCGCCGTGCCCGCACTTCCTCCAGGAAGTCCGAATACGCGATCTGGTTGCCCATGGTCACGCCGCGGTCGAACTGCTTGAACACGGTGAACAGCACGAGCGCGATCACCAGCCAGACAGCGACCTTGGAAAACCACTGATTGTTCACTGCGACTCCTCGGGCCGCGCAGGAGTGCGCAGCCTCAGCCGATATGGGGCCGATTCTATTCGGGTCAAGCCATCCGAGCCCGGCGAATGGTCGGCAATTCGGCGCCGATTCCCCCGCCGATTCCGGGGCCGGCCGTCGGCACGGCCCGCGCTCGATCCGCCGCATGGGGGCAGCCGAACGCCGCCCGCCTGCCGTCGACGGATCCCCTGCCGGCCGGTGTCAATCCAGCCCCGACCGGAACCCGGGCTCAGCCCGCAAGTCACGCCGCCGACTCGGCGCTTCCTGCCGTTCCGACCGCCGGCGGCGCGCCCGCTTGCGCGTGACCCGCCCCCACATCGCGTTCCTTCAGACCGATGCCGACGAGAAAGGTTTCCGCCGAGCGCGCCCGCGAGGCCTTGGGCTTGAAGGGCTTGACGACGCGAAAGACCCGCTTGAAGGCCTCGACGAGCTGGCTGTAGCCGCTGCCGTGGAACACCTTCGCAACGAGCGCGCCCTCGGGCCGCAGGTGCGCCTGCGCGAAGTCCAGCGCCAGCTCGACCAGGTCGCTCATCCGCGCGGCGTCGGCGGCAGCCACACCCGAGAGGTTGGGTGCCATGTCCGAGACGACGACATCCACCGGCCGCCCGCCGAGCTCCGCCTGAAGCGCCTTCAGCGCCGCCTCCTCGCGAAAGTCGCCCTGCAGGAAGCTCACCCCCTCGATCGGCTCCATCGGCAGCAGGTCGAGCGCAATCAGCACCGACTCCGCCGATTGCCCGCCGGCGCCGTCGGCTCCTGCAGCCCGCCCTGCCAGGCGCTGCCGCAGGTATTGGCTCCAGGCGCCCGGCGCCGAGCCCAGGTCGACCACCACCTGCCCGGGGCGAAGCAGCCGGAACACCTCGTCGATCTCCGCGAGCTTGTACGCGGCGCGGGAGCGGTAGCCCTCGGCCTGGGCGCGGCGCACGTAGGGATCGGTGACGTGGTCGTGCAGCCAGGCCTTGTTCACCTTCCGGCTGCGGGTCTTGATCTTCATCGCGCACCGATAATAGGTGCATGCCAGCCCTCGTCCTGACCCCGGCCGAACGCAAGGAAAAGCGCGGCCTTGCGCATCACCTCGAGCCGGTCGTGATGATCGGCGCCGACGGGCTGACCCCGGCGGTCGAGCGCGAGGTCGATGCGGCGCTTGCGGCGCACGGGCTGATCAAGGTGCGCGTCTTCAGCGACGATCGCAGCCAGCGCGAAGCCATCCTGCTGGCGCTGGCCGAGGCGCTCGGCGCCGCGCCGGTCCAGCACATCGGCAAGCTGCTCGTCCTCTGGCGCCCGCCGCTCGAGAAGCCGCGCGCCGATCGGCCCGACCGCAAGCCCGGGCCGCGTCTCGTGCGGGTCGTCAAGCCCAGCGGCCGTCCAGGGCGCGCGCCCACTGCGCGCGTCGTCAAGCTGCTGGGCAACCAGCGCGTGAGCGCCGGCGGGCTGATCAAGCGCGCGCGGCCGACACAGCGCTCGACGAAGAAAAGCGGCCGCTGAGCCTGCCCGCAACCGTCGCGGGGATCGCGGCGACGATCACTCTCCTCCGAATCGTCCGCGGCCGGTCGGCGCGGCATCGAGGCCTGCCGCGCCAGGCCCCGCGGCCAGCCGGCTCAAGCGCCCTCGCGCGTGCCGCTGGCTCGCCAGGCCAGCGCCGCCACGAGCAGGGCCTTGAGTCCGAAGAGCGCGACGCTGCCGCCGTGCAGCACGCCAAAGCCAAGCGGCACCGCATGCCCGCCCCGCGCCGCCTCGATCATCGGCTGCAATCCGTACGCGGAGAGGATGGTGCAGAAGAGCACCGCCAGCACCAGCACCATCTCGGTGCTCAGCCGGCTGCCGCGGCCCTCGCGTGCGGCGCGCTGCGCTCGCGCACGCTCGAGGAACCAGAGCACGAGCGCCAGCACGATGCTGGCGCCGGCCTCGATGCGAAAGATGCGCCCGTTGACCAGCCCGGCCTGCGTGCGCGCCAGCACCGCGAAGCTGGCCGGCGCGGCAACGAGCGCGACGCCCGCCAGCATCCCCAGCCAGACGCCGGGCAGCAGGCGGCGCAAGCGCTCGCCGAATGACGCCATCAGACGTAGCGGACGTCGATGATTTCCCAGTTGCGCACCCCGCCCGGCGCCTGCACCTCGGCGACATCGCCGGCGACCTTGCCGATGAGCGCGCGCGCGATCGGGCTGCTGATCGAGATCAGGCCGAGCTTGAGGTCGGCCTCGTCGTCGCCGACGATCTGGTAGGTGGCCTTCTGGCCGCTGTCCTCGTCCTCGAGGTCGACGGTGGCGCCGAACACCACCTTGCCGCCGGCGTCGACCCGTGCCGGGTCGATCACCTGCGCCGCGGCGAGCTTGGCCTCGAGCTCCTTGATGCGGCCCTCGATGAAACCCTGCTTGTCCTTGGCCGCGTCGTACTCGGCGTTCTCGGAGAGATCGCCCTGCGCGCGCGCGTCGGCGATTGCCTGGATCACCGCGGGGCGATCGACGGTCTTCAGGCGGTGCAGTTCCTGCTTGAGCTTCTCCGCACCGCGGATGGTCAGGGGGATGGTGGCCATGGGGGTTGCCGCTGCACAAGAACACGAAGAAAGTGAAACCGCCGCAGCGTCCCCTGTCCGGGGGCGCTGCGGCGGATCGGAAGAGGCCGGAGTTTAAGCCAGTTCCGCCTGCAGGTCCTGCACCGAAGCCACCGCCAGGTCGCTGTCGAGCTTCATCGCCTCGGTCGCGGCCTCGGCTCCGGCCATCGTCGTGTAGTAGGTGATGCGGTTGGCGAGCGCCGCGGTGCGGATGTGGCGCGAGTCGGCGATCGCCGCGCGCGTCTCGTCGACCGTCGTCATCACGAGCTGGATCTCGCCGGCCTTGATCATGTCGACGATGTGCGGGCGGCCGTCCTTGACCTTGTTGACGACGCGCGCCGGGATGCCGGCTTCGGCGATCGCCGCCGCCGTGCCCTTGGTCGCGACGACCGAAAAACCGAGCGCGACCAGGTCGCGCGCGACGTCGACCGCGCGTTCCTTGTCCCCGTTCTTCACCGTGAGCACGACCGTGCCCTCGGCGGGCAGCCGCGAGCCGGCGCCGAGCTGGCTCTTGAGCATCGCCTCGGCGAAGCTGCGACCGACACCCATGACCTCCCCGGTGCTGCGCATCTCCGGGCCGAGGATCGTGTCCACCCCCGGGAACTTGTTGAACGGGAAGACCGCCTCCTTCACCGCGAAGTACGGCGGCACGACCTCCGTGGGACGCTTCCCCCGCGGCGTGCGCTGGTCGCCGAGCTTCTGCCCGACCATGCAGCGGGCCGCGATCTTGGCCAGAGGCTGGCCGGTGGCCTTGCTGACGAAGGGCACGGTGCGCGAGGCGCGCGGATTGACCTCGAGCACGTAGACGACGGCGTCCTCGTCCTCGCCCTGGATCGCGAACTGCACGTTCATCAGGCCGACGACCTTCAGCGCGCGCGCCATCGCGACGGTCTGGCGCCGCATCTCGTCCTGCAGCACAGCGGGCAGCGAGTACGGCGGCAGCGAGCACGCCGAGTCGCCGCTGTGGATGCCCGCGGCCTCGATGTGCTCCATGATGCCGCCGATCATCACCTCGTCGCCGTCGCTGACGCAGTCGACGTCGACCTCGACCGCATCATCGAGGAAGCGGTCGAGCAGCACCGGCGACTTCTCGCTCACGCGCACCGCCTCGCGCATGTAGCGCTCGAGGTCCTTGTCGCCGTGCACGATCTCCATCGCACGGCCGCCGAGCACGTAGCTCGGGCGCACGACGAGCGGATAGCCGATCTCGCGCGCGAGCACCAGCGCTTCCTCCTCGGTGCGCGCCGTGCGGTTGGGCGGCTGCTTCAGTCCCAGCTCGTGCAGCAGCTTCTGGAAGCGCTCGCGATCCTCGGCGATGTCGATGCTGTCGGGGCTCGTGCCGATGATCGGAACGCCCGCGCGCTCGAGGTCCAGCGCGAGCTTGAGCGGCGTCTGCCCGCCGTACTGGACGATCACGCCCTCGGGCTTCTCCTTGTCGATGATCTCGAGCACGTCCTCGAGCGTCACCGGCTCGAAGTAGAGCCGGTCGCTCGTGTCGTAGTCGGTCGACACCGTCTCCGGGTTGCAGTTGACCATGATGGTCTCGTACCCGTCCTCGCGCATCGCCAGCGCCGCGTGCACGCAGCAGTAGTCGAACTCGATGCCCTGGCCGATGCGGTT
>JAIXKN010000059.1:76637-79644 GCA_026932425.1 Burkholderiales bacterium
AGCGCGGTCTGCCCGCCCATCGTCGGCAGCAGCGCCATCTTCTCGTGCGGATGCGCCTCGCGCTCGCGCTCGATGATCTTCTCGACCACCTGCCAAGTGATGGGCTCGATGTAGGTGGCATCGGCCATCTCCGGGTCGGTCATGATCGTCGCCGGATTGCTGTTGACGAGGACGACGCGGTAGCCCTCCTCGCGCAAGGCCTTGCAGGCCTGCGCGCCGGAGTAGTCGAACTCGCAGGCCTGGCCGATGACGATCGGGCCGGCGCCGATGATGAGCACGCTGTGCAGGTCTTGGCGCTTGGGCATGTCAGTACCGCCCGGCCGTTCCGAAGGTACTGAGCGCCCCCTCGGGGGGCAGCGAGCAAAGCGAGCGTGGGGGGGTCATTTCAGCGTGCTCCCATAAGCTGGACGAAACGATCGAACAGGTGGCCGACGTCGTTCGGCCCGGGCAGCGCCTCCGGATGGCCCTGGAAGCTGAACGCCGGCCGGTCGATGCAGGCCATGCCCTGCAGGCTGCCGTCGAAGAGGCTCAGGTGCGTGGCGCGCAGCGTCGGCGGCAGGCTGTCGCGATCGACGGCGAAACCGTGGTTCTGGCTCGTGATCGCGACGCGGCCCGTATCCAGATCCTTGACCGGGTGATTGGCACCGTGATGCCCGAACTTGAGCTTGAAGGTTCGGGCACCCTGTGCAAGCCCGAGGATCTGATGCCCCAGGCAGATCCCGAAAAGCGGGATGCCCGCAGTCAGGAACTCGCGCACCGCGTCGATCGCGTAGCCGCAGGCCTGCGGGTCGCCGGGCCCGTTGCTCAGGAAGATGCCCTGCGGACGCAGCGCGAGCGCCTCGGCCGCCGGCGTGCGCGCCGGCACGACCGTGACGCGGCAGCCACGACTGGCAAGCATGCGCAGGATGTTGCGCTTGACACCGAAGTCATAGGCGACGACATGGCGCGTCGCATCCAGCAGCCGACCGTAGCCCTCGCCGAGGCGCCACTCGGTCTCGGTCCACTCGTAGGGCTCCCTGGTGCTGACCTCCTGCGCCAGGTCCAGGCCGACCATCGACGGCGCCGCACGCGCCGCCTCGACCGCTTCGGCGATCTGCCCGGGGCCGACGACGACGCCGGGATCGAAGGTGGTGATGCTGCCGTTCTGCGCGCCGCTGGTGCGCAGGATCCGCGTCAGCCGGCGCGTGTCGATACCCGCCAGCGCGACGACCCCCTCGCGCTGCAGATAGGCCGGCAGCGTCTCCTGGGCGCGGAAGCTGGACATGCGCGCCGGCACGTCCTTCACGATCAGGCCCGCCGCCTGCACGCGCGGCGACTCCAGGTCCTCGGCGTTGACGCCGGTGTTACCGATGTGCGGATACGTCAGCGTGACGATCTGCCGGCGGTAGCTCGGGTCGGTCAGGATTTCCTGGTAGCCGGTCATCGCGGTGTTGAACACCACCTCACCGACCGTGCGGCCGGCTGCGCCGATCGAAGTGCCGAGGAAGGTCGTGCCGTCCGCAAGGGCGAGAAGCGCGCTGGCGCGCGCATGGGGCAGGAGGGGCAGCAAAAGGAGACTCCGAAATTCGCCCGCCCAGCTTCGTTCCGCGGCACGCAGGTGCCCGTGGGGAACGAGTCCGAGGGAAAACCGAGATCGGAGTTTCGCCAGGCTGCGATGTTGGCGGGTAAACCTGGAAATTATAGCGCGGCGATGCCTGCGCGCGCGACCTGCGCATCCTCGCTGCTCTTCACGCCGCTGACGCCCACGGCCCCGGCCACCTGCCCTTCGACCACGATCGGGACGCCGCCCTCGAGCATGCCCGTGAGCGGCGCACTGAGGAAGGACGCGCGGCCGCCGTTGATCATGTCCTCGTAACCCTTGCTCTCGCGCTGCCCGAGCGCCGCCGTCTGCGCCTTCCCCTGCGCGATCTGCGCCGAGATCGGCGGCGCGCCGTCCAGCCGCTGCAGCCACAGCAGGTGGCCACCGTCGTCGACGATCGCGATCGTCACCGCCCAGCGATGAGCCGAGGCCTCGGCCTCCGCGGCAGCCGCGATGCGGCGTACATCCTCGAGCGTGAGCATCGGCTTGGTCTTCATCGGCGGATCCTCGGTCGAATGGCAATCGCTTCGCTGGGTCGAGCCGATGCTAACCGCCGCAACGGCGCGGCCGGGCCGCGGGAACTTGAAAACCGCGGCGCCACGACCATATGCGGCTGCGGCCGGCTCGAAGACGAGCGCGTCGGCGACACGATGCCCCGTGTGCGGGCTGCCGTGTTCCGGCGCCCCGCCTAGAATCGGCACCCTGCTTCACCCGAAGCTTCATCTCGAGGAACTCGCATGACGACGAATACCGAACGCTATGGCGGCGCAGCGCTCATCCTGGGCGTCGAACGCCAGCGCGTCCTACGCAACACCTACGCCCTGCTGGCGCTGTCGATGATCCCGACGGTGCTCGGCGCCTGGATCGGCGTGGCCACCGGGATCACCAGCCTGATGTCGCCGGTGATGAGCCTGATCGTGTTCATGGTCGGCGCCTTCGGCCTGATGTTCGCGATCCAGCGCAACTCGAACTCCGGCGTCGGCGTGATGCTGCTGCTGGGCTTCACCTTCTTCATGGGCCTGATGCTGTCGCGGCTGCTGGGCTTCGTCCTCTCGATGAGCAACGGCACGAGCCTGGTGATGATGGCCTTCGCCGGGACGAGCGCCGCCTTCTTCGCGATGGCGATGCTCTCGACCGTGATCAAGCGCGACCTCAGCGGGCTGGGTCAGTTCCTCTTCATCGGCGCGATCGGCATCCTCGTCGTCGGCATCATCAACGTCTTCGTGCAGAGCGGCGCGCTGATGATGACCCTGGCGGTGCTCGCGACGCTGGTCTTCTCGGCCTTCATCCTCGTCGACCTCAAGCGCGTGCGCGACGGCGAGGAGACCAACTACGTGATGGCGACGCTGGGCGTCTACCTGAGCCTCTACAACGTCTTCCAGAGCCTGCTGGCGATGTTCGGCATCCTGGGCGGCGAGGACTGAGCAC
>JAIXKN010000059.1:79791-84919 GCA_026932425.1 Burkholderiales bacterium
ATGCCATGAACGCCAAGAACGGATTCCGATCGCCCCAGCTCTGCCTTCCGGCCGCCGGCATCGACCTGCGCAAGTGGGCCGTCGTCGCCTGTGATCAGTACACCTCGGAGCCCGAGTACTGGGAGGCGGTCGAGCGCGAGGTCGGCGACGCGCCTTCGACGCTGCGTCTGATCTACCCCGAGGTCCACCTCGCCGCCGCCGACAAGGCGGCGCGGATCGAGGCGATCCAGGCGACGATGCGGGACTACCTCGCGCGTGGGCTGCTCGCGGACCACAAGGGCGCGGTCTACGTCGAGCGGCAGGTCGGCGGGCGCACGCGCCGCGGCCTGATGCTCGAACTCGACCTCGAGCACTACGACTTCGACGCCCGCTCGGCCAGCCTGATCCGCCCGACCGAGGGCACGATCGTCGAACGCATCGCGCCGCGCGTGGCGGTGCGCCGCGGCGCTGCGCTCGAGCTGCCGCACGTGATGGTGCTGATCGACGATCCGCAAGGCACGGTGATCGAGCCGCTGGCGCAGGAGCGAGACGCGCTCGCACCACTCTACGACATCGAACTGATGGCCGGCGGCGGTCACCTGCGCGGCATGGCGGTCGATGCCGCACGCTGGGCGCGCGTGGCAGCCGCGCTGGACGCGCTGGCCGAGCCCGCGGCCTTCGCACGGCACTACGGCGTCCCCGAAGGCACGCCGGTGATGCTGTTCCCGGTCGGCGACGGCAACCACTCGCTGGCCACGGCCAAGGCGACCTGGAACGAGATCAAGCCCGGCGCCGGCGCCGACCACCCGGCGCGCTTCGCGCTCGTCGAGGTCGTCAACATCCACGATCCGGCGCTGCAGTTCGAGCCGATCCACCGGCTGCTCTTCGGCGTCACCGCGGATCTGCGGCAGGCCATGCAGCAGACCTTCGGCGCCGCGCTGCGCTGCGCCGATGTGCCCACGGCCGCCGCGATGCGCGAGCAGGTGGGCACCGATCCGCGCCGCTTCGGCGTCATCGGCCCCGGCGCGCGCTGTTCGGTCGCGGAGCTCGAGGGAGCGCCCGCGTCGCTCGCGCTCGATGCGCTGCAGCCCTTCGTCGACGGGCTGCTCGCCGACAAGGCCGCGGCCGACATCGACTACGTCCATGGCGACGACGTGCTCGAGCGCCTGGCGCAGCAGCCGGGCAACGTCGGCCTGCACCTGCCGACGATCGCCAAGGGCGAGCTGCTGCGGCGCGTCGTGCACAAGGGTCCGCTGCCGCGCAAGACCTTCTCGCTCGGCGAGGCGCACGAGAAGCGCTACTACGTCGAGGCGCGGCGCATCGTCCCCGCCTGAGCCTGCACCCCCTCCCGAAACCTCGGCGACCGAGCCCATGACCTCGCTCTTCGACCCGATCCAGCTTGGCGACATCCCGGTGCAGACGCGCATCGTGATGGCGCCGCTCACGCGCAACCGCGCACCGGGCCAATGCCCGAACGAGCTGATGCTGCGCTACTACGCGCAGCGAGCCGACCCGGCCACCGGCGCCGGCCTCATCGTCACCGAAGGCACGCAGATCTGCGCCGAGGGCCAGGGCTACATCGACACGCCCGGCATCCACCGCCCCGACCAGGTCGCGGCCTGGCGCCGCATCACCGACGCGGTGCACGCGCGCGGCGGTCGCATCGTCGTGCAGCTCTGGCACGTCGGCCGCATCTCGCGCGTCGAGCTGCAGCCGGCAGGCGCGGCACCGGTGTCGTCGACCGCGCGCGCGGCGCGCGCGAAGACCTTCCTCGCGGGCGGCTTCGTCCCGGTGTCGGCCCCGCGCGCGCTGCGGGGCGACGAGATCCCCGGCGTGATCGAGGCCTATCGCCACGCCGCGCGCTGCGCGATGGACGCCGGCTTCGACGGCGTCGAGGTGCATGGCGCCAACGGCTACCTGATCGAGCAGTTCCTGCGCGACAGCATCAACGACCGCGCGGACGAATGGGGCGGCAGCATCCCCAAGCGCATCCGCTTCCTCGTCGAGGTGATGCGCGCCGTCAGCGCCGAGATCGGCGGCGGCCGCACCGGACTGCGCCTGTCCCCGGTGACGCCGGCCAACGACGCAGGGCAGGACAGCCACGCGCAGGCGCTCTACGAGGCCGCGGTGAGCGCGCTTGCGCCGCTGCGCCTGGCCTACCTGCACGTGATCGAGGGCGCAACCGGCGGCGAGCGCGACCTCTCGGCGCAAGGCGCATCCTTCGACTACGCGGCGCTGCGCCGTCTCCACCCCGGCGCGTGGATCGCGAACAACGGCTACGACCGGCAGATGGCGCTGGATGCCATCGCTTCCGGCACCGCCGACCTCGTCGCCTTCGGCCGCCCCTTCATCGCCAACCCGGACCTGGGCCGGCGGCTGCGCGAAGCGGCGCCGCTGGCCAGCGGCGACCGCACGACCTTCTACGGCGGCGGCGAGCGCGGCTACACCGACTATCCGGCGCTCGCCCCCTCGGTGTAGTCGCCGGGAAGAGCGGACACGACGCTGCGGCGAGCGCGAGGCCGGAGCCCGCGGCTTTCAGCCCAGCACTTCGAGCACCCGCTCGACCGGCCGGCCCAAGCGCGCAGCCTTGGGGCCGACGACGATCGGCCTCTCGATCAGCACAGGGGTCGCATGCATCGCGCGGGCAAGCTCGTCGTCGCTCAGCTTCGGATCGTCCAGGCCCTGTTCCAGGTACTCGGGCTGCTTGGTCCGCAGCAGCGCGCGCAGCGGCTCACCGGTCGCCCGCGCGATCGCCTTAAGTTCGCTCACGCTCGGCGGCGTCTTCAGGTACTCGACGACCTTCGGCGCGACGCCCTGCTCGCGCAGCAGCTCGAGCGCCTTGCGCGAGGTGCTGCAGCGCGGGTTGTGATAGATCGTGATCGTTTTCATCGTCTGGCCTCCGCGGAAAGCCTAACGCAAAACCCTGCCCGCTCCCGCACTGAGCGGTGCTTGGTCGCAACCGCGCCCGGGATCGTCGCAGTACGGGTGGTCTGCGCCTGTCGACGCGCACGGCCAAGGCGCCTGTGCGCGATCCGTGGGCATCGCGCACCGGCGCGACGAATATCCTTCGGCGTCCAATCGGCCGCGGAGGGCGGCCCATTCCTGGAGGCCACGAATGTCATCCGTGCTGTTCGAGACCGACGGTCCGGTCTGCGTCGTCACGATCAACCGGCCGCAGAAGCGCAATGCGGTCGACGGCATCACCGCGGCAGCCCTGCGGGATGCATTCCGGCGCTTCGAGGCCGACGATGCGCTGCGCGTGGCGATCCTGACCGGCGCCGGTGGAAGCTTCTGCGCCGGCGCCGACCTCTCGGCGGTCGAGGACCCGGCGCGCAGGCACGAACTGGACCCAGAAGGCGGCGGCACCGGCCCGATGGGGCCAAGCCGCATGGCGCTGTCCAAGCCGCTCATCGCCGCGGTCGAGGGCTGGGCGGTGGCGGGCGGGCTCGAGCTCGCGCTCCTTGCCGACATGCGCGTCGCCTCGGAGACCGCGACCTTCGGCGTCTTCTGCCGCCGCTGGGGCGTGCCCCTGATCGACGGCGGGACCGTGCGCCTGCCGCGCGTCGTCGGCATGGGCCGGGCGCTCGACCTGATCCTGACGGGCCGCGCGGTGGATGCGCAGGAGGCGCTGCAGATCGGACTGGCCAACCGGCTCGTGCCCGCGGGCCAGGCGCTCGCAGAGGCCCGCGCGATCGCGCATGCCCTGGCCGCCTTTCCGCAGCAGTGCATGCTCGCTGATCGCGCTTCGGCCTACGCGCAGTGGGATCTGCCGCTTCCGGAGGCGCTGCGCCAGGAGGGCCGGCAGGGCGTGCCCATCGTCGCGGCCGAGGGCGCGGCCGGCGCCAGGCGTTTCGTCTCGGGCGCCGGGCGCCACGGGCAATTCGAAGACTGAACGCCGGCGGCGGGCGAACCGCGCAGCGCAAGGCGCGCGAGCCGCTCGAGGCGCCCAGGGCCCGCCCGCGCGGTTCGCGGCAAGCTTGACCCAAAGGCCCCGAAGGCGCGACCGCCCGAGCCACGCGTGCGCGAGCAAGGGTTCGTGTGGCTACGCGGCCTCGGCCGGCGCCGGGGTCTGGCGATCGAACACCGCCAGACTCTCCACGTGCGCGGTGTGGGGGAACATGTTGACGACGCCGGCGGCGCTGCAGCGGTAGCCGGCCTGGTGCACGAGCAAGCCCGCGTCGCGTGCCAGCGTCGCCGGGTTGCAGCTGACGTAGACGATGCGCTGCGGCGGCTGCCAGCCAGCCACCGGTGCGGCGTGCAGGTCGGCGAGCGCCTTGGCCAGCGCGAACGCCCCCTCGCGCGGCGGGTCGACGAGCCAGCGGGCGGCATGACCAATCGCCACGAGATCGGCCGCCCCGAGCTCGAACAGGTTGCGCGCCTCGAAGCTCGTCCGGTGCGCGAGACCGTTTGCGTGCGCGTTCTGCTGCGCACGCTCGACCAGCGTGCGGCTGCCCTCGATGCCGAGCACCTGCGCGGCGCGCGTCGCCAGCGGCAGCGTGAAGTTTCCGAGGCCGCAGAACCAGTCGATCACGCGCTCGGCGGCCTGCGGGTCGAGCAGCCGCACCGCGCGCGCCACCAGCACGCGGTTGATGTGCGGGTTGACCTGCGTGAAGTCGGTCGGCCGAAACGGCATCACGATGCCGAACTCGGGCAGCGCGTACGACAGTTCAGGGCCCTCGTCGTCGAGCCGGTGCACGCTCTCCGGTCCCTTGGGTTGCAGCCACCACTGAACGCGACGCTCCCGGCCAAAGGCGCGCAGGCGCTCGGCGTCGGCCGCGCAAAGCGGCTCCAGGTGCCGCAACACCAGCGCCGTCACCGTATCGCCGGCCGCGAGTTCGATCTGCGGCACGCGGTCGCGCTGTTCGAGCGCGCCGACGAGTTTTCGCAAGGGCACGAGCATCGCGCTGACCGCCGGGGGCAGCACCGGACAGACGCGCATGTCGGCGACATAGCGCGACTTGCGCTCGTGAAAGCCGACGAGCACCGTGCCCTTCTTCGCGACGTGGCGCACCGACAGCCGTGCACGCCAGCGGTAGCCGAAGGCGGGCCCCTCGATCGGGCGCAGCAGCTGCTGTGGTCGCACCTTGGCCAGGTGCAGCAGGTTGTCCTCCAGCACGCGCTGCTTGATCGCGACCTGCGCCGCCGGGTG
>JAIXKN010000059.1:85378-87763 GCA_026932425.1 Burkholderiales bacterium
CTCAGGGCGTCACGTAGTCGCTCACCACCTTCCAGCGCCCGTCCTGGATCTGCGAAATGCGGCTGGCCATGCTGCCGATGCGCTTCTGCGGGCCGTAGGTCAGTTCCGGCGTGCCGAAGATGTCGGGCGGGAACTTCATCGTGTCCATGACCTTGATGTAGCTGTCGGTCGTGAGGTTCGTGCCCGCCTTGCCCGCGACCTGCGCGAACATGTCGATGATGTTGTAGCCGTAGACCGAGAACACGGCCGGGTCCTCGTTGAACTTGGTCTTGTACTTGTTGGCCCAGAAGCGCACCGGCTGCGAGGCATCGTCGAGGTAGGGGTGCTGCGTGGACATGGTGGCGTAGATGCCGTTCATCGTCGGCCCGCCGAGCTTGTGGATGAGGTCGGTGTACGCCCCCTGCGAGCCGATGAAGGTCGGGTTGAAGCCGAGCTTGCGCGCGGTGGCCACGGTGCCGATGGTCTCGCGAATGAGGGTGCCGAGCACGACGAAGTCGCAGTTGGCGGCCTTCATCTTCGCGACCTGCGAGGAGAAGTCGGTCGCGCCGCGCTTGAACGAGGTCTTCTCGACCATGCTCAGGTTCATCTCCTTGAGCGCCGTCTCCGCACCGCGCAGCACCTCGAGCCCGAACTCGTCGTCCTGGTAGATCGCGCAGATCGCCTTGGGCGACTTCTCCTTGATCAGCTTGGGCACGAAGACGTGGATCTGCTCGTAGTAGGGCGTGGCGAAGGCGTACTTGAGCCGGTGGAAGGGCTCGTACATCTCGCGCGCCGCGGTCACCGGCATGAAGTTGATGATGTTCTTCTCGAACTGCACCGGCATCGCGGCCAGGTTGTGCGCCGTGCCGATGTGGCCGACCATCATGAAGATCTTGTCCTGGTTGACGAGCTTCTGCGCCGCCAGCACCGCCTTCTTCGGGTCGTAGCCCGAGTCCTCGACGATCAGCCGCAGCTTGCGACCGTTGACGCCGCCCTGCTCGTTGATCTCGTCGACGCGCAGCATCATCCCGAAACGCACCTGCTTGCCGAAGCCCGCCAGCGGCCCGGAGAGATCCTGGATCGAGCCCAGCACGATCTCGTTCTTGCTCACGCCCTGCTGTTGCGCCTGCGCAGCCCCGCCCGGCAGCGCCAGCGCGCAAGCCGCAACCGTCGCCCATGCACCTCGTTTCATCGCTCGTCTCCTTGGGGTGGAGGGCCTTTCTCAGGCCCGGTACATCGCTTCGATCTGCGAAGCGTACTTGCTCTGGACCAGCTTGCGCTTGAGTTTCATCGTCGGCGTGAGCTCCTCGTCCTCGGCGCCGAGCTGCGTGTCCAGCAGCCAGAAGCGCTTGACCTGCTCGACGCGCGCGAACTTCGCGTTGACCTTGTCGACCTCGCGCTGGATCAGCGCGAGCACCTCGGGCGCCCGGGTGAGGCTCGCGTAGTTGCTGAACGGCACGTCGTGGTCCTGCGCGTAGCGCTCGACGTTCTCCTGGTCGATCATCACGATGCACACGAGGTAGGGCCGCTTGTCGCCGACGACGACGGCATCGGTGATGTAGGGCGAGAACTTGAGCTCGTTCTCCCACTCGCTGGGCGTCACGTTCTTGCCGCCGGCGGTGATGATGATGTCCTTCATGCGGTCGGTGATGCGGAAATAGCCTTCCGCGTCGACCTCGCCGACGTCGCCGGTGTGCAGCCAGCCCTCGGCGTCGATCGCCTCGGCGGTCTTCTCGGGCTGGTTCAGGTAGCCGGCAAAGATGTTGCGCCCGCGCAGCTGGATCTCGCCGGTCGCGGGGTCGACGCGCGCCTCGATGTTGTCGATCGGCAGGCCGATGGTGCCGGCCTTGATCGCGTCGGCGCGGTTGATGGTCCCGATCGAGCAGGTCTCGGTCATGCCCCAGCCTTCGAGCATCGGCAGGCCCAGCGCCATGAACCAGCGCACGAGATCGGGCGAGATCGGCGCGGCCCCGGTCAGCAGGTAGCGGGCGCGGTGGATGCCCACGCTCTTGCGCACGTTGTCCAGCGCGACGAAGCGCGCGAGCCGGAACTGCCAGCGCAGCGTCTTGGGCACCGGCCGGCGCGCGAGCACGCAGTCGGCGACGCGCTCGCCGACGCCGATCGCCCAGCGATAGGCCAGCTGCTGCACGCGGCCGGCCTCCCTGACCGCGATCACCACGCCCGAATAGAACTTCTCCCACACGCGCGGCACGGCGAAGAAGATCGTCGGCGAGATCTCGCGCACGTTCTCGGCCACGGTGTCCGGGTTCTCGACGAAGTTCAGGATCGCGCCCGAGTAGATCGACGAATACGCACCCAGCACGCGCTCGGCGATGTGGCACAGCGGCAGGAAGCACATGCGCTCGTCGCCCTGCACCTGGGGCAGGTGCACGCCGATCTGGCGCA
>JAIXKN010000059.1:87863-88851 GCA_026932425.1 Burkholderiales bacterium
AAGCACATGCGCTCGTCGCCCTGCACCTGGGGCAGGTGCACGCCGATCTGGCGCAGCGTCCAGGTGATCGCGCCGTGCAGCTGCATCGCGCCCTTGGGCCGGCCGGTCGTGCCCGAGGTGTAGACGAGGATCGCAAGATCGTCCGGGCCGCGGCTCGCGCAGCGCCGCTCGTACTCGCCGGGGTTCGCCGCGTCGAAGGCGCGGCCGAGTTCGCGCAGCGCGGCCAGGCTCATCACGCGCGCATCGTCGAATTCGCCAAGGCCCTTCATGTCGAAGACGATCGCGTGCTGCAGCAGCGGCAGCCGCGGCCAGACCGCAAGCAGCTTGTCGAGCTGCTCCTCGTCCTCGACGAAGAGGATGCACGTGCCCGAGTCCGCGCACAGGTACTCGACCTGGGACGCGCTGTCGGTCGGGTAGATGCCGTTGGTGACGCCACCGGCGCAGAGGATGCCGACATCGGCGAGCACCCAGTCGACGACGGTATTGGCAAGAATCGACGCCATCGCGCCCGGCTGCAGCCCAAGTGCGGCCAGGCCCATCGCGATCTCGCGCACGGCCACCGCGGCCTCGCGCCAGCTCCAGGCGCGCCAGAGCCCGAGCTTCTTCTCGCGCATCCACACCGCGTCGCCGCGCGCGGCCACCGCGTTCAGGAAGAGCTGCGGCAGCGTGTCGCCCGGCGTCAGCACCCCGCTGCGGCGTTCGACGGTGGCGAGGTTCCAGAGGCCGCTCATCGCCAGGTCTTTCGCTTCTTCCAGCGCCGCTCCCCGCGCACGCCGCCGGCCTTCATGCCGAGGTAGAACTCCTTCACGTCCTCCTTCTCGCGCAGCACGGCGCAGCGGTCCTCCATCACGATGCGCCCGTTCTCGAGCACGTAGCCGTAGTCGGCGACGTTGAGCGCCATGCTCGCGTTCTGCTCGACCAGCAGCACCGTCGTGCCGCGCTCGCGGTTGATGCGCACGACGATCTCGAAGATCTCGTAGGTGAGCCG
>JAIXKN010000059.1:89859-93624 GCA_026932425.1 Burkholderiales bacterium
CGGCCGATCAGCAGGTTCTGCAGCACGCTCGCGTGCTCGAAGAGCTCGATGTTCTGGAAGGTGCGCGCCACGCCCAGCCCGGCGACCTCGTGCGGCGCGCAGCGCGTGAGCTCGACGCCGTCGAAGTCGATGCGCCCGCTCGTCGGCGCGTAGATCCGGCTGATCAGGTTGAAGACCGTCGTCTTGCCGGCGCCGTTCGGGCCGATCAGCGTGAAGACCTCGCCGGGCTGCACGTCGAAGCTGACCCCATCGACCGCGCGCACGCCGCCGAAGTGCACGCTGATCTCGCGCACCGACAGCAGCGGGGCGGCGGTCGTTCCAGCGGCGGCGCTCATCGCAGGCGCTCCGACTTCTGGAAGCTCTTCTGCCGCTTGAACATGCCGCGCCGGTAGAAGGGGAAGACGCTGAACCAGGTGCGGATCTTGAGCCAGCGGCCGTAGAGCCCCATCGGCTCGAAGAGCACGAAGACGATCAGCACAAGGCCGTAGACCGCGGCCTTGAGGCCCGGGGCCATGCCGATCGCCTCGGGCAGGAAGTCCTTCGCGGCGTTGATCGCCTGCGGCATCACGATCAGGAAGATCGCGCCGAGGAAGGCGCCGTGGACCGAGCCCAGGCCACCGATCACGACCATCAGCAGCAGGTCGATCGACTGGACGATGTCGAACTGGTCGGGGCTCAGAAACTTGATCATGTGCGCGTAGAGAGCTCCACCCAGGCCGGCGAGCGCGGCCGAGATCGCGAACGAGAGCGTCTTGTAGCGCGCGAGGTGGATGCCCATGCTCTGCGCGGAGATCTCGCTGTCGCGGATCGCGACGAAGGCGCGCCCGGTGGGCGAGCGCAGCAGGTTGAGCACGCCAAGCGTCGCGACGATCGTCAGCACCAGGCAGAGCAAGTAGAAGCTCACGCCGTCGTCCACCGACCAGGTGCCGATTGCAGGCGCCTTCACCTGCAGCCCGGCGTTGCCGCCGGTGACCGATTCCCAGCGCGCGAACACCTCCGCGACGACGAAGCCGAAGGCCATCGTCGCGATGCCGAGGTAGATGCCCTTGACGCGCAGCGCCGGCAGGCCGACGACGACGCCGACCGCCGCGGCCAGCAGCATCGCGCACAGCAGCGCCAGCGGAAAGGGCAGGCCGGCGGCCACCAGCACGGCCTCGGTGTAGGCGCCGACCCCCAGGAACGCCGCGTGCCCGATCGAGAAGAGCCCGGTGAAGCCCGCCAGCAGCATCAGCCCGAGGCCCACGATCGCGTAGATGAGCACGAAAGTCAGCTGCGCCAGGCCGTACTCGGAGAGCAGCCAGGGCGCGGCCACGAGCAGCACGACGAGCAGCGAGTACCAGAAGCGATGGCCCTCGTGCCGCGCCAGCGCGATGTCCTGCGCGTAGCTGGTCTTGAAGAGAAAGCGCATCTTCGGCCCAGCCTCTCGTCAGACCTTCTTCTGCATCGTGTCGCCGAAGAGCCCGCTGGGCCTGACCATCAGCATCAGCAGCACGACGACGTAGGCGGCGATGTCCTTGATGCCCTCGGGCAGGTAGAAGCCCGAGAGCGCCTCGACCAGGCCGATCACGAGGCCGCCGACGATCGCCCCGGGCAGGCTGCCGAAGCCGCCGACGACCGCGGCCGGAAAGGCCTTCAGCCCGATGAAGCCCATGTTCGCGTGCACGAAGGTGATCGGCGCCAGGAGCAGCCCTGCGATCGCCGCGACCCCGGCGGCCAGGCCCCAGACGAGACCGTTGAGCCGTTGCACCGGAATGCCCATGTAGTAGGCCGCGAGCTGGTTCTGCGAGGCCGCCTGCATCGCGATCCCGATGCGGCTGTAGCGAAAGAGCGCGTAGAGCCCGGCGCACAGCAGCAGGGTGGCGACGATCACGACCAGCTGCTCGACGTTGAGCACCAGCTCGCCGAGCATCCAGACCTCGTCCTTGTAGGGCACCGGGAGCGCACTGGTGTCGCTGCCGATGCCGGGGATCATCGTGATCGCGCCGCGCGCGACGTAGCCCAGGCCAAAGGTCAGCATCACGATCGAGAACGCCGGCTGGCCGAGGATCGGGCGGATCGCGATGCGCTCGGTGACCACGCCCAGCAGCACCATCGCGAGCACGACCACCACCAGCGCGAGCCAGAACGACCAACCGAGCGTCCCCATCAGCACGAGGCCCAGGAACGCGCCGAGCATCATCAGCTCACCCTGCGCGAAGCTCACCGTTTCGGTGGCCTTGTAGATGAGCACGATGCCCAGCGCGATCAGGCCGTAGATGCAGCCTTGTGCGATGCCGCTGACGATGAGCTGCAGGAATTGCAAGCGAAAGACCCCCGCACGACGCGTCGAGCCCAAGTGGGCGCGGGCGATGCTAGCCGCGCCTCGCGCCCGTCCCGCCTAGCGGAAGCCCTTAATGACCCGCCGCGGATCGGGGGGTCGGCCGCGGCGCGCAGGGCCGCTCCCGGGGGGCGCGGCTCAACGCTGCGGCAGCAGGCGCAGCGGATCGACGGGAACGCCCAGGCGCCGGATCTCGAAGTGCAGCTGCACGCGATCGGCGTCGCTCGAACCCATCTCCGCGATCTTCTGGCCGCGCCGCACGACCTGCTCGTCCTTCACCAGCAGGGTCTGGTTGTGCGCATACGCGCTCAGGTAGGTGCCGTTGTGCTTGACGATCACCAGGTTGCCGTAGCCGCGAAGGCCCGATCCGGCGTAGACCACGCGGCCGTCGGCGGCGGCAATCACCGGGTCGCCGGCCTTGCCGCCTATGGACACGCCCTTGTTGCGGCCCTCGTCGAAGGCCGCGATGACCGGACCTTCGGCCGGCCAGATCCAGGGGACAGCGTCCTCGCCTTCGCGCGCCGGCGGCTTGGTCGCCGGCGCGGGCGCGGGGGATGCAGCCGGCGTGGATGCGGCAGCGGCGGCGCTCGCCGCGCTCGGCGCTGCGGGCGCAGGTCCGCGCGCATCCAGCGGCCGCGAGTCGACGCGACCCGCGGCAGCGACCGGCCGCGTCACCGCCCCATCGGCAGCGGCGACCACCGGCTCGGTCCCGGGCGGCGCAACGCGCAGCACCTGCCCGACTTCGATCACGTTGGGATCGGAGAGCTGGTTCCAGCGCTGCAGGTCGCGCCAGTTTTGGCCCTGTTCGAGTGCGATCCGAATCAGGGTGTCGCCGGAACGAACCGTGTAATAACCGGGCCTGCCCGCGTTCTCCGCACCCGGCAAGGGCGTCGAAGCGTCGGCAGGCGGGACGGCGACGCCCTGCGGCGCGCTGGCGCCGACGCGCGCCGGGGGCTTGCGCTCCTCGACCGGAGCACGGTTGGGCGCGCTTGCACAACCGGCAAGCAATGCGAGCACGAGCGCAGCACACAAGCCGGGCACCGGGGCGCCCCTTCCACCACGCGCCGATCCCATCGCCGGTACGACCCTCATCGCCCGCATCGCGCGCGTGGCCCGTAACGCCCAAGCAGTCATCTGAGCATGTCCCTTCCGCCCTCCCCGCCTCATTCGCGGCCGGATTTTAGAGGGACGAAGTGCACGAAGCCGTGCCGCTGCTCACGCCAGCCGCTGGCCGTGCGATCGACGACGACCAGCACCTGCCCGCCGCTGCGTTCGTCGTGCATCGGCGCGACCAGCCGGCCGCCGATGGCCAGCTGCTCGAGCCAGGCCGGCGGCAACGCCTCGCCGCCGGCGGCGGCGACGATGTGATCGTAGGGTGCCCAGGGCGCGTGTCCAAGACGCCCGTCGCCGTGGATCAGGCGCAGGTCGCCGTGCCGCCACCCCTGCAG
>JAIXKN010000059.1:93634-96336 GCA_026932425.1 Burkholderiales bacterium
CAAGACGCCCGTCGCCGTGGATCAGGCGCAGGTCGCCGTGCCGCCACCCCTGCAGGTGCACGCGCGCCTTCTCGTGCAGCGAACGCAGGCGCTCGATCGACAGCACGCCGCGAGACAGCAGCGACAGCAGCGCCGCCTGGTAGCCGCAGCCGGTGCCGATCTCGAGCACGCGTCCGAGCGAGCCCTGCTCGCGCGCACGCGCCGACTCGTACAGCAGCGCCAGCATGCGCGCGACCACCGAAGGCTTGCTGATCGTCTGGCCGTGCCCGATCGGAAGGCTGGTGTCCTCGTAGGCCTGCGTCACCAGCGCCGTGTCGACGAAGCGGTGGCGCTCGACGCGCGCCAGCGCCTGCAGCACCGGCTCGCAGCCGATGCCCTCCCGGGTCAGGCGCTCGACCATGCGCGCACGCACCGCTGCCGAATCCAGTCCGAGGCCGGCCACGCGCACCTGCCGCTGCGAATCCAGCGCCGCCTGCGCCAAGGGGCGTTGCGGCCGCAGCGGCTCGCGGGACGCGCCCGCCCCCCCGGCCTGACCCGGGCGCCGCACACCCGTCTCCAGGCTCAGCCGGTCCAGACCCGCCGGGAAACGGGCGCCGGGCGGTCGCTGCGTCACACCGTCGTCGGCCGGGCCAGGCGCTCGGCCCAGCCCGCACGCGCCGCGTGGTCGGTCAGGTCGACCTGCAGCGGCGTGATCGAGACCTCGCCCTGCGCGATGGCGTGGAAGTCGGTGCCCTCGCCGGCATCGCGCGCCTCCCCCGCCGGGCCGATCCAGTAGATGACGTCGCCGCGAGGGTTCGTCTGGCGCACCACCGGCGCGCTCGGATGACGCCGGCCCAGGCGCGTGACGCGCCGCGCACGGCTGGCCGAATCGGCGCGGTTCGGGATGTTCACGTTGAGCAGGAACGGCGTCGCGGGCGGACCGTTCGCGAGTACCTGCTCGAGGATCCCACGCGCGGTCGCCGCAGCCGCATCGAGTTCGCGCCAGCCCTTGTCGACCTGCGAGAAGGCCAGCGCCGGGATGCCGAAGAGGAAACCCTCCATCGCCGCCGCAACGGTGCCCGAGTAGTGCGTGTCGTCACCCATGTTGGCGCCGTTGTTGATGCCGCTGACGACGATGTCCGGTCGTGCGGGCAGCACGCCGGTGAGCGCGACGTGCACGCAGTCCGAGGGCGTGCCGTTGACGACCTTCACCACCTGCCCGCTGGCCAGCCGCGTCTCGAACACCGACAGCGGCCGCGTCAGCGACAACGCATTGCTCGTACCGCTGGCGTTCTGCTCCGGCGCGACGATGTCGATCTCGCCCAGACCCTCGCAGGCGCGAGCCAGTGCCGCGATCCCCGGTGCCAGGTAGCCGTCGTCATTGGCGATCAGGATGCGCATGCGGCGGCATTGTAGGTGGGCGGTGCGGCACCCGGAGGCGGTCCGTGGCCCGGCCGCAACCCCACGCGGGACAGGCTTGCGGCAGTCCACGCACGATGCGAGCGGGTAGCATCCGGGGGCTCAACGAAGCCGCCCTCGCACTCTCTGCCCCCGAAAGGTCCGCATGACGGTCAAGGTGCTGATCCTCGAAGACAACCCCGTGGCACGCAGCTTCCTCTGCCGGGTCGTGCGCGAGAGCTTCAGCGACGCGCAGACCATCGTCGAGGCGGGCGACCTCGAGGCCGCGCGCCGCCAGATCGCGCTGGCGGGCGGCCCTACCGGCCTGCACGGCACCGATCCCTTCCGGCTCGTCCTGGTCGACCTGGAGCTGCCCGACGGCACCGGGCTGGATCTGCTCGCCGAGCTCGATCACTATCCGGCGATCAAGATCGTCACCACGCTCTATTCCGACGACGAGCACCTGTTCCCGGCGCTGCAGCGCGGTGCCGACGGATACCTGCTGAAGGAGGACCGCTTCGAGGTGCTGGTCGAGGAGCTGCAGAAGATCGTGCGCGGCCAGCCGCCGCTGTCGCCGGCGATCGCGCGCCGGCTGCTGAATCACTTCCGCAGCACGCCAGGGACGCCGCATCCGGGAGCAGCCGGCACGCTGCAAGCGGCATCGAACCCGCCGATGGCGCGGCCGGCGATCGAGCCGGCGCCCGAACATGAACCCCTGACGCCGCGCGAAACCGAGGTGCTGACCTACCTCAGCAAAGGTTTCACGATCAAGGAGATCGCCAGCCTCATGGGCATCAAGTGGTTCACCGTCAACGACCACATCAAGTCGATCTATCGCAAGCTCAACGTCTCCAGCCGCGCCGAGGCGGCCGTGCTGGCGAGCAAGCAGGGGCTGGTGTGACGCCCGCGCGGGCGCGCGCGACGACGTCAAGCCGCTGAGGGCCGCAAGGAGGCCGGCCGGGCATGCCTTCGTCCAGCGGCGCCAATGCGGCCTTCGACGGTGCCCTGGACGAACGCGCCATCGAGGCTTCGCTGCAGCAGCGCACGCCGCGGCGCTGGCGCGGATGGCGCCTGTGGGTGCTGGCGCTGGCCACGCTCGCGGGTCTCCTGCTCGTGGCGGCGATGGTGCGCGTGCTGGCGGCAAGCCCGTACCTGCCTTCGGCATGGCAGGCCACGGCGCTGGGGCAGCCGACGCTGCTGACGAGCCCGCGCCCCGATTTGGCGGCGATGAGCGGACGCACGCTCGTTGCCGTCGAATCCGACGGGCTGCCTCCGCTCGACGCCGACGTGTGGCTGCTCCGTCGCACCGCCCGCTGGCTCGTCGA
>JAIXKN010000059.1:96346-97534 GCA_026932425.1 Burkholderiales bacterium
CTCCGCTCGACGCCGACGTGTGGCTGCTCCGTCGCACCGCCCGCTGGCTCGTCGACGGCGCGCAGCGCACTCGGTGGCAGCAGCAGCAGCGGGCACTCGCCAGCCACCTGGCCCAGGGCCGGGTGCGTCTGCGCTTCAGCGACGACACCTGGCTCGACCTGGACACGCCGCCGCGCGGCTACACGCATGTCCCGGTCGTGTTCTGGCCGATCGCGGGCCTGGCGCTGGCGCTCTACCTGGTCGGCGTCACGGTGCTGCTGCGGCGCCCGGGCGTCGGCAACGCGCTCTTCGGGCTGATGGCGCTGGCGCAGGCGCTGAACCTGCTGCTGATCGCCAGCGAACCCTGGCGCGGCCTGGGCATCCCGCCGCTGCTGCTCGCGCCGGACCCGGACGGGCGCATGCTGCTGGACGTGCTGACGGTCGTCGCCGCGGTATGCGCCTACGCGCTGCACCCAAGGCCCCTGCGCCACGCCGCCGTGCCGATCCTCGCAGCCCTCGCCGCGGGCGTGGCGTGGGCGCAGGCCGCCCTGGTCCCCGACGCACCGGCGCTCTGGGCCTTCACGCAGGCGACGCTGATCGGCCTGGGCCTGCTGCAGATCCTGGTCATCGGCTGGTCGCTGCGGCAGCACGCCGACCCGGCGCTCTCACTGGTCCAGCGACTAGCCTGGCTGGTGCTCGGAACGGTCGTGGCCGTGACGCTGGGCGTGGCTGCGACCCATCGCAGCGGCGGCACGGTGTCCGCCGCGGCCGCGGCCAGCGCCGAAGTCTGGTACCTGTTCTTCGCCTCGCTGCTGCTGCTGCTGCCCTTCGTCGTGCGGCCGCGGCGCGTGCTGCGGGAGTTCGCCCTGGTCGCGGGGATCGGTTCGGTCACCGGACCGCTTGCGCTGGTCTTCGTCGCTGCGTTCGCGCTCGGCCCGGTCGGCGCCCTGCTGCTGTCGGTGACGCTCACCGGCCTCGTCTATTTCGCCGCGCGGCGCTGGATCCTCGAGCACATGCTGGGCGGGGGCAGCGCGCTGAGCGCCGAGCACGCCTTCGAGCAGGTCTACCGCACGGTGCGCGCCGCGGAGCGGCAGCCCGAGCTGACCGCTCGACTGCTGCGCCGACTGCTGCAGGAGCTCTTTGACGCGCGCGAGGCGGTGCAGCTGGCGCGTCACAGCAAGGGCGCGCGCGTGCTCGGCGCGGGACGCG
>JAIXKN010000068.1 GCA_026932425.1 Burkholderiales bacterium
GGCCAACATCTGCGACGCCGAGATGATCGGCGCGCTGCAGGCGGCGCTGGACGCGTACCGCGACCATGCCGCACTGCGCGGCGTGCTGCTCGATGCCGAGGGTCCGCACTTCAGCTTCGGCGCCAGCGTCGAGGAGCACCTGGCCGACCGTTGCGCGGCGATGCTCGCCTCGCTGCACACGCTGATCCTGGCGCTCGCGGGCTTTCGCGTGCCGGTGCTGGTCGCCGTGCGCGGCCAGTGCCTGGGCGGCGGTCTCGAGATCGCGCTGGCGGGCGGACCGATCTTCGCGACGCCCGGTGCCCAGTTCGGCCAGCCCGAGATCAAGCTCGGCGTCTTCGCGCCGGCGGCGAGCTGCCTGCTGCCCTGGCGCATGAACGCGGTCGCCGCCGAGGACCTGCTCTGGTCCGGGCGCAGCATCGACGGCGTGCGCGCGCACGCACTGGGCCTCGTGCACGAGCTCGCCGAGGACCCGGTCGCCGCGGCGCTCGCCTATTTCGACGAGCACCTCGCGCCGCGCAGCGCCGCCGCGCTCGCCTACGCGGTTCAGGCCGTGCGTGCGCCGCGGCTGGCGGCCTTGCGCGACGACCTCGCCCGCGTCGAACGCCTGTACCTCGAAGGCCTGATGCGCACGCACGATGCCAACGAGGGCCTGGCCGCCTTCCTCGCCAAACGCGCAGCAACCTGGGAGCACCGTTGATGAGCACGACCCCGCCCGAAGTGAGCCGCATCGTGCAGCGCTGCGAGGCGCTGTTCGAGGACCTGGACTTCAATTGCGTCAAGGAATGGAAGGCAAGGGAGCCGGGCCGCAAGGCCATCGGCTACATGCCGGTCTACGTTCCGCGCGAACTGATCCACGCGGCAGGAATGCTTGCGGTCGGGATCCTGGGCGGGGGCGACCAGATCGAGGTCATCCAGGGCGACGCCTACTACCAGAGCTACATCTGCCGCATCCCGCGCTCGACGATCGAGCTCGGCCTCACCGGGCGCCTGGACAGCCTGGACGGCATGCTCTTCCCGAGCATCTGCGACGTGATCCGCAATCTCTCGGGCATGTGGCAGATGCTGTTCAAGGACAAGTACGTGCGCTACGTCGACGTGCCGCAGAACTACAAGGACAGCGTCGGCGGCGTCTTCTACCAGGAGGAGATGCAGCACATCCGCGAGGATCTCGGCCGCCTGCGCGGCAGCCCGATCACCGACGACGAGCTCAACGCCTCGATCGCCGTCTACAACGAGAACCGGCAGGCGATCCGCGACCTCTACGCCTATCGCGCGGCCAAGCCCTGGCAGGCGCCGACCTCCGAGGTCTACCTGCTGCTGCGCGCGGGCATGGTGCTTCCGGTCGAGGAGCACACGCAGCTCGTGCGCGACTACCTCGCCGCCGCCGAGCAGGTGCAGCGGCCCCGGCGCGACAACGCGCGCGTCGTCATCAACGGCAGCTTCTGCGAGCAGCCGCCGCTGGCGCTGATCAAGTCGATCGAGATGGCCGGCTGCTACATCGTCGACGACGACTTCATGCTGGTCACGCGCTGGCTGCTCGACGACGTGCCCACCGACGGCAAGCCGCTCGAGGAGCTCTCCAAGGCCTTCCTGCACCGCAGCGCCTCGACCGCAGCCAAGTACGACGCCAAGCGCGAGGAGAAGGGCATGTTCCTGCTCCAGCAGGTGAAGAACCGCAACGCCGAGGGCGTGATCTTCGCCGCGCCCTCGTTCTGCGACCCGGCGCTGCTCGAGCGCCCGATGCTGCAGGACGTGATGGCCAAGCACGGCGTTCCGCACACCGCCTTCAAGTACGCCGAGAACACCGGCCAGATGGCGCCGGTGCGAGAGCAGGCCGGCACCTTCGCCGATTCGATCAAGCTCTGGAACGCCGCCTGAGGCGGCGGGGACTCAACCGACTGGAGACTGCCGCATGAACACCCCCGCCCCCGTCAAGCCCGCCGCCCCCGCCTCGAAGAAGCCCAGTGTCCAGAAAGAGGACGCGATGTGGCTGCAGAAGGAGCTCATCAACAAGAACTACATGGAGCTGGCCACCGCGCGCGCGAACAACCGCAAGGTCTCGGCCACCTTCGTCCCCGGCAACCTCAACGAGTTGCTGATGTGCTTCGACTTCGCGCGCAGCCTGCCCGAGACCAACGCGCTGCAGAA
>JAIXKN010000084.1 GCA_026932425.1 Burkholderiales bacterium
CGGTCATGCGCTGCTCGATCGCCGCCAGGTCCTCGGGCGTGAACGGGCGCTTGTAGGCGAAGTCGTAGTAGAAGCCGTTCTCGACCACCGGGCCGATGGTCACCTGCGCGTCGGGATACAGCTCCTTGACCGCGTAGGCGAGCAGGTGCGCCGTGCTGTGACGCAGGATCTCGAGACCGTCGGCGTCCTTGTCGGTGACGATGGCAAGACGCGCGTCGGCGTCGATGCGGTGACTGGTGTCGACGAGGCGGCCGTCGACCTTGCCGGCCAGCGCGACCTTGGCCAGCCCCGGGCCGATCGCCGCAGCGACTTCGGCGACGGTGACCGGATGATCGAAGGAACGGACGGCGCCGTCGGGCAGCGTGATGTTGACGGACATGAAGGGCAACTCCAGAAAGCAGCGAAGCGCGGGGGTCAGCCGCGCTTCGGTCCGTTGCAGGGGTTCGTGTGGACGTGACGGCGCGGCCGGGGCATCAGACCTCGGTGAAGAAGGGCGTCGACGTCCGCGGTGTCATAACCCGTGCTGCCTTTCCTGCTCTTGTGACAAGTTGGAAAGCTCTTGATTGTACGCTCAGCGCCGCCCCGACTGCAGCTTGGCGAAGGCCGCCGCCATCGCGCCCTGCGTGGCGGTTTGCGCGGCCGGGCGGGCGCCGCCGCGGGCTGGGTGCGCCTGATGCGCCTGCTGCCCCCTCGCGGCCGGGCGGAAGCGGTTCTCGCCCCCCTCCCCCCGCGACGCCTGCGGCGCGTCGAGCTTCATCGTCAGCGCGATGCGCTTGCGCTCGAGGTCGACCTCGAGCACCCGCACCTTGACGACCTGCCCGGTCTTCACGACCTCGCGCGCATCGGCAACGAACTTGTTGGCGAGCTGGCTCACATGCACCAGGCCGTCCTGGTGCACGCCCAGGTCGACGAAGGCGCCGAACTGCGCGACGTTGCTGACCGTGCCCTGCAGCAGCATCCCGGGCTGCAGGTCCTTGATGTCGTCCACGCCCTCGTTGAAGCGCGCGACGACGAAGTCCGGCCGCGGGTCGCGCCCGGGTTTCTCCAGCTCGGCGAGGATGTCGCGCACGGTGATCGCGCCGAAGCGCTCGTCGGCGAAGGCCTCGGGCTCGAGGCCGCGCAGCAGCTCGGCGTCCCCCATCACCGCCTCGATCGGGCGCCGTGTGGCCGCGAGCAGCTTCTGCACGAGTGGATAGGTCTCCGGATGCACGCCGGTGCGGTCCAGCGGATCGTCGCCGTCGCGGATGCGCAGAAAGCCCGCGGCCTGCTCGAAGCTGCGCGGCCCGAGGCCGCTGACCTGCAGCAGCTGCTGGCGGTTGCGGAAGGCGCCGTTGGCATCGCGCCAGCGCACCACCGCTGCAGCCACCGAGGCCGACAGGCCCGAGACGCGCGCCAGCAGCGGGGCACTGGCCGTGTTGAGGTCCACACCCACGCCGTTGACGCAGTCCTCGACGACGGCGTCCAGCGTGCGCGCAAGCTGTCCCTGGTTGACGTCGTGCTGGTACTGGCCGACGCCGATGCTCTTCGGGTCGATCTTCACGAGCTCGGCGAGCGGGTCCTGCAGACGACGGGCGATGCTCACCGCGCCGCGCAGGCTCACGTCGAGCTCGGGCAGCTCCTTGCTCGCGTATTCGCTCGCGCTGTAGACCGAGGCGCCGGCCTCGCTCACCACCACCTTGTCCAGCCGCGCCTCGGGGGCGAGCTTCTTCACGCGCTGGATCAGCTCCGCGGCGAGGCGATCAGTCTCGCGGCTGGCCGTGCCGTTGCCGATCGCGATCAGGTCGACGCTGTGCGTCGCGACGAGCCGCGCGAGCGTGTGCAGGCTGCCCTCGACGTCCCGGCGCGGCTCGAAGGGGTGGACGGTCGCCGTCTCCAGCACCTTGCCGGTGTCGCTGACGACCGCGACCTTGACGCCGGTGCGGATGCCGGGATCGAGCCCCATCACGACGCGCTTGCCGGCGGGCGCGGCCAGCAGCAGGTCGCGCAGGTTGTCGCCGAAAACCTTGATCGCCACCCCCTCGGCCTCCTCGCGCAGCCGCGCGAAGAGGTCGCGCTCGAGCGAGAGGCTGAGCTTGACCTTCCAGGTCCAGG
>JAIXKN010000101.1 GCA_026932425.1 Burkholderiales bacterium
AGAACATCGAGCTCTTCGAGCACGCGAGCGTGCTGCAGAACCTGCTGATCGGCCGGCACACGCACCGGCGCACCGGCTTCTTCGGCGATCTCTTCTTCACGCCGGCGGCGCGTGCCGCGGCGCTGCAGGAGCGCGAGGAGGTCGAGCAGGTGATCGACTTCCTCGAGCTCGCGCATTACCGCGACAGCCTGATCGCCGGGCTGCCCTACGGCGTGCGCAAGGTCGTCGAGCTGGCGCGCGCGCTGTGCATGAAGCCCAAGCTGCTGCTGCTCGACGAGCCCTCGTCGGGCCTCAACGTCGAGGAGACCGAGGGCATGGCCTGGTGGATCCATGACATCCGGCGCGAGCTCGGCATCACCGTGCTGATGGTCGAGCACGACATGGGGCTGGTCTCGAAGGTCTCCGACCGGGTGCTCGCGATGAACCAGGGCCAGGTGCTGGCGCTGGGCGACCCGGCGACGGTTCAGGCGCACCCGGGCGTCGTCGAGGCCTATCTTGGCGGCAGCCAGGATCTCTCGAGCCTGCGGCGGGAGCGCGCATGAACACCGCGGCCGCCGACGAGATCCTCGTTCTCACCAACGTCGAGAGCGCCTACGGCCCGATCCGCGCGATCCGCGGCGTCAGCCTCAAGGTGCGGCGCGGCGAGATCGCCACCGTGCTCGGCAGCAACGGCGCGGGCAAGACGACGATCCTGAAGACGATCAGCGGCATCCTCGACCCCACGCGCGGCAGCGTCCACTTCAAGGGCGTCGACATCACCGCGGGCGACCCGGCGGCGATCGTCCGCCGCGGGCTCGTGCACGTGCCCGAGGGGCGCGAAGTCTTCCCGCTGCTGTCCGTGCGCGAGAACCTGCTGATGGGTGCCTACACGCGCCGCGACCGCGACGGCGTTGCGCGCGACATGGAGCAGGCCTTCGCCTATTTCCCGATCCTGAAGGAGCGGCTGCACCAGGAAGCGGGGCTGCTCTCGGGCGGGCAGCAGCAGATGCTCGCGATCGCACGCGCGCTGGTGGCCGCACCCGAGCTCATCCTGCTCGACGAGCCGAGCCTGGGCCTGAGCCCGCGGCTCACCTACGAGATCTTCGAGATCGTCGTGCGCATCAACCGCGAGCGCGGCACGACGGTGCTGCTGGTCGAGCAGAACGCGAGCATGGCGCTCAACGTCGCCGACTACGGCTACGTGCTCGAGAACGGGCGCATCGTGATGGAGGACCGCTGCGCCGTGCTGCGCGAGAAGGAGGACGTGAAGGAGTTCTACCTCGGCATGAAGGCCGGCGGCGTGCGCGGGGAGCGGCGCTGGAAGAAGCGAAAGACCTGGCGATGAGCGGCCTCTGGGAACTCGCGAGCTTCCAGCCCCGCGCCGGCGTGCTGACGCCGGGCGACACGCTGCCGCAGCTCTTCCTGAACGCGGTCGCCGCGCGCGGCGATGCGGTGTGGATGCGCGAGAAGAAGCTTGGTATCTGGCGCGCCTGGAGCTGGCGCGAGGCCGCGGCGGCCGTGCGCGAGATCGCGATGGGCCTGGCCGCGCTCGGCCTGCAGCCGGGACAGACGGCGTCCATCCTCGCCAACACGATCGTCGAATGGGTGCTCGCCGACGTCGGCATCCTCTGCGCCGGCGGCGTCACCAACGGCATCTATCCGACCGACAGCGCGCAGCAGGTGCAGTACCTGTGCTCCGACTCGGGCACGCGCATCGTCTTCGTCGAGGACGAGGAACAGCTCGACAAGGTGCTCGAAGTGCGGGACCGGCTGCCGCTGCTGCAGCACATCGTCGTCTTCGACATGAAGGGCCTGGGCGAATTCGACGATCCGCAGGTGATGAGCCTGGCGGCGCTGCGCGAGCGCGGCCGCGCGTTCGACGCCGCGAACCCGGGCGAATACGAGCGCCGGTGCGCAAGCCGCGGCCCGGACGATCTCGCGATCCTCGTCTACACCTCGGGCACGACGGGCCGGCCCAAGGGCGCGATGCACCTGCACGGCGCGATCACCTGGACCTTGCGCCAGATCGGCGTGCACCTGCCCCAGGTGCAGGGCGACGAGCGCATGTGCTT
>JAIXKN010000081.1:0-2132 GCA_026932425.1 Burkholderiales bacterium
AAGTTCCGCCCCGGCACCGACGAGGGCGACTACTCGATCAAGATGCGCAACCTGCGCCGCTTCATCGCCGAGGACGGCGACAAGGGCAAGGTGACGCTTCGTTTCCGCGGCCGGGAGATCACTCACCAGGACATCGGCATGCGGCTGCTCGAGCGCATCCGCGACGAACTCGCCGACGTCGCCGTGGTCGAGCACATGCCCAAGCTCGAGGGCCGGCAGATGATCATGGTGCTGGCGCCCCGCAAGAAGTAGGAAGCGCGGGCACCGAACGAGTATGGAGTCTCGCTGCCCCGGTCCGGTCACCGGGGTCGCGAAGAAGAAGCCGCTGCAGGCCGATCAAGCATCCCGACAAGCCCGGGATCGCCTGCAGGGGTCACTTAGAAGGAAGGAGCAGCAATGCCCAAGATGAAGACCAAGAGCGGAGCGAAGAAGCGCTTCCGCGTGCGTCCGGGTGGAACCGTCAAGCGCGGTCAGGCGTTCAAGCGCCACATCCTCACGAAGAAGAGCACGACGCGCAAGCGTCAGCTGCGCGGACCGGCCACGGTGCACGAGCGCGACGTGGGCCACATCGCCGCGATGATGCCCTTCGCGGGCCTCTGATCGTCTTCGCCACGCACAAGGAGAACCGACATGCCTCGCGTCAAACGTGGCGTCACCGCGCACGCCCGCCACAAGAAGATCCTGAAGCTCGCCAAGGGCTACCGCGGTCGCCGCAAGAACGTCTTCCGCGTCGCCAAGCAGGCGGTGATGAAGGCCGGCCAGTACGCCTACCGTGACCGCCGCACCCGCAAGCGCGTCTTCCGCCAGCTCTGGATCGCGCGCATCAACGCCGCCAGCCGGGAGCTCGGCGTCACCTACAGCAAGTTCATGGCCGGCCTGAAGAAGGCGCAGATCGACATCGACCGCAAGGTCCTTGCCGACCTGGCGGTCAACGACCCCGCTGCCTTCGGCAGCATCGTCGAGAAGGTGAAGGCCCAACTCGCGTGACCGCAGGGCAGGGCTTGGCCCCTGCCCACGTCCGCATCGCAAGGCCGTCACTGGTGGACGGCCTTTTTTCATTCCGGGCTTGCTCCCGGGCATTCCCCACCCAACGCGATGAACGATCCGGATCCACTGGAGCAACTGGCCAGCGCCGCGCAGGCCGAGTTCGACGCCTCGCCGACGCCGGCAGAACTCGAGAACGCCAAGGCACGCTTCCTCGGGAAGAACGGCCGCGTGACCGAGCTGCTGAAGGCGCTGGCGGCGCTCCCGGCCGAGCAGAAGAAGGCGCGAGGCGCGCGCATCAACGAGCTCAAGGCCCGAATCGAGGCCGCGCTGCAGGCGCGTCGCGAGCGCCTGGCCGAGGCCGAGCTGCAGGCGCAGTTGCAGGCCGAGGCGCTGGACGTGACGCTGCCCGGCCGCCGCCGCGGTAGCGGCGGCCTGCACCCGGTGAGCCGCACGATCGAGCGCATCGAGGCGATCTTCGCCTCGATGGGCTTCGACGTCGCCGACGGCCCCGAGATCGAGAACGACTGGATGAACTTCACCGCGCTCAACAGCCCGAAGAACCATCCGGCGCGCTCGATGCAGGACACCTTCTACGTCGACCTGAAGGACGCAGAGGGCACGTGGCTGAACCTGCGCACGCACACAAGCCCGATGCAGGTGCGCTACGCGATGGCGCACGCCGAGAAATACCGGGGCGTGGAGCCGATGCCCGAGATCCGCGTCATCGCGCCGGGCCGCACCTACCGCGTCGACAGCGACGCGACGCACTCGCCGATGTTCCACCAGTGCGAAGGCCTGTGGATCGGCGCCGACATCTCGTTCAAGGACCTGAAAGTCGTGTTCACCGACTTCGTTCGCCAGTTCTTCGAGACCGACGACTTCGACGTGCGTTTCAGGCCGAGCTTCTTCCCCTTCACCGAGCCTTCGGCCGAGATCGACATCGCGTTTCGCAGCGGCCCGTTGGCCGGTCGCTGGCTCGAGGTCGCCGGCTCCGGCCAGGTGCACCCGACCGTGGTGCGCAACTTCGGTCTCGATCCCGAGCGCCACATCGGCTTTGCCTTCGGCATGGGGCCGGATCGCCTGGCGATGCTGCGCTACGGCATCGACGACCTGCGCCTGATGTTCGACGGCGACCTGCGCTTCCT
>JAIXKN010000081.1:2142-89136 GCA_026932425.1 Burkholderiales bacterium
TGCGCTACGGCATCGACGACCTGCGCCTGATGTTCGACGGCGACCTGCGCTTCCTCGCACAGTTCCGCTGATCCGTTCCTTCGATCCAACCCGTTCATCCGACCCGAAGGTCCGATCGAACCCGAGAGAGGCCCATGCAATTCCCCGAGTCGTGGTTGCGCGAGTTCTGCAACCCTGCGCTGTCCACCCAGCAGCTCGCCGACCTGCTGACGATGTCCGGCATGGAGGTCGAGGAGCTGCGCTCGGTGGCGCCGCCCTTCACCGGCGTCGTCGTCGCCGAGATCCTCACCGCCGAGCCGCACCCGCAGGCCGATCGCCTGCGCGTGTGCAGCGTGGACGCCGGCACCGCCTCGCCCGACGGCCCGCTGCAGATCGTCTGCGGCGCGCCCAACGCGCGCGCCGGCATCCGCGTGCCGCTGGCCACCGTCGGCGCCCAGCTGCCGCCGGGTGCCGACGGCAAGCCCTTCGTCATCGGCGTGGGCAAGCTGCGCGGCGTCGAGAGCCGCGGCATGCTGTGTTCGGCGCGCGAGCTCGGCATCACCGAGGACCACGCCGGGCTGCTGGAGCTTGCGGCCGACGCGCCGATCGGCACCGATCTGCGCCAGCACCTGCAGCTCGACGACACGCTCTTCACGCTCAAGCTCACGCCCAACCTCGGCCACCTGCTGAGCGTCTTCGGCGTCGCGCGCGAAGTGGCCGCACTCACCGGCGCCCCGCTGCACGCGCCGGTGATCCCGCCGGTGCCGCCGGTGCACGCGCAGAAGCTGCCGGTGCGGGTCGAGGCACCCGACCTCTGCGGCCGCTTCTCGGGCCGCGTGGTGCGCGGCGTGAACACGAAGGCGAAGACGCCGCAGTGGATGGTCGATCGCCTCGCGCGTTGCGGGCAGCGCAGCGTCAGCGCGCTCGTCGACATCTCGAACTATGTGCTCTTCGAATACGGCCGGCCGACGCACATCTTCGACCTCGACAAGATCCACGACGAGCTCGTCGTGCGCTGGGGCCGAAAGGGCGAGACGCTCGAACTGCTCAACGGCAACACGATCGAGGTCGACGAACAGGTCGGCGTCATCGCCGATGCCCGCTGCGTCGAGTCGCTGGCCGGCATCATGGGCGGCGAGGCGACCGCCGTCTCCGACGACACGCAGAACGTCTACGTCGAGGCGGCGTTCTGGTGGCCCGATGCGGTCGCAGGCCGATCGCGCCGCTACAACTTCGCGACCGAGGCCGGGCACCGCTTCGAGCGCGGCGTCGACCCGGCGCAGACCGTCGAGCACATCGAGCGCATCACCGCGCTGATCATCGAGATCTGCGGCGGGCAGGCCGGTCCGATGGACGACCAGATGCTGGCGCTGCCCGAGGCCAAACCCGTCGCGCTGCGCGTGGCGCGCGCCTCCAAGGTCATCGGCATGGCGGTGACGCAGGCGCAGTGTGCCGATGTCTTCCGACGCCTCGGTCTGAGCTTCACGGAAGAGGAGGGCGTGCTGACGGTGAAGCCGCCGTCCTGGCGCTTCGACCTGAAGATCGAGGAAGACCTGATCGAGGAGGTGATCCGCGTCATCGGCTACGACAAGCTGCCGATGACGCCGCCGCGCGCACCCGTGCGCGCGCGCGTGCGGCCGGAATCGCGCCAGAGCGCCAACGCCGTGCGGCACGCGCTGGCAGCGCTCGATTACCAGGAGACGATCAACTTCAGCTTCGTCGAGGAGCGCTCCGAGCGCGAACTGCAGGGCAACGCCGACCCGATCCGCGTCCTCAACCCGATCGCGGCACCGCTGGCGGTGATGCGTTCGGGCCTGGCGGGCAGCCTCGTGCAGGTGCTGCGCAACAACCTCGCGCGCAAGGCCGCGCGCGTGCGCGTGTTCGAGATCGGCCGCGTGTTCATGCGCGATGCGAGCGTCGTCGACGGGCTGCGCTCGGTCGCCGGCGTGCGCCAGCCGCTGCGCGTCGGGGCGCTGGCCTTCGGCCCGGCCGAGCCGGTGCAGTGGGGCGTCCCCGAGCGCAGCGTCGACTTCTTCGACGTGAAGGGCGACATCGAGGCGCTGCTCGCGCCGCGCCGTCCCCGCTTCCTCGCCGACCAGCATCCGGCGATGCACCCGGGGCGCTGCGCGCGCGTCGAGCTCGACGGCCGCGCGATCGGCCACGTCGGCGAACTGCACCCGAAGTGGCGCCAGGCCTACGAATTGCCGCACTCGCCGGTCCTCTTCGAACTCGAGCTGGACGCGGTGCTCGAGCAGCCGGTGCCGCTGTATGCGCCGGTGTCACGGCAGCAGGCGGTGATTCGCGACCTGGCGCTGGTTGTCGCCGACGACGTGGCGCACGACGCGCTGGTGGCGCAGCTCGGCGCGGACAGCGAAGGCCTTGTGCGCTCGGTCACCCTCTTCGACGTCTTCAAGCCCGCGAAACCGGTCGCCGGCATCGGCGAGAACGAGCGCAGCCTGGCCGTGCGGCTGGAACTGCTGGATTTCGACATCACCCTGACCGACGAACGCATCGACAATGCGGTTGCGGCTGCGGTCGGGCGCGCGCAGGCGGCGTTCGGTGCGCGGCTGCGGGGCTGAGGCGGGAAGACAGACGACGCGAAGAACACGCCCAGAAGACGCCCAGAAGACGCCCAGAAGACGCCCAGAAGACGACAGAAGACGTCAGCAAGAAGACAACGAGAGGATCAACGATGGCCACCGAGGAGACCCCGGGCAAACCTGCGATCATGCTGTCGTCGCTCGAGACGCCGACCCTGACCAAGGCCGAACTCTCCGAGCTGTTGTTCGACCGCCTCGGGCTCAACAAGCGCGAGTCCAAGGACATGGTCGAGGCCTTCTTCGACATCATCCACCGGACCCTGGTTCAGGGGGATGACGTCAAGCTCTCGGGTTTCGGAAACTTCAACATCCGCCACAAGGCCCCGCGCCCGGGGCGCAACCCGCGCACCGGCGAGTCGATCCCGATCAAGGCGCGCAAGGTCGTCACCTTCCACGCCAGTCACAAGCTGAAATCGATCGTGCAGGGCGACACGGTGTCCGAGGAGGACTTCGAGTAGAGTGTGAGTTCTCCAGCCGATCTTCTTGATTCCAATGGAGAAAACGCTCCCAGCCATTCCTGCCAAGCGCTACTTCACGATCGGCGAGGTCAGCGACCTGTGCGACGTCAAGCCCTACGTGCTGCGTTACTGGGAGCAGGAGTTCACGCAGCTGCGGCCGATGAAGCGGCGCGGCAACCGCCGCTATTACCAGCACCACGAGGTGCTGCTCGTGCGCCGCATCCGCGAACTGCTCTACGACCAGGGCTTCACGATCAACGGCGCCCGCAACCGGCTTGCAGATGGCGATACGGATGCCGAGGCACCGCATGCCGCGGCGGCGGTGCGGCAGGGCGCGACCGCCAGCACCTCGATGCCGATCGAGGCGGCCGTGACGGATGAATTCCTTGTGGACGCGGCGGCCGAGGCCCACGAGATCGACAAGATCGACACCGCGCGGCTTCGCCGCGAACTGCTGCGGATTCGCGAGCTGCTCTCGGCCTGAGCGCCAATGGTGCTCGCGACGCTGCCGGCGCTCGTGGCGCTGGCGTCGTCCGCGGCGTCCCGCGCTGCGGCGGACATCCAGCGGTCGGGAGTGCAGGCCGCAGCCGTTATACTGGTAGCTTCGTCGGGGTGTAGCGCAGCCTGGTAGCGCACTTGCATGGGGTGCAAGGGGTCGCGAGTTCGAATCCCGCCACCCCGACCAACGACATCGACGGGCCGGCCTTCGCAAGAGGCCGGCCCGTCTTGCTTTCGTCGATGGTGTCTCGGGACCGGACTCGCGGGTGTTGCCCCAGGGTCGGCGATCAGACACGCGCTAGAATTAAAAAAAGAACGATCGTTCGATTTCCGTGTCGGAGTCGCTTTGCCCACCGCCTTCGGTCGGGCCGCAGACCGTGCCCACTAGAATTCCGAGTTCCACGCAAACGTCTCAATCCAGCAGGAGTCACGCGCATGAAGGTACTGGTCCCCGTGAAGCGTGTCGTCGACTACAACGTGAAAGTCCGCGTGAAGTCCGACGGCACCGGGGTCGATCTGGCCAACGTCAAGATGAGCATGAACCCCTTCGACGAGATCGCCGTCGAGGAGGCCGTGCGCCTGAAGGAGAAGGGCGTGGCCACCGAGATCGTCGCGGTCTCCTGCGGCGTCACCCAGTGCCAGGAAACGCTGCGCACGGCGATGGCGATCGGTGCCGATCGCGCGATCCTGGTCGAATGCGCCGACGAGCTGCAGCCGCTGGCGGTGGCCAAGCTGCTGAAGGCGCTCGTCGACAAGGAGCAGCCGGGGCTCGTGATCCTCGGCAAGCAGGCGATCGACGACGACTGCAACCAGACCGGGCAGATGCTCGCGGCGCTCGCCGGCCTGCCGCAGGCGACCTTCGCGAGCAAGGTCGAGGTCGCCGACGGCAAGGCGCGCGTGACGCGCGAGGTCGACGGCGGCCTGGAGACGCTCGAACTCACGCTTCCGGCGGTGATCACCACCGACCTGCGCCTGAACGAGCCGCGCTACGTCACGCTGCCCAACATCATGAAGGCCAAGAAGAAGCCGCTCGACGTCGTCAAGCCGGCCGACCTGGGCGTGGACGTCGCGCCGCGCATCAAGACCTTGAAGGTCGAGGAGCCGCCCAAGCGCGGCGCCGGCGTCAAGGTGCCCGACGTGGCCACGCTCGTGGCCAAGCTCAAGAACGAAGCCAAGGTGATCTGAACATGGCCGCCCTCGTCATTGCCGAACACGACAACGCGTCGATCAAGGGCGCGACCCTGAACACCGTCGCTGCCGCTGCCCAGTGCGGCGGCGAGGTGCATGTGCTGGTGGCTGGCGCGAACGCCGGTGCCGCCGCGCAGGCTGCGGCGGCGATCGCCGGTGTGGCCAAGGTGCTGCAAGCCGATGCCCCGGCGCTGGCCCACGGCCTGGCCGAGAACGTCGCCGCGCAGGTGGTGGGCCTGGCGAAGTCCTACAACCACATCCTCTTCCCGGCGACCACGAACGGCAAGAACATCGCGCCGCGCGTGGCCGCACTGCTGGACGTGGCGCAGATCAGCGACGCGACCAGGATCGTCTCGGCCGACACCTTCGAGCGCCCGATCTACGCCGGCAACGCGATCGCGACCGTGCAGAGCAGCGACGCGATCAAGGTGATCACAGTGCGCACGACGGCCTTCGACCCGGTGGCCGCCAGCGGGGGCAGCGCTGCCGTCGAGAGCGTTTCGCCGGTGGCCGACAGCGGCAAGAGCGTGTTCCAGGGCGCCGAGATCGCCAAGCTCGAGCGCCCCGAGCTGACCAGCGCCAAGATCATCGTCTCCGGCGGCCGGGCGCTGGGCAGCAGCGAGAAGTTCGACGAGGTGCTGGTGCCGCTGGCCGACAAGCTGGGCGCGGCCCTCGGTGCCAGCCGCGCCGCGGTCGACGCCGGCTACGCGCCCAACGACTGGCAGGTCGGGCAGACCGGCAAGATCGTCGCGCCGCAGCTCTACATCGCGGTGGGCATCTCGGGCGCGATCCAGCACCTGGCCGGGATGAAGGACTCCAAGGTGATCGTCGCGATCAACAAGGACCCGGAGGCGCCGATCTTCAGCGTCGCCGACTACGGCCTGGAGGCCGACCTGTTCGCGGCCGTGCCGGAACTCGTTGCTGCCCTGTAATCTCCGCGCTGCAGCCGGAGCGGGTTGCAGACACAGGGGCGCTCCGCGGGGCGCCCCTTTCTTCTCAATCACGAGGACACGACCATGAGCTATCGAGCCCCCGTCAATGATCTCCTGTTCGTGATGAAGGAACTGGCCGGCATCGATGCCGTTGCGCAGCTGCCCGGCTACGAGGACGCCGGCGCCGAGACCGCGGCCGCGGTGCTCGAGGAATGCGCGCGCCTGGCCGAAGGCGTGATCGCGCCGCTGAACGTCGAGGGCGACCGCAATCCCTCGTCGCTGCAGGACGGCCAGGTGCGCACGACGCCGGGCTTCAAGGAGGCCTTCCAACAGTTCGTGCAGGGCGGCTGGCAGGGCCTGCACCACCCGGTCGCCTACGGCGGCCAGGGCCTGCCCAAGCTGATCCACGCCGCGTGCATCGAGATCGTCCAGGCAGCCAATCTCAGCTTCGCGCTCTGCCCGTTGCTCACCGACGGCGCGATCGAGGCGCTGCTCACCGCCGGCAGCGAGGAGCAGAAGCAGGCCTACATCCCGCACATGATCGACGGCAGCTGGACCGGCACGATGAACCTGACCGAGCCGCAGGCGGGCTCGGATCTGGCGCTGGTGCGCACGCGCGCGGAGCCGCAGGCCGATGGCAGCTACCGCCTCTTCGGCACCAAGATCTTCATCACCTACGGCGAGCACGACATGGCGGACAACATCGTCCACCTCGTGCTCGCGCGCGTGGCCGGCGCGCCCGAAGGGGTCAAGGGCATCTCGCTCTTCATCTGCCCGAAGGTGCTCGCCGACGGCACGCGCAACGACGTGCACTGCGTGAGCCTCGAGCACAAGCTCGGCATCAAGGCCAGCCCGACCGCGGTGCTGCAGTACGGCGACCACGGCGGCGCCATCGGCTACCTGGTCGGCCAGGAGAACCGCGGCCTCGAATACATGTTCGTGATGATGAACGCCGCGCGCTTCGCGGTCGGCGTGCAGGGCATCGCGGTGGCCGAGCGCGCCTACCAGCACGCGGTGGCCTACGCGCGCGAGCGCGTGCAGAGCCGCCCGGTCGACGGCTCGATGGCCAAGGCCGCACCCATCATCCACCACCCCGACGTGCGCCGCATGCTGATGACGATGCGAGCATGGACCGAGGCCTGCCGGGCGATGGCGCTCGTCGCCGCGTCCGCTTACGACGCGGCGCACACGCACGCCGACGCCCAGGTGCGGGCGCAGAACCAGGCTTTCTACGAATTCATGGTGCCGCTGGTCAAGGGCCTGTCCACCGAGATGAGCCTGGACGTCGCGAGCCTGGGCATCCAGGTGCACGGCGGCATGGGCTTCATCGAGGAGACCGGTGCGGCGCAGTACCTGCGCGACGCCAAGATCCTGACGATCTACGAAGGCACGACGGCGATCCAGGCCAACGACCTCGTCGGCCGCAAGACCGTTCGCGACGGCGGCCAGGGCGTGCGCGGCGTGGCCGCGCAGATCGAGCAGACCGAGGCGGCGCTGCGCGCGCGCCCCGGCGATGCCTGCGCGGCGATGGCGCGGCGCCTGCAGGCCGGCCGCGAGGCGCTGCTGCAGGCGGCGGACTACATCGTCGCCACGGCCAAGGCCGACCCCAACGCCGCCTACGCCGGCAGCGTGCCCTACCTGATGCTCACCGGCACCGTGGTCGCCGGCTGGCTGATGGCACGCGCGCTGATGGCCGCCGAGGATCGCCTGGCCGCAGGCGTCGACGCCGAATTCATGCAGGCCAAGATCACCACCTGCCGCTTCTACGCCGAGCACCTGCTGACGCGCGCCCCGGCGCTGCGCGACAGCGTCGTCGAAGGGGCCGCATCCGTCACCGCGCTCGCCCTGGAGGCCTTCTGATGAGCCGTCTTCCTGCCGTGTTGCAGAACCTTCCGCTGCCGATCATCGGCTCGCCGCTGTTCATCATCAGCAACCCCAAGCTCGTGATCGCGCAGTGCACGGCCGGCGTCGTCGGCTCGATGCCCGCGCTCAATGCGCGGCCGGCCTCGCAGCTCGACGAGTGGCTGCACGAAATCACCGAAGGCCTCGCGGCCTGGAACCGTGCGCACCCCGAACAACCCGCGGCGCCGTTCGCGATCAACCAGATCGTGCACAAGACCAACGACCGCCTCGAGCACGACATGCAGGTCTGCGCCAAGTACAAGGTGCCGATCATGATCACGAGCCTGGGCGCGCGCACCGACATCAACGACGCGGTGCACGGCTGGGGCGGCGTCGTGCTGCACGACGTGATCAACAACACCTTCGCGAAGAAGGCCATCGAGAAGGGCGCCGACGGCCTGATCGCGGTGGCGGCCGGCGCCGGCGGCCATGCCGGCGTGAAGAGCCCGTTCGCGCTCGTGGCCGAGATCCGCGAGTGGTTCGACGGGCCGATCGCGCTTTCGGGCGCGATCGCCACCGGCGACGCGGTGCTGGCCGCGCAGGCGATGGGCGCGGATCTGGCCTACATCGGCTCGGCGTTCATCGCCACCGACGAAGCGCGCGCCAGCGACGCCTACAAGCAGTGCGTCGTCGAGTGCACGAGCGACGACATCGTCTACTCGAGCCTCTTCACCGGTGTGCACGGCAACTACTTGAAGCCCTCGGTCCGCAAGGCCGGGATGGACCCCGACAACCTGCCCGAGAGCGACCCGAGCAAGATGAACTTCGGCGGCGACACGAGCAAGGCCTGGAAGGACATCTGGGGCTGCGGCCAGGGCATCGCCCCGGTGAAGGCCGTGGTGCCGGCAGCCGAACTGGTTGCACGTCTGAAGCGCGAGTACCTGGCCGCGCGGGCGCGGCTGATCGAAGCTTCGGCCCATGTGCGCTGAAAACCTTCCTGAAACCGCCGCCGCTGGCGCGGACCCGGATGTGCGCGACTCGATGCGGTCGCGCTCCCCGCTCGGGAGCCATGGCCCAAAGGCTGCGGCAGCGCCCGCGGCGCTGCTTGCGATCGCGTCGGCCTTGCTGGTCGGCTGCTCGACGGTGGGCGTGGGCATCGGGCTTCCCCTGCCGGGCGTGGGCTCGGTGGGCGTCTCGGTCGACAGCGGCGGCAACGTCGGCGGCGGCGTTTCCGTGGGTACCCGAGGCGTCAGCGTCGGTGTGGGGGGCAGCGGACGCCTGCCGCCGGCGAGGGCGGAAGGCGCCGATGATTCGGCTTCGGCGCCCGCGGGAGCGGCATCGACGCCGCAGAACTGAGCCGCGCACCGGACGGTGGTCGAGCCCGCGCGGTGTGGTGCCCAAGGGCGCGCCACGCGCTCTCCCGCGCCCGGGTTTTCCGGCTTGTCAGCAAATCAACAGGGTTCGCATGGCCCAATTGCGCAGTGCGGACGCTGGCACTTCGGACGGTCGTCGACGGCCCGGGTGTTAGAGTCGAAACCTCTCGAAGAAGTGGCCCTTCCCCGTCCCCTTGCTGAACGAGCGAGACAACAGCAAGGCGGGTCGCAATCCGCCAGCCCGGTGAAGCCGGGGTCGCGGAAGGTTTGGCAACCCATCGGAGCCCGCGGAAACCGCGGACGAAAGGTGAGCGAGCGATGATGCAGCAGTACAGGTCCAATTCGTACCTGTTCGGGGGCAACGCCCCTTATGTCGAGGAACTCTACGAGGCCTACCTCGAGAACCCGGGCAGCGTGCCCGACAACTGGCGCACCTACTTCGACAACCTGCAGCACGTGCCTGCGGTCGACGGCAGCGAAGCGCGCGACGTGCCGCATGCCTCGGTCGTCGAATCGTTCGCGCAGCGCGCCAAGGCCAATGCCTTCGCGCTCAAGGCCAGCGCCAGCGACCTCGCGGTAGCGCGCAAGCAGGTCCACGTCCAGAGCCTGATCGCCTCGTACCGCAACCTCGGCAGCCGCTGGGCCGATCTCGACCCGCTCAAGCGCGCCGAGCGCCCGCGCATCCCCGAGCTCGAACCGGCGTTCTACGACCTGACCGAGTCGGACATGGACATCATGTTCTCGGCGGCGAACACCTATTTCAGCAAGGCCGAGCACATGTCGCTGCGCGACATCCTGCAGGCGCTGCGCGAGACCTATTGCGGCACGATCGGCGCCGAGTTCATGCACTGCATGGATCCGGCCGAGAAGCGCTGGTGGCAGGAGCGGCTGGAGTCGATCCGCAGCAAGCCGAGCTACAGCGCCGAGCAGAAGACGCGCATCCTCGAGCGGCTGACCTCGGCCGAGGGCCTGGAGCGCTACCTGCACACCAAGTACGTCGGCCAGAAGCGCTTCTCGCTCGAGGGCGGCGAGAGCTTCATCGCCAGCATGGACGAGGTCGTGCAGCGCGCCGGGGAGCATGGCGTGCAGGAGATCGTCGTCGGCATGGCGCACCGCGGGCGCCTGAACGTGCTCGTCAACACGCTCGGCAAGATGCCCAAGGACCTCTTCGCCGAGTTCGACCACACGGCGCCCGAGGACCTGCCCGCCGGCGACGTCAAGTACCACCAGGGCTTCTCGAGCGACGTCTCGACGCCCGGCGGCCCGGTGCACCTGAGCCTGGCGTTCAACCCGAGCCACCTCGAGATCGTGAACCCGGTCGTCGAGGGTTCGGTCAAGGCGCGCATGGACCGCCGCGGCGACAAGGAAGGCAGCCAAGTGCTGCCGGTGCTCGTGCACGGCGACGCCGCGTTCGCCGGGCAGGGCGTGGTGATGGAGACGCTGGCGCTGGCGCAGACGCGCGGCTACTACACCGGCGGCACGCTGCACATCGTCATCAACAACCAGATCGGCTTCACGACCAGCGACCCGCGCGACAGCCGCTCGACGCTGTACTGCACCGACGTCGTGAAGATGATCGAGGCACCGGTGCTGCACGTCAACGGCGACGATCCGGAATCGGTCGTGCTGTGCACGCAGCTGGCGATGGACTACCGCCAGCAGTTCAAGAAGGACGTCGTCGTCGACATCGTCTGCTTCCGCAAGCTCGGCCACAACGAGCAGGACACGCCGGCCCTCACCCAGCCGCTGATGTACAAGAAGATCGCGGCACATCCGGGCACGCGCAAGCTCTACGCCGACAAGCTCGAGGCGCAGGGCGTGCTGCCCGCCGGCGGCGGCGACCAGCTGGTGAAGCAGGTGCGAGCGGCCTTCGACGCCGGCAAGCACACGGTCGATCCGGTGCTCACCAACTTCAAGAGCAAGTACGCGGTCGACTGGGCGCCCTTCCTCGGCCGCAAGTGGACCGACGCCGCCGACACCGCGCTGCCGCTGGCCGAGATCAAGCGCCTGGCCGAGCGGCTGACGACGGTGCCCGAAGGCTTCAAGGTGCACCCGCTGGCCGAGAAGGTGCTGACCGACCGCGCCGCGATGGGCCGCGGCGAGATCAACGTCGACTGGGGCATGGGCGAGACGCTGGCCTACGCCTCGCTCGTGGCCAGCGGCTACGCGGTGCGACTCTCGGGCGAGGACTGCGGCCGCGGCACCTTCGTGCACCGGCACGCGGTGCTGCACGACCAGAAGCGCGAGAAGTGGGACACCGGGACCTACGTGCCGCTGGAGAACATCGCCGAGAACCAAGCGCCCTTCGTCGTCATCGACTCCATCCTCTCCGAGGAGGCGGTGCTGGGCTTCGAGTACGGCTACGCGAGCGCCGACCCGAACACGCTCACGATCTGGGAAGCGCAGTTCGGCGACTTCGCCAACGGTGCGCAGGTCGTGATCGACCAGTTCATCGCCAGCGGCGAGGTCAAGTGGGGCCGCGTCAACGGCCTGACGCTGCTGCTGCCGCACGGCTACGAAGGGCAGGGGCCGGAGCACAGTTCGGCCCGCGTCGAGCGCTTCATGCAGCTGGCCGCCGAGAACAACATGCAGATCGTGCAGCCGACGAGCGCCAGCCAGATCTTCCATCTGCTGCGCCGGCAGATGGTGCGCCAGTTCCGCAAGCCGCTCGTGGTCTTCACGCCCAAGAGCCTGCTGCGCAACAAGGACGCGACCTCGCCGCTGTCCGAATTCACCAAGGGCGAGTTCCGCACGGTGATCGGCGAGCAGAACCGCGAGATCGCCGCGGAGAAGGTCAAGCGCGTGATCATCTGCTCGGGCAAGGTCTACTACGACCTCGTCAAGCGTCGCGAGGAGAAGAAGGCGACCGACGTCGCGCTGATGCGCGTCGAGCAGCTCTACCCGTTCCCGCACAAGGCCCTGGCCGCCGAGCTGAAGAGGTATCCGAACGCCACCGAGATCGTCTGGTGCCAGGACGAACCGCAGAACCAGGGCGCCTGGTTCTTCGTCGAGCACCAGCTGCTGGAGAACATGCACGAGGGCCAGAAGCTCGGCTACGCCGGGCGTGCCGCGTCGGCGTCGCCCGCGGTGGGTTACCCGCACCTTCACCAGGAGCAGCTCAAGTCGCTGCTCGACCAGGCCTTCGGCAAGCTCAAGGGCTACGCGCTGAGCAGGTAAGCACGCGCGCTGGCGTCGTCGGATCCGGGCGGGTGCTTCGCCACCCGCACCGGCGCGGCGCCGCGCAGGAACGAACAAGCGAGACACATCATGGCAATCGTTGAAGTCAAGGTTCCGCAGCTCTCCGAGTCGGTCTCGGAGGCCACGCTGCTGCAATGGAAGAAGAAGCCCGGCGAGGCCGTGGCGATGGACGAGATCCTGATCGAGATCGAGACCGACAAGGTCGTGCTCGAGGTTCCGGCGCCCGCGGCAGGCGTGCTCACCGAGATCGTCGCCGCCGATGGCGCGACCGTGACGGCCGATCAGCTGATCGCGCGCATCGACACCGAGGCGACCGTCGGCGCCGCGGCTCCCGCTGCAGCGCCTGCGCCGGCGGCAGCCGCTGCAGCGCCGCCAGCGACGGCGCCGGCAGCGGCTGGCGGCAAGGCCGCGGGTGTGGCGATGCCGGCCGCGGCCAAGCTGATGGCCGATCACGGCCTGGCCGCGGGCTCGGTGCCGGGCAGCGGCAAGGATGGCCGCGTGACCAAGGGCGACGTGCTCGCCGCAGTGGCCGGTGGCGCGGCAGCGCCGGCGCCCGCGGCGGCGCCGGTCGCGGCACCGGTGGCGCCGTCCGTGGCCAAGCCCTTGCCGGCCGTGGCCGCACCGATGAGCGAGAACCTCGGCGACCGCCCCGAGCAGCGCGTGCCGATGACGCGCCTGCGCGCGCGCATCGCCGAGCGGCTGCTGCAGTCGCAGGCGACCAACGCGATCCTCACCACCTTCAACGAGGTCAACATGGCCCCGGTGATGGAGATGCGCAAGCGGTTCCAGGACCGCTTCGAGAAGGAGCACGGCGTCAAGCTCGGCTTCATGAGCTTCTTCGTCAAGGCGGCGGTCGCCGCGCTCAAGCGCTACCCGATCGTCAACGCCAGCGTCGACGGCAACGACATCGTCTACCACGGCTACTTCGACATCGGCATCGCGGTGGGCTCGCCGCGCGGCCTCGTCGTGCCGGTGCTGCGCAATGCCGACCAGATGAGCTTTGCCGACGTCGAGAAGAAGATCGCCGAGTACGGCGTGAAGGCGCGCGACGGCAAGCTCAGCATCGAGGAGCTCTCGGGCGGCACCTTCTCGATCAGCAACGGCGGCGTCTTCGGCTCCATGCTCTCGACGCCGATCATCAACCCGCCGCAGTCGGCGATCCTCGGCGTGCATGCGACCAAGGAGCGCGCCGTGGTCGAGAACGGGCAGATCGTCGTGCGTCCGATGAACTACCTGGCGCTCAGCTACGACCACCGCATCATCGATGGTCGCGAGGCGGTGCTCAGCCTGGTGGCGATGAAGGAAGCGCTGGAAGACCCGGCGCGCCTGCTGTTCGACATCTGAGGACGACGCCATGAGCACCAAGACCTTCGACGTCGTCGTCATCGGCGGCGGCCCGGGCGGCTACATCGCCGCGATCCGGGCGGCGCAGCTGGGGATGAACGTCGCCTGCATCGACGACTGGAAGAACGCCGCCGGCGGTCCCGCGCCGGGCGGCACCTGCACCAACGTCGGCTGCATCCCGAGCAAGGCGCTGCTGCAGTCCAGCGAGCACTACGAGCACGCCGCGAAGCACTTCGGCGAGCACGGCATCAGCTTGTCCGACCTCGCCATCGACGTGAAGAAGATGGTGGCCCGCAAGGACCAGGTGGTCAAGCAGAACAACGACGGCATCCTCTACCTCTTCAAGAAGAACAAGGTCGCGTTCTTCCACGGCCGCGGCTCCTTCGTGAAGGCCGCGGACGGTGGCTACGAGATCGCGGTCGACGGCGCCGAGAAGCAGAGCATCGTCGGCAAGCAGGTGATCGTCGCCACCGGCTCGAGCGCGCGCCCGCTGCCCGGCGTGGCCTTCGACGAGGAGAAGGTGCTGAGCAACGACGGCGCGCTGCGCATCGGCAGCGTGCCGAAGAAGCTGGGCGTGATCGGATCGGGCGTGATCGGCCTCGAGATGGGTTCGGTCTGGCGGCGCGTCGGCGCCGAGGTCACGGTGCTCGAGGCGATGCCCGGCTTCCTGCCGGCGGCCGACGAGCAGGTCGCCAAGGAGGCGCTCAAGCTGCTCACGCGCCAGGGCCTGAAGATCGAGTTCGGCGTCAAGGTCGGCGGCGTCAAGGTCGGCAAGAAGGGCGTGACCGTCTCCTACACCGACGCCAAGGACAAGGCGCACGAGCTGGAGGTCGACAAGCTCATCGTCAGCATCGGCCGCGTGCCCAACACCGTCGGTCTGAACGTCGAGGCCGTGGGCCTGAAGCTCGACGAGCGCGGCTTCGTCGCCGTCGACGACGACTGCCGCACCAACCTGCCGGGCGTGTGGGCGGTGGGCGACGTCGTGCGCGGCCCCATGCTCGCGCACAAGGCCGAGGAGGAAGGCGTGGCCGTGGCCGAGCGCATCGCCGGCCAGCACGGCCACGTCGACTTCAACCTCATCCCCTTCGTCATCTACACCAGCCCCGAGATCGCCTGGGTCGGCCAGACCGAGCAGGCGCTGAAGGCCGCGGGCCGCGCCTACAAGGCCGGCAGCTTCCCCTTCATGGCCAACGGCCGCGCGCGCGCGCTCGGCGACACCTCCGGCTTCGTCAAGTTCCTCGCCGATGCGGCAAGCGACGAGATCCTCGGCGTGCACATCGTGGGCCCGCTGGCCAGCGAACTCATCGCCGAGGCATGCGTGGCCATGGCCTTCAGGGCAAGCGCCGAGGACATCGCGCGCATCTGCCACGCGCACCCCTCGCTGTCGGAGTCGATGAAGGAAGCGGCGCTGGCCGTCGACAAGCGCACGCTCAACTTCTGATCGCGATCCCACGGGCGCGATCTACGGCGACGGCCAGGCAGGACCTGGCCGTCGCGCTTTTATGATCCTTTGCTTCCATGCCGGTTCGACAGCTCTACGAACAGACCCTGGCCGAGCGCGGCTACGTCGCCGACGAGGCGCAATTGCGCGCCGTCGCCGCGCTCGAACGCTGCGAGAACGAGTGGGCCGACTACAAGGCGCGGCGCAGCAACGCGATCACCAAGCTCATCCGCCACCCGCCGATCCCGCGCGGCGTCTACATGTGGGGCGGCGTGGGCCGCGGCAAGAGCTTCCTGATGGACTGCTTCTTCCAGGCCGTGCCGCTGACGCGCAAGACGCGGCTGCACTTCCACGAGTTCATGCGCGAGGTGCACCGCCAGCTGCAGGACCTCAAGGGCACGGTCAATCCGCTGGACGAGCTCGGCCGCCGCATCGCGCGCCGCTACCGGCTGATCTGCTTCGACGAGTTCCACGTCGCCGACGTGACCGACGCGATGATCCTGCACCGGCTGCTGCAGTCGCTGTTCGACAACCGGGTGAGCATCGTCACGACGAGCAACTTCCACCCCGACGAGCTCTACCCCAACGGCCTGCACCGCGACCGCATCCTGCCGGCGATCGAGCTGCTGAAGGCGCATCTCGAGGTCATCAACGTCGACGCGGGGCACGACTACCGGCGGCGCTCGCTCGAGCAGATGAAGATGTACCACTGGCCGCTGGACGCCGCGGCCGAGGCGGCGTTGAAGCAGGCCTTCGAGCAGCTCGCCGAGGCGCGCGACGAGGACCCGGTGATGCACATCGAGCACCGCGAGCTGCGCGCGCTGCGCCGCGCCGGCGGCGTCGTCTGGTTCGACTTCCGCACGCTCTGCGGCGGCCCGCGCTCGCAGAACGACTACCTCGAGATCGCCTCGCGCTTTCACACCGTGCTGCTCTCGGGCGTGCCGCAGATGCCGCCGCGCCTGGCCAGCGAGGCGCGGCGCTTCACCTGGCTCGTCGACGTGCTCTACGACCGGCACGTCAAGCTCGTGATCTCCGCCGCGGTGCCGGCCGAGCAGCTCTACACCGAAGGGCCGCTCGTGCACGAGTTCCCACGTACCGTCTCCCGCCTTGTGGAGATGCAGACCAACGAGTACCTGGCTCTGGCGCGGCGCGAGGTCGACACCTCGCTGACCTGAGGCCAAGCTCCAGTAGGCCGTGCCCGATGCGCCTGATTGCCGCCCTTGTCCTGATGCTTGGCGCGGGGCTGGTGCCCGCTCCGATCCTGTCTGCGCCGGACGACGTGACCTTGCAGCGGCAGCGGATCGCCGCTGACAGGGCGGCGGTGGAGGCGCAGTATGCGGGGGAGGCGCAACGGTGCCGGCAGCGCTTCGCCGTCAACGACTGCCTGGATGCCGCCCGCCGGCAGCGCCGACAGGCGCTGGCGGCGCTGCAGGAGCAGGAACTCGCACTCGACGAGGCTCTCCGCACGCGCCGCGCCGCCGAGCGCGAGGCGGCGATCGCTCGACATCGGGCCGAGGTGGCGCGGCGCGGCGCCGCGGCGGGCTCGGCTGCCGCTGCGCGAGACGCCGGGTCGAACCCGCCCCCCGGGGCATCGGCCGCGACGCCGGCGGCGGTTCGGTCCAGCCACCCGCCGTCGTCCCCCCGGTCTGCGTCCGAGGGGCCGCCTGCGGCCAGGGCCCCGGTGGCGATTCCGCCGGCAGCGGGCGAGGGCGAAGCGCCGTCGTCCGCCCCGGCTCCTGCTGCGTCGACACCGCGCAGCGCCGCGCAGAGGACGGCGGCGCGATCGGCCGGGACGGCATCGCAAGCCGCTGCGCGTGCGCAGGCCGCGCGGGAACGCAGGGCTCACATCGAAGAGGGCCAGCGGCGCATCCAGGAGCGGCTCGAGAAGCGCGCGGCCAAGGGCCGACAGATCGCGCCGCTGCCGCCGCCACCGGCGTCCGCCCCCGCCGGTGGCTGATCCGCGCCCGGCCGGGGCGTCTGGCCCGCCCCGCCTACTTCAGCGGGTCGACGCGCATCAGCGCGACCGACAGGTTGTCGCCGCCGCCTCGGGCACGCTGCCGCGCCTTGGAGATCAGCATCTCGCCGGCTTCGCGCGGAGGCAGCGCGTGCACGATCGCGCCGATCTCCTTGGGCGTGAAGTAGTGCCAGAGCCCGTCGCTGCAGGCCAGCAGGGTGTCGCCGAAGACCAGCCGCTCGATCCGCCACAAGGCCAGCGGCGGATCGGCCTGCGTGCCCAGGCAGCCGGTGAGCAGGTTCGACTGGGGGTGCGTGTTCGCCGCTTCCTCGCTCAGACGGCCCTCGTCGACCAGGCGCTGGACGAAGGAGTGATCGAGTGTGCGGCGCAGCATCTCCGCGCCGCGGAAGTGATAGACGCGCGAATCGCCCGCGTGCACCGCCCAGGCATCGAGCTCCGGGTTGACGAGGAAGGCGGCGATGGTGCTGTGCGGCTCTTCCTCGGCAGTGATGGCCGTGAGCTTGATCATCAGGTGCGCTTCCATCACCAGCTGGCGCAGCAGATCGGCCGGATCGTCCTGCTGCGGCACGTAGCGCTCGAAGATCTGGCGGCCCGTCAGCAGCACCTGATCGGCGGCCTTGCGGCCCCCGCTCTTTCCGCCCATGCCGTCGGCGACGATCGCCAACGCGCAGCCCTTGATGCGCGCATGGGTGATGATTTCGACCTGATCCTGCTGATAGGCGCGGTCGCCTCTGTGCAGCCCGGTGGCGGCCGTCAGGCGAAAAGCTTGCGCGGCCTGGGCAGTCGGAGTCATGCGGCGAATATAAACTCAGGCCCAGTCTTCATGGCGTGCAGCAATGACCGACAACCTCCATTCCCCGCAGCGTCGCCTGATCGAGTTGCGCATCGAGCACGCCGACCTGGACAACCTCATCGACCACAGCATCGCCGACCCGTCGACCGACGAGCTGGCGCTGCGGCGCCTGAAGAAGCGCCGGTTGGCGCTGCGCGACGAAATCGCGCGGCTCGAGGCCGAGGTTCAGGTCGGCGGTTCGCCCCTGCCCGACGAGCCCGCCTGAAGCGCGCGTGAGCGACGGCCTGCGGGCCCGCACCGAAGCGGTCTTCGCCGTCGGCGGTCCGCTCGCGCAGGCTGATCCCGGCTACAGGCTGCGACCGCAGCAGCTCGAGTTCGCGCGTGCCGTGTGCGACGCGCTGCAGGCGCGCGAGGTCCTCGTCGCCGAGGCCGGCACCGGCGTGGGCAAGACCTTTGCCTACCTGGTGCCGTTGCTGCTGAGCGGCCAGCGCGCGCTCGTCAGCACCGCGACCAAGAGCCTGCAGGATCAGCTCTTCCTGCGTGATCTGCCGCGGCTGCTGCAGACCCTCGGCCTGCCGCTGCACACCGCGCTGCTCAAGGGGCGGTCGAGCTACCTCTGCCGGCATCGCCTGCAGCAGGCGCGGCTGAGCGCGCAGCTACCCGACCGCTTCGCGGTGCGGCAGCTCGCGCGCATCGAGGCCTGGGCGCAGCACACGCGCAGCGGCGATCTGGCCGAGGTCGACGGCCTGGATGAGCGCTCGCCGGTGATCCCGCTGGTGACGAGCACGCGCGACAACTGCCTGGGCACCGAGTGCCCGCTCTATCAGCAATGCCACGTCGTGCAGGCGCGGCGCGAGGCGATGGCCGCCGAGCTTGTGGTCATCAACCACCATCTCTTCTTCGCCGACTTGGCGCTGCGCGACAGTGGCGTCGCCGAGCTGCTGCCGACAGTCGACGCGGCCGTCTTCGACGAGGCGCACCAGCTCGTCGACGCCGGTGTGCAGTTTCTCGGGCAGACGCTCGGGACCGCGCAGCTCCTGGATTTCGCCCGCGACCTGCTTGCGGCGGGCAATTCGCAGGCACGGGGCCTGGCGCCCTGGCACGAGCTCGCGAGCGCGATCGAGCAGGGCGCGCGCGAGCTGCGCCTGGCGCTGGCCGGCGAACTGCGCGAGCTGCGGGGCCTGCGCAAGCTGCGCTGGGAGGAGCGGGCAGAGCGCCCCGAGCTCGCCGCGGCGCTGCAAGGGCTGGCGCAGGCATTGCAGGTCGCCGCCGAGGAACTGGGCGGCCAGGCCGCGGCGGGGCCGGACTTCGTGCGCCTGCACGAACGCGCGCTCGAGCTGGACGCACTCGTGCAGCGCTTTGCGCAGCCGATGGCCAGCGCACGCGTGCGCTGGATCGACCTCACGCCGCAGCAGGCGCGGCTCGTCGAGTCGCCGCTGGACATCCGCGAGATGCTCGGTGACGAACGCAGCCGCGCACAGCGGGCGTGGATCTTCACCTCGGCGACACTCGGCGACGACGACGCGCTCTCCTGGTTCACGCGCCAGGCCGGCCTCGAGGACGCGCGAACGCTGCGCGTGCAGAGCCCCTTCGACTACGCCGCGCACGCCCGCGTGTGGGTGCCCGCGCGCATGCCCAAGCCCAACGAGGCTGCGCATCCGGCCGCCGTGGGGACGCTGGCGGCGCGCTGCGCGCACGCGCTGCAGGGACGCTTGTTCGTGCTGACGACGACCCTGCGCGTGCTGCCGCCGATCGCCGAGGCGCTGCAGCGCGAGGCCGAGCGCCTGGGCGCCGACCTGCAGGTGCTGCGCCAGGGTGCGCAGCCGCGGCGGGCGCTGCTGCAGCAGTTCGGCGACGGGCGCGGCCGCGTGCTCGTCGGGTCGCACAGTTTCTGGGAAGGCATCGACATCCCGGGCGACGCGCTGCAATGCGTGCTCATCGACAAGCTGCCGTTCCCGCCGCCGGACGACCCGCTGGTGCAGGCTCGGGTCAAGCAGCTGCAGGAGCAGGGGCGCAACGCGTTCGATGAGGTGCACGTCGCGGAGGCCGCGGTCGCGCTCAAGCAGGGGGCAGGACGCCTGATCCGCTCGGAGACCGACCACGGTCTGCTGGTGATCTGCGACCCGCGGCTGCGGTCGATGGGCTACGGCCGGCGGCTGATGGCGGCGCTGCCGCCGATGGGCGTGGTCGAGGAGGAGGACCAGGCGCTGGACTGGCTTGCGCTGCTGGCCACGATGCACGAGACCGAGTCGGTCACCAGAAGCGCCACCAGGGTCTGGCCTCGGCCTGCGACCTGGCACCCGGGATGAAGCGGCTCTCGGGGTAATTCGTGCGCAGCACGCGCTCGGCCGCCTCGCGCAGCTCGGGGAGACTCAGCTTCGCGTAGCTCTGCGCCATGATGTGCAGCGCCTCCTCGACCGCCGGCGACTGCTGGTAATCGGTCACCGCCTGCTGTGCCCGATTGGCCGCGGCGACGTAGGCGCCCCGGTTGTAGTAGTAGCGCGCGACGTGCACCTCGTAGGCGGCCAGCGAGTTCACGATGTAGTCCATGCGCAGCCGCGCGTCGGCGGCGTAGCGCGACGCCGGGAACTGGTCGACGAGCTGCTTGAAGGCCTGCCAGGCGTCGCGCGAGGCGCGCTGGTCGCGCTCCGAAAGATCCTGCCGGCTCAGGCTGCCGAACAGCCCGACGTTGTCGTTGAAGTTGATCACCCCGCGCAGGTAGAGCGCATAGTCCAGCGCCGGGCTCGAGGGGTTGTACTTGATGAAGCGGTCGACGGTGGCCAGCGCCTGCGCCCTGTCGTTGGCCTTCCAGTGCGCATAGGCCAGGTCCAGCTGCGACTGCTGTGCCAGCAGCGTTCCCGCACCGCGCCCCTCGACGCGCTCGAGCGCCTTGATCGCGCGTTCGTAGCTGCCGGCGTTCAGCTCCTCGCGGGCCTCTGCATACAATTTCTCGGCGCTGCGGCCGGCGAATTCGTCCGGGCGATCGGTCGCGCACGCTGCCAGCAGCAGCGCTGCGGCGGCGGCGAGGAGGGCCGCGGCATGAGGACGCGAGGCGCGCTGCGCCGGTCTGAATGGCTGCATCGGTGCGGTCGTGGCGGGCGTGCGGGAGCAGCGCGCGCCATGCGGTATCGGGAGGGCGCCGGATTATAGGAAGCCGATGAACGCTCGCGAGGAAACCGACCCCGCCGTCGGCGAACGCCACCTGGAAGACGCCGAACCGGGTGCGGGCGAGGCCGAGCAGAGGCGCTTCGAGATCGACCTTGCCGGGCATGGCGAGCGCCTGGACAGGCTGCTCGCGCGCGCGGCTCCGGAGTTCTCGCGCAGCCACCTGCAGGGACTGGTCACGGCCGGGCACGTGCTGGTCGATGGGCAGCCGTGCACGCACAACGCGCGCCGGCTGCGCAGCGGGCAGGCGGTGCGGGTGACGCTCGTCCCCACAGCCGAGAGCCAGGCTTTCCGACCGCAGCCGATGCCGCTTTCGATCGTCTTCGAGGACGAGCAGATCCTCGTCGTCGACAAGCCGGCGGGCCTGGTCGTGCATCCGGCCGCGGGCAACTGGAGCGGCACGCTGCTCAACGGGCTGCTGGCGCACCACGGTCCGGCTTCGCGCCTGCCGCGCGCGGGCATCGTGCATCGCCTGGACAAGGACACTTCGGGCTTGGTGGTCGTCGGCAAGACGCAGGAGGCGGTGACGGCGCTGGTGCGCGACATCGCCGCGCGCCGCGTGCAGCGTGAGTACCTGGCGATCGCCTGGGGCGAGCTGCAACCGCCGGTGCAGCGCATCGAGGCGCCGATCGGCCGTGATCCGGTGCAGCGCACGCGCATGGCGGTGGTGGCGGGCGGCAAGCCGGCGCGCACCGATGTCGAGGTTCGGGCCCTGCGCGACGGTTTTTCGGCACTGCGCTGTCGTCTGCACACGGGGCGCACGCACCAGATCCGCGTGCATCTGGCCTGGCGCGGGCACCCGCTGGTGGCCGACGCGCTCTACGGCGGCCGGCCGGCGCTGGGCCTGCAGCGCCAGGCGCTGCACGCCACGCGCCTGGCCTTCGAGCACCCGCTCTCACGCCGGCCGATGGGTTTCGACTGCCCGCCGCCGCCGGACTTTGCCGCCGCCTGGATGTGGATCGTCGGGACGTGACCGCGCGTGGCGCGGCCCGGCGGCGCTACAATGCATCCGCACGCGCCCTTGCGGCGCCGGCAGCGAAGGCCCCCTGGACGGGTGGGCCATGTCCCCGGCGATTCGGCGGCCCCGCGTGTTGCGAGCGCCTGAACCCGTCGACGGTCGACCGCGGCCCACGAGGCTGCAAGCGCACGGACGGCAGGCCCGCTCCGATTCCACAACCTGCCCTGGCAGGCCGAGCGCGTACCGAGCGCAACGGCTGCAGGTCCGCGATGACTCCTCCTGGCGCCAAGGCCGAGTTGGCGCGAAACCGATCGAGATGACCAGCGCCGAAGCCAAGCGCATTCTTGAAGCTGCCCTGCTGTGCGCGCAGATGCCGATGTCCCTGCGCGAGATGCGCGTGCTCTTCGACGAGCAGGTCGGCGCCGACACGCTGCGGATGCTGCTCGATCAGCTCGCGCGCGACTGGGAGGAGCGCGGCATCGAGCTGGTCGCGCTCGCGGGCGGCTGGCGCTTTCAGAGCCGGCCGGAACTGCGCGAATACCTGGACCGGCTGCACCCCGAGAAGCCGCCGAAATACTCGCGCGCGGCGATGGAGACGCTGGCCATCGTCGCCTACCGCCAGCCGGTGACTCGCGGCGACATCGAGGACATCCGCGGCGTCACCGTCAGCTCGCAGATCGTCAAGCAGCTCGAGGACCGCGGCTGGATCGAGGTCATCGGCCACCGCGAGGCACCGGGCCGACCGGCGCTCTACGCGACCACGCAGCAGTTCCTCTCCGATCTGGGGCTGGCGTCGCTGGACCAGCTCCCGCCGCTCGGCGGCGATGACGGCGCGGTCGATGCCGCAGCGCTGAGCGCGCTGCAGGCGCAGGGCTCGCTGCTTGGCGACGAGCAGGCGCATCTGCCGCTGGACGACGCGACGGCAGCGCAGGCCGCGGACCCTGCCCAGGCGGGGGAGGCCGTCCCGGCATCGATCACCCCGGTGCGGCTGCAGCCGGCGCACGACGATGGCCCGGACTCGGCGGGCACCGCGGACGCGGCCGTGCCGGAACCGCGCCCTCCCGATCCTGCGCCAGGCGCGTCCGACGCGGACGAGCACGACATCGACCTGCAGCCCGACCAGGTCCCCGAACCCACGACCGACGAGCAAGCATGAACGATCACGATCCCCGAGAGCTGGCGCCAGCCGGCGTCGACGCGCCGTCGGCTGGCGATGCGGCCGAAGCACCGGCCAAGCCCCGGCGCCGGCGTGCGGCACCCAAAACCGCAATGACCGCTACGGCCGCAACGGCCGTAGCCGCCGTAGCGGCGGAGGCGACGTCGCCGGACGCCGCGACCCTCGCACCGCCGCTGCCGCCACCGTCGGAGGAGGCCGCAGCCAAGCCCGTGCGCGCGCGGCGATCACGCAGGCCGGACGCCCTGACGGAAGCCGTGACGGAAGCCGTGACGGTCCCTGCCGCGCTCGAGCCGCTTGGCGAAGCTTGCGCAGCTGCGGCCGTGGCGATCACGTCGGGAGAGTCTTCGACATTGCTGGAGCCCGCAGCGCCGCTTGTTCCCGCCGGCATGGATGCGCCACCGGCCGCCGGCGAAGCGCTCGGGTCCGAGGTACCGGAACCGGTGCGCGCCGAGCATGGCGCTGCCGCAGCAGAGGGCGCACGCGAAGGCAGCCGACGCCGCCGCAACCGTCGCAACCGCCGCGACCGGCCGCCGCGCGAGGAGCGCGGGGATGCCGCGGCATCATCGAGCGACGCGGGTGCCGAAGGCCACGGAGCTGTCCACGAGGGAACGCCGCCCCTCATTGCGCTGCCGCCGGCCGACCCCGCCGAGCTCTTTGCCGAAGTCCTTTCGGGCGCTTTCGACGCCGAGCCGTCGGAAGCTCTGGCGCAGGGAGCGCCCGTTGCGGCGCCCAGGCGCGTTCTCGCGCCCGAGCCCGATGCACCCAAGCTGCACAAGGTGCTGGCGCAGGCGGGCATCGGCTCGCGCCGCGACATGGAGCAGTGGGTGCTCGAAGGTCGGGTCACGGTCAACGGCGAGCCGGCGCACACGGGGCAGCGCATCTCCTTCGGCGACCGCGTCGCCATCAACGGCAAGCCGGTGAAGCTGCGCATCGCGCCGCCGCCGCCGCGCGTGCTCGCCTACCACAAGCCGGCGGGCGAGGTCGTCACCCACGACGACCCGCAGCAGCGGCCGACGGTCTTTCGCCGCCTGCCGCGGCTGGCGCACGGCAAGTGGCAGTCGGTGGGGCGTCTGGACATCAATACCGAAGGCCTGCTGCTGTTCACCAACTCGGGGGAGCTGGCCAACCAGCTGATGCACCCGCGCTTCGGCGTCGAGCGCGAGTACGCGGTGCGCTCGCTCGGCGTGCTCGACGAGGCGGCGCGCCAGCGCCTGCTCGAAGGCGTCGAGATCGACGGTCAGCGCGCGTCCTTCGTCTCGATCGAGGACGGCGGCGGCGAAGGCGTCAACCACTGGTACCGTGTCGTGATCACCGAGGGCCGCAACCGCGAGGTGCGCAAGCTCTTCGAAGCCGTCGGCCACGCGGTGAGCCGGCTCATCCGCATCCGCTACGGTTGCGTCGTGCTGCCGCGCGGGCTCAGGCGTGGGGTCTGGGTCGACCTGCCCGAGGCGGACGTGCGGGCCTTGCGCCGGCTCACCGGGACCGAGCGTCCGCGCAGCGACGGCGCCGAAGGTGGACGCAGCGGCGAGCGCAGCAAGCGGGGCCGGCGTGGCGGCGCGCGGCGCGATGGGCCGCGCGACCGCGCGTTCGAGCCCGGGATGCAGGCCGATCGCGCGGCGCGCGCCGACCACGACGACGACGGGCCGATGCACATCCCCAACCCGCTGCAGCAGACCTACGACAAGCGCTTCGTCCAGCAGGCACGCCGCCCGCAGCGCGACTACGACGAGGACGGTCCCATCCCCAACCCGCTGCAGCAGACTTACGACAAGCGTGCGCTGCAGCGCGAGCGCACGCCGCGGCGCGAACTGCCCGAGGACGGCCCGATCCCCAACCCGCTGCAGCAGACCTACGACCGCCGCTTCGTGCAGAAGGCCGGTGGCGGACCGGCCGGCGGCGGTGCGCGCGGGCCCCGGGGCGCCAGCCGCGGCAGTGGCGGCGGTGCGCGCCAGCCCGACCCGATGCAGACGACGATGGGCTATCTCGGTGCCGACGCGCTGCGCGGCAAGGCCGGCAAAGGCAGCAAGAGCAGCAAGAGCAGCAAGAGCGGCCGCCGCCCGGGCAGCAAGCGCGGCGGCCGGGGCGGAGCCAGGGGGCGTTGACCCGGGCGCCGCGAACTAAAATCGACAGTTTGTTTCCGATTCACCAAGGAGAACATGAATGGCGCTTGAACGCACCCTCTCGATCATCAAGCCCGACGCCGTCGCGAAGAACGTCATCGGGCAGATCTACGCGCGCTTCGAGGGCGCGGGGCTGAAGATCGCCGCGGCGCGAATGGTCCACCTCTCGCGCGGCGAGGCCGAGGCCTTCTACGGCGTGCACAAGGGTCGTCCGTTCTTCGAGGACCTGGTCAAGTTCATGATCTCCGGCCCGGTGATGGTGCAGGTGCTCGAAGGCGAGAACGCGATCGCGAAGAACCGCGAGCTGATGGGCGCCACCGACCCGAAGAAGGCCGACAAGGGCACCATCCGCGCCGATTTCGCCGAGAGCATCGACGCCAACGCCGTGCACGGCTCGGATGCACCCGAGACGGCGACGGTCGAGGTCGCGTTCTTCTTCCCCGGGATGAACATCTACAGTCGCTGAGGCGAAGCGGCGCCCTTGCGCTGCTGCCCCCTGCACCCCCGCGCCGCCGAACCCTTGCGATGACCGCCGTCAACCTGCTCGATTTCGACCTCGATGCGCTCGCGTCGTGGTGTGCGCAGATCGGCGAGAAGCGCTTTCGTGCGCAGCAGCTCTTTCGCTGGATCCATCAGAAGGGGCAGGCCGATTTCGAGCAGATGACCGACCTCGCGCGCTCGCTGCGCGAGAAGCTGGCCGCGCATGCGCAGGTGCGCGCGCTCGTTCCGACGAGCGAGCACCGCTCGGCCGACGGCACGGTCAAGTGGCTCTTCGACGTCGGCGGCGGCAACGCGATCGAGACCGTCTACATCCCCGAGGACGATCGCGGCACGCTGTGCATCAGCTCGCAGGCCGGCTGCGCGGTCGGCTGCCGCTTCTGCGCCACCGGTCATCGGGGTTTCAGCCGCAACCTGACGACCGGCGAGATCGTCGCCCAGCTCTGGCATGCCGAGCACACGCTGCGGCGGCAGCTCGGCCTGGCTGCGGGCGAACGCGCGATCACCAATGTCGTGATGATGGGCATGGGCGAGCCGCTGCAGAACTACGGCGCGCTCGTGCCCGCGCTGCGCGTGATGCTCGACGACCACGGTTACGGCCTGTCGCGGCGCCGCGTGACCGTCTCGACCTCCGGCATGGTGCCGATGATCGAGCGGCTGCGCGAGGACTGCCCGGTCGCGCTGGCGGTCTCGCTGCACGCGCCCGACAACGCGCTGCGCGATGCGCTCGTGCCGCTGAACCGCAAGTACCCGCTGGCCGAGCTGATGCAGGCTTGCAGCGACTATCTCGAGCGCGCGCCGCGCGACTTCATCACCTTCGAGTACTGCATGCTGGATGGCGTCAACGACAGCCCCGAGCAGGCGCGCGCGCTGGTCGAGCTCGTGAACGGTCGCGGTCCGGCCGCCGTGCCGGGCCTGCGGGTTCCGTGCAAGTTCAACCTGATCCCCTTCAATCCGTTCCCGGATTCGGGACTCGCCTGTTCGCCGCGCGAGCGCGTGCAGGCCTTCGCCCGCGTGCTGCAGGAGGCCGGGATCGTGACGACGATCCGCAAGACCCGTGGTGACGACATCGACGCCGCCTGCGGTCAGCTCGCGGGCGAGGTGCGCGACCGCACCAACGTGCGCGTGCGGCTTCAGCGTCGCCGCGACGGTGGCGTCGAGGCCGTGCCGACGGCGGCGGAGCTTCGAGCGTGATGGCGCTGCTGCGCTTGCCGCTGGCCGCGGGCCTGGTCACCGCTGCACTGCTGCTGGCCGGATGCGCGACCGGCCCGATCAGCGCCGAGCACGAGGTCCGCACCGAGTCCGACCGCAGCAGCGCCGAGCGGCGGGCGCACGTGCGGCTGGAGCTTGCCGCGGCCTACTTCGGGCGCGGCCAGGCGACGACCGCGCTCGACGAAGTCAAGCTCGCACTGGCGGCCAAACCGGACCTGGCGGAGGCTTACAACCTGCGCGGGCTCATCTATGCCAGCATGGGTGAGGCGGCACTGGCCGAGCAGAGCTTCCAGCACGCGCTGCAGCTTGCGCCGCGCAACGGCAGTGCACTGCACAACTACGGCTGGTTCCTGTGCCAGCAGCGCCGCTTCGACGACGCGCAGTTGCGCTTCGATGCGGCGCTGGACGCGCCCGGCTACGCCGATGCCGCGCGCACGCTGATGGCGCAGGGCGTGTGCCTGGCACGGGCCGGCCGCTGGGCCGACGCCGAGGCGCGCCTGGGGCGTGCCTTCGAGCTCGACCCGGCCAGCCCCGCGATCGCGTTCGCCTTCTCCGAGGTGCTCTATCAGCGCGGCGAGTACGAGCGCGCGCGTTTCTACGTGCGGCGCATCAACGGACAGTCCGAGCAATCGAATGCGCAGTCGCTGTGGCTGGCTGCGCGCATCGAGCGGCGACTGGGCAACAGCGCCGGGGTCGAGGATTTCGGCCGGCAGTTGCGTCAGCGCTTTCCCGCCTCGCCCGAAGCGCTGCGGCTGTCGCGCGGCCAGTTCGACGACTGAGGAATGAGCGAGCCCTTGCCGGAACCCGCCGGCCGCGACGCCGACAGCGGCGCAGCGCCGCAGGCGCCGCGCAGCGCCGGGGCCATGCTGCGCGCCGCGCGCGAGCGCGAAGGCCTGCACCTGGCCGTGCTCGCCGCGACGATCAAGGTTTCGCCCGCCAAGCTGCAGGCGCTCGAACAGGACCGCTACGACGAACTGCCCAACGCGACTTTCGCGCGCGCGCTGGCGCAGTCCGTGTGTCGCTGCCTGAAGATCGATCCGCGGCCCGTGCTCGCCCTGTTGCCGCAGCCCGATGCGCCTCCGCTCGAGGCCGCGGTCGGCCGCATCAACGCGCCGTTCCACGAGCGCGGCGGGCGCGCCGAAGGCCAGGGCCTGGCGCGTGTCAGCAAACCGATGTTCTGGGCCGGCGGCTTGCTGCTGCTGGCGGCGATCGTCATCGCGCTCCTGCCGGGTTCGGTGCTCGAAGGACTGAGCCTGCGCCCGACGCCGCCGGCGTCGGGCCCGGCCTCGGACGCGGCGACCGATGCGACCGATGCGGCGGGTGCGACGGCCGCCGATGGCACGCTGCAAGCGCAGCCGCACAGCCCGCCGGAAATCGAGGCGCAGGACCGGCCGCAGAACCGGCCGCAGGCCGCAGCGCCGGCGGTCGCGACGGCGGCGTCGGCGCTGCCGCCGGCCGAAGCCGCGAGCCCGGCGCCGGGCATGCCCGGGCTTGACGCCGCGACAGCGGCTGCGCCACCTGCGTCGGTGGCGCAGCCGCTCGCGGCGACGCCGCCGGCAGCCGAGGGTCTGCTGTCGCTGCGCGCCAGTGCCGACAGCTGGATCGAGGTCGTCGACGCGCAGGAACGCATCCTCTTCTCGCGCGTGCTGCGCGCCGGCGAAACGGCGCTGCTGGATGGGCGGCCGCCGCTGCACCTGCGCATCGGCAATGCCGCGGCGACGACGGTACTGCTGCGCGGTGAGCCGGTGGATCTCGCGCCGCACACGCGCGTCAACGTCGCGCGCCTCGAGCTGCGCTGACACCACGGCTTTCAGATGAACGATCCGACCGAGCTCTACATCGCCAGCACCGCCCCGGCGCGACGGCCCACGCGCCAGGCGCGCGTGGCCTGGGGCCAGCGCGTCGTCACCCTCGGTGGCGACGCGCCGGTGCGCGTGCAGTCGATGACCAACACCGACACCGTCGACGTGATCGCGACCGCGATCCAGGTCCGGCAGCTCGCGCAGGCGGGCTCCGAGCTGGTGCGCATCACCGTCAACACGCCCGAGGCGGCGGCGGCGGTGCCTCATATCCGCGAGCGGCTGGACCGGATGGGCGTGGATGTTCCGCTCATCGGTGACTTCCACTACAACGGGCACCGGCTGCTGAGCGAGTTCCCCGCCTGTGCCGAAGCGCTGTCCAAGTACCGCATCAATCCCGGCAACGTCGGCAAGGGCGAGAAGAAGGACAGGCAGTTCGCGCAGATGATCGAGGTCGCGACGCGCCTCTCCAAGTGCGTGCGCATCGGCGTCAACTGGGGCAGCCTGGACCAGGAGCTGCTGGCCGGGATGATGGATGCGAACGCGCGTCGCACCGAACCCTGGGACGCCAAGCAGGTGATGTACGCGGCGCTGGTGCAGTCGGCGATCGGGTCGGCGGAGTACGCGCGTGAGCTCGGGATGGACCCGGACCAGATCGTGATCAGCTGCAAGGTCAGCGGCGTGCAGGACCTGGTGGCCGTCTACCGGGCCCTGGCCGAGCACTGCGACTACGCGCTGCACCTGGGCCTGACCGAAGCCGGAATGGGCACCAAGGGCACGGTGGCGTCTTCGGTCGCGCTGGCGCTGCTGCTGCAGGAGGGCATCGGCGACACCATCCGCGTGAGCCTGACGCCGCAGCCCGGCGAGCCGCGTACGCAGGAGGTCGTCGTCGCGCTCGAAGTCCTGCAGGCGCTCGGCCTGCGTGCCTTCAACCCGAGCGTCACCGCGTGCCCCGGCTGCGGCAGGACCACGAGCACCGTGTTCCAGGAGCTGGCCAAGCAGATCGACGATCACCTGCGCGAGATGATGCCGAGCTGGCGTGAGCGCTACCCCGGCGTCGAGCGGCTGAAGATCGCGGTGATGGGCTGCATCGTCAACGGTCCCGGCGAGAGCAAGCATGCCGACATCGGCATCAGCTTGCCGGGTACCGGTGAGGCGCCGGCGGCCCCGGTCTTCATCGATGGCCAGAAGGCGACGACGCTGCGCGGCGAGCACATCGCCGAGGAGTTCCACCGCCTCGTTGCCGACTACATCGAGCGCCGCTTCGGCGTCTCCCGATCGATCCCGAACGATTCCCATGGCTGAACCGATCCGGGCCGTCAAGGGCATGAACGACATCCTGCCGCCCGACTCCGGGCGCTGGGAGTGGTTCGAGGACAAGGTGCGCGCGCTGATGCGCCGCTACGGCTACCAGAACGTGCGCGTGCCGATCGTCGAACCGACGCCGCTCTTCGTGCGGGGGCTGGGCGAGGTTACCGACATCGTCGAGAAGGAGATGTACTCCTTCGTCGACAGCATGAACGGTGACCCGCTGACCCTGCGGCCCGAGGGCACGGCCGGCGTCGTGCGCGCGGCGATCGAGCACTCGATGCTCTACGAGGGCGGCAAGCGGCTCTACTACATCGGCCCGATGTTCCGCCACGAGAAGCCGCAGCGCGGGCGCTACCGGCAGTTCCACCAGGTCGGGGTGGAGGCGCTCGGCCACGGGGGGCCCGACGTCGACGCCGAGGTGATCCTGATGGCGCGCGCGCTCTGGCGCGACCTGGGCCTGGCGGACGTGCAGCTCGAGCTCAACAGCCTGGGCCAGAGCCACGAGCGCCAGGCGCACCGGCAGGCGCTGATCGCCTACCTGCAGGCGCACGAGGGCGAGCTCGACGCCGACTCGCGGCGGCGCCTGCACAGCAACCCGCTGCGCATCCTCGACACCAAGAATCCGGCGCTGCAGGCGCTGGTCGAGGCTGCGCCGCGGCTGATGGATTTCCTCGGCGAAGCGTCGCTCGCGCATTTCGACGCGGTGCGCGCGGCGCTCGACGCGGTCGGCCAGCCCTACCGCATCAACCCGCGCCTGGTGCGCGGCATGGACTACTACAACCTCACCGTCTTCGAGTGGACGACGACGCAGCTCGGCGCGCAGGGCACGATCTGCGGCGGCGGGCGCTACGACGGCCTGTTCGAGCTGCTGGGTGGCAAGCCCGCACCGGCGGTGGGCTGGGGCATGGGCATCGAGCGCGTGCTCGACCTGGTGCAGCAGCAAGGTCTGGTGCCGCCGCCCGTGCCGCCGTCGGTCTACGCGGTGATCCCGGATGCCGCCGCGCTGCCGCGTGCGGTGGCCTGCGTCGAGGCCTTGCGCGCGGCCGGCGTCGACGTGCTGATGCACGCCGGCGGCAAGGAGGGTCCGGGCAGCATGAAGGCGCAGTTCAAGCGTGCCGACGCCAGCGGCGCACGCTACGCGCTCGTCTTCGGCGCCGACGAGCTCGCCGTCGGCGAGGTCGCGGTGAAGCCGCTGCGCGACGCCGCCGCGGCGCAGGTGCGCCGGCCCCTGGGGGCCGAGGCGAGCTGGGCCGCCGAGCTGCAGCACCCATAATCCGACGCTTTGTCCTGCCGCGCCCCGGAGCACGAATGGCCACCTCCCTCGACCTGCAGGAGCAGGAACAGATCGACGCCCTGAAGGCGTTCTGGAAGCAGTACGGCAACCTGATCACCTGGGTACTCATCCTCGCGCTCGGTGCCTTCGCGGCCTGGAACGGCTGGAACTGGTGGCAGCGCGAGCAGGCCGCCAAGGCCGGTGCAATGTACGAGGAGCTGGACCGAGCGGTGCTCGCCGGCGACGCGCAGAAGGTCGCGCGCGTCTTCGCCGACCTGAAGGAGCGCTATCCAGGCACCGCGTTCGCCTGGCAGGGGGCGCTGACCGCCGCGAGACTGCAGCTCGAGAAGGGCGACGTCGACGGCGCCCGTACGGCTCTGGCCTGGGTCGCGGAGCATGCCGGCGACGAGGAGTCCAGGACGCTCGGACGGCTGCGGCTGGCCGCCGTACTGCTGCAGGCGCGGCAGTACGACCAGGCGCTGGCCGAACTCGATCAGGCCAAGGCGCCGAGCTTCGAGGCGCTGGTCGCCGACCGTCGCGGCGACGTGCTGCAGGCCGCGGGTAAGCGCGAGGAAGCCCGCGCCGCCTACGAGCGCGCCTATGCGGCGATGGACGACAAGCTCGATTACCGCAAGCTCGTCGAGGCCAAGCTGATCTCGCTGGGCGGCAACCCGAGCGGCGGCGCGGTCGCAGCAGCCGCGGCTGCGGCAGCGAGCCGGTGATGGGCGTGCGCCTGCGTCGGACCGCAAGGACGGTCGCTCTGACCGGGGCGCTGGCCGTGATGCTGGGGGGACTGCTGGGCGGGTGCTCGGCCGACAAGCCCAAGCCGGCGCCGCTGCAGAGCTACACGCAGACGCTGTCGATGCGCACGCTCTGGTCCGCGCAGCTCGGCAGCGTCGATTTCCCGCTGGCGCTGGTTGCGCGCAACGGGCAGCTGCTCGCGGCCTCGTCGGGCGGCAGCATCGCCGCCTTTGATGCGCAGAGCGGCGCCCAGGCCTGGCGCGCCGAGGTCGGCGCGCCGCTGGTCGCCGGCGTCGGCAGCGACGGCCGCTTCGCGGCGGCGGTGACGCGCAACAACGAGGTTCTCGCGGTCGAGAACGGGCGCGTGCTGTGGAAGCAAAGGATCCCCGCGGCGGTGGTCACTGCGCCGCTGGTGGCCGGAGAGCGTGTGTTCGTGCTCGCGGTCGATCGCAGCGTGCACGCCTTCGATGCACTGGACGGCCGCCGGCTGTGGAGCTTCCAGCGGCCGGGCGACGCGCTCACGCTCGCGCAGCCGGGCGTGCTGATGCCGGCGCACAACCAGATCGTCGTCGGGCAGGGCGGTCGCATGCTGGCGCTCGACGCGCTGCGCGGCACCGTCAACTGGGACGTCGCGGTCGGCACGCCGCGCGGAACGAACGAAGTCGAGCGCCTGGCCGATCTCGTAGGCCCCGCCGCCCGCGAAGGCGACCGCGCCTGCGTGCGCTCGTTCCAGAACGCCGTCGGCTGCGTTGACCTGGCCCGCGGAACGCTGCTGTGGACGCGCACGAGCGGCGGCACGATGGCGGTGGCGCAGGACGCCGGTCAGGTCTACGGCGCCGACGCCAGCGACCGCGTGACAGCCTGGAAGGCCGACAGCGGTGAACTGGCCTGGACCAACGAGACGCTCGTCAACCGCGGCCTGAGTGGTGCGGCCGTGCTCGGATCCTCGGTGGTCTTCGGCGACGGCGAGGGCCTGCTGCACTTCCTCTCGGCGACCGACGGCAGCCTGCAGCTGCGCCTGTCCACCGACGGCAAGGCGGTGGTCGGCACGCCCTTGCGCGTCGGCGACACGCTCTACGTCGTCACGCGCGGCGGCGGCTTGTTCGCCTTCGGAGCGCGCTGAACGCGCCGGGGCGATGAAGCCCGTCGTCGCGCTCGTCGGCCGCGCCAACGTCGGCAAGTCGACGCTCTTCAACCGCATCACGCAATCGCGCGACGCGATCGTCGCCGACTTCCCGGGCCTGACGCGCGACCGCCACTACGGCGATGCGCGCCTGGGCACGCGCGAGTTCATCGTCGTCGACACCGGCGGCTTCGAGCCCGAGAAGCCCAGCGGCGTCGTCGCCGAAATGGCGCGGCAGACGCGCCAGGCGGTGGCCGAGGCCGATGTCGTCATCTTCGTCACCGACCTGCGCGCCGGGCTCTCGGGGCAGGACCACGACATCGCCCGCTTCCTGCGCAGCAGCGGCAAGAAGGTCGTGCTCGCGGTCAACAAGGCCGAGGGCATGGCCGATTCGCCGCGCATGGCCGAGTTCCACGAGCTGGGCATCGGTGCGCCGCACGCGGTCTCCGCAGCGCACGGGCAGGGCGTTCGCAGCCTGCTCGAGGCGGCGCTCGCCGACCTGGTCTTCGAGCACGACGAGGCCGAACCGGAAGCGGCCGGGGCAGGCGCAGGACCTGGCGACGATGAAGCGGCGCAGGTGGCGCAGACGGCCCGGATGGCGCAGCCGGCCGTCGATGGCGTCATCCGGCTCGCGGTCGCCGGGCGTCCCAACGTGGGCAAGTCCACGCTGATCAACGCCTGGCTCGGCGAGGAGCGGCTCGTCGCCTTCGACCAGCCGGGAACGACGCGCGACGCGATCCGCGTGCCCTTCGAGCGCGGCGGGCGACGCTACGAGCTCATCGACACCGCCGGCCTGCGGCGCAAGGGCAAGGTGTTCGAGGCGGTGGAGAAGTTCTCGGTCGTGAAGACGCTGCAGGCGATCGCCGAGGCGCATGTGGTCGTGCTGCTGATCGACGCGACCGAAGGCGTGAGCGAGCAGGATGCGCACATCGCCGGCTACATCCTCGATTCCGGACGCGCGGTGGTCGTCGCGCTGAACAAATGGGACGCCACCGACGCCTACCAGCGCCAGATGCTCGAACGCTCGGTGCAGACGCGCCTGGCCTTCCTGAAGTTCGCCGCGGTGGTGCCGATCTCGGCCGCGCGGCGGCAGGGGCTGTCGGCACTGTGGAAGGCGATCGCCCAGGCGCACGCTTCGGCGACGATGAGGCTGCCCACGCCGGTGCTCACGCGGCTGCTGCACGAAGCCGTGCAGCACCAGCAGCCGCGCCGCGCCGGGCGCTTCCGGCCCAAGCTGCGCTATGCGCATCAGGGCGGGACGAATCCGCCGCGCGTCGTCGTCCACGGCAACAGCCTGGAGCATGTCACCGAGGCCTACAAGCGCTATCTGGAGGGGCGCATCCGCGCGCATTTCGGGCTCGTCGGCACGCCGCTGCGCATCGAGATGCGCAGCGGCACCAATCCCTACGACGAGCGTTGAAACCTCGTCGTCGGGCCTGTGATCCAAGGCTTACGCAAGCTCGCGGTCTGCACGGCCTTGGCGTATGGCGACGCCTGCCTTTCGGTGTGCTGTGTTAACGTGAGCGGTCTTACAAAGCCATCACGGAGCATATCGTGAGCAACAAAGGCCAACTCCTGCAAGATCCCTTCCTGAACCTGCTGCGCAAGGAGCACGTTCCGGTCTCGATCTACCTCATCAACGGCATCAAGCTGCAAGGCCACATCGAGTCCTTCGACCAGTATGTGGTCCTGCTGCGCAATACCGTGACGCAGATGGTCTACAAGCATGCGATCTCCACGGTCGTGCCGGGCCGGGCCGTCAACTTCCACCCGCACGAGCCTGCCGACGCCAGCTGAGCGCCGCCCCGAACGGCCGGCGCCCCGGACCGCGAGGGATGCCACCTCGTCCCCAGCGAAGACACCTTGACCGAGACAGCGACCTCGAAGACGAGCTCCAGCACCGACGAAACCGCGCCGCACGCCGTCCTGGTGGGCGTGGACCTCGGCGGCAGCGTGCCCTTCGACGAGACGCTCGACGAGCTGGCACAGCTCGCCGAATCCGCCGGCGATGTCGTCGTCGGCCGCGTGCTGGCACGCCGCCCGGCACCCGATCCGGCGCTCTTCGTCGGCCGCGGCAAGGCCGACGAGATCAAGGCGCTGGTCGCCGCGACCTCGGCGCACGGCGTGATCTTCGACCAGGCGCTGAGCCCCGCGCAGCAGCGCAACCTCGAACGCTACCTGGGCGTGCCGGTGGCCGACCGCACGGCGCTGATCCTGGACATCTTCGCGCAGCGCGCGCAGAGCCACGAGGGCAAGCTGCAGGTGGAGCTCGCGCAGCTGCAATACCAGGCGACACGGCTGGTGCGCCGCTGGTCGCACCTGGAGCGCCAGCGCGGGGGCATCGGCACGCGCGGCGGTCCGGGCGAGGCGCAGATCGAGCTCGACCGGCGCATGATCGGCAACCGCATCCGCTCGCTCAAGGAGCGGCTGGAGCGCGTCAAGCGCCAGCGCGGCACGCAGCGCCGTGCGCGTGAGCGTCGCGGTGTCTTCCGCGTTTCCCTCGTCGGTTACACCAACGCGGGCAAGACCACGCTCTTCAACGCGCTGGTCAAGGCGCGTGCCTACGCCGCCGACCAGCTCTTTGCGACGCTGGACACGACGACGCGCTCGCTGTGGCTGCAGGACGCGGGCTGCAGCGTGTCGCTGTCGGACACGGTCGGCTTCATCCGCGACCTGCCGCACAAGCTCGTCGAGGCCTTCGAGGCGACGTTGCAGGAGGCCGCGCAGGCCGACCTGCTGCTGCACGTGATGGACGTCTCGAGCCCCGAGATGCTCGAGCAGCGGATCGAGGTCGAGCGCGTGCTCGACGAGATCGGCGCGGGACAGATCCCGCAGGTATGGGTCTGCAACAAGTGCGACCTGCTCGCCGAGGGGCAACGCCCGCGGGTCGCCGCCGACTGGGTCGAGGTGCGGCCCGGCGTGCGCCGCCCGCGCGTGTTCGTCAGCGCACGCGAGGGCGTGGGCCTGGACGCCTTGCGCCGCGTCGTCGCTGCGGCCGCGACCGGCGGCTTGAATCCGGATGCGGGCACCCCACCTGATACGCTTGTCCGTTTGCCTGCAGACACCGCTGCCGCCGACCCCGCAGCGAGGACGATTGGCGACGTAGACGACAATCCGCCCGTCCCTGCCACGCGCTGACCCCTGTGCCTCAAGCCGTCGGACTGCCGGTCCGGACGGGATCGAACACCATGCCAAATCCAGACGTCTCCCCGACCACGAGCATGCGCCAGCGCCCAGGGCGCCTGGCCGGGGTCGCCGCCGTGCTGACGCGAAGCCTCTGGCGGCCGCTGCGTGGAAGACGCGCAGCGGACACGCTGGTCCACAGCAACGGTCGCAACGAGGGCCCGCCCGACCTCGATGAACTCTGGCGCGACTTCAACCGCAAGCTCAGCGGCCTCTTCGGTGGCCGCGGCGGCGGCAACCAGCCGCCGGGGCGTGGCGAAGGCGGGCCGCCCTCGTTCCAGCCCGACTTCAAGAGCGCCGGCATCGGCATCGCGCTGATCGGGGCCGTGGTCGTGCTCGGTTGGCTCGGCAGCGGCTTCTTCATCGTCCAGGAAGGCCAGCAGGCCGTGGTCACGGCCTTCGGCAAGTTCAGCCACACGGTGGATGCCGGCTTCCAGTGGCGGCTACCCTACCCGTTCCAGGCGCACGAGACGGTGTCGGTGACGCAGCTGCGCACGATCGAGGTCGGCCGCAACGCGGTCGTGCAGGCCACGGGCCTGCGCGATTCGTCGATGCTCACGCAGGACGAGAACATCGTCGACATCCGGTTCACGGTGCAGTACCGGCTCAGCGACGCACGCGAGTACCTGTTCGAGAACCGCAACCCGGACGATGCGGTGCTGCAGGCGGCGGAGTCGGCGGTGCGCGAGATCGTCGGCCGCAGCAAGGTCGACTCGGTGCTCTACGAGGCGCGCGACGCGATCGCTGCCGACCTCGTGAAGTCGATCCAGTCGCAGCTCGACCGGCTCAGGGCGGGGATCATCATTTCCAACGTCAACGTCCAGAACGTGCAGGTGCCCGACCAGGTGCAGGCGGCGTTCAACGACGCCGTCAAGGCCGGCGCCGACCGCGACCGCTTCAAGAACGAAGGCCAGGCCTACGCCAGCGACCTCGTGCCCAAGGCGCGCGGCACCGCCTCGCGCCTGCTCGAGGAGGCCGAGGGCTACCGCTCGCGCGTGGTCGCGCAGGCCGAGGGTGATGCGCAGCGCTTCCGTGCGGTGCTGGCCGAGTACCAGCGCGCCCCGGTGGTCACGCGCGACCGTCTCTACCTCGAGACCATGCAGCAGGTCTATTCCAACGTCACCAAGCTGATGATCGACAGCCGCGCCGGCTCCAACCTGCTGTACCTGCCGCTGGATCGGCTGCTGCAGGGGGTGGCGGGCACGAGTCTGCCGGCCGCAGCGCCAGCGGCGCCGGCCGAGCCGCCGGCGCTCATCACCCCGAGCGACGCGCGCTCGCGCGACAACGCGCGCAGCCGCGAGCGCGAAGGCCGCTGAACGCATTCCGCACGTCATGAACCGCATCGGACTCCTCGTCGGCGCCGTCCTGGTCGCCCTCATGCTGGCCTCGTCGACGCTCTTCATCGTCGACCAGCGTCAGCTCGCCGTCGTCTACGCGCTGGGCGAGATCAAGGAAGTGATCACCGTGCCGGGGCTCAAGGTGAAGCTGCCGCCGCCCTTCCAGAACGTCGTCTTCCTCGACAAGCGCATCCAGACCCTGGACAGCCCGGAGACGCGCCCGATCTTCACGGCGGAGAAGAAGAGCCTGGTGATCGACTGGATGATCAAGTGGCGCATCGCCGAGCCGCGCCAGTTCATCCGCAACAACGGCACCGACATGCGCAACCTCGAGAGCCGCCTGAGCCCCGTCGTGCAGGCCGCGTTCAACGAGGAGATCACCAAGCGCGACGTCCGCGGCGTGCTCTCGGGCGAGCGCGACAAGATCATGCGGGACGTGCGCAACCGCCTGTCCGAGGAGGCCAAGGCCTTCGGCATCGAGATCATCGATGCGCGCATCAAGCGCGTCGACTTCGTCGCCGACATCACCGATTCGGTCTATCGGCGCATGGAGTCCGAGCGCAAGAAGGTGGCCAACGAGCTGCGCTCCGAGGGCGCGGCGGAGGCGGAGAAGATCCGTGCCGACGCCGACCGCCAGCGCGAGGTCATCATCGCCGAAGCCTACCGCGACGCGCAGAAGATCAAGGGCGAGGGTGACGCCAAGGCCTCGGCGCTTTACGCCGACGCCTTCGGCCGCGACCCGCAGTTCGCCCAGTTCTATCGCAGCCTCGAGGCCTACCGCGCCACCTTCCGCAACAAGTCGGACGTGATGGTGCTCGAGCCGGGCAACGAGTTCTTCAAGATCATGCGCGGCAACGCCGAGAGCGCGCCGCGCCGTTGATCGCGTCTGCGCTGGCCCTGCGATGTGGGACGGGTTGCTGGGCGCGCTGGCGCTGATGCTGGTGATCGAGGGCTTGCTGCCCTTCTTCAGCCCGGGCAGCTGGCGCCAGATGTTCGAGCGCGTGCTGCGCATGAGCGATGGCCAGATCCGCTTCATCGGCCTGGCCAGCATGCTGCTCGGGCTGGTGCTGCTCTCGATCTGGCACTGAGCGTCGGCGCCGGCGCTCGGCGCGGGCGCCGATAGAATGCCGTTTTCAACCGCGGTGCGCTTTTCATGCTCTCTGCTTGGCTCCTGCCCGAGCACATCGCCGACGTCCTGCCTGCCGAGGCCGCGCGCATCGAACAGCTTCGACGCAGCCTGCTCGACCGCGCGCGCTGCTGCGGATTCGAGCTCGTCATCCCGCCGCTGCTGGAGCACCTGGAGTCGCTGCTCTCGGGGACCGGCCGCGAACTCGACCTGCGGACCTTCAAGCTGGTCGACCAGCTGAGCGGCCGGATGCTCGGCCTTCGCGCCGACACGACGCCGCAGGCCGCACGCATCGACGCGCATCTGCTCAACCGCGAAGGTGTGACACGGCTGTGCTATTGCGGGCCGGTGCTGCACACACGGCCACAGGGCCTGCGCGCCAGTCGCGAGCCGCTGCAGTTCGGCGCCGAGATCTTTGGGCACGCGGGCCTGGCCGCCGACCTCGAGGCACAGGAACTCGCGCTCGACGCGCTGCGCGGCGCCGGCGTGCGCCGGCTCGTCATCGATCTGGCCGATGCGCGCGTGCTGCGCGGCGTGCTCGCCGGCGTGCCGCTGGACGCGACGCGGCTGCAGGACATCGTGCAGGCGCTCAGCGAGAAGGACGCGCCGGCGGTGGCGACGCTTGCCGCTGCTGCACCGCCGGCCACGCGCCGTGCGCTGCAGGCGCTGCTCGGCCTCTACGGCGGCGAGGAGGTTCTCACCGCGGCTGCGCGCGAACTGCCCGAGCGGCCGCTGGTTCGCCAGGCGCTCGACGACCTGGCCTGGCTGGCTGCCCATCTGCGCGCGATCGACCCGGAGCTGCAGATCGGCTTCGATCTCTCGGACATGAGCGGCTATGCCTACTACAGCGGGCCGCGCTTCGCGCTCTACGGCGCCGGCTGGAGCGACGCGCTGGCGCGCGGCGGCCGCTACGACGAGGTGGGTGCGGTGTTCGGCCGCAACCGTCCCGCAGTAGGTTTCAGCCTGGACCTGAGGGCGCTGGCAGCGGTGAGCCGGTTGCCGGCGCAGCCGACCGGGATCGTCGCGCCCTGGAGCGAGGACCCGGAGCTGCGCCATGCCGTGCGCCGCCTGCGCGAGGCCGGTGAGGTGGTCGTGTTCGCGCTGCCGGATCAGGTGCCCGACGAGGCGAGCGAGGCTGCAGTGCCCTGCGGTCGCGAGCTGGTCCACACGGCCGGAGGCTGGGTCGTGCAGCCGCGTGGCCTGGTGGCACAGGCCGAGGATTGAACCCGTCACGAGACTCACGAGGCAGCAGCATGCAGATCGCACACCGGGTGGGACCGGGTCGCAACGTCGTCGTCGTCGGCACCCAGTGGGGCGACGAGGGCAAGGGCAAGGTCGTCGACTGGCTGACCGATCACGCGCAGGGCGTGGTGCGCTTCCAGGGCGGGCACAACGCCGGGCACACGCTCGTGATCGCCGGCCGCAAGACGGCGCTGCAGCTCGTGCCCTCGGGCGTCATGCGCGAGGGCGTGCCCTGCTACATCGGCAACGGCGTGGTCGTCGACCCGACGCACCTGCTCTCGGAGATCGAGCGGCTCGAGGCGCTGGGCATCGACGTGCGCTCGCGCCTCTTCCTGAGCGAGTCGTGCCCGCTGATCCTGCCGCTGCACGTCGAGGTCGACCGTGCGCGCGAGGCGCGCCGCGACCACAGCGGCAGCGGCAAGATCGGCACCACCGGCAAGGGCATCGGCCCGGCCTACGAGGACAAGGTCGCGCGGCGCGCGCTGCGCGTGCAGGATCTCAAGCATCCGGCGCGCTTCGAGTCGCGGCTGCGCGAGCTGGCCGAGCACCACAACGCCGAGCTCGTGCGCCTGGGCGCCGCGCCGGTGGATGTGGCCGCGGTGCTGGACGGTGCACTGCGCGCGGGCGAGTCGCTGCGGCCGCTCATGGCCGACGTCGGCTATCGCATCTACAACGCGAGTCGCGATGGCGCCAACCTGCTCTTCGAGGGCGCACAGGGCACGCTGCTGGACATCGACCACGGGACCTACCCGTTCGTGACCTCGAGCAACTGCGTCTCGGGCAATGCCGCCGCCGGCTCGGGTGTCGGGCCCGGCATGCTGCACTACATCCTGGGCATCACCAAGGCCTACACGACGCGCGTGGGCAGCGGCCCTTTCCCGACCGAGCTGCCGATCGACCAGGAGGGTTCGGTTGGTCGCCACCTCTCGGTCGTCGGCCAGGAGCGCGGCACCGTCACCGGCCGTGCGCGCCGGTGCGGCTGGCTGGATGCCGCGGCGCTCAAGCGCGCGATCATCATCAACGGCATCTCGGGGCTGTGCATCACCAAGCTCGACGTCCTCGACGGACTGCCCGAGATCAAGGTCTGTGTCGGCTACGAGCTCGATGGCCGCCAGCTCGACATCCTGCCGCTGGACGGCGACGAGATCGCGGCCTGCCGCCCGGTGTTCGAGACGCTGCCCGGCTGGAGCGAGAGCACCGCGGGGCTCACGAACTGGGAGCAGCTGCCCGGCAACGCGCGGCGCTACCTGGAGCGCGTGCAGCAGCTCATCGAGGCGCCGATCGACATGGTGTCCACCGGCCCCGACCGCGTGCACACCATCCTGCTGCGCCATCCCTTCCGCCCCTGAACGCCGGCGCTTCGACACCGGCACCGCGCATCGCAACCTCGCGAGGAGACCTCATGCTCACCGACGACGGCAAGCATCTCTACGTGTCCTGGGACGAATACCACCTCCTGATCGAGCGGCTGGCGCTGAAGGTGCACAGCTCGAACTGGGAGTTCGACCAGATCCTGTGCCTGGCGCGCGGCGGGATGCGGCCCGGGGACGTGCTCTCGCGCGTCTTCGACAAGCCGCTGGCGATCATGGCGACCAGCTCCTACCGCTCGGAGGCGGGAACGATCCAGGGGCGGCTCGACCTGGCCAAGTACATCACGATGCCCAAGGGCGAGCTCGCCGGGCGCGTGCTGCTGGTCGACGACCTGGCCGACACCGGCGTGACGCTGCGAGCGGTGGTCGAGCGCCTGCGCGGCATGCCGGCGATCAAGGAGCTGCGCTGCGCGGTGCTGTGGGTGAAGGCGGTGTCGAGCTACACGCCCGACTACTATTGCGAACTGCTGCCGACCAGTCCGTGGATCCACCAGCCCTTCGAGGAATACGACAACCTGCGGCCCGAGGGGCTCGAGCGCAAGTTCCGCGTCTGAGGCGCCCGCGCGCGCGAGCCATGGGGGCACCGTGATGCGCTGCGCGTGCGGCGCCGGTCAGCGCGGGACCTGCGCCGCGGCACGATCGGCGAGCTGCGGACCGGCCGCAAGCCAGGCGGGCGCAGTCGTGAAGGGCGCGTCGGGGAAGGCAGGCCGACAAAGAAAAAGGCCAGCAACATCGTGCTGGCCTTGCCGGATCTGGTGCCCAGGAGAGGACTCGAACCTCCACGCCTCTCAGCGCTAGTACCTGAAACTAGTGCGTCTACCAATTCCGCCACCTGGGCTTTCAGGAACAAAGGAATATACCATCAAAGAAAAGACTGAATCAATCACGACGCCCGGCTTCCTGAGCGAAATCGAAGGCGTCGTCGACGGCCACCGGGACGGTCACGGCTTCGTGCGCCCCGACGCGGGCGGCCTGCCGATCTATCTGCCACCCGAGGAGATGCGTGCCGTCATGCACCGCGACCGCGTGCGCGTGCGCGTGCTCCGCGTCGACCGCAAGGGTCGACCGGAGGGTCGGGTCCTCGACATCCTCGAGCGGCGCCGCGCGCCGATTATCGGACGCCTCCTGCTCGAGAGCGGGCAGTGGATCGTCGCGCCGGAGGACCGGCGCTATGGCCGCGACATCCTGATCCCCAAGAACGCGACGGCCACCGCGCTGGCGGGGCAGGTGGTCGCCGTCGAGCTGACCGAGCCGCCCTCACTGCACGCCCGGCCGGTCGGCCGCGTGGTCGAGGTGCTCGGCGACATCGACGACCCGGGCATGGAGATCGAAATCGCGGTGCGCAAGTTCGAGGTGCCGCACCGCTTCAGCGCGCAGACCCTGGCCGCCGCGGCGGCGCTTCCCGACCGGATCCGCGCCGCCGATCGCCGGCACCGTGTCGACCTGCGCGACCTGCCGCTGGTGACGATCGACGGCGAGGATGCGCGCGACTTCGACGACGCCGTCTACTGCGAACCCTTCAGGCGCGGGCGCGGCAAGAGCGCGATGAGCGGATGGCGGCTGATCGTGGCCATCGCCGACGTCAGCCACTACGTCAGGCCCGGTGAGCCGATCGACGACGACGCCTACGAGCGCGCGACCTCGGTCTACTTCCCGCGCCGCGTGATCCCGATGCTGCCGGAGAAGCTCTCCAATGGTCTGTGCTCGCTCAATCCCGGCGAGGAGCGGCTGACACTTGTGTGCGACATGCTGGTGGCAGACGACGGCAGCGTCGATGCCTATCAGTTCTATCCCGCGGTGATCAGCTCGCACGCGCGCCTGACCTACACCGAGGTCGCGGCGGCGCTGACCAACACCCGGGGCGTCGAAGCGCAGCGCCAGGGCGAGCTGCTGCCGCACCTGCTGCACCTGCACGAGGTCTACCGTGCGCTGCTGCGGCAGCGCGAGACGCGCGGGGCGATGGACTTCGAGACGGTCGAGACGCAGATCGTCTGCGACGAGCAGGGCCGCATCGAGAGGATCGTGCCGCGCCCGCGTACCGAAGCGCATCGGCTGATCGAGGAGGCGATGCTCGCCGCCAACGTCTGCGCGGCGCAGTTCATCCACGAGGGCGCGCATGCGGCGCTCTATCGTGTGCACGAGGGGCCGACGCCGGAGAAGCGCGTGACGCTGCAGAACTACCTGCGCGCCCTGGGCATCGGCGTCTCGATCGGCGAGGACCCCAAGCCGCGCGAGATCGCGGCGATCGCGCAGCTCACCGCCGGGCGTCCGGATGCGGCGCAGATCCACATGATGCTGCTGCGCTCGATGCAGCAGGCCGTCTACACGGCGACCAACGCGGGGCATTTCGGGCTCGCTTATGAAGCCTACACGCACTTCACGAGCCCGATCCGGCGCTATCCGGACCTGCTGGTGCACCGCGTCATCAAGGCGCTGCTGGCCGGGCGCAGGTACCACCTCGCGCCGCACGAGGCTGCGCGCGAGGCTGCGCACCAGGGCGCGCCGCAGGAGCGCGGTTCGCGGCGCGGCGGCAAGGCCGCAGCGCCACGGCATGCCGCCCAAACGCACGAGCTCGAGCTGTGGGAGGCGGCAGGCGTCCACTGCAGCGCCAACGAGCGCCGCGCCGACGAGGCCACGCGCGACGTCGAGGCCTGGCTCAAGTGCCGCTTCATGCGCGAACACCTGGGCGAGCAATACGGCGGAACGGTGAGCGCGGTCACGAGCTTCGGCCTCTTCGTGACGCTGGACGAGCTCTACGTCGAGGGCCTCGTGCACATCACCGAGCTCGGCGGCGACTACTACCGCTTCGACGAAGTGCGCCAGGAACTCCGCGGTGAGCGCAGCGGCGTGCGTTTCGCGATCGGGATGCGCGTGCAGGTGCAGGTCAGCCGCGTCGATCTCGATGCGCGGCGCATCGACTTCCGGCTGGTGCGCGAGCGCCACTTGCCGCTCGCACGCGGCGCACGCGCGGCTGCCGCTGCCGATGAACTCGAGGCCTTGCGCGAAGCCGACCGCACCGCCAAGGCGCAGAGCCGGGAACGGCTGGCGCAGGCCAAGTCGGGAGCGGCGGGTGCGCGCAAGCCTTCGCGGGCGCACCCGGCTTCTTCGGCCGCAGGCAAGTCGCGAGTCAAGCGCCGCTCACGGCGCTGAGCGTGCAGCGTTGGAGGCGTCGCCCGGCGGCGAATGCAACGGCGATCAGGCGAGCGAATGCGCTGCCGAGTTCGCCGAGTCATCGAGTGCTGCGGCCATCGCGTCGGCGAGGTCGCCGGCACGCAGCGGCAGATGGGCATGTCCCGGGTGATCCGCCAGCGCCAAGTCGGCGGCGCGCCCGTGCAGCCAGACCGAGCGGCAGGCGCTGGCCCAACCGTCGTCGCCTGGGCCCTGGCACGCCCAAAGCCCGCCGATCCAGCCGGCGAGCACGTCACCGCTTCCCGGTGTCGCGAGCGCCGCATTGCCGCTGGCGTTGATCCAGGGCGTGTGCCCCGGCGCGGCGATGACGCTCCCCGAACCCTTGAGCACGACGACGGCCGCGCTCGCATCCGCGAGCTGCCGCGCCGCGGCCAGGCGATCGGCCTGAACCTGTGCGGCGGACATGCCAAGGAGCCGCGCGGCCTCGAGCGGGTGCGGCGTGAGGATCGTCGGTCTGCCGCCTGCCGCGCGCGCGCGCAGCGCGGCCGTCAGAGCGGGCTCGCGGGCGAGCGCGTTCAGGCCGTCGGCGTCGATCACGAGACGCCCGACGTGCGCGAGCAGCGCGGGCAGGACCTGCGCGATGTGGCTGCCGCCTCCGCAGCCGCAGACCACGGTCGCGTTCGGCAGCCGCTCGGCGCCGTCGTTCCAGATCCGCGGCGCGGTCATCAGCTCCGGCCGCTGTGGTGCAAGCGCCGGATCCAGCGGACTCAGATAGACGCGTCCGGCGCCGGCGGTCAGCGCCGCGTGCGCGGCAAGCTCGGCGGCGCCGTGCATTCCCGGCGCGCCTCCGACGACGAAGAGATCGCCGAAGCTGCCCTTGTGTTGCCGGTGCTGCCGCACCGCGAAGCCCGGCGGCGGGGGCGCGCGCCAGGAGGAGAGCCAGGCGCTTGCCGCTCCGGCATCGCTCACGCCGAGATCGTCGAACCAGGGATCGCCCGCGTGGTCACGGCCCGCGCCGGTGAAGAGCCCCGGCTTGAGCGCAAGCAGCGAGAGCGTCCAGCGCGCGCGGATCGCCTGTTCGCCGAGCACGCGGCCGTGATCGGCGGACAGGCCCGACGGGAGGTCGATCGCAAGGATCGGCCGACCGCTGGCGTTGGCCGCGGCGATCGCGCCGGCGATCGCGCCCTCGGGTGCGCGGATCGCGCCCAGGCCCAGCAGCCCGTCGAGGATGAGCTCACTGCGTTGCAGGCGTGCCCGCGCGAAAGCGGCGGCGTCGAGCGCGATCGGCAGACCTGCGGCCTGCGCCTGCTGCCAGGCGTCGGCGGCGTCGCCCGGCAGCCGCGCCGGATCGGCAAGCGCGAGCGCCTCGACCTGAACGCCGGCCCGCATCAGGTGCAGTGCCGCGACGAGCGCATCGCCGCCGTTGTTGCCCGGACCCACCAGCGCGGTGACGCGGCGCGCGTGCGGGACGACGGCCCGCGCCAGCCGCGCCACGCCCAGACCGGCGCGGGCCATCAGGGCGTGCGGCACCGTGCGTTTCAGCGCTGCAGCCTCGGCCGTGCGCGTGGCGGCCAAGTCGTGCAGGGGCCAAGGGCGAGCCGCCGCGAAGACGCGGTGCGGACCCGTGCCTGCGGGCAGCGCGGCTTCTTCCTCGGTGCCGGGCGGCATTCGGGTTCGCGGCAGGGGCGCCATGGAGTGGGCGTGACGGAGGGTCGCGGAAGTTCGTGCGATCGTGCTAGACTCTATCGGTTTTTCCTGTGCGACGAGGGCCCTGTCAGGGTTCGATGCGCCAGCAGGAAGAGCGAGACCGCGGGTGTTGCGGCGCAGGCCGTCGATGGCCTTCGCACATGACCCGCGAGACGCAAGCCCGACTCCGCGAGGTGTCGCCCGGCCGGATCGGCGGGGCGATGTTCGTCGGGCTGCAGGAAGCAACCTTCGGAGCCCCCATGACCGTATCCATGCGTGAAATGCTGGAAGCCGGCGTCCATTTCGGACACCAGACGCGCTTCTGGAACCCCAGGATGGCCCCCTACATCTATGGCCATCGCAACAAGATCCACATCATCAACCTCGAGAAGACGCTGCCGCTCTTCGAGGATGCGATGAAGTTCGCGCGCCAGCTCTCGGCGCGCCGCGGCACGATCCTGATGATCGGCACCAAGCGTCAGGCGCGCGAGGTGATCGCGATGGAGGCGCAGCGCTGCGGCATGCCCTTCGTCGACCAGCGCTGGCTCGGCGGCATGCTGACCAACTTCAAGACCGTCAAGGGGTCGCTGAAGAAGCTCAAGGAGATGCAGGCCACCAAGGAGGCCGGGATCGAGCAGATGATCAAGAAGGAGGCGCTGATGTTCGAGCGCGGGCTGGCCAAGCTCGAGAAGGACATCGGCGGCATCCAGGACATGAACGCGCTGCCCGACGCGATGTTCGTGATCGACGTCGGCTACCACAAGATCGCCGTGTCCGAGGCGCAGAAGCTGGGCATCCCGGTGATCGGCGTCGTCGACACCAACCACTCGCCGCAGGGCATCGACTATGTGATCCCCGGCAACGACGACTCGGCCAAGGCGGTGGCGCTGTATGCGCGCGCTCTGGCCGATGCCGTGCTCGAGGGCAAGGCCGACGCCAGCTCCGACGTGGTGCAGGCGGCATCCGGCGACGAGTTCGTCGAGGTCCAGGAAGAGGCCTGAGACCGCTGCCCCCCGGTCGGCTGCGTCGATCCGTGGGGAGCGTTCCGACACATACCGATCCATCGATAGCTTTCCGGGCCGGCCCGCCGCGAATGTGGCGGCGCCGGCTTTTTTCGAAAGGAGAACCCTGCAATGCCCGCAATCACCGCCAGCATGGTCGCCGAGCTGCGCGCCAAGACCGACGCCCCGATGATGGAGTGCAAGAAGGCACTCACCGAGGCCGACGGCGACATGGCGCGCGCCGAGGAGATCCTGCGCGTCAAGCTCGGCAACAAGGCCGGCAAGGCCGCTGCACGCATCACCGCCGAGGGTGTGATCGCCGCGAGCGTCGAGGGCAGCACCGGCGCGCTGCTCGAGGTCAACTGCGAGACCGATTTCGTCTCGAAGAACGAATCCTTCCTCGCGTTCGCGCGCAGCTGTGCGGCGCTCGTTGCCGAGCACGCGCCGGCCGACGTGGCGGCGCTCTCGGCGCTGCCGCTGTCGCAGGACAGCTTCGGCCCGACGGTCGAGGACGTGCGCAAGGGCCTGATCGGCAAGATCGGCGAGAACATGTCGATCCGGCGCTTTCACCGCTACGCCGGCGGCGGCAAGCTCGCGCACTACCTGCACGGCACGCGCATCGGCGTGATCGTCGAGTACGAGGGCGACGCCGTGGCCGCCAAGGATGTCGCGATGCACGTCGCCGCGATGAAGCCCGCGGCGCTGTCCGCTGCCGACGTGCCGGCCGATCTCGTCGAGAAGGAGCGCAAGATCGCCGCCGAGAAGGCCGCCGAGAGCGGCAAGCCGGCGGACATCGTCGCCAGGATGGTCGAGGGCTCGGTGCAGAAGTACCTGAAGGAGGTCGCGCTTCTCGACCAGGTCTTCGTCAAGGCCGCCGACGGCAAGCAGACCGTGGGCCAGTACCTGAAGGGTGCCGCAACGACGGTCGAGGGCTTCACGCTCTACGTCGTCGGCGAGGGCATCGAGAAGAAGACGGACGACTTCGCCGCCGAGGTGGCCGCGCAGGTGGCGGCCGCCAAGGGCCAGTAGGCCCGGTGCCGGGCGGGCCCCTGTCCCGGGTCCGCCCTTAAACTCCCATCCTTGCCACGGCCGCCCTGCGATCCACGCCAAGCCACCCCGCATGCCAGCGTACAAGCGCATCCTCCTTAAGCTCTCCGGCGAGGCCCTGATGGGCGACGATGCCTACGGCATCAACCGCGCCACCATCGTGCGCATGGTGCGCGAGATCCAGGAGATCACGCGCATGGGCTGTGAGGTCGCGGTGGTGATCGGCGGCGGCAACATCTTCCGCGGCGTGGCCGGCGGCTCGGTCGGCATGGATCGGGCCACCGCCGACTACATGGGCATGCTGGCCACGGTGATGAATTCGCTGGCGCTGGCCGACACGATGCGCCAGGAGGGCATGACGGCACGCGTGATGTCGGCGATCTCGATCGACCAGGTGGCCGAACCCTACGTGCGGCCCAAGGCGCTGCAGTACCTGGAGGAGGGCAAGACCGTCATCTTCGCCGCGGGAACCGGCAACCCCTTCTTCACGACCGACACCGCCGCGGCGCTGCGCGGCGCCGAGATCGGCGCCGAGATCGTGCTCAAGGCGACCAAGGTCGACGGCGTCTACAGCGCCGACCCGAACAAGGATCCGTCCGCCACGCGCTACGCGCGCATCGGCTTCGACGAGGCGATCGCGCGCAATCTGCAGGTGATGGACGCGACGGCCTTCGCGCTGTGCCGCGACCAGAAGCTGCCGATCAAGGTGTTCAGCATCCACAAGCCCGGCGCGCTGCGCCGGGTCGTGCAGGGCGAGGACGAAGGCACGCTGGTGCACGTTTGACGAGGCGACAAGGCGATGACGACGAGCATTCCCGAGATCAAGAAGACCGCCGAGCTGAAGATGGGCAAGTCGGTCGAGGCCATGAAGGGCGAGCTGCAGAAGATCCGCACCGGGCGCGCGCACCCGGGCATCCTCGACCAGGTGCACGTCGACTACTACGGCTCGATGGTGCCGATCAGCCAGGTTGCCAACGTGACGCTGCTGGATGCGCGCACGATCAGTGTGCAGCCCTGGGAGAAGGGCATGGGCGCGAAGATCGAGAAGGCCATCCGCGAGTCGGACCTGGGCCTCAATCCCGCGTCGCAGGGCGACCTGCTGCGCGTGCCGATGCCGCCGCTGACCGAGGAGCGCCGTCGCGACCTGACCAAGGTCGTGCGCCACACCGGCGAGGAAGCGAAGATCGCCGTGCGCAGCATCCGGCGCGAGGCCAACGAGCACCTGAAGAAGCTGCTCAAGGACAAGGAAGTCTCGGAGGATGACGAGCGTCGCGCGCAGGACGAGGTGCAGCGGCTGACCGACCGCACGATCGCCGAGATCGACCGGCTCGTGCACGCGAAGGAAGTCGACGTGATGGCGGTCTGAGGGCACGCGGCGCATGTCGACGGACCGCTCCGCAGTGCGCCCCGTGCCCCGGCACGTGGCGATCGTGATGGACGGCAACGGGCGCTGGGCGAGCCAGCGCTTCATGCCGCGCTTCGTCGGTCACGAACGCGGCATGGAGACGCTGCTGCGCGTGATCGATGCCTTCGCCGAACGCGGCGTCGAGTACCTCACCGTGTTCGCGTTCTCGTCCGAGAACTGGAAGCGGCCCGAGGAAGAGGTCTCCGGGATCATGGGCCTCGTGCTCGTGGGCGTCTCGAAATACCTGCGCAAGCTCGCGACCGAAGGCGTGCGCATCCGCGTCGTCGGCGACCGCAGCGGCGTCTCGCCCAGGCTGCAGGCGGCGTGGGACGAAGCCGAGCGCGCCACAGCCGCCAACACGCGCATCCACCTCTCGGTGGCGTTCAACTACGGTGGGCGCTGGGACATCGTGCAGGCCTGCCGGCGCGCCATGGCCGAGGGCCTTGCGCCGGAGGAGATCGACGAGGCGGCCCTGGCGGCGCGCATGGCACTGGCCTTCGCGCCGGACCCGGACCTCTTCATCCGCACCGGCGGCGAGATGCGCGTCAGCAACTTCCTGCTCTGGCAGACCGCGTACGCCGAGCTGTATTTCACCGATTGCCTCTGGCCCGACTTCGATGCCGGCGAGGTCGATGCGGCATTGGCCGCGTACGCGCGACGCGATCGCCGCTTCGGCGGCGTGCGTGCGATCGAGGCGGTGCCGCAAGGCACTTGAACGCAGTGCTGCGTCAGCGCGTCATCACCGCCCTGGTGCTGGTGGGGCTGCTGTTGCCGGCGCTGTTTGCCGACGTGCGCTGGCCGTTTGCGCTGCTGACGCTGGTGATGATCGGCGCCGCCGGCTGGGAATGGGGCCGGCTCAACGGGGTGACCGGGACCGTGGCGATCGTGCTCGGCCTGCTGCTGGCCGCAGCGGGTGCGGCAACGCTCGCCGGCCCCTGGGCCGCGCACGCGCCGCGGCCGTTTTGGCTGCTCGTGTCGATCGCATGGGTGCTGGGAGGTGCGATCGTGCTGCGTGCCGGCCCGGCGGCCTGGCCGCGCGTGCCGGGGCTGCTGCGCCTGGTGATGGGCCTGGTGCTGCTCTGGGCCGGCTGGCTCGCGCTCGTGCAGGCGCGCGGCATCGGCATCAACTTCATCCTCTCGGTCTTCTGCCTGGTGTGGATGGCGGACATCGCCGCCTACTTTGGCGGGAGAGCGCTCGGGCGGCGCAAGCTCGCGCCGTCGATCAGCCCCGGCAAGAGCTGGGAGGGCGTCTGGAGCGGGCAGGCCGGCGTCCTCGTGCTCGCGGGCATCTGGACGCTGGTCGAGGCCGGAAGTGCGTTCGACAGCACGAGTCTTTTCCGTGGCCTGTTTCGGCACCTGGGCGTGGTGCTCGGGGCGGTCGCGCTGCTGGCGCTGGCGGGGGTCAGCGTCGTCGGCGACCTGATCGAGTCGCTGGTCAAGCGCGCGGCCGGGGCCAAGGACAGCTCGAACCTGCTGCCCGGCCACGGCGGCGTGCTCGACCGCATCGATGCGCTGCTGCCGGTGTTCCCGCTGGCGATGGCGCTGACCACGCGCTGAGGAGGAGGCAGGACACGATGCAGCCCGCACAGCGCGTGCTGATCCTGGGTTCCACCGGTTCGATCGGGGGCAACACACTCGACGTGATCGCGCGGCATCCGCAGCGCTTCGAGGTCTTCGGGCTGAGCGGACATCGACGGCTGGATGTGCTGCTGGCGCAATGCCGTCAGTGGCAACCGCGCTTCGTCGCGGTGCCCGGGCGCGAGCAGGCGCAGCAGCTGCGGGCCGCGCTGGCGCCGCTCGCGCTGCGCACCGAGGTTCTCGAGGGGGACGCGGCGCTGGCCGAACTGGCGGCGCACCCCGAGGTCGATGCGGTGATGGCGGCGATCGTCGGCGCCGCGGGGCTTGCGCCCTGCATCGCCGCGGCGCGCGCCGGCAAGCGGCTGCTGCTGGCCAACAAGGAAGCGCTGGTCGTCGGCGGGGCGCTCTTCATGCAGGCGCTGGAGCAGGGCGGGGCCACGCTGCTGCCGATCGACAGCGAGCACTCGGCGATCTTCCAGTGCCTGCCGGAGGACCGCAGGCGCTGGGCCGCGCACATCGACCACATCGTGCTCACCGCATCGGGCGGGCCCTTCCGTCAGTGCGATCCGGCCACCCTCGCCGCGGTCACCCCCGACGAGGCCTGCGCCCACCCGAACTGGGTGATGGGGCGCAAGATCTCGGTCGACTCGGCGACGATGATGAACAAGGCGCTCGAGGTCATCGAGGCGCGCTGGCTCTTCGACCTGCCGCCCGAGCGGCTGCGCGTGGTGCTGCATCCGCAGAGCATCGTGCACTCGATGGTCGTGTGCCGTGACGCCTCGGTGCTCGCGCAACTGGGGACGCCCGACATGCGCGTTCCGATCGCCTACGGGCTGTCCTTCCCCGAGCGCATCGAATCGGGTGCCGCGCGGCTGGACTTCGGCACGCTCGCGGCGCTGAGCTTCGAGCCCGTCGACGAGCGGCGCTTCCCCGGCTTGCAGTTGGCCTACGACGTGCTGCGTGCTGCGGAGGGAACCGCCGCGGTGCTCAACGCCGCCAACGAGATCGCGGTCGAGTCCTTCCTCGAGCGACGCATCGCCTTCACCGACATCCACACCGTCAACTGCCGGACGCTCGACGACGTCGTGCTGCCGTCGACGGCGCCGCGCGCCCTGGACGACCTCCTCGAGATCGACCGCCGCGCGCGTGCGATCGCCGCCCGGCACGCGCGGGAGCTGGGCTGAATGCTGATCACCGTCCTGTCCTTCCTGGTGACGCTGGGCGTGCTCGTGGTCGTGCACGAGTGGGGGCATTACCGCGTCGCGGTGGCCTGCGGCGTCAAGGTGCTGCGTTTCTCGGTGGGCTTCGGGCGCGTGCTCTGGCGCCATCAGCGCGACCGTGAGGCGACCGAGTTCGTCATCTGCGCGCTGCCGCTCGGCGGCTACGTGCGCATGCTCGATGAGCGCGAAGGCCATGTGCAGCCCTACGAGCTCGACCGTGCCTTCAACCGCAAGCCGCTGCCGGCGCGCGCGGCGATCGTCTCGGCCGGCCCGCTGGCCAATCTGGCGCTGGCGGTGCTGCTGTACGCCGCCGCGCACATGCTCGGCATCGTCGAGCCCAAGGCGGTGCTCTCGGCGCCGCCGCCGGCCAGCCTGATGGCCGCTGCCGGGCTCGACGGCGGCGACTGGGTGCGCTCCTGGTCCCGGGACGGCCAGGAATGGCAGGACGTGCAGTCGATGACCGACCTGCGCTGGCAGATCACGCAGGCGGCGCTGGCCGGCGAGGACCTGCAACTGATGGTCAGCGATCGCGACGGTCGCGGCAACCGAAACGTGCAGCTGCCGCTGTCGAAGCTCGGCGTGCACGACTTGGACGCGCAGGCGCTCAAGGCCATCGGCCTGACGCCGGCGTTCAGCGAGCCCGTGCTCGGCGAGATCAAGCCCGGAGGCCCCGCGGCCGCCGCCGGCCTGCGCCGCGGCGACCGCGTGCTCTCGATCGACGGCCGCGACCTGCGCGACGCCTATTCGGTGCGCGAAGCGATCATGCAGGGGGTTCGGGATGGCAGGGCGCGGGAGCAGCACTGGCGCCTCGAGCGCGACGGACAGGTGCTCGAGCTGCCGGTGCGCCCGCGCGTGCACGAGGACGGGGAGCGGCAGATCGGCCGCATCGACGCCTACGTCGGCGGCCCGGCGGAAGTCGTGACCGTGCGCCAGGGGCCCGTGGACGCGCTTGTGCTCGGCGCGCGGCGGACCTGGGAGGTCTCGGCGCTGACGCTGCGCATGCTCGGGCGGATGGTGGTCGCGCAGGCCTCGCTGCGCAACCTGAGCGGCCCGCTGACCATCGCCGACGTCGCCGGCCAGTCGGTGCAGCAGGGCCTGGCCTACTACCTCTCGTTCCTCGCGCTGGTGAGCGTGAGCCTGGGGGTGCTCAATCTGCTGCCGCTGCCGATGCTCGACGGCGGGCACCTCATGTACTATGCGTTCGAAGCCGTGACCGGGAGGCCGGTCTCAGAGCTGTGGCTCGCGCGTCTGCAGCGGGGCGGCATCGCGCTGCTGCTGATGATGATGTCCGTGGCCTTGTACAACGACCTGGCCCGGCTGCTGGGCCTGCACTGACCCGCTCCTCCTCATGTTCCCCGTTTCCCCGATCGTTGCGCCGCGCGCGGCGTCCGTCGTGATGGTGGCCGTGGCCGCGGCCCTGGCCGCACCCCAGGCGCGTGCCGTCGAGCCCTTCACCCTCAAGGACATCCGTGTCGAGGGCCTGCAGCGCACCGACCCGGGGACGGTCTTCGCGGCGCTCCCGTTCCGCATCGGTGACACCTACACCGACGAGAAGGGCGCGATCGCGCTGCGCTCGCTCTTCGCCACCGGCCTCTTCAAGGACGTGCGCATCGAGATCGACGGCGACATCGCGGTGATCATCGTCGACGAACGCGCGGTCGTCGCGACGGTGAGCTTCGTCGGACTCAAGGAGTTCGACAAGGACGCGCTCCTCAAGTCGCTGAAGGACGCCGGGATCGGCGAGGGTCTGCCCTTCGACCGTGCGCTCGTCGACCGCGCCGAGCAGGAGATCAAGCGCCAGTACCTCTCGCGCAGCCTCTACGGCGCGGAGGTCGTGACGACGGTGACGCCGATCGAGCGCAACCGCGTCAACCTCACCTTCACGATGAACGAGGGCGACGCCGCGCGCATCGGCGAGATCCGCATCGTCGGCGCCAAGGCATTCGGCGAGTCGACGCTGCTGGGCCTGTTCGATCTCACGACCAGCGGCTGGCTGACCTGGTACACGAAGAGCGACCGCTACTCGCGCGCCAAGCTCAACGCCGACCTGGAGACGCTGCGCGCGTACTACCTCAACCGGGGCTACCTCGAGTTCGCGATCGAGTCGACGCAGGTCACGATCTCGCCCGACAAGCAGCGCATCTCGATCACGATCTCGGTGCACGAGGGCCAGCCCTACACGGTGACCGCGATCCGCCTCGAAGGCGATTACCTGGGCAGGGAGGACGAGTTCAAGGCGCTCGTGCGGCTGCGTCCCGGCGAACCCTACCGGGGCGAGGCGGTGACCGAGACCGCCCGGGCCTTCGGCGATCGCTTCGGCGCCTACGGCTACGCCTTCGCCCGCGTCGAGCCGCACCCGGAGATCGACCGTGCGCGGGGGCTGGTTGCGGTGACGCTCACCGCCGAGCCGCAGCGCCGCGTCTACGTGCGCCGTATCGACGTCACGGGAAACACGCGCACGCGCGACGAGGTCGTCCGCCGCGAGTTCCGCCAGCTCGAATCGTCGTGGTACGACGGCAACCGCATCAAGCTCTCGCGCGACCGCGTCGACCGCCTCGGCTACTTCAACGAGGTCGCCGTCGACACGGCCGAAGTGTCTGGTGCACCCGATCAGGTCGACCTGACGGTGGCCGTGACCGAGAAGCCCACCGGCAACCTGCTGATCGGTGCCACCTACTCCAACGCCGAGAAGCTGGGGCTCTCGGCCTCGATCGTGCAGGACAACGTCTTCGGCTCGGGCAACTACCTGGGCGTGGAAGTCAACACCAGCCGCGTCTACCGCACGCTGGTCCTCAGCGCGATCGACCCGTACTTCACGGTGGACGGGATCTCACGCGCGGTGGACGTGTACTACCGCACCATGCGCCCGTTCAATTCGCTGGGCGACGAGTACCAGATCAGCACGCCGGGAGCATCGGTGCGTTTCGGCATTCCGGTGAGCGACTTCGATACCGTCTACCTCGGCATCGGTGCCGAGAGCACGCGCATCGGTGCCTCCAGCGGCATCCCCAACAGCTACTTCCTTTACCGCGAGCAGTACGGGGCCAGCAGCTTCTCGGTGCCGCTGACGCTGGGATGGGCGCGCGACAGCCGCGACAGCGCGATCGCGCCCACCACCGGGCGCTATCAGCGCGTGAACTTCGACTGGAGCTTCGCCGGTGACGTGCGCTACCTGCGGACCAATCTCCAGTTCCAGCAGTACTGGCCGCTGCCGGGCCGGATGTCGCTGGGCATGAACGCCGAGCTTGGCCTGGGCAAGGGCCTGGGCGGGCGTCCCTTCCCGATCTTCAAGAACTTCTACGGCGGTGGCCTGGGCAGCGTGCGCGTTTTCGAGCAGGGGTCCCTGGGCGTCGTCGACCCGACCGGCGCCTTCATCGGCGGCGCGCGCCGCTTCAACCTCAACACCGAGCTCTACTTCCCGGTGCCCGGCACCGGCAACGACAAGTCGCTGCGCATCTTCGCCTTTGCCGACACCGGCAACGTCTGGCGCGAGGACGAGCGCATGAGCGCGAGCAGCCTGCGCGCCTCGATGGGCCTGGGCCTGTCGTGGATCTCGCCGGTCGGGCCGCTCAAGCTCAGCTGGGGTCGGCCGGTGAAATCGCAGCCCAACGATAGAATCCAGCGCTTTCAGTTCCAGATCGGGACCGCGTTCTGATGATGAAGACGTCGATGTTCAAGGCGCTCGTGCTGACGATGGCGCTGGCCACGATCCCCGCCGCGGCGCAGGAGCTCAAGATCGGATACGTGAACAGCGAGCGCGTGCTGCGCGACTCCGCACCGGCCAAGGCCGCGCAGGCCAAACTCGAGGCCGAGTTCGGCAAGCGCGATCGCGATCTCAACGACCAGGCGCAGAAGCTCAAGGCCGCGGCCGAGAAGCTCGACAAGGACGCGCCGGCGCTGTCCGAGGCCGAGCGCACGCGCCGCCAGCGCGAGCTCGTCGAGCAGGACCGCGACCTGCAGCGCCGACGCCGCGAGTTCCAGGAGGACCTGAACCAGCGTAAGAACGAGGAGCTGGCCAGCGTCGTCGAGCGTGCCAACCGCGTGATCAAGCAGATCTTCGACCAGGAGAAGTACGACCTCATCCTGCAGGAGGTCGTCTTCGCCGGCGCTCGTGTCGACATCACCGAGAAGGTGATCAAGGCGCTGAACGGCGCCGCCAACCCCGGCAAGTAAGGCGCGGGGGACAGGAGCTGCGCGGTGCCCCTCGTGCAGGCACGGCTCGACGTACTCGCAGCGGCCCTCGGCGGAGAACTGCACGGAGACGGCTCCCGCATCGTCGAGGCGATCGCGCCGCTCGAGCGCGCCGGTCCGCGCGAGATCAGCTTTCTCGCGCAGCCGCGGCTGCTGCCGCAGCTGCAGCGCAGCGAGGCGGCCTGCGTCGTCGTGCGGCCGGAGCATCTGGAGCAGGCGCGCGAACGCGGCGCGGCGATCGTCACCGACGATCCCTACCTCTATTTCGCACGCCTGACGCAGTGGTGGGCGGCGCGCACCCGCAGCCCGGCGGCGCCGGGCATCCACGCAAGCGCGATCGTCGAGCCCGGCGCCCGCGTGCACCCCGAGGCCTCGGTCGGTGCGCAGGCCTACATCGGCGCCGGCGCGCGCCTTGCGCGCGGCGCGGTGGTGTCGGCCCAGGCTTACGTCGGCGAGGGCGCCGAGATCGGCGAGCAGACCCGGCTTGCGCCGCGCGTGGTGTTCGAGCGCGGCTGCCGCATCGGCGCGCGCGGCCTGGTGCAGGCCGGGGCGGTGATCGGCGGCGACGGCTTCGGCTTCGCGCCTTCGCAAGGGCAGTGGGTGAAGATCGAGCAGCTGGGTGCGGTTGCGATCGGCGACGAGGTCGAGATCGGCGCCAACACCTGCATCGACCGCGGCGCGCTCGAGGACACCGTGATCGAGGACGGCGTCAAGCTCGACAACCTGATCCAGATCGGCCACAACTGCCGCATCGGTGCGCACACGGCGATGGCCGGCTGTACCGGCGTGGCCGGCAGCACGCGCATCGGCCGGCACTGCACCGCCGGTGGCAGCGCGATGATCCTCGGCCACCTCGAGATCGCCGACCACGTGCACATCAGCGCGGCCACGGTGGTCTCACGCTCGATCCGCAAGCCCGGCCATTACAGCGGCTTCTTCCCCATCGACGAAAATGCCGCCTGGGAGAAGAACGCCGCGACCCTCAGGCAGCTGCACGCGCTGCGCGAGCGCATCCGTGCGCTGGAGAAGAAGTCATGACCACCCCTGTGCTCGACATCCACAAGATCTTCAAGAAGCTGCCGCATCGCTACCCGATGCTTCTGGTCGACCGCGTCGTCGAGTTCGAGAAGGACAAGCGCTTGCTGGCGGTCAAGAACGTGACCATCAACGAGCCCTTCTTCGGCGGCCACTTCCCGGTGCGGCCGGTGATGCCCGGCGTGCTGATCCTCGAGGCGCTGGCGCAGAGCGCGGCGCTGCTGTCCTTCGAGTCCGCGGGGCAGGACCTCGAGGAGAACATGGTCGTCTACTTCGTCGGCATCGACGGCGCGCGCTTCAAGCGCCCGGTCGAACCCGGCGACCAGCTGATGCTCGAGGCGGTGCTCGACCGCGCGCGTGCCGGCATGTACAAGTACAAGGTCCGCGCCTTCGTCGACGGCGAGGTCGCCGCCGAGGCCGAGATCATGTGCACGATGCGCCAGGTCTGAAGGCCGGCACAGCGCGGGATCGGCCCAGACAGGTCGGGCGCCGATGACAGGCATCCATCCGACGGCGATCGTCGACGCCCGCGCGGAACTGGACGAGGGGGTCGAGGTCGGCCCCTACGCGATCATCGGGCCGGATGTGCGCATCGGCGGCGGCACCCGCGTCGGCGCGCACTGCGTGATCGACGGACGAACGACGATCGGCCGCGACAACCGCATCTTCCCGTTCAACGCGCTGGGCGGCATGCCGCAGGACATGTCGCACCGCGGCGAGCCGACCGAGCTGCGCATCGGCGACCGCAACACCATCCGCGAGTACTGCACCTTCAACACCGGCACCTTGAAGGAGGAGGGCGTCACGCGCGTCGGCTCCGACAACTGGATCATGGCCTACGTGCACGTCGCGCACGACGTGCGCATCGGCGACCGCACGGTGCTGGCCAACGGCGTGACGCTGGCCGGACACGTGCACGTCGGCGACTGGGCGACGATCGGCGGGCTCACCGGCGTGCTGCAGTTCGTGCACATCGGCGCGCACGCGATGGTCGGCTTCCAGGCGCATGTGGCGATGGACGTGCCGCCTTACCTGACCGTCGACGGCCATCCGCTCGCGGTGCGCGCGGTGAATCTCGTCGGCCTCAAGCGTCGTGACTTCAGCGAAAGCCGCATCGCGCAGATCCGCCGCATGCACAAGCTGCTCTACCGCGACGGCCTCACGCTCGAGCAGGCGACCGCGGCGATCGCCGCGCTCGCCGGCAGCACGCCCGATGGCGATGCCGACGTGCAGGCCATGCTCGACTTCCTCGCCGCCTCGCGTCGCGGCATCGTGCGCTGAGGGCGCCGGAATCGGCGCGGGAGCGGTGACCGACTCGGCATTGCGGCTGGCGATGGTCGCCGGCGAGGCCTCGGGCGACCTGCTCGCCGAGCAGTTGCTCGCAGGACTGCAGCAGCGCTGGCCTCAGCTGCAGGCTTTCGGCATCGGCGGGCCTCGGATGCGCGCGCGCGGCTTCGAGTCCTGGTGGCCGAGCGACGCGCTGGCGGTGCGCGGCTACGTCGAGGTGCTGCGCCACTACCGCGGCATCCGCCGCATCCGCCAGCAGCTCGGCGACCGGCTGCTGCGCCAGAGGCCGCACGTCTTCGTCGGCGTCGATGCGCCGGACTTCAATCTCGGGCTCGAGGTGCGGCTGCGCGCCGGTGGCATCCGCACCGTGCACTACGTGTGCCCGTCGATCTGGGCCTGGCGCGGGGGCAGGGTGAAGAAGCTCGCCGCGGCCTGCGACCACGTGCTGTGCCTCTTCCCGTTCGAGCCCGACCTGCTGCGCGCGCACGGGGTGGCGGCGACCTACGTCGGCCATCCGCTGGCCGACGTGATCCCGATGGATTCGCCGCGCGAGACTGCACGGGCGGCGCTAGGTGTTCCCGCCGATGCGCCCTTGGTGGCGGTGCTGCCCGGCAGCCGCCGAAGCGAGGTCCAGTACAACGCCGCCGTCTTCCTGCAGGCCGCCGCGCAGATGCAGGCGCAGCGCCCGCAGCTGCGCTTCGTGCTGCCGGTGGCGCCGGGTCTGCGCGCGGCGGTCGATGCGCTCGTCGCGGAGCATGCCGCCGGACTCGGGGTGCAGGTCATCGACGGCCGCTCGCACGAGGCGCTGGCGGCCTGCGACGTGACGCTGATCGCCAGCGGCACGGCCACGCTCGAGGCCGCCCTCTATCGGCGCCCGATGGTGATCGGGTACCGCATGCACCCGCTGTCCTATCGGCTGATGAAGCGCATGGCCTACCAGCCCTGGGTCGGCCTGCCCAACATCCTCTGCCGCGACTTTGTCGTCCCGGAGCTGCTGCAGGACGCGTGCACGCCGCAGGCGCTGGCCGCGGCGACGCTCGCCTGGCTCGACGAACCCGCACGCGCGGCGGCGGTCGCCGAGCGCTTTGCCGACCTGCACCAGCAACTGCGCCGCGACACCGCGCGCCTGGCCACCGATGCGATCGCGCAAGTCGTCTCGGCCTGAGCAGCTCGATCTGCCCTGGAGCGGCGCCGGCCTCGTTGCCGGCGTCGACGAGGTCGGCCGCGGTCCGCTGGTGGGGCCCGTCGTCGCCGCGGCGGTGATCCTCGACGACGAGCGACCGATCGGCGGCCTGCGGGATTCGAAGGCGCTCTCGGCGCGGCGTCGCGAGGCCTTGCACGACGAGATCAGGGCGTACGCGCTGTGCGTCGCGATCGGCGAGGCCAGCGCCGAGGAGGTCGATGCGCTGAACATCCTGCAGGCGACGATGCTCGCGATGCAGCGCGCGGTGCAGCGCCTGCGCCTGCCGCCCCGGTGCGTGCTGGTCGACGGCAACCGGCTGCCGCCGCTGCCGATGCCGGCGCAGGCGATCGTGAAGGGCGACGCGACCGTGCCCTGCATCGCCGCGGCCTCGATCGTCGCCAAGGTCCACCGCGATCGCTGGTGCGCCGAATTGCATGGCCGCTGGCCCGGTTACGGCTTCGATGCGCACAAGGGTTACCCGACGCCGGCGCACCTGCAGGCACTGCGTGAGCATGGCCCCTGCCCGGAGCACCGCCGCAGCTTCGCGCCGGTGCAACGGGCGCTGGCGCAGCGGTGAGGGCATGGTGCGCGAGCAGCGCCTGAGTTCACGCGCGAACCCGCTGCTGGTGGCGCTGCGCCGGCTCTCGCGCGATCCGGCGGCGTATCGCCGCAGCGGCCAGGTATGGCTGGAAGGCGAGCATCTGTGCCAGGCGGCCGCGGGGCGCGTACTGCCGGTCCCGCAGGCGCTGATCAGCGAAAGCGGCCACACCGACGGGCTGCTACGAGCCCTGGCTGCTCATGCGTCGCGCATCGCGATCGTCCCCGATCCCTTGTTCGCCGAGCTGAGCGCGCTCGAATCGCCGGGCAGGATCGGCTTCGTCCTGCCCCTGCCTGCGGCGGCTTCGCCCGATGCCCGGCTCCATACCGTCGTGCTGGACCGGCTGCAGGACGCGGGCAACGTCGGCAGCATCCTGCGCAGCGCGGCGGCGCTGGGTGTGGCGCAGGTGCTGGCGCTCAAGGGAACAGCGGCGCTGTGGTCGCCCAAGGTGCTGCGGGCCGGCATGGGCGCGCACTTCGCGCTGCGACTCGTCGAGGGCCTGAGCGAGGACGGACTGCTCGCGCTGCAGCTGCCGCTCGTCGGCACGAGCCCTCACACCGACACGCTGCTGCCGGATGCGGCGCTCCCTCGACCTGCCGCCTGGCTGCTCGGGCACGAGGGGCAGGGCGCGTCGCCACGCCTGCTGGCGGCGTGCACGGCAACGGTGCGCATCCCGCAACCTGGCGGCCAGGAGTCGCTCAACGTCGCCGCGGCCGCGGCGATCTGCTTCTACGAAGCGCTGCGGCGCCAGGCGCGGCAGCAGCGCTGATCCGTTGCGGGCGGCGCGGCCCGCTCGTTCAGTAGATCAGCCGATCGGGGCGCAGGTCGCGCAGGATCGTCGTCGCGATCTCCTCGATCGACTTGTGCGTCGACGACAGCCAGCTGATCTTCTCGCGCTGCATCATCTCCTCGGCTGCGTTGACCTCGTAACGGCAGTTCTCGAGCGCCGCGTAACGGCTGCCGGGCCGCCGCTCGTTGCGGATCTGCGCCAGACGCCCGGGGTCGATGCTCAGGCCGAAGCACTTGTGCTTGTGCGGCACCAGCATCGAGGGCAGCTTGCCGCGCTCGAAGTCGTCGGGAGTGAGCGGGTAGTTCGCCGCCTTGATCCCGTGCTGCATCGCGAGATAGAGCGAGGTCGGCGTCTTGCCGCTGCGACTGACGCCGATCAGGATCACGTCGGCCATGTCGAGATGCCGGACCGATTGCCCGTCGTCGTGCGCGAGGCTGAAGTTGATCGCCTCGATGCGGTCCTGGTATTCGGCGCTCTGGCTCGCATCGCCGAAGCGGCCGATGCGATGGCTGCTCTTGATCCCGAACTCCTGCTCGAGCGGCCCGACGAAGCCGCGCAGCATGTCCAGCACCAGTCCCTTGCTGCGTGCGTTGACGATGGCCTCGCGCACCTCGTCGTTGACCAGGGTGACGAAGACGATCGGACGCCGGCCCTCGCGCTCGGCGACCTCGTCGATCTCGTGTGCCACGAGCGTGGCCTTCTCGATGCTGTCGATGAACGGTCGCCGCACGTGCCGCGGCTGCATCGGGAACTGGGCCAGGATCGAATTGCCGAAGGTCTCGGCGGTGATGCCGGTGCCGTCCGAGACGAAGAATACGGTACGTTCTGGCATGAAGCTCCCGTTCGAGCGCGCCGGGGCCGGCGGGCAGGGTCATGATAAGGAAGATGTCCCTAGAATCCCTGCCAGACTTTTCCGCTTTTGGCCCGTTCGTGGCCCGTCGCGCTTGAATCCCCGAGGCCCCCGATCCAGAACGACAAGCGCCTGCTTGCGGGATGGCTGCGCGCACGCGGAAGCACCGGTTTCTTCACGTCTCGGAGCTTTCCCATGTCTGCATCCACGCTGGCGACCGCCCTGGTCGTCCCGTTCGAACAACTGAGGATGACCGACGTCGAGGTGGTCGGCGGCAAGAACGCCTCCCTCGGCGAGATGATCAGCCAGCTCTCCGCGAGCGGCGTGCGCGTGCCGGGTGGTTTTGCCACCACCGCGCACGCGTACCGCGAGTTCCTGCGCCAGGACGGGCTCGACGAGCGCATCGCGCGCCGGCTGCAGGCGCTGGACGTCGACGATGTGCGCGCGCTGGCCGAGGCCGGCGCCGAGATCCGCGCCTGGATCAGCGGGACGCCGTTCCCGCCGGCGCTCGAGGACGCGATCCGCACGCATCACAGTCGCCTGGAGGCGCAGAACCCGGGCGCGAGCTTCGCGGTGCGCTCGTCGGCGACCGCCGAGGACCTGCCCGACGCCTCGTTTGCCGGGCAGCAGGAGACCTTCCTCAACGTCAGCGGCATCGAGGATGTCCTGCACCGCATCAAGGAGGTCTTCGCCTCGCTCTACAACGACCGCGCGATCAGCTATCGCGTGCACAAGGGCTTCGCGCACGCGGACGTCGCGCTCTCGGCCGGGGTGCAGCGCATGGTGCGCTCGGACCTTGGCTCTTCGGGCGTGATGTTCACGATCGACACCGAGTCGGGCTTCCCGGACGTGGTCTTCGTCACCAGCAGCTTCGGCCTGGGCGAGATGGTCGTGCAGGGCGCGGTCAACCCCGACGAGTTCTACGTCCACAAGCCGATGCTCGAGGCGGGGCGCTTCCCGATCATCCGCCGCACGCTCGGCAGCAAGCTGCTGCGCATGGAGTTCGCCTCCGACGAAGAACGAGCGGCCAGCGGCCGGCTCGTGCGCACCGTCGACACGCCGCCCGAGCAGCGCAACCGCTATTCGCTGCAGGACGCCGACTTGGTCGAGCTGGCGCGCTATGCGCTCGTCATCGAGAAGCACTATGGCCGCCCGATGGACATCGAGTGGGGGCGCGACGGTCAGGACGGTCGGATCTACATCCTGCAGGCGCGCCCGGAGACGGTGAAGAGCCAGGGCCGTGGCCGCGCCGAGGAGCGCTTCCGGCTCAAGGGCAACCCCCTCAAGTCGGGCACGATCCTCGCCGAAGGGCGCGCGATCGGGCAGAAGATCGGCACCGGGCGCGCCCGCCTGGTGCGCACGGTTGCCGAAATCGAGCGCGTGCAGCCCGGCGACGTGCTGGTGACCGACATGACCGACCCGAACTGGGAGCCGGTGATGAAGCGCGCTGCGGCGATCGTCACGAACCGCGGCGGCCGCACCTGCCACGCGGCGATCATCGCGCGCGAGCTCGGCATCCCCGCGGTCGTCGGCTGCGGGGACGCCACCGAGCGCATCCCGGAGGGCTCGCTGGTCACCGTCGCCTGTTCCGAGGGCGACACCGGCTACATCTTCGACGGCCTGCTCGAGACCGAGGTCGCCCAGGTGCAGCGCGGCGAGATGCCGTACTGCCCGATCAAGATCATGATGAACGTCGGCAACCCGCAGCTGGCCTTCGAGTTCGCGCAGATGCCCAGCGCCGGCGTCGGGCTTGCGCGGCTCGAGTTCATCATCAACAACGCGATCGGCGTGCACCCCAAGGCGGTGCTCGACTATCCGAACATCGACGCCGAACTGAAGAAGGCGGTCGAGTCGGTGGCGCGCGGCCACGCAAGCCCGCGCGCCTTCTACGTGGACAAGCTTGCCGAAGGGGTGGCGACGATCGCCGCGGCCTTCTGGCCGCGCCCGGTGATCGTGCGCCTGTCGGACTTCAAGAGCAACGAGTACCGCAAGCTGATCGGCGGCACGCGCTACGAGCCCGACGAGGAGAACCCGATGCTGGGCTTCCGCGGCGCCAGCCGCTACATCAGCGGCGACTTCAGCGACGCCTTCGCGATGGAGTGCGAGGCCCTGAAGCGGGTGCGCAGCGACATGGGGCTCACCAACGTCGAGATCATGGTTCCCTTCGTGCGCACCGTGCGCCAGGCCGAGCAGGTCGTGCAGCTGCTCGCCGAGCGCGGCCTGCGGCGTGGCGTCGACGACCTCAGGCTGATCATGATGTGCGAGGTGCCGAGCAATGCGATCCTCGCCGAGCAGTTCCTGCAGCACTTCGACGGCATGTCGATCGGCTCCAACGACCTGACGCAGCTCACGCTGGGCCTGGACCGCGACAGCGGCCTCGAGGCGCTGGCCGAGGACTTCGACGAGCGCGACCCTGCGGTCAAGGCCTTGATCAGCCGCGCGATCACCGCTTGCCGCGCCACCGGCAAGTACGTGGGCATCTGCGGCCAGGGGCCGAGCGACCACCCGGACTTCGCCGACTGGCTCGCCGCCGAGGGCATCGTCTCGATCTCGCTGAACCCCGACACCGTGATCGAGACCTGGCTGCGCCTGGCCGCGCAGCGCTGAGGGGCGCGCGACGAGCCGGGCACGCACGCTCGACACAGAGGGGCGTGCGGGCGTCGTATATAATTATCGGCTTTTCCCTTGCCGCACCCGCCGAGATCGACGCCTGCGGGGCGGCTTCCTGCCACAGGAATCCACGAGGAGTATTCATGCGTCACTACGAGATCGTTCTCCTGATCCATCCGGATCAGAGCGAACAGGTTCCAGGCATGCTGGAACGCTACAAGGGCCTGGTCACCGGAGCCGGCGGCAAGGTTCACCGGGTCGAGGACTGGGGTCGCCGCCAGCTGGCCTACATGATCCAGAAGCTGGCCAAGGCGCACTACCTGTGCCTGAACATCGAGTGCAGCAAGGAGACGCTGGACGAGCTCGAGACGGGCTTTCGCTTCAACGACGCGGTGCTGCGCCACCTGACCGTCAAGATGGAGAAGGCGGTCACCACGCCCTCGCCGATGATGAAGGCGGTCGAGCGTGAGGAGGCGCGCAAGGAGCGCCAGGAGGCCGCGAGCTGACCTGCGTTCGCGCCGGGCGTCGCCGCGCGGCAGACCTGCTCGAACGATGAACCGGCTGCTGCTGAGCGCACAGCTGGTCGAGCGGGGTCCGATGCGCTACACGCCTGCCGGGCTGCCGGCCCTGGACCTCGGCCTGCGCCACGAGTCGGAGCTCACCGAGGATGGCGTCCCGCGCAGGGTCTCGATGCAGCTGCGCGCGGTGGCCATCGGCGAAGTGACCCGGGGGCTGTCGGCGATGGCACTCGGCGAGTCGGCGGTCTTTGCCGGTTTCCTGGCCGCGGCGCGCAACGGACGTGGATTGCTGATGCACATCACGCAGGTCGAGCGCAACGGACCTGCGCCTATGCCTATCAATTCGGATTCGGATTCGGATTCGGTTTCAAGTTTCAAGGAGATTTCTCATGGCCCCACCCCGCGGTAAAGGACGTGGTTCCAAGGACAAGCGCCCCCGTCGCAGCTCGCAGTCGCTGCTGTTCCGGCGCAAGCGCTTCTGCCGCTTCACGGTCGCCAACGTCGAGCAGATCGACTACAAGGAGATCGACGTGCTGCGCGACTTCATCGGCGAGAACGGCAAGATCACGCCGGCGCGCCTGACCGGCACGCGCGCCTTCTACCAGCGCCAGCTCACCACGGCGATCAAGCGCGCGCGCTACCTGGCGCTGCTGCCGTACTCCGATCAACACAAGGTCTGAGCGGAGGCACGACATGCAAGTGATTCTTCTGGAGAAGGTCGGCAAGCTCGGAGACCTTGGCGACATCGTCAAGGTGAAAGACGGCTTCGCGCGCAACTTCCTGATCCCGCAGAAGCTCGCGCGCCGCGCGACCGAAGCAGCGATCAAGGAATTCGAGACCCGGCGTGCCGAGCTCGAGAAGGCGGCTGCCGCCAAGCTCGCGGCTGCGCAGGCGCTTGCGGCCAGGCTCGAAGGCCAGACGGTGCGCATCGCGCAGAAGGCCGGTGTCGACGGCCGCCTGTTCGGCTCGGTGACCAATGCCGACATCGCGGCGGCGCTCGCGGCGATGGGAATGGAGATCGCCAAGGCGCAGGTGCGCATGCCGCACGGTCCGCTGAAGGCGGTGGGCGAGTACCCGGTGCAGGTCGCCGCGCACACCGACGTCGTTGCCGACATCAACGTCCAGGTGGTGCCGCAGGCCGAGTAGGGTTGGCGCTGACGAACCGCCGCCAGACCACCACGCACCACTACGCACCACCCAGGGGCCGGCTTTGCCGGCCCCTTGTCGCTTCCGGGACCGCCTTGTCCGTCTGTCCCCAGGAGCGACCCCGCCTTCTGCACAGCCTTGTCCACAGGGATGGCCCCTGCGCTGGGGCATGATTAAAGGATGACGACGCTGCACGAACCCCGCGAACCTTCGACCCCGATCCGCGACGAGGAGGTCGCCCGCCTGCGCGTTCCGCCGCATTCGGTCGAGGCCGAGCAGAGCGTGCTCGGCGGTCTGCTGCTCGACAACCTGGCCTGGGATCGCGCCGCCGACCTGCTCGGCGAGAGTGACTTCTATCGTTACGAACACAAGCAGATCTTCGCCGCGATCGCCGCGCTCGTGAACGCGGGCAAGCCGGCCGACGTGATCACGGTCTTCGAGCAGCTGCAGGCGCTGAGCAAGGCCGATGACTGCGGAGGCCTGGCCTACCTGAACGCGCTCGCGCAGAGCGTGCCCAGTGCCGCGAACCTGCGCCGTTATGCGGAGATCGTGCGCGAGCGCGCGATCCTGCGCAAGCTGATCGCCGCGAGCGACGAGATCGCGACTTCGGCCTTCAATCCGCAGGGGCGGGCGGTGACGCAGATCCTCGACGAGGCCGAGGGGCGGATCTTCAAGATCGGCGAGGAAGGCTCGCGCCAGCGCCAGGGCATGTTCGGCATGGACCAGCTCGTCGTCGCGCTGCTGGATCGGGTCAACGAACTGCACGACAACGGCGCCGAAGAGGTCACCGGCGTGCGCACCGGCTTCTACGACCTCGACCGCATGACCGCCGGGCTGCAGAAGGGCGACCTGATCGTGCTCGCGGCGCGCCCTTCGATGGGCAAGACCGCGTTTGCGCTCAACATCGCCGAGCACGTCGCGGTCCAGGAGGGCCTGCCGGTGCTGGTCTTCTCGATGGAGATGGGTGCCGCGCAGCTGGCGCTGCGGATGGTGGGTTCGCTCGGCCGCATCGACCAGTCGGGCCTGCGCACCGGGCGGCTGAGCAGCGAGGACTGGGAGCGCCTGGCAACCGCGGTCGACCGCTTGCGCAACGTGCAGCTCTTCATCGACGAGACGCCCGCGCTGACGTCGGCCGAGCTGCGCGCGCGGGCGCGGCGCATGGCGCGACAGTTCGGGACGCTGGGCCTGATCGTCGTCGACTACCTGCAGCTGATGAGCGGCTCGGGCAGCGGCAGCGACGAAAACCGCGCCACCGAGATCGGCGAGATCAGCCGCGGGCTCAAGGCGCTGGCCAAGGAACTGCAGTGCCCGGTGATCGCGCTTTCGCAGCTCAACCGCTCGGTCGAGTCGCGCAACGACAAGCGCCCGATGATGAGCGATCTTCGCGAGTCCGGTGCGATCGAGCAGGACGCCGACGTGATCATCTTCATCTACCGCGACGACTACTACAACAAGGACTCGAAGGAGCCCGGTGTCGCCGAGATCGTGATCGGCAAGCAGCGCAACGGCCCGGTGGGGACAATCAAGCTGAGCTTCCAGAAGCCGCTCACTCGTTTCGACAACCTCGCGCCGGGTAGTTTCGACGGCGGCTGAATTCCGCGCGTTGGCGGGCGCTCGGCCGCGCCGGCGGCAACATCTTGACGCATCAGAGTAACTGTATAAATATACAGTATGCATGATGCAGCTCTGCATACGACAAGGCGCCGATCCGATTCGGGCATCGATGCGTGCTCGGATCGCGGGCAATCCGGGTACTCGCCTCGCGGCAAGCCTGAGTCCGCGGGTTTCGCGGACGGTGACCGCCTCGTCGTTCGCGGTACCAAGGGCCGCGGGACCGACTGGCGGCTGCAGTCCCGCTTCGAGTCCTTGCGCCGCGAGCCCGTGGACGACGGCTGGGGAACGCCCGGGCTGCTCGCGCCGGAAGACGCGGTCTCGGACGAGGCGCCGCTGCTGCGCACACAGGTCATCGACGAGCAGGCGCGCCGCATCGTCACGTTCAACGACTCGCCGGACATCGGGTTCGATCACTCGATCAACCCGTATCGCGGCTGCGAGCATGGCTGCGTCTATTGCTATGCCCGCCCGACGCACGGCTGGCTCGGGCTGTCGCCGGGGCTGGACTTCGAGACCCGGATCGTCGCCAAGCGCAACGCGGCCGAGCGGCTGCGCGCGACGCTGACAAGCCCAGGCTACACGCCGCGGCTGCTCAACATCGGATCGGCGACCGACGCTTACCAGCCGATCGAGCGACGCCTGCGGATCACACGTGCCGTGATCGAGGTGCTGACCGAGCACCGGCACGCGTTCTCGATCGTCACCAAATCCGCGGGCGTGGTGCGCGACATCGACCTGATCGCGTCGATGGCGGCAGAGCGCCTCGCAGCGGTCTACGTCTCGATCACGACGCTGGATCCGGCCCTTGCCCGTGCGCTCGAACCGCGGGCGTCGTCGCCGTCACGGCGCTTGCAGGCGGTGAGCCGGCTGGCCGAGGCGGGTGTGCCGGTCGGCGTCCACGTGGCGCCGCTGATCCTCTTCCTCAACGAGCCGGAGCTCGAGCGCATCCTCGACGCCGCACGCGAGGCCGGCGCGCGTGCCGCCTTTGCCACCGTGCTGCGGCTGCCCTGGGAGGTCAGCCCGCTCTTTCGGGATTGGTTGCAGCGCCACGTTCCCGAGCGCGCGGCGCGCATCATGGCGCGCGTGCGCGAGATGCGCGGCGGGCGCGACAACGATCCGGCCTTCGGCACGCGGATGACGGGGCAGGGCGTGTGGGCGCAGCTGTTGCGACAGCGCCTGGACAAGCGCTGCGCCCGGCTCGGCTTGTCGCGAAGACGCTTCGAGCTCGACCTCTCGCAGTTCCGGCGTTCGGGGCTGTCGGGGTTGTCGAAGCAAGGGCTGCGGGCCGAACCGGTGCAGGCCGAGCTCTTCCCGCCTACTTGAAGAGGTCCTTGACGCGGTCGGTCCAGCTCTTGGCGTTGGGCGAATGCTTGTCGCCGCCCTTGCGGAAAGACTCGTCCAGCTCGCGCAGCAGCTTGCGCTGGTGTTCCGTGAGCTTGACCGGAGTCTCGACGCTGACGTGGCAATAGAGGTCGCCCGGGTAGCTCGAGCGGATGCCCTTGATGCCCTTGCCGCGCAGGCGGAAGGTCTTGCCGTGCTGCGTGCCTTCGGGCAGGTCGATCTCGGCCTTGCCGGCCAGCGTGGGCACCTCGATCGAGCCGCCGAGTGCGGCGGTCGTCAGGCCGACCGGCACCGAGCAGTGCAGGTCGTCGCCGTCGCGCTCGAAGACCTCGTGCGGCTTGATGCGGATCTCGATGTAGAGGTCGCCCGGGGGGCCCCCATTCGTGCCCGGCTCCCCATTGCCCGCCGAGCGGATGCGCATGCCCTCGTTGATGCCGGCGGGGATCTTCACCTCGAGCGTCTTCTGGCGCTTGATCTTGCCCGCGCCGTTGCAGCTGGCGCAGGGCTCGGGGATGATCTTGCCGCTCCCGCGGCAGTGCGGGCAGGTCTGCTGGATGCTGAAGAAGCCCTGGCGCAGGTGCACGGCGCCACTGCCGTTGCAGCTCGGGCAGGTCTTGGCGCTGGTGCCGGGCTTGGCGCCGCTGCCCTTGCAGGTCTCGCAGTTGTCCCAGCTCGGGATGCGGATCTGTGCATCCTTGCCGCCGGCCGCCTCCTCCAGCGTGATCTCCATCGCATAGCTGAGATCGGCACCGCGGTAGATCTGCTGGCCGCCGCTGCGACGTCCACCGCCGAAGATGTCGCCGAAGATGTCGCCGAAGGCTTCGGCGAATCCGCCGAAGCCTTCGGGCCCCGGCCCGCGACCCATGCTCGGGTCCACGCCGGCGTGGCCGTACTGGTCGTAGGCGGCCCGCTTCTGCGGCTCGGAAAGGATCTCGTAGGCCTCCTTGACCTCCTTGAACTTCTCCTCGGCCTTCTTCGCCTCGTCACCCTGGTTGCGGTCCGGGTGGTACTTCATGGCCAGCTTGCGGTAGGCCTTCTTGATGTCGTCGTCGGAGGCGTTCTTCGCAACGCCGAGGACGTCGTAGTAGTCGCGCTTTGCCATGATCGCTCGCTGTCATCCAAACGAAGCCGCCGCGTCGGGCCCCAGGCAGCGCCTGTCGCCCCGAACGCGGCGAGAAAGGTCGGCAGCCCCGACCGGGGCTGCCTGCGGCGTCACTTCTTGACTTCCTTGAACTCCGCGTCGACGACGTCGTCATCGGCCGGCCTGGACCCGCCGCCTCCCGGCCCACCCGCAGCACCTTCGGCGCTGCCGCCGGCGCCGGTTGCGCCTGCGGCAGCGGCCTGCTCGGCGTACATCTTCTCGCCGAGCTTCTGGCTCGCGCTCATCAGCGCCTCGGTCCGGGCCTCGATCGCCGCCTTGTCGTCGCCCTTGATCGCCTCCTCGGCGTCCCTGAGCGCAGCCTCGATCTTCTCCTTCTCGGCGGCGTCGAGCTTGTCGCCATGCTCGGCCAGGCTCTTCTTCACCGAGTGCACCATCGCGTCGGCCTGGTTGCGCGCCTGCACCAGCTCGACCTTCTTGTGGTCCTCGGCGGCGTTGGCCTCGGCGTCCTTCACCATCTTCTCGATCTCGGCTTCGGAGAGGCCCGAGTTCGCCTTGATGGTGATCTTGTTCTCCTTGCCGGTGCCCTTGTCCTTGGCGCTGACGTGCAGGATGCCGTTGGCGTCGATGTCGAAGGTGACCTCGATCTGCGGCAGGCCGCGCGGCGCCGGCGGGATGCCCTCGAGGTTGAACTCGCCCAGGCTCTTGTTGCCCGCGGCCATCTCGCGCTCGCCCTGGAAGACCTTGATCGTCACCGCCGGCTGGTTGTCGTCGGCCGTGCTGAAGACCTGGCTGAACTTGGTCGGGATCGTCGTGTTCTTCTGGATCATCTTGGTCATCACGCCGCCCAGGGTCTCGATGCCCAGCGACAGCGGCGTCACGTCCAGCAGCAGCACGTCCTTGCGTTCGCCGCCCAGCACCTGGCCCTGCACGGCCGCGCCCACCGCGACGGCCTCGTCCGGGTTCACGTCCTTGCGCGGATCCTTGCCGAAGAACTCCTTGACCTTCTCCTGCACCTTGGGCATGCGCGTCTGGCCGCCCACCAGGATCACGTCGTCGATGTCGCCGGCCTTGATGCCCGCGTCCTTGATCGCGATGCGGCAGGGCTCGATCGTGCGCTCGACCAAGTCCTCGACCAGGGCCTCGAGCTTGGCGCGCGTGAGCTTGATGTTCAGGTGCTTCGGGCCCGACGCGTCGGCCGTGATGTAGGGCAGGTTGACGTCGGTCTGCGTGCTGGTGGAGAGCTCGATCTTGGCCTTCTCCGCCGCCTCCTTCAGGCGCTGCAGCGCGAGCACGTCCTTGGTCAGGTCGACGCCTTGTTCCTTCTTGAACTCGGTGACGATGTAGTCGATGATGCGCTGGTCGAAGTCCTCGCCGCCGAGGAAGGTGTCGCCGTTGGTCGAGAGCACTTCGAACTGCTTCTCGCCGTCGACGTCGGCGATCTCGATGATCGAGATGTCGAAGGTGCCGCCGCCCAGGTCGAAGACGGCGATCTTGCGGTCGCCCTTGCCGTGCTTGTCCAGGCCGAAGGCCAGCGCCGCGGCGGTCGGCTCGTTGATGATCCGCTTGACGTCAAGGCCCGCGATGCGGCCGGCGTCCTTGGTCGCCTGGCGCTGGCTGTCGTTGAAGTAGGCCGGCACCGTGATCACGGCCTCGGTCACTTCCTCGCCGAGGTAGTCCTCGGCGGTCTTCTTCATCTTGCGCAGCACCTCGGCGCTGATCTGCGGCGGCGCGAGCTTCTTGCCGCGCACCTCGACCCAGGCGTCGCCGTTGTCGGCCGCGACGATCTTGAAGGGCATCAGGTCGATGTCCTTCTGCACTTCCTTCTCGCTGAACTTGCGGCCGATCAGCCGCTTGGCGGCGTAGATCGTGTTCTTCGGGTTCGTGACCGCCTGGCGCTTGGCGCTGGCGCCCACGAGGATCTCGCCGTCGTCCTGGTAGGCGACGATCGAGGGCGTTGTGCGCGCACCCTCGCTGTTCTCGATCACGCGCGTGCTGTTGCCCTCCATCACCGAGACGCACGAGTTCGTGGTCCCCAGGTCGATGCCGATGATCTTGCCCATGTTGGTTGCTCCTGAAACGGGAATCCGGTTGCCTTCGAGTTGTGGATCAGCGCGCCGCTTTTCAAGGCCGGCGGCCCGGCGCTGTCATGGCCTTGTGTTCACTTGGGCGCCGCGACGGTGACCAGCGCCGGACGCAGGATGCGCTCGGCGATCGAATAGCCTGTCTGCAGTAGCGAGACGATGGTGTTGGCTTCCTGCTCCGAAGGCACGACGCTGATCGCCTGATGCTGGTGCGGGTCGAAACGCGAGCCCACGCCCGGCGCGATCTGCACGACCTTGTTGCGCTCGAGCACCTGCAGCAACTGCTCGAGCGTGAGCCTGACGCCCTGGCTCATCTGCTCGACGCTGGCGTTCTCGATCGCGGCCGCGGCCTGCAGGCTGTCCAGCACCGGCAGCAGGCTCTCGGCAAAGCCCTCGATCGCGAACTTGCGCGCCTTGGCGAGTTCCTCCTCGCTGCGCCGTCGCACGTTTTCCACCTCGGCGCGCGCGCGCAGGAAAGCGTCGGTGATCTCCAGGTTTTTGGCCTGCAGCTCGGTGAGCAGGTCTTCGGGGGTGAGGGCGGCAGCGGGGGTTGCCGCGGCATCGGCCGGTTCGGTCTGCGGCTGGGGTGCTTGGTCTTTGGTCATGTCGCAGGATGTGGCGGTACGCCCGCTTACATGAGGGCCACCCGCCGGGGTTCAAGAGCACAGCGGCAAAGGGTTTCCCCTCGATCGTGCGGGGGCCGAAAGCGCGGTCGCGCCTGTACGTGGCCACCACGCCGCTAGCCGGTGTCGTCGATGCTCGCGCTCCAGCGGTTCCACTGCGCGAGCTGGCGCCGGTCGCGTTTGGTCGGACGGCCTTGCTGCCGGCTGTCTGCGGGCTCCACCCCCGCCCGCCGCGCCGCGGCGGCGGCTTCGCGTGCCGCGACGCTCTCTGGGGTCTCCTGGTAGAGGCTCTGCGCCACCGGGGCCGGCCCCCGGGTCTGGCTGAGGCCCAGCACCAGGACCTGCCGGATCAGCGCCCCCTGGCGCAACGTCACCCTGTCGCCGGGGTGCAGTTCGCGCGCAGCCTTGGCGGGCTGATCGTTGACGCTGACCCGCCCGCGCGTGATCTCCTCGGCCGCAAGCGAGCGCGTCTTGTAGAAGCGTGCCGCCCAGAGCCACTTGTCCAGGCGCATGCGTTCGCCGCGGGCCGGGTCCGGCATCAGGATCCAGCCTTGCCGGGCATCGTTGCGGCCGTGGTCTCGACGGCTGCACGCGCGCTGCCCCAGCCCTGCAACTGGCGCTCGGCAAGTGCACGCAAGGCCTCGATCCACGCCGCGTCGGCGTTCAGGCAGGGGATGTAGCGGAACTCGCCGCCACCGGCAGCGAGGAAGGCGCTACGGACCTCCTGGTCGATCTCCTCGAGCGTCTCCAGGCAGTCGGCGGCAAATCCGGGGCACATCAGGTCGATGCGCCGCACGCCCTGGGCCGCGAGCGCACGCACGGTCGGCTCGGTATAGGGTTCGATCCACTTGGCCTTGCCGAAGCGGCTCTGGAAGGTGACGAGCACGCGCTCGGGCGGCAGCGACAGGCGCTCGCGCAGCAGCGCCGCGCTGCGCCGACATTGCTCGTGATAGGGATCGCCGAGCGCGCGGCTGCGCTCGGGCAGGCCGTGAAAGCTCAGCACCAGGCGTTCGCCTGGTTCCACGCGCTGCCAGTGACGCCGCACCGAGCCTGCCAGCGCGTCGATGTAGCCGGCGTCGTCGTGGTAGTCGTCGACGAGCCGCAGCCCGGGCACGCGCCGGGCGCCCAGCGCCCAGCGATGCACTGCGTCGGCGACGCTGCCGGTCGTCGCCGCGGCGTACTGGGGGTAGAGCGGCAGGATCAGGATGCGCGTGGCACCCTCGCCGCGCAGCGCGTCGAGGACGGCCGAGATCGACGGCCGCCCGTAGCGCATCGCGTGCCGCACCAGGAGCCGCTGCGCTCCCGAGTCGAGCGCCTGCTGCAGCGCGTCGGCCTGGCGTGCCGTCCACACCGCCAGAGGCGAGCCCTCGGCCATCCAGATCGAGCGGTACTTCGCCGCCGACTTCGCTGGGCGCACGCGCAGGACCACGCCGTGCAGGATCGGGAGCCAGACCGCGCGCGGAATCTCGACCACGCGCGGATCGGAGAGGAACTCCGCCAGGTAGCGGCGCAGCGCCGACGGTGTCGCCCGATCGGGCGTGCCCAGGTTGACGAGCAGCACTGCGAGCCGTCCTGGCTCGCCGCCGCCCCCCGTCGGCTCCGGGCGGAAGCGCATCGGGTTTCAGGACAGCAGGGGGCCGCCGGAGACCGTGTCCGGATCGTCCAGTGGCAAGGGGCCGCCGACGTGCACGACCTCGAAGCGCAGGCAGGCATCGCAGGCTTCGTTGCCCGGCGACGCGCCCAGGCCCACGCTGCCGTTGCCGTGCAGCGTGCAACTGCCGCGGCGCAGGCTGACGATCTCGCCGTCGGCAAAGCGCACGTAGGTGCCGTTGAACGAGAGGTCGGTGAGCTGGAAGCTGCCGCCGTACCAGTCGATGCGTGCGTGCGAACGCGAAACGCGCGAATCGTCGATGCGAAACGCCGCCTGCGGTCCGCGGCCGAGCACCGCGGGGAGCTCGCGCGCGGAGAAGACGCGACTGCGCCCGTTCCACTCCAGGCGCAGACCCTCGGGTTCGCCGGTCACGGGCACCTCGCCGAACTGCGTGATCGCGGCGTCGCCGCCACGACGTCGTCCGAGCACGTGCACGTGGACCGGTTCGGCGCGACCGCGCAGCGTCAATTGGTCGAGGCTCCTGAAGCGCGCCTTCATCGGCGCAGGCAGACCGGCCAGCACCTCGGCGGTGACCAGGGTCTCGTTGTCGCCGGCGTGATCGAGCAGCCGCGCAGCGACGTTGACCGCGTCGCCGAAGCAGTCGCCGCCCATCTCGACGACCTCGCCGCGCGCCACGCCGACCTGCAGGCGCAGCGCGCGCAGGCCCGACGAGGCGCCGCGTTCACGGCCCTTCTGCACGATGCCGTCAAGCAGCTCGTGCATCGTGATCGACGCCTGCACCGCACCCGTGGACTCGTTGAACACCGCCATCAGGCCGTCGCCGAGCGTCTTGACGACGTGGCCGCCGCGCTCGCTCACCGGGCCCGCCAGCGCATTGATGCAATGCGTGACGACCGAGGTGGCCTCCGCGTTGCCCAGAGTCTCGAACAGCGAGGTGCTGCCGCGCAGGTCGGCAAAGAGGACGGTCCGTTCGGCGATCTGGGTCATGCGCGTCAAAGTCTATCGCCGCCCGGCCCAGCCGCCACGATCCGCTCGAGGCGTCGCATCCGATCATGCCTCACAGGTTGTCGAGGTAGGTCCTCAGCTTGTCGCTGCGGCTCGGGTGCTTGAGCTTTCGGATCGCCTTGGCCTCGATCTGGCGGATGCGCTCGCGCGTGACGTCGAACTGCTTGCCGACTTCCTCGAGCGTGTGGTCGGTGCTCATCTCGATGCCGAATCGCATGCGCAGCACCTTGGCCTCGCGCGGGGTCAGGCTGTCGAGGATGTCCTTCACCACGTCGCGCAGGCCCGCCTGCATCGCCGCGTCCACCGGGGCGACGTTGTTCGTGTCCTCGATGAAGTCGCCGAGGTGGCTGTCGTCGTCGTCGCCGATGGGCGTCTCCATCGAGATCGGCTCCTTGGCGATCTTCATGATCTTGCGGATCTTGTCCTCGGGGATCTCCATCTTCTCGGCCAGCGTCGGCGCGTCGGGCTCGTAGCCGAACTCCTGCAGGTGCTGGCGCGAGATGCGGTTCATCTTGTTGATCGTCTCGATCATGTGCACCGGGATGCGGATCGTGCGTGCCTGGTCGGCGATCGAGCGCGTGATCGCCTGGCGGATCCACCAGGTGGCATAGGTCGAGAACTTGTAGCCGCGGCGGTATTCGAACTTGTCGACCGCCTTCATGAGGCCGATGTTGCCTTCCTGGATCAGGTCGAGGAACTGCAGGCCGCGGTTGGTGTATTTCTTGGCGATCGAGATCACCAGGCGCAGGTTGGCCTCGATCATCTCCTTCTTCGCATCGCGGCTGGCCTTCTCGCCCTCGTTCATGCGGCGGTTGATCTCCTTGAGGTCCTCGAGCGGCACGACGGCCTTGGCCTGCAGGTCGATCAGCTTCTGCTGCAGCTCCTGCACCGCGGGCAGGTTGCGCGCGAGCACCGCGCTGTAGGGCTTGCCGGCGGCGATCTCCTTCTCGGCCCACTTCAGGTTGAGCACGTTGGGCGGGAAGGTGCGCACGAAGTGCTCCTGCGGCATGCCGCACTTGTCGACGACGATCTTGCGGATCTCGCGCTCGTAACGGCGCAGGCTGTCGACCTGCTCGCGCAGGATGTTGCACAGCCGCTCGATCGTCTTGACCGTGAAGCGGATCGTCATCAGGTCTTCGCTGATCGCGTGCTGCGCCTTGTTGTAGGTGGGCGACTTGTAGCCCTCCTTCTCGAAGGCGCGGCGCATGCGCTCGAAGTGGCTGCCCAGCAGCGCGAACTTCTCGAGTGCCTGGTTCTTCAGCTCCTCGAGCTTCTTGGTCAGCGCGCGCGAGCCGCCGGCCCCGTCGTCGTCGTCGTCATCGTCGAACTCGTCGTAGTCCTCCTCGGCGACGTAGTCGTCGGCCTCGTCGTCGCTGACGAAGCCGTCGACGACGTCGGAGATCTGCATCTCGCCGGCGCCGATCTTGTCGGCCATGACGAGGATCTCGGCGATCGTCGTCGGGCTGGCGCTGATGGCCAGCATCATGGCCTGCAGGCCGCCCTCGATGCGCTTGGCGATCTCGATCTCGCCCTCGCGCGTGAGCAGCTCCACCGTGCCCATCTCGCGCATGTACATGCGCACCGGGTCGGTGGTGCGGCCGAACTCGCTGTCGACGGTGGACAGCGCGGCCTCGGCGGCCTCCTCGGCCTCCTCGTCGGTGGCGGTGGCGGTGTTGCTGCCGCTGATCAGCAGCGTGGCCGCGTCGGGCGCCTGCTCGTAGACGGCGATGCCCATGTCATTGAGCATCGAGACGATGGCCTCGAGGATCTCCTCGTTGACCAGCTTCTCCGGCAGGTGGTCGTTGATCTCCTGGTGCGTGAGGAAGCCGCGCGTCTTGCCCATCTTGATGAGCGTCTTGAGCTCCAGACGTCGCTTGGCGACCTCCTCCTCGGTGAGTGCGGTCTCGTCGAGGCCGAACTCGCGCATCAGCGCACGCTCCTTGGCACGGCTGACCTTCATACGCAGCGGCTTGGCCTTCGCTTCCTTCTCGTCGACCGCCTCGACCTCGGCCTCGACCTCGACCTCGGCTTCGACCTCGACCTCGGCTTCGACCTCGATCTCGCCTTCGAGGTCGGCCTCGATGTCGCTCAGGTCCTCGTCGTCGGCCGGGAGCTTCTTCGGTTCGAGCGCCTTGCGACCCTTGTCCGCAGCCTTTGCTTCGGCCGCGGACGACTTGGCGGCACCGGCCTTGCCGGTGGACTTCGCAGCCGGTTTCGTGTCCGATTTGGCGCCCGATTTGGCGCCCGATTTGGTGCCCGATTGGGTGCCCGATTGGGTGCCCGACTTTGCGGCGGCCTTGGCTGTGCTCTTCACGACGGGACTGGCGTCGGTCCTGGCGGCCCCTTTGGTGGCTGCCTTTGCCTTAGGCTCGGCGATGCCTTTGTCCGCGGTCTTCCGCGCGCCGCCCGACGCGGCGCTGTCCTTGGCCTTTTCCTTCGCCGGAACTTCGGCAGGCGCGGCCCTGGCGGCGGACTTCCTGGCTGTCGGCTTTTCGGCCGCGGCCTTGTCGGCGCTTGTCTTGTCGGCGTCGGACTTGCGCGGGCTGCTCTTCGGGGCGACGGGCTTCTTGGCTGTCATGGGGATCCTTCGCGATGAGGGGGGCGGCACCGACCCGGGTCCGTCGCCGCGTTCATGCACGGCAGAGCGCGCACGCGAAGGTCAACGCGTGCGCGCATCGGGTCGCGTCGCGACCACGGAAATGCGGGATCGGGCGGCAAGTTCACGTGACCCGTCGTCGTCGCAGCCCTTGCGGGGGGATTTGACCTCTGTGTATGCCCTTGTCGAGGGTGGTCGGGGCCCGGGGTGCTGCTGTCACTCTTGCCGCTGCAAAAGGCGCCGGATTATACCGTGCCGCCCGGCACCGTCACCCCGAGGCGCTTGTGCTCGTTGGCCCGCTGCCGCAGCGCGGCGATGCGCTCGAGGTGCTCGCGATCGGTCCGTCCGCTGCCGATGAGCTCGCCGATCTGCGCGTTCAGTGTCGCCTCCCAGAGCCGGTGCAGCACGCGTTCGAGGTCGGCGAACTCGTGCTCGTCCTGCAGCGAGGCCGGATCCGCGATCCGCACCGCGACGGCGTGCAGCTCGTGCTCGCGCAGCGCCTCCTCGAGCATGGCCCAGGTCTCGGCGCCGTGTTCGTGCAGCCTGGCCTCGAGCCAGGCGACGAGCGCGGCATGGTCGCCACCGAGTTCGTGCAGCAGCTGGTGGTCCTCGGCGGTCAGCCGGTCCCACCACTGCGTATGGCGCAGCAGCAGGCGCAGCGCGAGATCGGAGGTGGCTGCGGGGACCGGCCGGCCACGCAGGTGCGGATTTCGCCGCGAAAGCGGCACGCCGGCGGCCACCGGGCCTGCCCGGCGCGCCGCCGATGCACGGTCCAGCTGCCACAGCGACGCCAATTCCCCGCCCTCCATGCGGGCGGCCTGCGCCAGCTCGCCCAGCAGCTGGCGCTGCAGCGCGCCCGCCGGAAGGCTCGCCCACAGCGGACGCGCCTGCGCCAGCATCCGTGCGCGACCCTCGGCAGTCTCGAGCCGGCAATCGGCGGCGGCCTGCGCAAGCAGCTGGCGCGACAGCGGCACCGCCTCCGCGATCGCGGCCTCGAACGCGGCGACGCCGCGCTCGCGCACGAAGCTGTCGGGGTCGTGCTCGGGCGGCAGGAACAAGAAGCGCACCTGGCGCAGGTCGCTCGCATGGGGCAGCGCCGCCTCCAGCGCGCGCGCCGCGGCACGCCGCCCTGCGGCGTCGCCGTCGAAGGAAAAGACGATGGTGTCGGTGAAGCGGAAGAGCTTCTGGATGTGCTCCGCGGTGCACGCCGTCCCGAGCGTGGCGACGGCGTGGGGCAGACCCTGCTGCGCCAGCATCACCACGTCCATGTAGCCCTCGACGACCAGCGCATGACCGCGCTCGCGGATCGCCTGGCGCGCCTCGTGCAGCCCGTAGAGCTCGCTGCCCTTGCTGAAGACCGCGGTCTCCGGCGAGTTCAGGTACTTGGGCTTGCTGTCGTCGAGCACGCGTCCGCCGAAGCCGACGATCTCGCCGCCGACGGCGCGGATCGGAAAGACGATCCGGTTGCGGAACCAGTCGTGGCGGCTGCGCGGTGGCGGGTCCTCGGCGTCGGCAGGCGTCGCGCGCACGAGGCCCGCTTCCTCGAGCACGGGGTCGTCGTAGTGCGCGAAGACGCCGGCCAGGCCGTGCCAGCCCGGCGGCGCGTAGCCCAGGCCGAAGCGCGCGGCGGTCTCGCCGGAGATGCCACGCGCCTTCAGGTAGGCGATCGCCGACGGGGCGCTGCGCAGCGCCTGGCGGTAGTGGCTCGCGGCCCGTGCAAGCACCTCGGTGATCGAGACGCGGCGCTCGGCCAGCCGCTGGCGATGCTGCCGTTCCTCGGGGCTGACCTGCTCCCGGGGCACCTGCATGCCGACTTCCTGCGCCAGCTCCTCGACGGCGTCGACGAAGCTCATGCCCCGGTGCTCGGTGAGGAAGCGGATCGCGTCGCCGCTGGCGCCGCAGCCGAAGCAGTAATAGAACTGCTTGGACGGACTGACCGAGAAGCTTGGCGACTTCTCGGCGTGGAAGGGGCACAGGCCCATCCAGTTGGCGCCGCCGCGCTTGAGCTCGACGTGGCGGCCGACAAGCTCGACGATGTCGACGCGCGCGAGCAGGTCCTGCAGGAAACCGGTGGGGATCACGCGGCGCAGTCTAGCGGCCGCTGCTGCCTTCGGACCGCTTGTCGCCCGGGCCGCTGTCGGGCGCGCCGCTGCGTTCGGCGCTGCCGGCGGGCGCCAGCGCGAACACGCCGCGGTAGTCGCGCGCGAAGGCCGCCACCTGCGCCGCGGGCATCGGTGCGGCGATGCCGGTGCCCTGGCCGATGTCGCAACCCATCTCCAGCAGCGCGCGTGCCTGCGCCGGGCTCTCGACGCCTTCGGCGACGACGTCGCATTCGAAGGTGCGCGCAAGGCCGATCACGCCCTCGACGATCGCGCGGTCCTGCGGTGCGTCGAGCATGTGATGCACGAAGCTGCGGTCGATCTTGAGCACGTCGACGGGCAGCCGCTTGAGGTAGGTCAGCGTCGAGTAGCCGGTGCCGAAGTCGTCGAGAGCGACACGAACGCCGATCGCGCGGCAGCGCGCCAGCAACGCCGAGGTCACCTCGATGTCGGCGTGGGCGGCACTCTCGAGCACCTCGAGCTCGAAGTAGGGCGCCAGCGGCCGCTCGTGGCGCGCCAGCAGCTCCGAGAGGCGCTGCGCGAAATCCGGTTCCTGCAGATGGTGGGGCGCGACGTTGACGCTCACCGAGATATCCAGCCCGCTTTGCCGCCACTGCGAGAGGTGCTCCAGCGCCTGCGAGAACACCCAGTCGCCGATGTGCGAAACCAGCCCGGTGTTCTCGATCATCGGCAGGAACTGCGTCGGCGCGATCAGGCCGTGCTGCGGATGCTCCCAGCGCAGCAGCGCCTCGAAGCCGCGCACGCGTCCCTGGCGCATGTCGACCTTGGGCTGGTAGTGGAGCACGAGTTCGGCCTGGTCCAGCGCCTGCTGCACGCGGCCGATGAACATCGCACGTTCCTCGGTGCGGCGGCGGAACTCGGCGTCGAAGAAAAGGAAGCCGTTGCGGCCGGACTGCTTGGCGCCGAACATCGCGTGGTCGGCGTGGCGCAGCAGGGTGTCGGCGTCGCTGCGGTCGATCGGATAGACCGTGGCACCGACGCTGGCGGTGACGTGCACCGGTTCCTGCGCCGGATCGATGCTGTGGTAGGGCATCGCGACGACGCGCAGCACACGATCGACCGCCATGCGCGCCTCCTCGATCGACTCGGCGCGCAGCAGCAGCGCGAACTCGTCGCCGCCCAGGCGCGCGGCCGCGTCGGCCCAGGTCCCGCGTGTTCGCAGCGCGCCGCGCAGCCGGCCCGCAAGCTCGACGAGCAGCCGGTCGCCGGCGTCGTGGCCGTAAAGGTCGTTGACCGGCTTGAAACGGTCCAGGTCGAGGTAGCAGACGACGAGCAGGAAGCCCTCGCGATCCGCGGCCCGCATGCCTTCGGTCAGGAGCTGGGTCAGCCGGGCGCGATTGGGCAGACGCGTCAGCTCATCGAAATGGGCCTGCCGCTCGAGCCGCTCGCGCTGCACGCGCTGCTCGGTGATGTCGGTCACGACCAGCACATGGTTGCGCAACTCGCCCTGAGGTCCGCTGACGCTCGAGATCGTGACCTGCAGCGTGCGGACCTCGCCGTCGCGGCGCCGCTCCATCAGGTCCCCGCGCCAGGTTCCGTGATTGGCGACGCCGGCCCACATCGCGGCGCGCTGCTGCCGCGCCAGCGGGTCGGCAGGTGTAGGCCGCAGCAGCGAAGGCACGGTGCCGAGCATTTCCTCGCGCGCATAACCCAGGATCTGTGCGCAAGCGGGATTGGCATCGAGCACGCGCAGTTCGGCGTCGGTGATCAGCAGGCCCTCGTGCAGGTACTGGAAGAGGCTGGCGGTCAGTCGCTGCCGCACTTGCGCCTGATGACGCTCGTCCACGTCGAGCAGCGTGGCCAGAAGCCGCAGCGGCGTGCCTTGCGCATCGCGTTCGATGACGAGCAGTGTGGCCTCGAACCAGTGCCAGTCTTCGCCGCGCGACATGCGGAGCTCGAGCTGTTGCCGTCCAGTCTTTCCGGCCGCGACCTCGTCGAGCGCCGCGCACAGCGCGGTCTGGTCGTCGGCATGCACCGATTCGAGCCAATCCTTCGGCGTCCAGCGCTTGCCCGCAAAACCGGTCAGCGCGCGCCAGCCTGGCGAGACGTAGCTGTCCTGAACGCGAAGCCGCCAGTCGGCCACACCCAGGCGCGAGCCGTCGAGTGCCCATTCCCAGCGTCGCTGACGGCGGATGGTCTCCACGCGGCGCGCGTGCACGATCAGCAGCAGACCCTGCAAGACCAGGACGAGCGCGAGCGCCTGGCCGCGGAGCTCGCTTGTGACCCCGGCGCTGGCCAGCCCGAGCGCGAGCGCGGATAGCGCCAGGACCAGGGATGCGAGCGCTGTGCCGGTGATGGCCCAGAGCATCAGCAGGGCGAGGATGGGCAGACTCCAGGCGAGCAGCCGCGCCTGTGGCCACGTCGAGAGCGACGGCGCCGCGGTGGCTCCAAGCACCAGGCTCGCGAGCAGGGCCGCCGTCACCAGACGTCGACCGGTTGGAAGCCCCGCGTCGCCGGGACGCAGGAGGCACCCGGGCAGTGCCGTCAGCAGGACGCCGGCCAGGCTCAGCCAGACCAGCGTGGTCGGCGCAAGCGGCTCCAGCGTCGTTCCCGGCCGAGGCGGCGGGAGCAGGGCCGGGAGCAGTGCAAAGCCTGTTCCGACGACGACGGCCACGAATCCGGCGGCAGCCAACAGCAGGCCGACATCGCGCGGACGATGCAGCCGGGCGTCGAAGGCGCCACGCGCGAGTGCACGGCTGACGACAAGCTGCAGCGCGCCTGCGGACGCCGCCGTGCCCAGCGCGGCGGCGCCGCTGCAACCGAACATGAGCAGCGCCAGCGCTATCGCCGGCAGCATCGCCAGCGAGACGCTGTGCAGCCCCCGCATGTGCACGGCCAGCGCAAGACCGATCGCAGCGCCGATGGCCGCGGCGCAAGCCCCTGGATGCGCACCGATCGCAAGATGCGCCGCGCCGGTCAGCAGGAAGACGGCAAGCGTTGCGGCACCGGTGTGCAGCAGGGGGTTCTGCTGCCAGCCGCTGCTGGCTGAGGCCGCGGGCGAGGAATCGCGGTCCACGGAATTCACGCGCGGCTCGGGAGGCAAGCGTTCACCGCCGCATCATGCCAGCGTGGCAGGGATCCGTCGCGCGTCGTGCAGCGCGACCGCATCGCGCGACCGGGGAGTCAGATCAGGAAGTCGCTCAGCTGGGCGCCGCCGGCCAATGCCTGCTTCAGCCAGTTCGGCTGCAGGCCGCGGCCGGACCAAGTCTGCCCGGTTGCGGCGTCACGATACTTGGCGGGCACCTTGCCCGTGCTGCGAGTCTTGGGCGCGGGCGTGCTGCTGCGCGTGCCCAGGTCCGCGACGGTGAGCCCGTGCTGCGCCATCAGCGCTTTCACCTGTGCAATCGCGGAGGCACGCTCCTCGCGCTGAATCTCCAGAATCTGCTTTTCGAGTTCGGCCCTCTTGGCAAGCAGGTCGTTCAGGCGATTGGCCATGGAATATCCGGGAGGGTTTGTTGAGACCGGCGAAATATAGCAAAGAAGTTCCGCCGGCGGCACATCCTCACTTGAAACCCACGCGATCGAGTATCTGCTGGACCTTCACCTGATTCATGCCGACCACGGAGATCGGGATCAATTCGCTCTTGAAGCTGCCCAGGGCTTTCAATGCCGGGTTGGACAGCGTCGTGCCGGTGACTGCAGGCCATTCGTTGTTGCCGTTGGCGAAGTATTCCTGGGCTTGCGGACTCGAGAGGTACTCGAGAAACTGGATCGCCTCGGCCCGATGCTTGGCGTGGCGGGCCACTGCGCCTCCCGCGACGTTGACATGCGTTCCGCGATCGCCCTGATTGGGAAAGACGAGGGAGACTTTTTCGACGACCTCGCGATCTTCGGGCTTCTTCGAGCGCATCAGACGCGCGAAGTAGTAGCTGTTGGTCAGCGCGACCCCGCACTCACCGCTGGCCACGGCGCGGATCTGGTCGGTGTCGCCGCCCTTGGGGGGACGTGCCATGTTCGCGACCACGCCCTTGAGCCAGGCTTCGGTCTTCTCGGGCCCGAGGTGCTCGAGCATGGAGCCGAAAAGCGAGAGGTTGTACGGATGCGAGCCGGAGCGCGTGCATACGAGGCCCTTGTTCACCGGCAGCGCGAGTTTCTCGTACTGGTCGACGTCCGACTCCTTCACGCGCGATTTGTCGTAGACGATCACGCGCGCGCGTGTCGAAAACCCGAACCAGGAGGAACCCTGGCCGTCGTCCTTGCCGCGCAGGCGCGCGGGAATGCGCTCCTCGAGAATCTTGCTGCGCACCGGTTGGAACAGGCCGTCGACCTCGGCCCGCCACAGCCGTGCGGCATCGACGAGCAGCACGATGTCGGCAGGACTTGCCGCGCCCTCGCTCTTGAGGCGATTGACGACCCCGGCATCGTCGGTATCGACGCGGTTGATGCGTATGCCCGTGGCCTTGGTGAAATCCTCGTACAGCGCCTCGTCGGCCTGGTAATGACGCGCCGAATAGATGTTGAGGACTTTCTCCTGCGCAGCAGCAGGGCCGCAAAGCATGCTGCCCAAGCCCAGGGCCAGAGCGGCGGCCGGGGCGAGCAGGGCGCGGCGGGTGAAGGGTGTGCGGATCACGACGACTCCGGGTGCGGGATGAGACAGCCGGAGTTTATCTGAGAACGAGAACGAATCGCAATTACGCAAACGCAGATGAGACGCTGCGAGCGGCCGTCGCCGTGCTGCCGGGCCCGCTTCGTCGGTGCCGGACCCCTCGCGATCAGCTCTCTTGCGCCTCAAGCTCGTGGGGGAACATAACCCGCGACCTTGTCGGCCTGTCCGCCGAAGAGGAACTGCTCCATCTGCTGTGCCAGGTACTGTCGCGCGCTCGCGTCGGCCAGGCTGAGCCGGTTTTCGTTGACGAGCATCGTCTGGTGGCGCTTCCACAACTCGAAGGCCTCGGCGCTGATGTTCTGGTAGATACGCTTGCCCAGTTCGCCGGGGTAGGGCGCGTAGCTGAGGCCGGGCGCCTCCTTCTTCAGGTACACACACTGCACCATGCGGGCCATGATCGTTCTCCTTGGTCGGGTCAGCCGAGCCGCTTGACCAGCACCTGCGAGCGCCGGTCCCAGTTGTACTTGCGCTTGCGCGCCTCGGGCAGCCAGTCGGGGTCGACCTGCTCGAAGCCGCGCTTGATGAACCAGTGCATCGTGCGCGTCGTCAGCACGAAGATGCTGGAAAGCCCGAGCGCGCGTGCGCGCTGCTCGATGCGCTTGAGGATACGCTCGCCGTCGCCCTGGCTCTGCACCGCCGGCGAGATCGTCAGCGCCGCCATCTCGCCGGTGCGCGCCTCGGGGTAGGGGTAGAGCGCGGCGCAGCCGAAGATGATGCCGTCGTGCTCGATCACCGTGTAGTTCTCGATGTCGCGCTCGATCTCGGCGCGGTCGCGGCGCACCAGCGTGCCGTCGCGCTCGAAGGGTTCGATCAGCTTGACGATCGCCGCGACGTCGTCGTGGCCGGCCTCGCGCAGGCTCTCGAGCTTCTCGTCGACGATCATCGTGCCGATGCCGTCGTGCGTGAAGATCTCCATCAGCAGCGCACCGTCGACCGCGAAGGGCAGGATGTGCGAGCGCTCGACGCCGCCCTCGCACGCGGCCACGCAGTGCTGGAGGTAGAAGGCCGGGTCGCTGGGCTCCTGTGCCGTCGACATCGCGGCCACGAGCCGCCGGGCGTCGGCCAGCGCGATCTCGGTGTCGATGTCGCTTTGTGGGTCCTCGGGTCGCTCGCGGATTCCGGGCACTTCGGTGAGGAAGAGCAGCTTGTCGGCGTGCAGCGCGATCGCGGTCGCGGTGGCCACGTCCTCCATCGAGAGGTTGAAGGCCTCGCCGGTGGGCGAAAAACCGAAGGGCGAGAGCAGCACCAGCGCGCCGATGTCGATCGCGCGCCGGATCGCCGCGCCGTCGACGCGGCGCACGACGCCGCTGAGCATGAAGTCCACGCCGTCGACGATGCCCACCGGCCGCGCGGTGAGGAAGTTGCCCGAGACCACGCGCACGGTGGCGTTGGCCATCGGCGTGTTGGGCAAGCCCTGGCTGAACGCGGCCTCGATCTCGAAACGCAGCTGGCCGGCGGCCTCCTGCGCGCAGTCCAGCGCGACCGCGTCGGTGATGCGCATGCCGTGGCTGAAACGCGAGGTCTTGCCCTTGGCGGCGAGCTGTTCGCTCAGCTGCGGCCGAAAGCCGTGCACCAGCACGAGCTTGATGCCGATCGCGTGCAGGATCGCGAGGTCCTGCGCCAGCGCGTTGAGCTTGCCTGCGGCGATCGCCTCGCCGGCCACGCCGACGACGAAGGTCTTTCCGCGGTACGCGTGGATGTAGGGCGCCACCGAGCGGAACCAGGGGACGAAGGTGTGCGGGAAGACGAGGCTCATGGCGCGCG
>JAIXKN010000054.1:0-8975 GCA_026932425.1 Burkholderiales bacterium
CCGTAGAGCGCGGCGGTGAGTGAGCTCATGCAGTGGAAAGGAACGCCTTCGATTAGTCGTCGACCTGCAGGATGGCGAGAAAGGCCTGCTGCGGCACCTCGACCGTGCCGATCTGCTTCATCCGCTTCTTGCCGGCCTTCTGCTTCTCGAGCAGCTTGCGCTTGCGCGTGATGTCGCCGCCGTAGCATTTTGCCAGCACGTTCTTGCGCAGGGCCTTGATGTTCTCGCGCGCGATGATGTTGCTCCCGATCGCCGCCTGGATCGCGACGTCGTACATCTGGCGCGGGATCTGCTCGCGCATCTTGGCCGCCACGGCGCGCCCGCGCGACTGGCTCTGCGCGCGGTGCACGATCATCGCCAGCGGATCGACGCGCTCCCCGTTGATCAGGATGTCGACCTTGACGACGTCGGCGGCGCGGTACTCCTTGAACTCGTAGTCCATCGAGGCATAACCGCGCGAGACCGACTTCAGCTTGTCGAAGAAGTCCAGCACGATCTCGGCCAGCGGCAGCTCGTAGCTCAGGTGCACCTGCTTGCCGTGATAGGCCATGTTGAGCTGGATGCCGCGCTTCTGGTTGGCCAGGGTCATCACCGGGCCGACGCAGTCCTGCGGCATGTAGAGCTGCACCGTGACGATCGGCTCGCGGATCTCGCGGATCCGTGCGGCCTCGGGCATGCGGCTCGGGTTCTCGACCATCTGCACGCTGCCGTCGACGAGCTCGACCTCGTAGACGACGCTCGGCGCGGTGGTCACGAGGTCCTGGTCGTACTGGCGCTCCAGGCGCTCCTGGACGATCTCCATGTGCAGCAGCCCCAGGAAGCCGCAGCGAAAACCGAAGCCCAGCGCCTGCGAGACCTCGGGCTCGTAGCGCAGCGAGCTGTCGTTGAGCTTGAGCTTCTCGAGTGCGTCGCGCAGCGCGTCGTATTCGCTGGCCTCGGTCGGGTACAGGCCGGCGAAGACCTGCGGCTGGATCTCCTTGAAGCCCGGCAGCGGCTCGGCAGCCGGCCCGGCGTTGTTGGGCAGCTTCTTCTCGAGCGTGATGGTGTCGCCGACCTTGGCCGCCGCCAGCTCCTTGATGCCGGCGATCACGAAGCCGACCTCGCCGGCCAGCAGCGCGTCGCGGCTCTCGCTCTTGGGCGTGAACACGCCGAGCTGCTCGGCCGGGTAGGTCGCCCCGGTGGCCATCAGCCGGATGCGCTCTCCCCGGGCCAGGCGCCCGTCGACGACGCGCACCAGCATCACGACGCCGACGTAGTTGTCGAACCAGGCGTCGATGATCATCGCGCGCGGCGGCCCATCGGGATTGCCGCGCGGCGGCGGCATGCGCGCGACGACGGCCTCGAGGATCTCGTCGATGCCCATGCCGGTCTTGGCCGAGCAGGGGATCGCGTCGCTCGCGTCGATGCCGATCACGTCCTCGATCTCGGCGCGCGCATTGTCCGGGTCCGCCTGCGGCAGGTCCATCTTGTTGAGGACCGGGATCACCTCGACGCCGAGGTCCAGCGCGGTGTAGCAGTTGGCCACCGTCTGCGCCTCGACGCCCTGGCTGGCGTCGACGACGAGCAGCGCCCCTTCGCAGGCCGAGAGCGAGCGGCTCACTTCATAGGAGAAGTCGACGTGCCCGGGCGTGTCGATCAGGTTGAGGTTGTAGACCTGCCCGTCGCGCGCGGTGTAGTGCAGCGCCGCGGTCTGCGCCTTGATCGTGATCCCGCGCTCGCGCTCGATGTCCATCGAGTCGAGCACCTGCGCCTCCATTTCGCGATCGGCCAGGCCCCCGCAGCGCTGGATGATGCGATCGGCCAGCGTGCTCTTGCCGTGGTCGATGTGGGCAATGATGGAAAAGTTGCGGATGTGCTTCATGGAGTCGGGCGCAGGCTTCGCAAGCGCGAGGTCGGGGCGGCGAAGCCGCTTCGGCGAAGGCTCGCACCGCGGCGCGATGCGCGAGCGCCAAGCACCCGGCCGAAGCTAAAAAAAAGGGCACGTCGAAGAGGTGACGTGCCTTCCAACAAAACGTATGGCAACTGCTTGTTGGGGCTTCATTGTAGCCAAAAGGACCCCGCCGGAAGCCGCGCCAGTGCTTGCTCTGCGCTCGTTGCAGCTTGCCTACAGAAAAACTGATCCACAGGATGTCCACAGTGCGACGGAAGCTGCGGGACATCTTGACCGCAATCCATGCACCGCTTGATGCGAATCGCTAAAGACCGTTGCAAACGGAGCGATTCTAAACCTTCAACGGCCTAATCCGGATTCGAGCCAGATATCGAGCAAGTGCTCACTACGGCAATGCGCGGATCCGCGACTATCGCATCCGTCACACGCCGAAGCCCTCGATTTCGCGATCCGGAAAGACCCGACGCCTCGCTCGGCTAGTCGAAGCCGCCGGGCCGAATGCCCCCCGGCTCAGGGTGCCGGCCGGATCACGAGGTAGTTGACGGCGTCGCCACGACGCACGAGCACGCTGATGTTGCGCGACTTGTCGAGCCTGGCGACGACGGCCTCGAACTGCTTCACGTCGACGATGTCGGTGCTGCCCAACGCCAGGATCACGTCGCCCTCGCGCAGGCCGGCACGGGCGGCGGCCCCGTCGACGGCGTCGACACGTACGCCGCCGCGCACGCGAAGTTCCTTCTTCTGCGCTGGTTCCAGGTTCGAGATCGTGAGCCCGAGCGCGGTCCTGACCTCGGGCACCGCACCCGCTTCGCTCGGTGCCCCGGCCAGCGGACGTTCGGCCTCGAACTCGCCCACGCGCAGGCTGATGTCGCGCGTGCTGCCGCGGCGGAAGACCTGCAGCACGATCTTCGTGCCGGGCTTGATGCTGCCGATCATGCGCGGCAGATCACTCGATTTCTCGACCGGCTTGCCGTCGACCTTGACGATGATGTCGCCGGCCTCGACGCCCGCCTTCTCGGCCGCCTGGCCCTCCTCGACCGCCTGCACCAGGGCGCCGGCCGGACGTCCCATCCCGATCGCCTCGGCCACCTCCTTCGTCACCGGGCCGATCTGCACGCCGATTCGGCCCCGGATCACGCGCCCGCTGCTGCGCAGCTGCTCCGCCACGCGCATCGCCTCGTCGATCGGGATCGCGAACGAGATCCCCATGAAGCCGCCCGAGCGGCTGTAGATCTGCGAGTTGATGCCAACGACCTCGCCGCGCAGGTTGATCAGCGGCCCGCCCGAGTTGCCCGGATTGATCGCGACATCGGTCTGGATGAAGGGCACGTACTCACCGGTGTCGCGCGCCTTGGCACTGACGATGCCCGCGGTCACGGTGTTGTCCAGACCGAAGGGCGAGCCGATCGCCATCACCCACTCGCCGACCTTGAGGCGCTGGGTGTCCCCGATCTTCACTGCCGGCAGCCCGCTCGCCTCGATCTTCACCAGCGCGATGTCGGTACGGCGATCGACGCCGATCACGCGCGCCTTGAACTCGCGCTTGTCGGTGAGCGTGACCATGAGCTCGTCGGCGCCGTCGACGACATGGGCATTGGTCATGATGAAGCCATCGGCGTCCAGGATGAAGCCCGAGCCGACGCCCCGCTGGCGCGGTTGGTCGTCCTCGCCGCGCGGCCCGGGACGTCCGGGCAGCGGGATGCCGAAGCGCTTGAAGAACTCCTCGACATTGGGGTCGAGCCCGCCGAGCCGGCCATGTACCTGCCCGCGCTCGAGCGTGCGGATGTTGACCACCGAGGGCCCTACGCGCTCGACGAGCGCCGTGAAGTCGGGCAGAGCCTGCGCCGGCGTCTGCGGCGCCGCCTGAGTCTGGGCATGCGCCTGCGGAAGGGCGCCACAGGTTAGCGCGGCCAGCGCGGCCAGCGCAATGGCCAGCGGGCCCAGCACGCGCCGGCCACGTGCCGGAGGGCGGAGGTCGATCAGAGAGGGCATGAATGTGCTCCAGCGGATAGAGAAGGCGAACGATGAACGAAGAGGGTGGATGCCCTGCCATGCAGGGCGCGCGGCACCCGATGAATCCTGCAACGCGACAAGCCCGCTCACGGCCGACGTTCGAGCGTGTCGAAGAGCCTTTGCAGCGTGAGCAGCGGCGCGTCTCCCATGATCGTGACCCAGAACTCGCCCTTGCGGTCCGAGAGCGAGTGCGTGGCCCCGAAACGCGCCCGCACCGGCTGCAGCTTGCGCGTGCCGTCGTCGGGCTCGATGAACATCGAGATGTGCGTCAACCCGTCGCTGAACACCGCCTGCAGGCCCGGCGGGCGCGGCACCCGGTCCTGTGCGGCCCAGGCAGGACCGGCCGGCCGCTTCACGCACACGGTCAGGTGAAAGCCGGGCAGTGCCGAGGAGATGACCCAGCCTTCGTTCTCGAGCCGGGTCACGACCTGCTCGGGCCGCAGCACGCGCAGCCGCTCGAGCTGACGCATCGGCTTGAGTACGGACTGCGGCTGCGCGCGCACATCGATCTCGATGCTCGAGAAGCCCGCCGACTCCAGCACCGACCGATCCGGCGCGAGCACGTCGGCCCGCAGCATGAGCCCGCTCTGGCGGTCGATCCAGAGCCGCTGCGCGTAGCGCAAATCGTCGCGCGGCAGCAGCAGCAGCACGCTGGCCTCGCGGCCGGCCACGCGATCCTCGCCCTCGAGCGAGAGCTCGTACTGCTCCAGCGCATCGACCTCGACCGGTGAGCGTGCAGAAGGCAGTGCCGAGGGCAGCGCCGACGACGCTGTGCGGCGCTCGATGACGGCGAGTCCCGCCTGCGGCCACACCGTGTGCACGAGTTCGTTGTGCCGATAGACCTGGCGCGGGCTGCCGTCCAGCGTCTCGATGCGTTCGTAGACCTGATCGCCGACGCAGAAGTGCGCAACGCGTGAACTCGAGACCAGCCCGTCGCTGGCGGCGAAGGTCATCGTGCCCTGGTAGTTGCGGCCGCTGGCCGCGTTGCGCATCCGCAGCATCCAGGCTTGCGCGTCGGCCGGCGCTGCCGCGCCCGGCAGCGAATCAGCGGCCGGGCTCGCCGTCGGCAGCAGTCCGGCAAGCAGGCCCGCCACCAGGCAAAGCCCGGCCAGCCAGCGCTGCGGGCGTGTTCGCGTTCGCGTCACCGCTGCGCTGCGCGAATGTCCACGCCGCGCAGCGCGGCGCCGGGCATCGCCACCGGCAGCGGCGCCAGCATGTCGCGATGGGCTTCGATATAGGCATCGAGCCGCGCATCGCGCAGCATCTGCCGGTCGAGCGGACGCGCCACGTGGCCCGCGACCGGCGCGGCGGCGACACCCGTTGACGCGAACGTGCTGGACGCATTCCATGCGTCGGCCAAGCCGGGCACCTCCATCAGGGGCATCGCAGCGATCCGGCCGAAGCCCCCGTCGCCCGGCGAGCCGAACCCGGACACCGCCACGAAGGTGTCGCCCCAGTCCGCGACAGGCCCCTGCACGCCCGGACGCAGCATCCATACGGCACTGCCGGTGACCACGACGCCGGCGAGCCCCGCGACCATCAGAGGCCAAATCGACCGGCCGCTCGGCGTCGCCGGGCGGCGGCGACGCGGCAGCGGCGCCGGCGCCAGCGGCGTGGGCTGCGCCGCCAGCCGGGGGCGCAGCGCCGTCAGGAAGGCACCGTCGCCCGTCGCCGCAGCACCCAGTTCCTCCGAGCGCAGCACGTCGCCGATCAGGTGATACATCCGCCAGTCGCGCTGCAGTTCCTTGTCGCGGGCCCATCGGCTGCAGGTGTCCTCCAGGTCGGCGGACGCACATTCGCCGTCGACGAGGCCGGAGAGGCGTTCGCGTTCACCGGGCGCGTCGGGCGGGCCGGCATCTGGCAATGGTTTCATCGCACGGTTCTCTTGGGCAGAAGATCGGCGGCAGCGCCACTCACCAGCGCTCGCCGTCGCGCGTGTCCAGCAGCGGACGCAGACGCGCTGCGATCGCCTCGCGGGCCCGGAAGATCCGGGAGCGCACGGTGCCGATCGGGCAGTTCATCACTTCGGATATCTCTTCGTAGCTCAGACCTTCGATCTCGCGCAGCGTGATCGCCTGGCGCAAGTCCTCGGACAAGGCTTCGATCGCCGCATTGACCGCCGCGGCGATCTCCTTGCTCGCAAGCAGAGCATCCGGGGTCTCGCCGTCGGTTAGTTCGTTCTCCACGCGGGAAGTTTCGTCGCCGTCGTCGCTACGCACGAGGTTCGATTCCGAGACCAGGGGGTCGCGCTTGAGCTCGACCAGCGCCTTTTTCGCGGTGTTGATCGCGATGCGGTAGAGCCAGGTGTAGAAGGCGCTCTCGCCGCGGAACTGCGGCAGCGCGCGCCAGGCGCGCACGAAGGCCTCCTGGGCCACGTCCTGCACCAGCTCCGGGTCCCGCACCATGCGGCCGACGAGGCGCTCGATCCGCCGCCGGTACTTGAGCACCAGCATCTCGAACGCCGCGGTCTCACCGCGGCGCGCACGCTCGACCAGCCGGATGTCGGTGTCGGCGGCATCAGCCATGTCGCTCCAGCCCGGCGCCCCGGTGAGACAGGCTCGTAAGCCCATGCGCGCGCAGCGCGGCACGCGCCAGGTGCGCCGGCGCGCCGCAGCGTGAGAGCGACAGCGGCAACCAGCATGCTCCGCCTTCGTCCCGCCAGTACAGCAGCCGCCAATCGCCGACTTCGAGCTTCGAAATTACGCTGCCCGACCCGGCATCGAGCCGCCAGACACTCCCGTCCCAGCCCAGGGTGCGGGCCGGCACGCGCATCGTCCAGCGCCAGGCCCAGACGCCTGCGCCCGACGCTGCAACAGCCGCAACCCCCAGCGCCAGCGGCGGCCGCAACCCGGCATGCCAGCAGATCCAGTAGAGCATCACCCCGGCGGCCAGGCCCGCCGGCAGTGCCGCGGCCGCCGCCCAGTGGCGGTCGGGGCCGCAGACCATCTGCACCGGCGGCGCGGCGCGCATGCCGGATCAGGCGCGCGCGAACAGCAGCGTGCCGTTGGTGCCGCCGAAGCCGAAGTTGTTCTTCATCGCGACCTCGATGCGCATGCTGCGCGCCTCGTTGGCGCAGTAGTCGAGGTCGCACTCGGGATCCGGATCGGTGAGATTGATCGTCGGCGGCGCGACCTGGTGGTGCAGCGCCAGCACCGTGAACACCGACTCGATGCCGCCCGCGCCACCCAGCAGGTGCCCGGTCATCGACTTCGTCGAGCTGACGACGAGCCCCCCCTTGGCCGCTGTGCCGAACGCGGCCTTGATCGCATTGGTCTCGTTGATGTCGCCCAGCGGCGTCGAGGTCCCGTGGGCGTTCAGGTAGTGGACCGCGTCGGGGCCGATGCCGGCATCGCGCAGCGCCGCCTGCATCGAGCGGCGCGGGCCGTCGACGTTGGGCGCGGTGATGTGGTGCGCATCGCCGCTCATGCCAAAGCCGATCAGCTCCGCGTAGACCTTCGCGCCCCGCGCGAGCGCATGCTCGCGCTCCTCGAGCACCAGCACCCCGGCGCCTTCGCCGATGACGAAGCCGTCGCGCCCGCGGTCCCAGGGCCGCGAGGCGCCTGCCGGGTCGTCGTTGCGGGTGGACAGCGCGCGCGCGGCGGCAAAGCCGCCGACGCCCAGCGCCGAGATCGTCGAATCGGTCCCGCCGGCGACCATCACGTCCGCATCGCCGTACTGGATCAGCCGCGCGGCCAGGCCGATCCCGTGCAGGCCGGTCGTGCACGCGGTGACCACGCCCAGGTTCGGCCCGGTGTAGCCGAGCCGGATCGAGACATGGCCCGAGACCATGTTGATGATCGAACCCGGGATCAGGAAGGGCGAGATGCGCCGGGCCCCACGCTCGTGGAATTCCTTGTAGTTGGCCTCGATCATCGGCAGCCCGCCGATGCCCGAGCCGATCAGGCAGCCGATGCGCGACGCGGTCTCCTCGGTCAGCGCGTCCCCGTGCGGCAGCCCGGCGTCGGCCACCGCCTGCAGCGCCGCGGCCATCCCGTAGTGCACGAAGGTGTCGACGTGGCGCGCCTCCTTGGCCGGGAACACGTTCTCGACGTCGAAATCGCGGACCTCGCCGGCGATGCGCGAGTTCATCGTCGAGACGTCGTACTTCGTCACCGGGCCCACTCCCGAGCGGCCGGCAACGATGTTCGCCCACGCCCCGCCCACCGTGTTGCCCACGGGGCTGACGATGCCCAGGCCCGTGACGACGATGCGTCGCTTGCCCATCATCCCGGCGCTCAGGCCTTCTGGTGCGCCACCGCGTAGTCGATCGCCAGCTGCACGGTGGTGATCTTCTCGGCCTCCTCGTCGGGGATCTCGATGCCGAACTCGTCCTCCAGCGCCATCACCAATTCGACGGTATCGAGCGAGTCGGCGCCGAGGTCGGCGACGAAGGCCTTCTCGTTCGTGACGTCGGCCTCGGGTACGCCCAGTTGCTCGGCAATGATCTTCTTGACTCGTGCTTCGATGTCGCTCATGACTCCTCCGGGAGTGGGGTTCGAAAAACAGCCCGCGATTCTACCGACGGACCTACCGACGGGCCCGGCGCGGCTCTCCAAGCCGCCCGCGCGCGCCGGCGTCCGGGCGCTCAGCTCATGTACATGCCGCCGTTGACGTGCAGCTCGGCGCCGGTGATGTAGCCCGCCTGCGGCGAGGCGAGGAAGGCCACCGCGTGCGCGACATCCTCGGGCGTGCCCAGGCGAGCGAGCGGGATCGCCGACAGCAGCGCGCCCTTCTGCTGCTCGCTGAGCGCGTCGGTCATGTCGGTGGCGATGAAGCCCGGGGCCACGCAGTTGACCGTGATGTTGCGGCTGCCGAGCTCGCGCGCCAGCGCCCGCGTCATTCCGGCGACCCCGGCCTTGGCCGCGGCGTAATTGGACTGGCCGCCGTTGCCGCTGGCGCCGACGACCGAGGTGATGCTGACGATGCGGCCGTAGCGCTGCTTCATCATCGGGCGCATCGCGCTGCGGCAGGCACGAAAGACCGCCTTCAGGTTCGTGTCGAGCACCGCGTCCCAGTCCTCGTCGCGCATGCGCATCGCCAGGCCGTCGCGGGTGATGCCGGCGTTGTTGAC
>JAIXKN010000054.1:8985-11698 GCA_026932425.1 Burkholderiales bacterium
CCTCGTCGCGCATGCGCATCGCCAGGCCGTCGCGGGTGATGCCGGCGTTGTTGACCAGCACGTGCAGCGCGCCGCGCCGCTTGACGATGCCCTCGATCGCCGCGTCGAGCGCCGGCGCGTCGTTGACGTTCAGGCAGATGCCCTCGCAGCCCGGGTATGCCGCCAGCGCCGCGGTGATGGCCGCAGCGCCGGCCTCGCTCGTTGCGGTGCCGACGACCTGATAGCCCTGTGCGGCGAGTGTTGCCGCGATCGCGCGGCCGATGCCGCGGGACGCGCCGGTGACCAGCGCGATCTGCCCCTTGGTCGCCGGGTTCGCGGCCGATGCCGCGGCGCTCGTCGAAGCTTCGGTCATGCCAGCAACTCCTTGGCCTGGGCGAGCGAGGCCGGGTCGAGCACGGTCGTCGTGCGCAGCTCGGGTTCGATGCGCTTGACCATGCCCGAGAGCACCTTGCCCGGCCCGCACTCGATGATCGCAGCGACGCCGCGCGCACGCATCGCCTGCACGATCTCGACCCAGCGCACCGGGCCGAAGGCCTGGCGGTAGAGCGCGTCGCGGATCGCCTCGGGCTCGCGCGGCGCCTGCACGTCGATGTTGTTGATCACGTCGATCGTCGGCGCGGCAAAAGCTGTTGCCTCGAGCACCGGTTTGAGCTCCTCGGCCGCCGGCTTCATCAGCGCGCAGTGGAAGGGCGCCGAGACCGCCAGCGGAAGCGCGCGCTTGGCGCCGGCAGCCTTCAGGGCTTCGCAGGCAGCGTCGACCGCGGCCTTGGCGCCGGAGATCACCGTCTGCTTGGGATCGTTGAAGTTCGCCGCCGAGACGACCTGACCGACGCGCTCCTGGACCTCGGCGCAGATGCGGCTGATGTCGGCTGCATCCAGGCCGAGGATCGCCGCCATCGCGCCCTGCCCGACCGGCACCGCACGCTGCATCGCCTGCGCCCGCAGGCGCACGAGCGGCAGGGCCTGCGAGAGCGTCAGCGCGCCGGCTGCGACCAGCGCCGTGTACTCGCCAAGCGAATGTCCGGCGACGACCGTCGGCGCGAGCCCCGTTTCGGCCAGCCACGCGCGATGACAGGCGATTCCGGCCGTCAGCATCACCGGCTGGGTGTTCGTCGTCAGCTCGAGCGCCTCCTTCGGGCCTTCGTGGATCAGGCGTCCGATGTCCTCGGACAAGGCCTGCGAGGCTTCGGCGAGCACTTCGCGCACCGCCGGGTGATCGCCCCAGGCGTCGAGCATGCCCACGCTCTGCGAGCCCTGACCGGGAAAGACGAATGCAAAACTTGCCATGTGTAAGAGGATATGCCGGATTGGATCGGCCGCAACGGATGCTGCGAATCGGACGTCCGAAGCGACGCCGCGGGATCAGAAGTCCAGCAGCACCGCGCCCCAGGTGAAGCCGCCGCCCACGCCCTGCAGCAGCACGCTCTGACCCGGGCCGACACGACCGCTGCGCACGCCCTCGTCCAGGGCCAGCGGGATCGAGGCCGCCGAGGTGTTGCCGTGCTCGTGCACGGTGACCACGAGCCGCTCGAGCGGCACGCCCAGCCGCCGCGCCGCGCTGTGCATGATGCGGATGTTGGCCTGGTGCGGAATCATCCAGTCGATGCCCTGCGCCTCGCGGCCGGCCTTGACCAGCACCGAACGCGAGACGCTGTCGAGCACGCCGACGGCGAGCTTGAACACTGCCTGCCCGTCCATGCGCACGAAGGGATCGCCCGTCACCGCGCCCGCGGCGACCTGCCCGGGCACGCAGAGGATGTCGACATGGCGGCCATCGGCATGCAGTTCACTGGCGAGGATGCCGGGGCGGTCACTGGCCTCCAGCACCACGGCCCCGGCCCCGTCGCCGAAGAGCACGCAGGTCGTGCGGTCCTTGAAGTCCAGGATGCGCGAGAAGACCTCGGCGCCGATCACGAGCGCCCGGGTCGCCAGGCCGGTGCGAATCATCGAGTCGGCGACCGCCAACGCATAGACGAAGCCGGTGCACACGGCCTGCACGTCGAAGGCGGCGCCGCCATGGATGCCCAGCTTGCGCTGCACGATGCAGGCCGTGGACGGGAACACCATGTCCGGCGTCGAGGTCGCGAGCAGGACGAGGTCGATCTCCTCGGGCTTGCGCCCCGCGGCCTCGAGCGCATGCTGCGCCGCGCGCACCGCGATCTCGCTCGTCTGCACGCCCGGCTCGACGAAATGGCGCGCCCGGATGCCGGTGCGCTCGATGATCCATTCGTCGCTGGTCTGGATGCCGTCGGCCGCCAGCCGTGCCGCCAGTTCGTTGTTGTCGACGCGGTGCGGAGGCAGGTAGCTGCCGGTGCCGGTGATGCGCGAATAGCTCGCGGAGCTTGCGTTCATGCGACTCGTCGGGCCGGGTCCACGGGCGCCGCGGCAAGGGCGCCATCGGCCATAGCAGGAATCGAGGGCATCGTCTGCACGATGCGGTCTTGCACGCGCTCGAGCAAGCGGTGCCGCGCGGCATCATACGCGCGCCGCAGCGCGTGCTCGAAGGCCAGCGCGTCGGCCGAGCCGTGGCTCTTGAACACCAGACCGCGCAGGCCCAGCAGCGCTGCGCCGTTGTAGCGGCGCGGATCGACGCGCGCCTTGAAGCGCTTGAGCACCGGCAATGCCAGCAGCGCCGCCAGCTTGGTCGCCAGGTTGCGGGTGAACTCCTGGCGGATGAACTCGGTGAGCATCGTCGCCAGGCCCTCGGAGGTCT
>JAIXKN010000021.1:0-7863 GCA_026932425.1 Burkholderiales bacterium
GCATGTTGCGCTCGAGCGCGTCCTTCGTGCCGTAGACGTCGACCATGATCGAGTGGTCGACGACCAGGTCCACCGGCACCAGCGGCTCGATGCGCTTGGGGTCGCAGGAAAGCCGCGCCGCGGCCGAGCGCATCGCCGCGAGGTCGACGAGCAGCGGCACGCCGGTGAAGTCCTGCAGCAGCACGCGCGAGACGACGAAAGGGATCTCCTCGGTGCGCGCGTCCCTGGCGCCCCAGTTGGCGACCTGCTTGACGTGCTCGGCGGTGATCTTGTGGCCGTCGCAGTTGCGCAGCACCGACTCGAGCACGATGCGCATCGACACCGGCAGCCGCTTGATGTTCGGGTAGGTCTTGGCGAGCTCGGGCAGCGAATACAGGCGCAGGCTCTGCCCCGACGCGGTGGAGAAGCTCTGCAGGGTGGAAGCGAACGGATGGGCAGGGGTGGTCATCGGGGGTCCTCTCTTCGGCCGTGCTGGGGCGGGCCGCACGCTGCGGCAGCCCGTGAAGCCTACGCCACGACGCGGCGCCGAGCTTTCAGGCGGGGCATTGTGCGCCGCCTCGCGAGGTCGTGGCTCGGCGAGGGCGCAGGAGCGCGGAGGATCCGGGCGCCCCGCAGCCTCAGCCGGCCGCAGCCGGCCTCACCCCGCTTCATCCGGCGTCATCCCGTGTCATCCCGGATCATTCCGCGATGGGCAGACGCAGCGAAAGCCGCGCGCCGCCCAGCGGCGCCTGCCCCACCTGCACGCTGCCGCCATAGGTTTCGGCCAGCGTGCGCACGATGTCCAGGCCCAGCCCCGAGCCGGCGCGCCGCTCGTCGAGCTGCACGCCGCGCTCGAACATGCGCTCGCGCTGTTCGGGCGGGATGCCCGGACCGTCGTCGTCGACGGTGATGGAGAGCTGCCCCTCGTCGCTGCGCACGTCGACGACGACCCGGGTGCGCGCCCACTTGCCGGCGTTGTCGATCAGGTTGCCGAGCAGCTCGAAGAGGTCCTGTTCCTCGCCGCGGAACGCCAGGTCCTGCGCGCTGGGCGCAAGCTCGAAGCTCAGCCCCCGGTCCGCGTGCAATCGCGCCATCGTGCGCAGCAGCGCCTGCAGCGGCGGCAGCACCGGCGTGCGCAGCCCGGTGGCCCGCACCGCAGCCGCGGCGCGGGCGCGCGCGAGGTGGTAGTCGACCTGGCGGCGCGCGGTCTGCACCTGTTCGCGCACCAGCGCGCCGAGTGCGCTGTCGTCGCTGCCGGCGGCGTTGGCGAGGATGGACAGCGGCGTGTGCACCGCATGCGCGAGGTTGCCCGCCTGGGTGCGCGCGCGCTGCACCATCTCGGCGTTCTCGGCGAGCACGTGGTTGAACTCCTGCACCAGCGGCTGCAGCTCGAGCGGATAGTCCCCTTCGATCCGCGCTGCCTGCCCGCCGCGTACCGCCGCCAGGCTGCGGCGCATGCGCGCCAGCGGCCGCGACGCGAGCTGCAGCTGCAGCGCGACGGCGCCCAGCAGGCCGGCGCCGAGCACGGCCAGCGCGACCAGCAGCAACCGCGTGAAGCGCCCGATCGGCTCGGCGATCAGCTTCTGGTCGGCAGCGACGACCAGGCGCAGCGGCGGCGCCTCGTCCTCCGGCAGTTCCAGCGTGCGCGCCACGGCGATCAGCTCGTGGCCCTGCGCGTCGGGCAGCACGAGCACGCGGTGCCCTTGCGCCGGATAGCCCTCGGGCAGCGGCGGCAGCACGAGCGTCTGGTCCCAGAGCGAGCGCGAGCGCAGCAGCCCGGCCCTGGGTTCGGCACCCAGGCGGTCGACCTGCCAGTACAGGCCCGAGAGCGGCTGCGACATGCGCGCATCGAAGCCGGCGGCCGCCTCGAGCGTCACGCCCTTGCCCGGCTCCCAGTCGAGCGCCGCGCTCAGCTGATCGAGCTGCTGCACGAGCTGCGCGCGCAGCTGCTCGCGCACGTGCTCGCCGAAGAGCGCGCGCAGGCCCCAGCCGGCCAGGCCGACGGCCAGCAGCACCCACGCGAGCGTGCCGACGAGCAGCTGCAGCCGCAGCGAGCGGCCCGGCGCGGCCGGCGTCATGCGCCCGCGTCACCGGCCGCGGGGTCGACGAGCCGGTAGCCCAGGCCGCGCACGGTCTCGATGCTGCCGGCAGGCAGCTTCCTGCGCAGGCGGCCGACGAAGACCTCGATCGTGTTCGAGTCGCGCTCGCTGTCGTAGGCGTAGAGGTGCTCGGCCAGCTCGGTGCGCGAGAGCACCTCCCCCTTGCGCTGCATCAGCAGCGACAGCAGCTTGAACTCGTGGCTGGTCAGCGCCAGCGGCTGCCCCGCGAGCAGCACGCGCGCGGCCCGCGTGTCGAGCTCGATCGCACCGCACTGCCAGACGGCACTGCCGTGCTCGCTGCGCCGGCGCAGCAGCGCGCGGATGCGCGCCAGCAGCTCCTCCATCTGGAAGGGCTTGGCGAGGTAGTCATCGGCCCCGGCGTCGATGCCCGCGACCTTCTCCTGCCAGGCGCTGCGCGCGGTCAGGATCAGCACCGGCATGTTGCGCCCCGCCGCCCGCCAGCGCCGCAGCACGGTGAGGCCGTCGAGCAGCGGCAGCCCGAGGTCGAGCACGACGAGGTCGAAGTCCTCGACCTCGCCGAGGTAGTGCCCTTCGCGCCCGTCGGCCGCGGCCTCGACCGTGTGCCCGGCCTCGCCGATCGCCTGCGCGAGCTGCGCGCGCAGCGTGGCGTCGTCCTCAACGACGAGGATGCGCATCGTCCTCCTTCCCTTGCCCCCGGCGCTTGACGCCGAGCACGCGCCCGTCGACCGCATCGACCTTGAGCTTGGCCAGGCGCCCATCGGGCTGCAACAGGCGGATCTTGTACACGAAGCGGCCGTCGTCGCGCTCGAACTCGACCTTCAGCACCTGGCCGGGCATCTCGCGCTCGAGCCGGTCGAGCACGCTGCGAAGCGGCAGCACCTGCCCCTGCTCCAGCGCACGGCGTGCGAGTTCATGGTCATCGTCGTCGGCCCGCGCCGGGCCGCCAAGGGTCATGGCCGCGGCCGCGAGGGCCAGCAGCCGGCGGCGCGTGGGAAGAAATGGCATCGTGTTCATGCCGAGTTTGTAGCGCGAGCCGGATGAACGGCAACTGAACGGCGCAGATGAAGCATTCGGATCACGACGCGCCGTTTCGGCACCCTGCTCATCAAGAAAGATGAACACGAGCTGAACGTCGCGTTCAGCTTCCGTTCAGCGCCTCGCGGCCACAGTACGCGGCAACTCGACGGCCTCCCCGCGGTGGGGAGCCGAGAAACGGACCGGAACCCGCGATGAACACGCCGAGGCACGATCTTCGAACCGTCTTTCACCCGCTCTCGATCGCCACGCACTGGGCCACGCTCGTGCTGCTGGCCGCCGTCTACGCGCTGATCGAGTTCAAGGGCATCTTCCCCAAGGGCAGCGACGCGCGCGAGGCGATGAAGCACTGGCACTTCGTGCTCGGCCTCAGCGTCTTCGGGTTCGTCGCGCTGCGCCTCCTGCTGCGCGCGGCCGTCCCCGCGCCGGCCATCGTGCCGGCCCCGGCGGCCTGGCAGCAGCGCGTGGCCACGGCGATGCACGTCGCGCTCTACGCCTTCCTCCTCGCGATGCCGCTGCTGGGTTGGCTCACGCTCAGCGCCAAGGGCACGCCGGTCCCCTTCTTCGGCTGGGAGCTGCCGGCGCTGCTTGCGCCCGACAAGGAACTCGCCCGCAGCCTGAAGGAAGTCCACGAGGCGATCGCAACGCTCGGCTACGCGCTCGTCGGCGTGCACGCGGCCGCAGCGCTCTTCCACCACTACGTGATGCGCGACAACACGCTCGTGCTGATGCTGCCCTGGGCGCAGCGCTGGGGCCGCAAGCCCGCTTCGTCTGCCCTGCTCGAAGGCTGACCCGGTTCCGAACCTGCCTTCATTTTTGCCACCCACCCTGGAGAACCGATCATGGAGACCAAGCGATTGCCCACCCGATTTTTCCTCCACGCCCCGCTGATCCGCCGCCTGGCCCTGCCGCTGGCGCTGGCCGTCGCCGCCGTGCCGGCCCTGGCCTCCGACGACTGCGACGTGCCGATCGAGCAGTGGCAGCCGCGCGAAGCGGTGCTGCAGAAAGCGGCCCAGCAGGGCTGGAAGGTGCAGCGCCTGAAGATCGACGACGGCTGCTACGAGCTGCGCGGCCGCGACGAGAACGGCCGCGCCTTCAAGGCCAAGCTCGATCCGCGCACGCTCGAGACCGTGAAGATGAAGCGGCGCGATGGCGAGCGGGCGCGCGACCGTGATCGTGATCGCGTGCATCGGCCCGCCGCCGGCGCCTCCGCCGCGGGCGGCTCACGCGCCACGATCGAATGATTCGAGCACACGCAAACCAGGAGAAGAACACCATGCGCCAACCCCTGCTCACCACGCTGGCCGCCGCCTGCGCGCTGACGCTGCCGCTGGCAGCGCAGAGCAAGACGGTGACGGTCTCGACCACGCTGAAGAACTACGGCGGCGACGGCGCCTACCTCGCCGTCTACCTGACCGACGCCAAGGGCGCCTACGCGCGCACGCTGTGGGTCGCGGGCGGCAAGGCCAAGTACTACAAGCACCTCGCCGACTGGAGCCGCCTCTCGGTCGCCGACGCCAAACGCCTGGACGGCGTCACCGGCGCCAGCGTCGGCCAGGGCCGCACGCTGAAGGTCACGACCGAGCTCGCCGACGCACTGATCGACGCCGGCTACGAGATCCGCATCGACGCCGCGGTCGAGGACATGCGCGACAGTCCCGGCGAAGTGCGCATCCCGCTGAGCTCGGCGAACGCCGGCAAGCCGCAGGCCGGCAAGCAGTACATCCAGTCGGCCAGCTTCCAGCTGCAGTAAGAGGTTCACCCCATGAATTGGAGATGGATCCATCGCTGGCTCGGCCTCGTCGCCGGAACGCTGGCGCTGGTGCTGGGCCTCACCGGGGTCGTGCTCGCGCTCGACCCGGTGCGCGATGCCTGGACCGCCGCCACCGCGCCGGCTGAGCTGAGTGTCGCGACACTCGCCGAGCGTGTGAGCGGGAACGTCGCCGGCATCGAGGAGATCCGCCGCCAGCCCTCGGGCGAGATCGTCGTCTACGCCTTCGACCAGGGCCAGGCGCAGGCGCTGCGCGTCGACCCGGCCGACGGCCGCGTCATCGGCAGCTACCAGGTCTCGGCCTTCTCGCGCTGGATGAAGAACCTGCACCGATCCTTCCTGCTCGGGGACGGCGGGCGTCTTGCCGCCGCGGGCGTGGCGCTGTCGATGCTGCTGATCTCGGTCTCCGGCCTCGTGCTGCTGCTGCGTCGCCTGGGCGGCTGGCGCCGGATCGGCGCGCGCCTGCGCGGCACGCTCGCCGAGCGGCTGCACGTGGCCAGCGGGCGCGTCGTGCTCGCGGTTCTGTTGCTGTCCTCGCTGACGGCGCTTTACATGAGTGCCGCGACCTTCGGTCTCGTCACGCTCGACGCGGAGACCGAGCCCGATGTCGTCTCGACGGTGGGCGCGAGCCCGGCACCGGGCGCTGGCGCGCTGCCGCTGCTGCAGGACCTGCGCGTGGCCGACCTGCGCCGGCTCAACTTCCCCGATGCCGACGACCCCGAGGACACCTGGACCGTCACCACCGCCCAGGGCCAGGGCTGGATCGACCGTGCCACCGGCCAGACCCTGGCCTGGCAGGAGGCCACCCGCGCGCAGCGCCTGCACGACCTGGCGATGCTGCTGCACACCGGCGAGGGTGCCTGGGCCTGGGCGCTGGTGCTGGGGGCAACGGCCGCCTGCATCCCGCTGTTCTGGGCGACGGGCCTCATCCTCTGGTGGCGCGAGCGCGGCCGGCGCCCCGTCCTGGCCGACAACAGTTCCCCGGCGGCGGCCGATACGCTCGTCTTCGTCGCCAGCGAGACCGGCAGCACCTGGGGCTTTGCAGAGGCGCTGCACCGGGCGCTCGCGGCCAGCGGGCGGCGCGTGCACACGGCCGGGCTCGAGCACTTCGAGCGCGTGCTCGAGGCGGCTCCCGCGGTGCGCGACGTCTTCGTGCTCGCGGCCACCTATGGCGACGGCCAGCCGCCGGCGCACGCCGCCGACGCGCTGCAGCGCATCGCGCGCACTCCGGCCGGCGCAGCGCAGGTCACGGTGCTCGGCTTCGGCGACCGGCAGTACCCGAAGTTCTGCGCCTTCGCCGAGGCCCTCGAGCAGGCGCTGCAGGCGCACGGCTGGCGCCTGCGGCTGCCGCTTGCGCGCATCCACCAGCAGTCGCCGCAGGAGTTCGCGCGCTGGGGGCAGGAGCTTGCGCGCTCGCTCGGGCAGCCGCTGGCAATCGACTACCGGCCGCGGCTGCCGCGGCTGAGCGAGCTGCGGCTCGTCGAGCGCCGGGACTATCCACGCGCCGGCAGCCCCGAAGGCGAGCAGCCCGCGGTGATCCTGCGCTTCGCGCTGCCCACGGAAGGCTTGTGGACGCGGCTTAGCGGCCGCGGGCTCGGCCGCTTCGTCGCCGGCGACCTGCTGGGCGTGATGGCGCCGGGGGCGAGCGCGCCGCGCTACTACTCGCTGGCCTCGGGGCGGCGCGACGGCTTCGTCGAACTGTGCGTGCGCCGCATTCCCGGCGGCCAGTGCTCGGGCTACCTGCACGCGCTGCAGCCGGGCGACCCTATCCAGGCCTTCGTGCGCGCCAACCCGGGCTTCACGCTCGAGGGCGAGCGCGAGCCCGTGCTGCTGATCGGGGCCGGCACCGGCATCGCGCCGCTGGCGGGCTTCGTGCGCGGCAACACCGGCCGGCGCCCGATGCACCTGTACTTCGGCGCGCGCAACCCGGAGCGCGACTTCTACTTCGCCACCGACCTCGGACGCTGGCAGGACGAGCAGCGTCTGGCCAGCCTGCACACGGTGTTCTCGCGCGACGGCAAGGGCGGCGGCTACGTGCAGGACGTCGTGCGCGCCGACGCCACGGCGCTGCGCCAGTTGCTCGCCAAGGGCGCGAGCGTGCGCGTCTGCGGCAGCCGCGCGATGGCGCAGGGCGTGGCGCAGGTGCTGGACGCGATCCTCGCGCCGCTGCGCCTGAGCGTGAACCAGTTGAAGGCCGCAGGGCGCTATGCCGAAGACGTCTTCTGAAGCCGCGCGCGGGGCGCACGACGGCGGGCTGCGGCGCCTGAAGCTGCACGGCCCGACGATGGGCACGCGCTGGTCGGTGAGCGCCGACGTGTGCGCCGAGGTCGACGCGCAGGCGCTGCAGCAGGCGCTCGCGGACGCGGTCGCACAGGTCGACGCGCAGATGTCGCCGTGGAAGCCCGAGAGCGATCTCAACCGCTTCAACCGCGCGCCGGTCGGCGAATGGGTGCCGCTGCCCAGGGAGACGCTGCAGGTGCTGCAGTGCGCGCTGCAGGTCTGCCGGCAAAGCGATGGCGCCTTCGACCCCGGCGTCGGCGACCTCGTCGACGCCTGGGGCTTCGGCGCCGTGCGCGACGCACCCGACGCGCAGGCGATCCGCGCGGCCCGGCAGGTTCAACGCCGTCCGACGCACGAGCGGCTGGAGCTGGACACCACGGCCGGCCGCGCGCGCAAGCAGGCGCCGCTGCAGCTGGACCTCTGCGGCATCGCCAAGGGCTACGGCGTCGACCGCATGGTCGAGGTGCTGCAGCAGCACGGCGTCGCGCACGCGCTGGCGGCACTGGACGGCGAGCTGCGCGCACTTGGCAGCCAGGGTGGCAGCCAGGGCGGAAACCGGGGCGACAGGCGGCCCTGGGCCGTCGCGGTGGAGAGCCCCATGCCCGGGCGGCGCAGCGCGCAGGGCGTGATCGAGCTGCAGGACTTGGCGGTGGCCACCTCGGGCGACTACCGCCGCTTCGTCGAACTCGGCGACGTGCGCCTGGCGCACACGATGGA
>JAIXKN010000021.1:7873-11570 GCA_026932425.1 Burkholderiales bacterium
GCGACTACCGCCGCTTCGTCGAACTCGGCGACGTGCGCCTGGCGCACACGATGGACGCGCGCCGCGGCGGCCCGGTGAGGAACAGCCTCGCGTCGGTCACCGTGCTCGCCGCCGACTGCATGAGCGCCGACGCCTGGGCCACCGCGCTGCTGGTCGCCGGACCCGCCGCGGGCCTGGCGCTGGCGCAGCGTGCGGGGCTGGAGGCGCTGTTCGTCGAGCGCCGAGGAGGGCGCTGGATCGAGACCGGCTTGGGACGCTTCGGGTCGGCGATGGATGACGAATGAACCTCGTGATCGCGCGTCCCCCACGGATGTAGATGGGGCTGCGCTGCGTTCCCGACATCGCGCGAGCAAACCGACCGCCAACACCGCCGCGCTGCGAGTCGCTCGTTGGCTGCGCTTGACTACGCCAGATCATTTATCGAACGAGCGCCGGTCGCTAGAGTGAAGCCACATCGAGTCACCCCAACGAAAGGAGCCACACCATGAAGACCATCCTGCGCAGTGACGAGCTGAGCTGCCCCTCCTGCGTCGTCAAGATCGAGAAGGCCCTGAAGGCGCTGCCCGGCGTCGGCGACGCGAAGGTGCACTTCAACTCCGGGCGCATCGACGTCGAGCACGACGGCGAGCAGGCCAGCGGCGAGATGCTGCTGGAGGCCGTGCGCAAGGTCGGCTACGGATCGCGCATCAGCGCGGTCTGAGCGGCCGCCCGAGTCCGCTTCGAGCTGCGCCCGGCGCGCTCGCGCCCGGCGCCCCCTGGTTCTGGATGAAGGAGTCGTCCATGTCTTCCAACACCCTGCTCGCTGGGCTGCAGCAGCTGGGCGGGTCACCCGCCGGGCGCCGCGGCCTGATGACGCTGGCCAGCGGGGCGCTCGGCGCCGCCGGCGTCATCGCGTCCATGCTCGCTGCACCGCAAGCGCTGACGGCAGCGTTGTGGATCGCGGCCGCCCTGATCGCCGGCTCGGACATCGCCGTGCGCGCCTGGCGCAGCCTGCGTCTGAAGAGCGCCAGCATCGAGCTGCTGGTGACGATCGCCGCCATCGGCGCGATCGCGATCGGCGAGTACTGGGAAGCCGCAGCCGTCACCTTCCTGTTCCTGCTCGGCGGCTGGCTGGAGGCGCGCACCATCGCCAGGACGCGCACGGCCCTGAAGGAGCTGATCGCGCTGGCGCCCAGCGAAGTCGTGGTGCGTCGCGACGGTCGCGAGCTGACGCTGGCCCCGCACGAGGTCCGGCGCGGCGACATCGTGATCGTGCGCCCCGGCGGCCGCATCGGCGTCGATGGCACCGTGCTCGGCGGACGCGCGGCCGTCAACCAGAGCGCGATCACCGGGGAATCGATGCCCGAGGACAAGTCCGAGGGCGATCCGGTCTTCGCCGGCACGGTGAGCCACGACGGCTACCTCGAGATCCGCGCGGAGGGCGTGGGGGCCGACACGACGCTGGCGCACATCATCAGGCGCGTGGAGGAAGCGCAGGAGGCCAAGGCTCCGACCCAGCGCTTCATCGAGCGCTTCGCGCAGTGGTACACGCCGGCCATCATCGTGCTCACCATCGTCACCTTCGCGATTTCCGGCAACGCCGAGCTGGCGCTGACGCTGCTGGTCGTCGCCTGTCCCGGCGCGCTGGTGATCTCGACCCCCATCTCGGTGATCGCCGGCATCGGCCAGGCCGCGCGCCACGGCATCCTGATCAAGGGCGGCGAACACCTGGAGGCGGCCGCCCGCATCCGTGCCGTGGCCTTCGACAAGACCGGCACGCTCACCCTCGGCCGCCCGGCGGTGACCTCGATCGTGCCGCTGGCCCAGCTGCCGTCCGCGCCCGGGCTCGGGACGGCGGATCGAACGCACCAACTCCTGCGCTGGGCCGCCGCCGCCGAGGCCGGGTCCGAGCATCCGCTGGCGCGCGCCGTGCTGCGCGAGCTCGGCGATGCCGGGCCGCTTGCGGCCGCCGACCGTTTCGAGACCTTCGCCGGGGGCGGCATCGGCGCCGACTGGCAAGGCCACCGCATCGAGATCGGCAGCCCCGGCTGGATCCGCACGCGCGTCACCGACTGGCCGCAGGAAGCCGAGGCGGCAGCACAAGGCATCCGCGATCGCGGCGAAACCCTGGCCGCGGTCGCCGTCGACGGCCTGGCCATCGGGATCCTGGGTTTCGCCGACCAGGTCCGCGCCGAGGCCGCCTCCGCGTTGCGGCGTCTGCGCGAGGACGGCGTGCGCCGCATCGTCATGCTGACCGGGGACCACCAGGCCAGCGCCGAGCGCGTGGCGCGCAGCGTCGGCATCGACGAGGTGCACGCCTCGCTGCTGCCCGAGCAGAAGCTCGAGGCCATCCAGCGCCTGCGCGCGCAGAGCGGCGTCACCGCGATGGTCGGCGACGGCATCAACGACGCACCGGCCCTGGCCAGTGCCGACGTCGGGGTGGCCATGGGTGCGGCCGGAACCGACGTGGCCATCGAGAGCGCGGACATCGCGCTGATGACCGATGACCTGGAGCGCGTGGCGCGCGCCATCGCCCTTGCCCGCGCGACCGTGCGAAACATCCGCCAGAACACCGTCATCGCGCTGCTGACGGTTGCCGCCCTCCTCACCGGCGTCTTCGCCGGCGAGGTGCACATGGCCAGCGGCATGTTCATCCACCAGGCCTCGGTGCTGCTGGTAATCGCCAACGGCATGCGCCTGATGCGCCCGCGCCTGCCCCGCGCGGGCCAGGCAAACCGGGCCGCGGCGCCGATTCCCTCGCGCGCCTGATCCAGGATCAACCCGAGCCTGTCCCCGTGACATCCAAGCCCTGCAGCATTCCGATCCGCGCCGAGGCTGCATCTCCCGAGGCCTGCTCGGCCTCCTTGCGCCGCGAGATCCTCGCCCGGTCGCACCTGTTCATCGACTTGTCGTCCGACATCCTCGACGAGGTCAGCCAGCGCTTTCGCGAAGTGCACTATCCGGCCGAAGCGGTGATCTGCCATGAGGGTGCCCGCGCCAACCAGCTCTTCTTCGTCGCGCACGGCAAGGTCAAGCTGCTGCGGCACAGCCCGGCCGGGAAGGACGTGGTGCTGGACATCCTCGGCCAGGCCGGCCTCTTCGGCGGCCTGGCGCCATTGGGCACGCGACGCTATCCGGAGACCGCGATCGCGCAGACGGCTTGCTGCGTGCTGGCGATCTCCGGGGACGAATTCCAGGCGCTGCTGCAGCAGCACCCGCCGGTGGCGCTGGCGGTGCTGCGCAGCGTTGCACACAGCCTGGAGGATGCGCGCGAGACGATCCGCCGGATCACCACCTCCGACGTCAGGGTGCGGATTGCCGCTGTCCTCCTGAGGATGGCCGAGCGAATGGGCGACGAGAGCGCCGAAGGCGTGCTCATCCACGCACCGCTCTCGCGCCTGGACCTGGCCGCCATGGTGGGAGCAACCCCCGAGACGGCCAGTCGCGTGATGGCCGATTTCAAGCGCGAGGGTCTGCTCGACTCGGGGCGGCAGTGGGTGCGCATCCGCGACCGAGGCCGCCTGGCTGCGATCGGCCGCGGCTGAGCATCCGCTGCGCGCCGGCGGACAGCGGACACTCCGCCACGGCCAGGTCGAAATGCTGCCCGTCGCGCCGGAGCCAGGCACACGATCCCTCGCGCCCTCAGTCCAGTTCCGCAAGCAGTTCGTCGAGCGCGGAAACCGGCACCACGTCCACGTCATCCTTCAGCGGGTAGCGG
>JAIXKN010000013.1 GCA_026932425.1 Burkholderiales bacterium
CGCTGTGGCTGCCGATCGACGCCAAGTTCCCGCGCGAGGACTACGAGCGCCTGCTCGACGCGCAGGAGCGCGCCGACCCGGTCGCCGCCGAGGCGGCGGGCCGCGCGATCGAGACCTGGCTGCGCCAGCAGGCGCGCGAGATCCGCGCCAAGTACGTCGCTCCGCCGCACACGACCGACTTCGCGCTGCTCTTCGTGCCGACCGAGGGCCTGTATGCCGAGCTGCTGCGCCGGCCCGGCCTGGTCGAGGCGCTGCAGCAGGAACACCGCGTCGTCATCGCCGGGCCGACGACGCTGCTGGCCATCCTCAGCAGCCTGCAGATGGGCTTCCGGACGCTGGCGCTGGAGAAGCGTTCGGCCGAGGTGTGGGAGGTTCTGGGCGCGGTGAAGACCGAGTTCGGCCGTTTCGGCGAGGTGCTCGCGCGCACGCGCAAGAAGCTCGACGAGGCCGGCGCGACGATCGACGCGGCGCAGTCGCGCACTCGGGTGATGAGCCGGCACCTCGAGCGCGTGCAGGCCTTGCCCGAGGCGCAGGCGCAGGCGCTGCTGCCGGCGCAAGGCGAGGAGCCGGCGCTGCCATCGGCAGGGGAGGGCGCCGATGGCTGAGGCGGGCGAGGCTTCCGGGTCGGGCGCGGCCGCTTCGGCCAGCGTGGACGCGGCGGTGCCGGCCGCAGGCTCCGGGCCTCCACCTGCGGCAGAGGTGCCGGCGCCGCCACCGGCTGCGCATGCGGTCGGCACGCGGGTGCTTGCGGCACTGATCGTCGGCCAGCTCGGCCTGCACGCGGCGATGGCCGGGTTGCGCATGGCTACGCCGCTGCAGGCGCTGCGCATGGGCGCCAGCGCCTGGACCGTCGGCGTGCTGCTGGCGCTCTTCGCTGCCGCGCCGGTGCTGCTGGCGATGTATTCGGGGCGCCTAGCCGATCGGCTCGGCTATCACCGGCCGGTGCGCCTTGCCGCGAGCCTGGCGCTCGCCGGCATGGCCGCCGCGGTGCTCTCGACCTGGCTGCAGGGCGGGTGGGCGACGGCGGCGATGTGCGTGGCCGCGATGCTCACCGGAAGCGCGGCGAACATGGGCATGCTGACGATCCAGCGCACCGCCGGCCTGGCCGCGCGTGATGCCACCGAGCGCATGCGCATCTTCAGCTGGCTGGGCGTGGCACCGTCGTTCAGCAACGTCATCGGGCCGGTCGTCACCGGGCTGATGATCGACGCCACCGGCTTCACCGGCGCCTACCTGCTGCTGCTTCTGCTGCCGCTGGCCACGCTCTACACCGCGCGCCAGGTGCCGGTGCTGCCGACGACCCCGGCTTCCACGCACCAGGGTCGGCGCGACGCCTGGGGGCTGCTCGGCGCGCCGGGGATGAAGCGGCTGCTGGCGGTGAACTGGCTGTTCTCGATGTGCTGGGACGTGCACGGCTTCGCGGTGCCGGTGCTCGGGCACGAGCGCGGCTTCAGCGCGAGCACGATCGGCTTCATCCTCGGCACCTTCACGCTGTCGGTGACCGCGATCCGGCTGCTCGTGCCGATCCTTGCCGACTCGATCGAGGAGATCAAGGTGCTGGGGGGCGCGATGATCGGCACCGCGCTGATCTTTAGCGCCTACCCGCTGGCCACCAACCCCTGGGTGATGGGCGTCTGCGCGGCGCTGCTGGGCATCACGCTGGGCGTGGCGCAGCCGATCATCATGACGACGCTGCACCACGTCACGCCCGATGGACGGCACGGCGAGGCGCTGGCCTTCCGATCGATGGCGATCAACACCTCGAGCACGCTGATGCCGCTGCTCTTCGGGGCGCTGGGCAGTGCCGCGGGCGCTGCCGCACTGTTCTGGGTCGTGGGCGGCTTGGTCGGCGGTGGCGCCTGGCTGACGCGGCGGGTCGCCCGCGTCAGAACCTGATCGACGAGCCGGGACCTTCGTCGGTCGCTGCGGCTTGCGGCTCGGGAGCCGCCGGCCTCGGTGCGGGTTCGGGGCGCGCACCCGGGGCTGACGCGGCCGCGGCGACCCGTGCCACCAACGGCGCAGCCGCGGGCGGCTGCCAGCCCCGGGGGAGGCGTGATTCGGCCGGGTATCCGGCGGCATCCAGGTAGCTGCTCCAGTCGGCCGGGTTGAAGCCACGCAGCGCCTGAGAGCCCACGCTCAGCGAAGGCACCGTGCGCCCGCCGGTCAGGCGCTCGAGCGCCGCGCTGTCCTCGTCCGTGATGATCTGCCGCTCGGTATAGGGAATGCCGCGCTGTCGCAGGAGTTGCCGCGCGGCGTCGCAGGGCGTGCAGCTGGCGCTGGTGTAAAGCGTGACCGGGTAGCGTGCGCTGACCTGACGCAGCTCGAAGGGCAGGGTCTCGTCACCGGCCGGGGCTGCGGCGGGCGCCGCGCTGCTGCGGCCCAGCGAGGTCACCTTGGCGCTGCCGTCGATCGGGGGGCGATCGGTGTAGGTCACACGCCCGCTGGGGTCGACCACCTTGTACTGGGCGATGGCCACGCCAGCCAGGCAGGTGGCCAGGATGAGGAGAAGCAGCTTCGAAACGCGCATGTCAACGCCTCCGCGACCTTGACGGAATCGCGGGATTATCCGGGCGTCGCTTCGGCCTTCGCCAGTCCGGATTCGGCCGCTTCGAGCGTGTTGACGAGCAACATTGCACGCGTCATCGGTCCGACGCCGCCCGGGACCGGCGTGATCCAGCCGGCGACATCGCGCACGCGCTCGAAGTCCACGTCGCCGCAGAGCTTGCCCGCCTCGTTGCGGTTCATGCCGACGTCGATCACGGCGGCACCGGGTTTGACCATCTCCGCGGTGATCGTGTTGCGGCGGCCGACGGCGGCCACGAGGATGTCGGCCTGGCGCGTGAACGCGGCGAGGTCGGGCGTTGCGCTGTGGCAGATGGTCACCGTCGCGTGCGCCTGCAGCAGCATCATCGCCATCGGCTTGCCGACGATGTTGCTGCGTCCGACGACGACGGCGTGGCGCCCGCGCGGATCGATCCCCGCCGACTGCAGCATGCGCATGCAGCCATAGGGCGTACACGGGCGGAAGCCTCGCTGCCCGACCATCAGCGCGCCGGCATTCTGGACGTGAAAGCCGTCGACGTCCTTGGCCGGCGACAGCGCGGCGATGACCTTGTCGGTGTCGATGTGTGCCGGCAGAGGAAGCTGCACCAGGATGCCGTGCACGAGGGGGTCGGCGTTGAGCTCGGCGATGCGCGCCAGCAGCGCGGCCTCGTCGAGCGTCTCGGGCAGGCGGTCGAGGATCGAGCGCATGCCCACACCCTCGCAGTCGGCGACCTTGTGACGGACGTAGACCTGCGACGCCGGGTTCTCGCCGACCAGCAGCACGGCCAGCGCCGGATGGACGCCCCGGGCGCGCAGCGCACTCACGCGTGCCGCCACTTCGCTGCGAATCTGCTGCGCCAGCGCGTTGCCGTCGATCAGTCGGGCCGCCATCGGGTCACTCCGGGCTTCTGTGAAAAGAGGGCGCGACGGCTGCGCGAGCCGCCGGACCGTTCGGGTGCAGGGGGGCTGAGCGGCCGGAGCTCAGGCCTTGGCCGTTGCGCCCAGCGCGATCTTCAGCAGGTCGGCGACGGTGTTGGCGTTGAGCTTTTCCATGATGTTGGCGCGGTGCGCCTCCACCGTCTTGATGCTGATGCCCAGGTCGTCGGCGATCTGCTTGTTCAGCCGCCCCGCGACGATGCGCTCCAGCACCTGCGACTCGCGCGTCGTCAGCCGCGAGAGCAGCGCGTCGCGGCTGGCCTGCTCCTGGTGCTGGCTGAAGGAACTGCGCGCCTGCTCGAGCATGCGCTCGACCAGGCTCACGAGCTCGGCTTCCTTGAAGGGCTTCTCGATGAAGTCCATCGCGCCCTTCTTCATCGTCGAGACGGCCATCGGCACGTCGCCATGGCCGGTGATGAAGACGATCGGCAGCGGGCTCTTGCGCTCGATCAGCCGGTCCTGCAGCTCGAGGCCGCTCATGCCCTCCATGCGGATGTCGACGATCAGACAGGCGACTTCACGCGGGTCGAAGCGTGCGAGGAAGGACTCGGCCGAGTCGAAGCACTTGACGCGGTAGTCCTTGCCTTCGAGCAGCCACTGCAGGGAATCGCGCACGGCCTCGTCGTCGTCGACGACGTAGACCGTGCCTTTCTTCGGAATCAGGCTCATTCGGGGGTGAGGGCTGAGTTCTGGGCGGTGCCGGCGCGCACGGCCGGCTCCTCGGTGCGGGCAGACCGCTCGACCGGCAGCGTGAAGCTGAACCGGCAACCGACAACCTCGCCGTTTTCATTGTAGAGGTTCTGCCCCCGCATCCTGCCCCGGTGCGACTCGATGATCGAGCGGCACAGCGACAGGCCGATGCCCAGTCCTTCGGCCTTGGTCGAGAAGAAGGCCTCGTAGAGCCGCCCGAGCACCTCCTCCTTGAGCCCGGGTCCGGTGTCGGTGACGCTGAACTCGATCACGCCGCCTTCCTCGGGCGTGTGCCGGGGGATGACGCGCAGCTCGATCTGGCGCCGCGCGGCGGGAAGGCCCGCGCCGTCGATCGCCTCGGCAGCGTTCTTCACCAGGTTGAGCACGACCTGCTCGATCAGGATCGGGTCGACCATCAGTTCCGGCAGGTGCTGGGCGACGTAAGTGCGGATCGTGACGTTGCGCCGGCGCAGTTCGATACCGGCGAGCTCGACCGCGTCCTCGACGATCTGCGCGGCCTGCGCCGGTTGTCGCTGCGGCTCGCTGCGCTTCACGAAAGCACGGATGCGCTTGATGATCTGCCCGGCGCGCTCGGCCTGGTGCGCGGTCTTGCGCAGCGCGGCGACAAGGTCCTCCCGGTCGATCGTGTCGGCCTGGACGCGCGAGACCATCCCGTTGCAGTAGTTCGTGATCGCCGTCAGCGGCTGGTTGAGCTCGTGTGCGACCGAGCTCGCCATCTCGCCCATCGTCACCAGGCGGCTGGTGACCTGCGCCTTCTCCGCCTGCGCCGCCGCCTGCGCCTCGGCGCGGCGACGCGCGGTGATGTCGGTGGCGATCAGCATCTGCGCCAGCCGTCCGTCGGTCCACTGCAGGTAGCGCGCGCGCACGTCGAACCACTTCTGCATCGACTCGACGTAGACCTCGCGCGGGCTGGCGCCGGACTGCGTGAGCGCTTCGGCCGGCAGGCCCGAGAGCGCGTCGACCGTCTCGTCCTCGTGCGGTTCGTAACCCTGGATGTCCGCGCCGGCCAGCAGCGCGTGTCCGGCGGCATTGCCGCCGAACCAGAGGCGGTAGCTGCGGTTGGTGAACAGCAGTTCGCCCTGCTGCACCGAAAGCACCGACACCGAGGCGTCCAGGCCCTCGAGCACGGTAGTGAAGCGCTCGTGGCTCGCCGAGAGCTGGTCCCGGATGCGCTTGGCCTCGGTGATGTTGGTCATGCTCGTCATCCAGCCGGTCTGCTGGCCGCGCGGATCGATCAGCGGGCTGACGTACATGCGAGCGTCGAAGCGGCTGCCGTCCTTGCGCTGCAGCCGGACTTCGACGCCGCCGACCGGGCTGCGTCCGAGCAGTTCCTGGTGCAGCAGCCGCGCGTTCTCCTCGGCGCGCTCCGGCGGCCAGTAGGGGTAGGGCGGCATGCAGCCGACGAGCTCGGATTCGGCGTAGCCGGTCATCTGGCAGAAGGCGGCGTTGACGTAGCTGATGCGGCCCTCGAGGTCCATCGCGCGCATGCCGGTGGGCATCGAGTTCTCCATCGCGCGACGGAAGTTGGTCTCCTGCACGAGCGCCGACTGCATCTGGGCGCGCCGACGCATGTGGCGCCAGGTTCCGAGCAGCATCCAGACGGTGAGCACCGAGAGCGCGACCACCATCCAGAACAGGGTGTTGCCGATCAGGCCGATCGACGTTCGCCAGCCCTGTGCACGCAAGCTGAGGCCGATGGCCGGCGGGCCGAGCGGCGCCGAGCTGACGATGAAGCCGCGGCTGCCGGCGATCTCGGGCGCCGCACCTGCCGTGCTCGCGAGGACCTGCTGCCGCTCGTCGAGCACCACGATCGCGCGACGGCGCGCAACATCGGCTGGCACCTGCTGCCGCAGCAGGGTCTGGACCGCGTATTCGACGACCAGGGCGCCGGTGAACGCGTTGCGCCCGACCAATGGCAGGTAGAGCTGGAATACCGGTTCGCCTGCCGACGAGGTGAAGGCCTGCGAGTAAGTCGGCTGGCGACTGCGTTGCGCTTCGCGCAGCGCACGTTCTGCGGTCGCCGATTCGGGGCCTGGGGCCGGGAATGGCGTGTCGGCGGAGGTCGGATCGCGCGGCGCCTCGGGCAGGTAGAGCAGCGGGTGGTGACTCGCCCTGACCTTGCGGCGGATGTCCAGCCAGCTCAGATGTCGGACCTCGGGTCGATCGCGGGTGAAATCGGTGGCCAGGCTGGCGAAGGCCGCATCGCTGATGTCGCGCGTGACGAGTTCGCGCGCCAGACGAGTGAGTTGCTCCTGGTTCTGGATCAGGCGCAGGTTGATCTGCTGTTGCGTGATTTCGGTGTCGCGGCGAACCGAGTCCGTCTCCCGCTCGAATTCCTCATTGCGCAGGTACCAAAAGGCGGAAATGATCGCGGCCAGGAACAGGAGGACCGAGATCAAGGGGGCCAGGGTGGCGAGCCGATCCTGCCGGGCCGGCGGCTGGCGCCGCCACCACAACCAGAAGAGACGGCGTGCGCCCGGACGCGCGGTGGTGGCGGTGGCTTTCGCGCTGTAGGGCCTGGGCATGGCGGGATTATCCGAGGGGCTCCGTTCGATCCCAAAGACCCTCAAAATATGTTTTGTATTATGAAAAGCTATGGCATGATTTGAAAATCGCATATTCTGTGGCAGACTCGCGCTCAACGAAGCAGTGACCGACTTTCACGAGGAGACAAGCATGTCCGCAGTGCCGGAATCCGCCCATGGCTTTGCCGCCAACGACACCGACGCGCAGGAAACCCGCGAATGGCTCGATGCCCTGTCCGCCGTCATCGACCGCGAGGGCCCCGAGCGCGCCCACTTCCTGCTCGAGAGCCTGCTCGAGCACGCGCGGCAGAGCAGCATCGACCTGCCGTTCTCGGCCAACACCGGCTACGTCAACACGATCGAGCCGGAGCAGGAGGCGCGCTGCCCGGGCAACATCGCCATCGAGAAGCGGCTGCGCGCCTACATGCGCTGGAACGCGATGGCGATGGTCGTTCGCGCCAACCGCATCCACCCGGCCGATGGCGGCACGCTCGGCGGCCACATCGGCTCCTTTGCGTCGCTGGCCAGCATGTGGGGTGCGGGCTTCAACCACTTCTGGCACGCCGAGAGCGAAGGCCACGGTGGCGACTGCATCTATTTCCAGGGACACAGCGCGCCGGGCATCTACGCCCGCGCCTACCTGGAGGGGCGCATCACCGAGGAGCAGCTCGAGAACTTCCGCCAGGAGGTGCACGGCAAGGGGCTCTCGAGCTACCCGCACCCGCACCTGATGCCGGGTTTCTGGCAGTACTCGACAGTGAGCATGGGCCTCGGGCCGATGATGGCGATCTACCAGGCGCGCTTCATGAAGTACCTGCATGCGCGCGGCATCGCCAAGACCGACAACCGCCGCGTCTGGGTGTTCCTCGGTGACGGCGAGATGGACGAGCCCGAGAGCCGCGGTGCGATCACGCTGGCGGCGCGCGAGAACCTGGACAACCTGATCTTCGTCATCAACTGCAACCTGCAGCGTCTGGATGGCCCGGTTCGCGGCAACGGCAAGATCATCCAGGAGCTCGAGGGCGACTTCCGCGGCGCCGGCTGGCACGTCATCAAGCTGCTCTGGGGCAAGGGTTGGGACGACCTGCTGCGCCGCGACAAGGACGGCAAGCTGCGCCAGCTGATGATGGAGACGCTGGACGGCGACTACCAGACCTACCGCTCCAAGGACGGCGCCTACATCCGCAAGCACTTCTTCGGACGCCACCCGGAGACCGCCAAGCTCGTCGAGCACCTGACCGACGAGGACATCTGGGAGCTGCGCCGCGGCGGCCACGACCCCGAGAAGGTGTACGCGGCCTTCCACGCGGCCAACGAGCACAAGGGCCAACCGACCGTGCTGCTGGTGAAGACGGTCAAGGGCTACGGCATGGGCAAGGCCGGCGAGGCCAAGAACACCGTGCACCAGACCAAGCTGCTGGACGACGAGGACATCCGCTACATCCGCGACCGCTTCAACATCCCGATCCCGGACAGCGAACTCGACAAGCTGCCCTACTACAAGCCGGCCGACGACACGCCCGAGATGCGCTACCTGCACGAGCGGCGCCAGGCACTGGGCGGCTACCTGCCGACGCGCCGCGAGAAAGCCGACGAGAGCTTCACCGTGCCCTCGCTCGAGACCTTCAAGGCCGTGCTCGAGCCCACCGCCGAGGGCCGCGAGATCAGCACCACGCAGGCCTACGTGCGCTTCCTGACGCAGCTGCTGCGCGACAAGGCGCTCGGTCCGCGCGTCGTGCCCATCCTCGTCGACGAGGCGCGCACCTTCGGCATGGAGGGTCTCTTCCGCCAGATCGGCATCTACAACCCGAAGGGACAGCTCTACACACCGGTCGATCGCGACCAGGTGATGTACTACAAGGAAGCCGCCGACGGCCAGATCCTGCAGGAAGGGATCACCGAGGCCGGCGGCATGTGCTCGTGGATCGCCGCGGCGACGTCGTACTCGACGAACAACCGCATCATGATCCCCTTCTACATCTACTACTCGATGTTCGGCTTCCAGCGCTTCGGCGACTTCGCCTGGGCGGCGGGCGACATGCTGGCACGCGGCTTCATCCTCGGCGGCACCTCGGGCCGCACGACGCTCAACGGCGAGGGCCTGCAGCACGAGGACGGACACAGCCACATCCTGGCCGGAACGATCCCGAACTGCGTCAGCTACGACCCGACCTTCGCGCACGAGGTCGCCGTGATCCTGCACCAGGGCCTCAAGCGCATGGTGGAGAAGCAGGAAGACGTCTTCTACTACATCACGGTCCTCAACGAGAACTACCCGATGCCCGGCCTGATCCCGGGCACCGAGGAGCAGATCCTCAAGGGCATGTACCTGTGCAAGCCGGGCCCCGAGGGCGAGCGGCGCGTGCAGCTGCTCGGCTCGGGCTCGATCCTGCGCGAGGCGCTCGAGGCGCAGAAGCTGCTGGCCGCCGACTGGGGCGTGCAGGCCGACGTCTGGAGCTGCCCGAGCTTCAACGAGCTCACGCGCGAAGGGCAGGATGTCGCACGCTGGAACCTGCTCCATCCGCTGGAGGCGCCGCGCGTGCCCTTCGTCGCGCAGCAGCTCGCGGCACACCCGGGCCCGGTGATCGCGTCGACCGACTACATGAAGAACTACGCCGAGCAGATCCGCCCGTTCATGCCGCAAGGCCGTCGCTACATCGTGCTTGGCACCGACGGCTTCGGGCGCAGCGACTTCCGCTATCGGCTGCGCGAGCACTTCGAGGTCGACCGCCACTACATCACCGTCGCTGCGCTCAAGGGCCTGGCCGACGACGGCAAGATCGCCGCTGCCAAGGTCGCCGAGGCGATCCAGAAGTACGGCATCGACGTCGACAAGATCAACCCGCTGCATGCCTGAGGGGAGTGCGACATGGCATTGGTTGAAGTCAAGGTCCCCGACATCGGCGATTTCAAGGACGTCGGCGTCATCGAGCTGCTCGTCAAGCCGGGCGATGCGATCACCGCCGAGCAGTCGCTGATCACCGTCGAGAGCGACAAGGCGTCGATGGAGATTCCCTCGTCGCACGCGGGCGTGCTCAAGGAGCTCAAGGTCGCGCTTGGCGACAAGGTCAGCGAGGGCAGCGTGATCGCGGTGCTCGAAACCGCCGCGGCGTCGTCAGCGTCCGCACCTGCTCCGGCCGCTGCCCCTGCGGCGGCGCCCGCTGCGGCGCCTGCGGCAGCTCCCGCGGCCGCACCCGCGCCGGCTGCCGCGGCACCGAGCCGCGTCGAGGTGCTCGTGCCCGACATCGGCGATTTCAAGGACGTCGCGGTGATCGAGGTCTTCGTGAAGCCCGGCGACGCGGTGAAGGTCGAGCAGAGCCTGGTCACCGTCGAGAGCGACAAGGCGTCGATGGAGATCCCCTCGTCGCATGCCGGCATCGTGCGCGAAGTCAGGGTCAAGCTCGGCGACAAGGTCTCCGAGGGCAGCCTGCTGGTCATCCTCGAGTCCGCCGCCGGCGCCGCGGCCCCCGCCGCGGCTGCGCCAGCACCGGCACCGGCGGCTCCGGCGCCCGCTCCGGCGGCTGCCGCGCCTGCTTCCGCGCCGGCCGCACCGGCTGCATCGAGCGCTCCCGCCGCTGCCACCGCAGCACCCGTGCCGCCGCATCAGCCGACGACGGTGAGCGCGGCGCTGCCGCATGCCTCGCCGTCGATCCGCAAGCTCGCGCGCGAGTTCGGCGTGCCGCTGGCCGAGGTCAAGGGCAGCGGCGTGAAGGGACGCATCACGCAGGAGGATGTCCAGGCCTTCGTCAAGCAGGTGATGAGCGGCGCCGTCCAGACCGCAGCGCAGCAGGCACGTGCACCGGCTGCGGCGGCGGCGGGCGCGGGCTTCCCGGGCCTGCTGCCCTGGCCCCAGGTCGACTTCGCGAAGTTCGGCCCGATCGAGCGGCGCGAGCTCTCGCGCATCAAGAAGATCAGCGGCGCGAACCTGCACCGCAACTGGGTGATGATCCCGCACGTCACCAACCACGACGACTGCGACATCACCGAGCTCGAGGCCTT
>JAIXKN010000065.1 GCA_026932425.1 Burkholderiales bacterium
CCCCTTCCCATCCCGAACAGGACCGTGAAACGCCTCTGCGCCGATGATAGTGCGGATCCCCGTGTGAAAGTAGGACATCGTCAGGCTATTTACACCAAACCCAAAAGGGCCCGTATCCACACGATACGGGCCCTTCTGGGTTTTGGGGCGGTCAGTTTGCGCGGTCCGTTTGGAGCGACGGGAGAATCGCGCGCGTTCATGCCTGCAGATCCGGACGAAGGCGCAGCCGCTCTGGGCGACAATACGGCGCGGCAATCGATGCCGTCTCCGGAACCAACGCGCTGTGTCCAGATCCGTATGCGGCGGAGGTGAGTCGATGAACTTGCATGTCGTGGTCACGACGATGCTGGCGCTGCTGCCCTTGGCGGTGGCCGCGCCGGCGAGCGCGCAGTCGGGCGCTGCGGGAACGCAGGTCTATCGCTGCCCGGGTCCGCCCGTGCTCTATACGGACGCGATTTCGCCCAAGGAGGCTGCCGAGCGCGGCTGCAGGACGATCGAGGGCACGCCGATCACGATCATCCAGGCGCCCAAGCCGAGGACGGCGCCGAGCGAGGCGACGCCGGAGTCGTCGCGCCCGGCGTCCGCCACCGCGAAGGTCGATCCGGCGACGCAGCGCCAGCGTGACAGCGACGCACGGCGTATCCTGCAGGACGAACTCCGGCGCGAGGAGGACAAGCTCGCCGCGCTGCAGAAGGAGTACAACAATGGCGAACCCGAGCGGCGCGGCGATGAGCGCAACTACCAGCGCTATCTCGACCGCGTCGCCGAGATGAAGGCGGCGATCGCGCGCAAGGAGGCCGACATCGCCGCGCTCAAGCGCGAGCTCGCGAAACTACCGGCCCCCTGAGCGCGCGCCAAGCCGGCCCTCAGCCGGCCTCGATCTCGACGATCACCGGCGCGTGATCGCTCGGACGCGGATTGCGACGCGGGGCCTTGTCGATCGTGCACGCGCGCACGCGCGCGCGCAGCGCATCGCTGACCAGGATGTGGTCGATGCGCAGGCCCTGGTTCCTGCGGAAGGCGAGGTTGCGGTAGTCCCACCAGCTCCAGCTCCGTGGTGGTTGGTCGAAGAGGCGGAAGGCGTCGTGCAGGCCGAGCGCGAGCAGCGCCTGGAATTGCGCGCGCTCCTCGGGCGTGCAGTGGATCTGGCCGGCCCAGGCGACCGGGTCGTGCACGTCGCGGTCCTCGGGTGCGACGTTGAAGTCGCCCAGCAGCACGAGCGCCGGATGAACGGCGAGTTCGGCGCGGACCCATTCGCGCAGCGCGTCCTGCCATCGCATCTTGTATGCGAACTTGTCGCTGCCCGGTTCCTGCCCGTTCGGGAAGTAGGCGCCGATCACGCGCAGGTCCCCGACGCTGGCCGCGATCACGCGCGCCTGCTCATCGTCGAATCCCGGGATGTTGCGCTGCGTTTCCCGCGCCGGCTCGCGGCTGAGCAGCGCGACGCCGTTGTAGGTCTTCTGGCCGAAGCATTGCGCCTGCCAGCCGGCTTCGGCGAGCGCATCGAACGGGAAGCGGTCGTCGGTGAGCTTGGTCTCCTGCAGCGCCAGCACGTCGGGGGACTGTGCGGCGAGCCAGTCCAGCACCTGCGGCAGCCGGACCGACAGCGAGTTGACGTTCCAGGTCGCGAGTTTCAGCGTCGAAACCATCGTGCGCGCTCAGGGCCGGGGCGGGCGCCGCCGGTAGGTGACGAAAGCGAAGTCGAAGTCGTTGGGCGGTGCGGCGTGCCGCGACTCGCGCTCGACTTCCTCGAAATCCTCCTGCGGCCAAGCGGGGAAGAAGGCGTCGCCCTCGAAGTCTCGATCGATCTCGGTCAACCACAGCTCCTGCGCCCGCGGCAGCGTCAGTGCGTAAACCTGGGCGCCACCGATGACGAAGAGCTGCGCCGCGCCGGCCACGAGGGCGAGCGCTTCGTCGATCGTCGCGACGCGCTCGGCGCCATCCGCGTGCCAGCCGTCCTGATGCGAGAGCACGAGATTCCTGCGTCCGGGCAGCGGGCGAAAGCGCGGCGGCAGCGAGTCCCAGGTCGCGCGACCCATGAGCACGGGTGCGTCCATCGTGCGCTCGCGGAAGCGGCGCAGGTCCTCCGGCAGGTGCCACGGCATGCCTTGCGCACGGCCGATCACGCCATTGCGCGCCACAGCCGCGAGCAGCACCAGGTCGGTCATCGCGCGCCCCTCACACCGCGACCGGCGCCTTGATTGCCGGGTGGTGCTGGTAGTCGAGGAACTCGAAGTCCTCGAGCTCGTAATCGAAAATCGAAGCTGGGCGACGCCGGATGTGCAGCACCGGGTAGGGATAGGGTTCCCGCGCGAGCTGCGTGCGCACCTGTTCCTCGTGGTTGCTGTAGATGTGGCAGTCGCCGCCGGTCCAGATGAATTCGCCGACCTCGAGGTCGCATTGCTGCGCCAGCATGTGCGTGAGCAGCGCGTAGCTGGCGATGTTGAAGGGCACGCCGAGGAAGATGTCGGCGCTGCGCTGGTAGAGCTGGCAGCTCAGCCGGCCCTTGGCGACGTGGAACTGGAAGAAGGCGTGGCAGGGCATCAGCGCCATCTTTGGCAGGTCGGCGACGTTCCAGGCGCTGACGACGATGCGGCGGCTGTCCGGATCGGTGCGAAGCTGCTGCACCACCTGCGCGATCTGATCGATGTGGCCGCCCTCGGGCGTGGGCCAGCTGCGCCACTGCACGCCGTAGATCGGCCCCAGATCGCCGTCGGGGCCGGCCCACTCGTCCCAGATCGTGCAGCCGCGCTCCTGCAGCCACTTGACGTTGCGCCCACCCCGCAGGAACCACAGCAGCTCGACGATCACCGCCTTGACGAACACCTTCTTCGTCGTCACGAGCGGGAAGCCCTCGCGCAGGTCGAAGCGCATCTGATGCCCGAAGATGCTCTTCGTGCCGGTGCCGGTGCGGTCGCTCTTCGCGACGCCATGTTCGAAGACATGGCGCATCAGGTCCTCGTACTGGTGACGTACGGGGCGTTGGGCGGGAGGGTTCACGTCAGGGGGATCCGGGGGAGGGTGGCGCGCGACCCTGTCGGGCGCATGCGCTTCGTGCTTCGATGGTGTCACCGCCAAGCGCAGCTCGCGTCCGGGCTGCAGCGATGGCGGATGTGCCGATTATTCCTGCGCGAACTGCATCGCCGCCAGCCGCGCATAAAGCCCGCCACGCGCGACCAGCTCGGCGTGCGTGCCCTGGTCGACGATCTGGCCGGCCTCCATCACGACGATGCGGTCGGCGCGCAGCACGGTCGCCAGCCGGTGGGCGATGACGAGCGTCGTGCGGTCCTTCATCGCTGCCTCCAGCGCCGCCTGCACCATGCGTTCGCTCTCGGCGTCGAGCGCGCTCGTGGCCTCGTCCAGCAGCAGCAGCGGCGGGTTCTTCAGCATCGCGCGTGCGATCGCGATGCGCTGGCGCTGACCGCCGGACAGGCGCACGCCGCGCTCGCCGAGATAGGTCTCGTAGCCTTCGGGCAGCGCCCGGATGAAGTCGTCGGCAAACGCGGCGCGGGCCGCGGCGTACACCTCCTCGTCGCTCGCGTCGGGGCGTCCGTAGCGGATGTTCTCGAGCGCGCTGGTGGAGAAGATCGTGCTGTCCTGCGGCACGATGCCGATGCGCGAGCGCAGCTCGGCCAGCGAGGCCTCGCGCACCGGCACGCCGTCGATCTCGACGACGCCCCGCTCGGTGTCGTAGAAGCGCAGCAGCAGTTGCAGCACGGTGCTCTTGCCGGCACCGCTCGGGCCGACGAGTGCTACCGTCTCGCCGGGGCGCAGCTCGAGCGTGAAATCCGAAAGGGCAGCGGTCTGCGGCCGCGACGGGTAGCGAAAACTCACGCCGCGCAGCGCCGCGGCCGATCCCCGAAGCGTGGCTGGCAGCGCGCGCGGCCTGGCCGGGTCGGTCACCGGGCTCTGTGCAGCCAGCAGCTCCATCAGCCGTTCGGTCGCGCCGGCGGCGCGCAGCAGGTCGCCGTAGACCTCCGAGAGCACCGCGACCGAGCTCACGAGGATGATCACGAAGACCACCGTCTGCCCCAGGTGGCCGGCGGTGATGTCGCCGCGCAGCACCGCCTGCGTGCCCTGGTACAGGCCCCAGAGCAGCGCACCGAAGGTGGCGCTGATGATGAAGGCCACGAGCACCGCACGCACCGTGGTGCGCCGGCGCGCGGTCTCGAAGGCCGACTCGGTTGCCGCGTCGAAGCGTGCCGCCTCGCGCTTCTCCTGCACGAAGCCTTGCACCACCGGGATCGCCGAAAGCACCTCGGCGGCGATCGCGCTGCTGTCGGCGACGCGGTCCTGGCTCGCGCGGCTGAGCTTGCGCACACGCCGGCCGAAGTACAGGCTCGGCAGCACCACGAGCACCAGGATCCCGAGCACCTGCGTCATCACGTAGGGGTTGGTGACGATGAGCGCGATCAGCGCGCCCACGCCCATCACCGTGTTGCGCAGCCCCATGCTCAGACTGCTGCCGACCACCGTCTGCACGAGCGTGGTGTCGGTCGTCAGGCGCGAGAGCACTTCGCCGGTGCGAGTGACTTCGAAGAACTCGGGGCTCTGGCCGATCACGTGGCGGTAGACCGCGTTGCGCAGGTCGGCGGTGATGCGCTCGCCAAGCCAGGTCACGGCGTAGAAACGCAGCGCCGAGAAGATCCCGAGCGCGGCGCCGACGGCAAAGAGTGCGAGGAAGTAGCCGCGCAGCGCCATCACCCGCGACCCGGCATCCGGCGCCACCAGTCCGTGGTCGATCAAGGCCTTGAGGGCGACCGGGAAGGCCAGGGTCGTGAGCGCGGCTAGTACCAGGAACAGGCCGGCGATCGCGATGCGGCCGCGGTACGGACGCACGAAAGGCAGCAGCCCGGAAAGGGCGCGGACCGGGCGCTTCTCGCTGTGGCGGTCGGATTCGCGCGCCGGCGCGGCCGTCAGGACAGGGGCATTCATGCCCCGAGTGTAGGCAGCCGCGCGGTTCGCCTGCCGCGGCTTGTCGCGCTTGCCCGCGGTGACGCTTTGCGGTTCCATTTCGCATCCGCGGCGGCGCCTTGCAACCCCCGCGTTCGTGGCGCTATCCAGGAGGTGTAGGAATGTGGTCGAATAGCGCCGTCGGGTCGCGGCGATCGCGTACTCGGCATCTTCTCCCCCCGCAGCATTCTCATGTCGTGCCCGCCCGAGCCGACCCAGCGGCCGTCTTCCGCGCGCCAGGTGGCGCGCGCGTCGCCATGGCTGGCGCGGCTGTGGCCGCTGACGCCGCGGCTGGCCCTGCTGGTGGTGATCGTGTCGGCGCTGGCCGGCAGCAGTCTGGGCTGGCTCCTGCTGCAGCTCGGCGAGGAATTTGGATATTCACCGATGCTGGCGCTCGTCGCCGGGACGCTCGCCGCCAGTGTGCTGCCGGCGGTGCTGCTGCTGAAGGGCGCCCGCGAGCTGGAGTGCGCGCGCGCCGTCGCGCTGGCGGCCAGCGCGCTCGATCCCCTGACCGGCGTCTCGGGGCGCGACGCTTTCCTGGCGCTGGCCGAGCGCGAGTTCGCACGCTCGCGCCGCTACGGCATCGGCGCGGCGCTGCTGCTGGTCGACGTCGATCGCATCCGCCGCTTCGTCCATGAGCAGGAGCGCGCAGCAGCCGAGCTGATCCTGCGCGAGATCGCCACAAGCATCCAGGCGACGCTGCGCGGCGCCGACGCGCTGGCACGCTTCGGCAACGCGCAGATTGCCGTCTTCTGTGCGCATGCCGACGCGCTGGGCGTGCTCGACGTGGCCGAGCGCATCCGCGAGCGCATCGAGCAGCTCGAGATCGTCTGCCGCGACCAGCGGCTGTGCGCCACCGTCAGTATCGGCGTGGCCTTGATGCGGCCGGCACACTTGAGCCTGCAGGCGGTGATCGAGGACGCCGAGGCAGCGCTCGGCCTGGCGCGGCAGGCGGGTGGCAACTGCGTGCGTGCCGCGCCGGTCGATCGCCGCCGCCTGCCGCAGGACTGGCGCGGCCCTTCGGTCGGCGACAACCAGGCCGCCGGCCCCTGAGGCGCTGCAGCTGCGCAGCTACAGCTCCATCCGGCCTGCGTAGCCGGTCATCTCGAGGTAGCCCAGGCCGATGCGCCGGCCGCCTTCGTCCAGCAGTTCGGACAGACCCTCCCAGTAGATCGTGCCGGTGCTGCGGCGCGCGTCGAGTTCCTGCGCGTCGAGCAGCGCGCGCACGCGTAGCGTGCCGGCCGGACTGACGATGCGCCAGGAAGTCGGGTAGTCGGCGCCCGTGGCCGCGCTGTGCCAGTGGCGCTCGGGGCTCCACTGCAGGTCCCGGGGGGCGAAGATCCGCGTGGCGTCGGCACCGTTGTCGCGCAGGCTGCCCCCGGTCCAGAGCGCATGACCGTCGGCGCGCCGCAGCTGGAAGGCGGTGAGGGCACGGCCGTCGAACAGATTGATGCCGATCCAGTCCCAGCCCACGGCCTCGGGGGCCAGCAGCGCCTGGCTCCACTCATGGTCCAGCCAGGCGCGCCCGCCCGTCTCGACGCGGCGCCCGCCCAGTTCGAGCGTGGCCTGCACCGCCAGCTGCGGCAGGCTGTAGTAGTGGCTGGCGTGCGTCTCCATCGGCCCCTTGCGCGAGAAGCCGCGGTCGCCCTGCAGCAGCGGCGGCTGCGTGGCCTGGAGCTCCAGGCGCAGCGCCCAGGGCGGGTTCGCGGCCGCCTCGCGTGCCTGCATCTGCCAGCGCTCCCCCTGCCGCTGCAGTTGCCAGTCGTCGATCCACACCTGCGCGTCCTGCGACATCGCGCCGGCGGCCTGCGGCGTGGCGGCTCCGGCGATCTCGCCGTTCCAGCGCACGATGCGCTCGGCGTGGCGGTGCCTGCCCTTGCCCGGCGGCCCGAGCTCGGTGAGCGCTGCGTGCGCGAACAGCAGTTGCCGCGGCGCGAGCCGCCCCGGCAGGCTGTCGGCCAGCCCGGTCCGGTGACGGAAGAAGGTGAGCTGCAGCCCGTGGCTCGGCGCCTGCGCGGCTCCCAGCCACGCGGTGACGTACCACCACTCGGTGCGGCTTCCCGGATGCGCGCCATGATCGCGCGGGAACTGCAGCAGCCGGTGGCGGCGCACCTCGTCCGCCGTGGTGCTCCCGACGCCATCCGCGCCAAGGCCAGCCGCCAGCGCAAGCAGCAAGCGCCTTCGCGACGCGCTGGACAGGGCGTGCGGTCGCTCGTGGGGTCGGACGCCGATCACCAATCCTCCTTCACCGCGAGCACCGCCGCGCGCGAGAGGGCATGACGCGCCGACCAGGCCGCGGCCGCGGCCCCGGTGACGAGCACGGCTGCGCACAGCAGCGCCAGTCGTGCCGCGGGCAGCGTCATCTCCATCGTCCAGTGAAAGCTCTGCGGGTTGACGACGTAGACGAGGATCGCACCGATCGCGAGCCCGAGCACGAGGCCGATCGCGGTGCCGGCGAGGAGCCAGAGCGCGGTCTCGCCGGCGACGATCGCGAGCACTTCGGCCCGCCCAAGCCCCAGGTGTGCGAGCAGCCCGAACTCCTTGCGTCTTGCCAGCACCTGCGCCGAGAGGCTGGTGGCGATGCCGACGAGGCCGATCAGGATCGCCACCGCCTGCAGGTAGCTGGTCACTGCGAAGCTGCGGTCGAAGATGCGCAGCGAGGTCGCGCGCAGCTCGGCGGTGGTCGCGAAGTCGAGCAGCGCCGCTTCGGGCCGGCTTGCGCGCAAGTCCGCGAGCACCGCGGCCGCGTCGGCCTTCGGTTCCAGCCAGATCGCCAGTTCGTTCAGGCGCTCGTCGCCGCTGGCGCGCTGGTAGTCGCCGGCGTCGATCGTGATGCTGCCGGCCTGGCGGGCGTAGTCGCGATAGACGCCGCGCACCCGCACACGCAGCGCAGGTTCGCTGATCGGGAGCCACAGCGTGCCCCCGGGCGCCGCGTCGTAGAGCGTGGCCACCGCTTCGCTGATCCACACGCCCGGCTCGCCATCGTGCGCGGGCGCGACCGGCGAGACCAGCGGGAGACTGTGCTCCGGATCCGGCAGCGGCCGCGCCAGCAGCGTGACCGCGGGCTGCGCCGGTGCCAGCGAGATCAGCCGCACGCGCTGCGCCTGCACGCGCTGCACGCCGGCAAGCCGTGCGGCGGCTGCGGGCAGCGCGGCGCCGAACCACGCTTGATCGGCAGCCGCGCTGCTGGCGATGCGGCCATAGAGGTCTGCCGGCAGCACCGCATCGAGCCAGCTCGTCACGCTGGCGCGAAAGCTCGCGACCATCACCGTCAGCGCCACCGCCAGCGCCAGGCTGGTGACGACGGTCGCGACCGTCGCGCTCGCCGTCGCGCGCTGGTGCTGCGCCCGCCGCCGCGCGAGCAGCACCAGGGCCTGCTGCGGATCGCCGCGCGAATGCAGCAGAAGCGCGACGACCGTGGGCACCAGCGCGACGCCCGCCAGCAACAGCGCCGCCACCGACGCATAGGCCGCCAGCGGCACACCCGCCAGCGGCGGCAGCAGCGCAAGGCCGCCGCTGGCCGCGAGCAGCAACAGACCCAGCGCACGTGTCTGGCGTGCGCTGCGCTCGGCGGCGTCGTTGCCCGGGTCGCCTTCGAGTCCCATGCCCTTGAGCGCCTGCGCCGGAACGAGTCGCTCGGCGCGGCGAGCGGGCAGCCAGGCCCCGGCGATCGCCGTCGCGACGCCAAGCAGCGCGTAGACGCCCACCGGCCCGGAGCGCAGCGCCAGCGGCGGAGCCGTGACGCCGGCAAAGAAGCCGCCACCCAGGTCGCCGCCGAGCACGCGCAGCATCAGCGCCGCAAGCGCAGCGCCGAGCAGCAGCCCGAGCGCGCTGCCGATCAGGCCCAGCAGCGTGCTCTCGACGAGCACGAGCTGCCGGCGCCTGCGCGCGGTGAGCCCGAGCACCCCGAGCAGCGCCAGCGCCGGCGTGCGCTGCGCGACCGAGAGCGAGACGACCGAGAACACGAGGAAGCCGCCGACGAACAAGGCCACGAGCGCGAGCACCGCGAGGTTGATGCGATAGGCGCGCGAGAGCGTGGCCAGCCGCTGCGACGCCTGCGCGCCGGTGCTGGCGCGGACGTCCGCAGGCAAGGCGAGCGCCTGCAGCAGCGCCTGCGCGTCCTGCCCCGGCTGCAGCCGGACATCGATGCGCGAGAGCCGCCCCGGAAGGCCGAAGAGCTGCTGCGCCGCGGCGACGTCGACGACGACGAGCGGACCACCGCCGGCAGCCACCGAGCCGGCGACGCGCAGCCGTTGCCAGCCGCTGCCGTGCTGCAGCGCGATCGCATCGCCGTCGGCCAGGGCCAGGCGCTGGCGTGCCGCGGCGCTGACGAAGGCAGCGCCTGGATCGAGCACGGCCAGTCGTCCTTCGTCCGCGGCGGGTCTGGGCATCAGTTGCAGCGCGACTTCGGAAAGGGCCAGTGCGTCCACGCCCAGGACCCGTACCGGCACCCGCGCGGCGGCAGCGGCCGTGCCCGCCGTGTGGCCTGCGTCCATGTGCGCCTGCGCCTGCGCGTAGGTCTCGGCTTCGACCACGGGGCTGGCCTGGCGCACGCCGGGCTGTAGTCGCAGCCGATCGAGCAGCGCCTCGTCGAGCGCGCCGCTGCGCGCACGCAGGCGGAAGTCGGGCTCGCCTTCGGCCGCGCGCGCCGCCGCGTCGAATTCGGAGAGGGCCGAGTCGTTGATCAGCTGCACCGAGTACGCGAGCGCCACGCCGAGCATCACCGCAAGCACCAGCAGCGCGTGCCGCCAGGGATGGTGCTGCCACTGCCGCCACAGCAGCGGCAGCAGTTGCGGCAGGCTCGCTTCACCCTGCCCCGGGGCGGCTGCGGCGACTGCGCGCGAATTCATCGGGAAGCACAGAGCTCGACGCCGCGCGGTGTGAGCCGCAGCACGCGGTCGGCGCGGGCCGTCGCGGCCTCCGAGTGGGTCACGAGCAGGCAGGCGGCGCCGGCCTCTCGCACCTGCTCGTGCAGCAGCGCGAGCACGCGCGCCGCGGTCACCGGGTCGAGGTTGCCGGTGGGCTCGTCGGCCAGGATCAGCCGCGGGCGATGCACGCAGGCGCGCGCGATCGCCACGCGCTGCAGCTGCCCGCCCGAGAGCTGCGCCGGTGCCCGTCGATCGAGGCCCGCGAGCCCGACGGCGTCGAGCATCGCCTCGACGCGCGCCGCGTCGGGGCGGCCCTGCAGCAGCAGCGGCAGTGCGACGTTCTCGGCCACGCTCAGGTGCGGCAGCACGTGAAAGGCCTGGAAGACGAAGCCCAGCTGCCGCCGGCGCAGCCGCGCGCGGGCATTCTCGTCGGCCTGGCCGAGGTCGACGCCGTCGACGACGATGCGCCCGGCATCGGCGTCATCCAGGCCGGCGATGCAGTTCAGCAGCGTCGACTTGCCGACGCCGGACTCGCCGACCAGTGCCACGAATTCGCCGGCTGCAACGCGCAGCGTCACGTCGCGAAAGACCGCGACTTCGCCGTAATGCTTGCCAAGCGCGTCGACCTGCAGCATCGGATTCGTCGACAGGCCTCAGGATGGGACCAGGCGCCGCGCGGTCGCCAGGCCCTGCTCGATCGCATCGGGCGCATCGCAGGCAACGACGTGACGTGCCATGCCGCGCAGCCAGGTGAGCTGGCGCTTGGCGAGCTGACGCGTGGCTGCGACCCCGCGTGCGAGCAGCCCGCTCGTGTCGGCGGCGTCGAGCGCGGCCCAGGCCTGGCGGTAGCCGACGCAGCGCATCGACGGCAGGCCCGCGTGCAGGTCGCCGCGCGCGCGCAGCCGTTGCACTTCCTCGAGCAGGCCGGCGTCGAGCATCGCGGCGAAGCGCTCGGCGATGCGCGCGTGTAGCCAGGCGCGCGAGACGGGCTCGAGCGAGAGCATCGGCCAGGCCGCGGCATCGGTCCTGCGCGCCTGCCCCTGCCAGTCCGAGAGCGGGCGTCCGCTTGCGGCGTAGACCTCGAGCGCGCGCTGGATGCGCTGCGCATCGTGGGGCGCGAGCCGCGCTGCGGTCCTCGGGTCGACGCGTGCAAGCTCCGCGTGCAGTGCCGGCCAGCCCTCGCGCCGCGCACGCTCGTCGATCGATTGCCGCAGCGCGGCGTCGGCCGAGGGGATCTCGTCCAGGCCCTCGCGCAGGGCCTTGAAGTACAGCATCGTGCCGCCGACCAGCAGCGGCAGGTGCCCGCGCGCGCGGATCTCGCCGGCCAGGCGCCGGGCGTCGGCGGCGAAACGCGCCGCCGAATAGGACTCGGTCGGATCGAGGATGTCGATCAGGTGGTGCGGCACCTGCGCGCGCTCGGCGGCGCTCGGCTTGGCGGTGCCGATGTCCATCCCGCGGTAGACGAGCGCCGAATCGACGCTGATGATCTCCACCGGCCAACGCGCTGCGAAGTCGCGTGCGAGCGCCAGCGCGAGCTGCGTCTTGCCCGACGCCGTCGGGCCGGCGAGGCACAGGCCCAGAGGCGGGTTCACGGTCGAACCTTGACGGTCATCGTGTCGTCGCCTGCAGCCTCCCCGCGCCGCGCTCAGCCGATGTTGATGATGGCATTCAGGCCTTCGCAGGCCTCGTTGAACAAGGGCAGCGGCAGTTGCTTCCAGGGATGAGGGCGCGCACCACGGGCACGCCAGTCGAACGATTTGGGTTGATGGGTGAGCACGTAGCCCGCTTCGCCCCGGGGTCCCACGTACTTCACCGCGAACGGGTTGGTCTCGTTCGACGCTGCGTGCGTCATCGGCAGGCCGATGACGATGCCGGTGCGCTGGTTGAAGGCTTTGGTGGAGAGCACCAGCATCGGATGCTCGTCACGCATCTCCTGCCCGCGTTGGGGGCTGAAGCCGATCCAGATCATGTCCCGGCGGTCGGGCACCCACGCGGCGCCGGTCGCCATCAGAACACTTCCGTCCCGACGCGGCCGTCGGCCAGGGCTTCGCCACCGTGCACGGCAGGGTCGAAGGCGCGCAGCTTCTGCGCCAGGGTCAGCCTGGGCTTTCCGGCCAGCGGGCGTACGAGGATGCCTTCCTTCACCACCTCCACTGTCACCGGCAGGCCGCGTGCGAACCGGGCGGCCTTGGCCACAGGTGCTGTGATGCGCACGCCCAGGCCGTTGCCCCACTCCTGAACGGTTTGTTCAACCTTCACGGCCGTCGTCATCGTGTCGCTCCGTCGATCAACGTTGAAACAAGTATATACGACACAGGTCTGCGAAGGAAGGCGGTCCGGCAGCGAGTCAGGAGTCACCTGATTCGAAACGATCCCAAGCATGGCTCACGCATTGAGTCAGAGGGGCTCTGGGCTGCCGGCTGCGCGCTCGTGTCGCAGTGATGACGGGCGGTGAGACAAGGCTTGGTTCGGCGTTTCCGCCTCGAGACTCATCTCCGCTCCAGGCTGCGCACCAGCGTCCAGGCGACCGCGCTGATCACCACCGCCCAGAAGCCGACGCCGTAGGCCAGCGGGCGGACCGTGCCGTCCAGCGCCACGCCCAGCCACAGCCCGATCATGAAGGCCATCAGCGCGAGCAGGAAGCCGGCAAGCGCCGAGGCCGTGCCGGCCTGGTCGGGGAAGGGGCCGACGGCAGCGGCCTGGCTCACCGGCTGGTGCACGCCGTGGCCGATCGCGAACAGCACCTGCGGCAGCGCGATCGCCCAGATCGAGTGCACGCCGAGTGCCGCCAGCGCGGCCATGCTCGCGCCGCCGGCCAGCGTGAAGAAGGCGGCGCGCTGGACCGAGCCGACCGGGCCGAAGCGCGGCACCCAGCGCCTGCAGACGAAGGTGCCGACGATGTAGGCGAGCGAGTTGCTGCCGAGCAGCAGGCCGTAGACCGCCGGTGACGCGCCCAGCACGTCCATGTAGACGAAGGAGGAGCTCGCCAGCATCGTGAACAGGCCGGCGTAGCTGGTGCTGGTGAGCAGCGCCCACGCGATGAAGACGTGGTGCCGCGCGATGCGCCGCAGATTGGCGAGCACCACGCGCGGCTGCGTCGCGTCGCGCCGGCGCGCGGGAATCGTCTCGGGGAAGCGCCAGAAGATGAAGGCCAGCACCAGGCTGCCGATCAGCGCGACGACGGCCAGCGCCATGCGCCAGCCGCCCCAGGCGGTGACGAGCCCGCCGAGCGATGGGCTGGTGATCGCGAGCACGCCGAGACCGGTCATGCCCCAGGCCATCACGCGCGCGCCCTCGACCGGTTCGTAGAGGTCGCGCACGATCGCGCGCGCGCAGACGACCGCAGCCGCCATGCCCACGCCCTGCACGAAGCGCCCGAGCACGAGCAGCTCGACGTTGGGCGCAAGCGCGCAGGCCAGGCTTGCGAGCGTGTAGAGGCCAAGCCCCAGCAGCAGCACCGGACGCCGGCCGATGCGGTCGGCCACCGGGCCCCAGCCGAGTTGCGCGACGCCGAAGGCCAGCAGCAGTGCGGCCATCGTCTGCTGCGCCATCGACATCGAGGCGCCGAGCGCACGCGTGAGCTGTGGCAGCGCCGGCAGGTAGAGGTCGGTCGTGACCGGCTGCAGGCCCAGCAGCAGCGCGAGCGCCAGCGCCACGCGCGCGTGACCGAGCGGCGGTGCGCTCGCGTGGCTAGACGAAACGCTCGTGCTCATCCAGATATCGCCATTGACCGGGGGGCAGCGCGCCGAGGACGACGCTGCCGATGCGCACGCGCTTGAGCGCGAGCACGTCGAGCCCGACAAGATCGCACATGCGGCGGACTTGCCGCTTACGGCCTTCGCGCAGCACGAAGCGAAGCTGGTCCTCGTTCTGCCAGCTCACGCGCGCCGGCCGCAGCTTCACGCCGTCGAGCTCGAGCCCGTGGCGCAGCCGCTCGAGCTGCTCGTCGGGCATGCGGCCGCGCCCGCGCCAGGCGACGCGGACGAGGTACTCCTTCTCGACGCGGGTCTCGCTGCCGATCAGCAGCCGGGCGATGCGGCCGTCCTGCGTCAGCACGAGCAGGCCGGTGGAGTCGATGTCCAGCCGCCCGGCAGGCGCCAGGCCCCGGAGCTGGCCGGGGTGGAAGCGCTGGCGCGAGCGGTCGCCGCTCCAGTGGTTCTCGGGCCGGATCAGCGAGACCGCCGGCGCGTAGCCGTCCTCGGCCTGCCCGCTGACGTAGCCGATGGGCTTGTGCAGCAGGATCGTCACGAGGCGGGCCTGCTGCGTTCGCGCGCGTTCGTCGACCTCGATCACCGCGTCCATGCGGGCGCGCTGGCCGAGCACCGCGAGCTGCCCGTCGACCCTCACCCAGCCGGCTTCGATCCAGGCGTCGGCCTCGCGGCGAGAGGCGAGGCCCCGTTCGGTCATCAGCCTGGAGACGCGCGGCAGGCCGGCTTCCGCGGGCCGGGCGTCGTCGCGCGGGGCGCTTGCCGCGGGCGCAGCGGTCGCGGCAGGTGCGGCAGGTACAGCGGGTGCAGCGGGTGCCGCTCGCGCTGCCGTCTCGCGCGCTGCCGAGGGATGCGGCCGCCGGCCCCCGCGCACCGGGCGCCGCGCGGGGTCGCGTACCGCGCCGGGATGCTTGACGCCCAGGGTCTTGCGTTCGCTCATGAGGGCGCGATTGCACCACGCCCGCGGCATTCCTACACCGCGACGTAGCGCCCGGGCTTGTGGTTCACCGCCAGCGCGAAATTCAGCGCCAGCGCGCCCAGCACCGACAGCGCCAGGCGCGGCGGCGTGACCCAGGGCGTGGCCGCGAGCAGGATGAGCACGTCGATCGCCATCTGCACCTTGCCCGCGCGCCATCCGCGCCGCTCCTGCAGCCACAGCGCGAGCACGTTCAGGCCGCCCAGGCTGGACTCGTGCCGGAAGAGGATCAGGAAGCCGGCGCCGGCCATCAGGCCGCCGGCCAGCGCCGCGAAGAGCGGGTTCACGGCGCCGAGCACCAGCCAGCCGGGCATCGCTTCGGTCAGCAGCGCCAGCAGCGCGACGGCAAGCACGGTCTTGATCGTGAAGCGCGGGCCCATGCGCAGCCAGGCCAGGCCGTAGAAGGGCAGGTTGAGGATGAAGAAGACGGGTCCGAAGGGCCAGCCGGTCGCGTAGTGGATCACCAGGCCCATGCCGGTGACGCCGCCGGTGATCATCCCGGCCTGCTGGAAGAGCACGAGCGCCACGGCGACGAAGAGCGTGCCCGTGGCCAGCGCCTGCGCGTCCTCGAGCAGGCTGTGACGTGGCGCCGGTGCAGGGTTCACTCGCCGACCCCGCCGAGGAAGTACTTGATGAGGCCCTTGGCGACGAAGCCGAGCATGCCGAAGCCCAGCGCAAGGAAGAGCACGAAGGTCCCGAAGCGCCCCGCCTTGGAGTCGCGCGCGAGCTTGAAGATGATGAAGACCATGAAGAGCATGAAGGCCGAGACGCCGAAGGTCAGGCCGAACTCCGAGATCTGTTCTTCCGTGTAACCGAACATGCTTGCTCGAGGAGTGATGCGGTGGGGATCTCGCGGCGAGGCCGGGATGCCGGGTCAGGCAGGCGTCGGATCGGTTGTGGCCAGCCGCGCTGCCAGGGCCGCGAACTCGGCCTCGTCGCCCTGCTCGATCACCAGCTGCGGCGCCGTGGACAGGCCCGGGTAGCTGCGCTGCATCGAGCGCTCGTAGAGCGGATCGTAGTGCTCCTGCAGCAGCGCGGCGACGAGCTGCGGCCACTGCCGCGCCCGCGCGAGCGCCTGCCAGCGCGAGACGCGCTCGCCGCCGCGCAGCGCGCGCAGGCCTTCGAGCAGCGCGCACAGGGCCTCGGGTGCGAGCGTGCTTTCCTCGTAGTCGGCCAGCAGCAGCGCCACGCGCGCGGTGTCGGCCGTGGCCACGCGCAGCGGCTGCCCGCGCGCGTGCATCTGCGCCAGCAGCGGCGGCGGCACCGACAGGCGGCCGATCTTCGCGCTCTCGCTCTCGACGAAGACCGGACGCGCCGGGTCGAGCCGGCGCAGCGCGTCCCACACGAGCGTGTCGAAGCGCTTCTGCGTCGGCTGCGGCAGGCCGGGCAGCGCCCCGAGCACCGAGCCGCGGTGCTGTGCCATGCCTTCCAGATCCAGCACCTGTGCACCGGCTGCGCGCAGCGCCTGCAGCAGCCGCGTCTTGCCGCTGCCGGTGCGCCCGCAGAGCACGCGCAAGTCCAGCGCCTGGGCCAGCGGGCCGATCGCCTCGCGCACGTGCGCGCGGAAGGCCTTGTAGCCGCCGCGCAGTTGCGCGGTCTGGAATCCGATCTGCGCGAGCACCAGCGCCAGGCTTCCCGAACGCTGGCCACCACGCCAGCAGTAGACGAGCGGGCGCCACTGCCGTGGCTTGTCGGCCAGGTGCGCGTCCAGGTGTGCGGCGATGTTGCGGCAGACGAGTGCGGCGCCGATCTTGCGTGCCGCCAGCGGCGATTCCTGCACGTAGACCGTCCCCACGCGCGCGCGCTCTTCGTCGTCGAGCACCGGCCAGTTCAGCGCGCCGGGCAGGTGATCGTCGGCGTATTCGGCGGGCGAGCGCGCGTCGATCAGCGCATCGAAGGCGCCGGGCGCGAGCGCCTGCTCGACATCGACGATCTTCGGGCTCATCGCCATTTTTGGGCGCTCGTATGCAGGTCCGCTGCTCAGGTCGGGGTGCCGATCGCGTCGAGCAGCTCGCTCTCGATCTGCAGCTGTACGCGCGGCTGCTGCAGCGCCGCGCCGTCGACCAGGAAGACATCCTCGACGCGCTCGCCGAGCGTCGTCACCTTCGCCGTCTGCAGGTTGACCTGATGGCGCGCGAGCACGCGCGCGATCGCGTAGAGCAGCCCGGTGCGGTCGCTCGCGGTCACGGTGAGCAGCCAGCGCTGCGCGCGCTCGTCGGGTGCAAGCGTCACGCTCGGTGCGACCGGGAACGAGCGCATCCGGCGCGAGACGCGCACACGCCCCGGTTCACGCAGCGGGCGCTCGTCGGCGAGCGCGCGCATTGCCTGCGCCTGCATGCGCGCCCGCAGCGCGCGTTGAGCGGCCTCGTCCGCGTCGCCATCGTCGCCCTCGTGCAGCCGGGTGCCGACGACCTGGAAGGTGTCGAGCGCATAGCCGTCGCTCGTCGTGTGCACGCGCGCGTCCTGGATGCTGAAGCCGGCCGCGTCGAAGTAGCCGCAGATGCGCGCGAAGAGGTCGGGCCGGTCGCGCACGTAGAACAGCATCTGCAGCCCCTGGCCGTGGGCCGAGGCGCGTGCGCGCACGACCGGATCAAGGCTACCGACATGCGCAGCCAGCTCGAGCGCGTGCCAGGCCAGCTCGTCGGCGTCGTGGCGCGCGAAGTAGCCCACGTCCAGCGTTTGCCACAGCGCCTCCTCGCTGCCGGGCGCGCCACCCATGCGGGCCAGGCGCTGCCGCGCCTCGGCGCGCCGCGCCTCGATCTCGGCCTGCAGGTTCGGTCGCGCGCCGCCGAGCGCGCGCAGCGCGAGCCGGTAGAGATCCTCGAGCAGCTTGCCCTTCCACGCGTTCCACACCGTCGGGCCGGTGCCACGGATGTCGGCCACCGTCAGCAGGTACAGCGCGGTGAGCGTGCGCTCGTCGCCGACGAGGGCGGCAAAGCGCGCGATCACCTCCGGGTCGTAGAGGTCTTCCTTCTGCGCGACGCGGCTCATCGTCAGGTGCTCGCGCACGAGGAATTCGATCAGGCGTGCGTCCTCGCCCTGGATGTCGTGTGCACGGCAGAAGCGCCGCGCCTCGCGCGCGCCGAGCTCGCTGTGGTCTCCGCGCCGACCCTTGGCGACGTCGTGGAAGAGCGCCGCCACGTACAGCACCCAGGGCGCATCGAAGCCCGCGGCGAGCTGGCTGCAGAGCGGGTACTCGTGCGCGTGCTCGGGGATCAGGAAGCGGCGCACGTTGCGCACCACCATCAGGATGTGCTGGTCGACCGTGTAGACGTGGAAGAGGTCGTGCTGCATGCGCCCGACGATGCGGCGGAACACCCACAGGTAGCGCCCGAGCACGCTGGTCGCGTTCATCTGCCGCAGCGCGTGCGTCTGCCCGCTCGGCTGGCGCAGGATCTGCATGAAGAGCTCGCGGTTGCGCGGGTCGCGCCGGAAGGAGGCGCCCATCAGCGTGCGCGCGTTGTAGAGCGCGCGCAGCGTGCGCGCCGAGAAGCCGCGCAGCCCCGGCGTCTGCTGGAAGACGAGGAAGGTCTCGAGGATCGCGTGCGGGTCCTCCTCGTAGAGCCGGTCGTGCGCGACCTCGAGCATGCCGCCGCGGTCGAGGAAGCGTTCGTTGATCGGCTGCATCGGCGCGCGCTCGGTGCCGGTGATGCGCTCCTCGATGTTCAGCAGCACGATCTCGTTGAGCTGCGTCACCGCCTTGGCCGCCCAGTAGTAGCGGTGCATCAGCCGCTCGGAGCAGTGCTGCTCGTCGGTGGAGCACAGCTGGAAGCTCTCGGCCACCGCGGTCTGCAGGTCGAAGAGCAGGCGGTCCTCGCGCCGGCCGGCAACGAGGTGCAGCCGCGCGCGGATGAGCTTGAGCGTGCCTTCGTGCTGGCGCAGCCGCCGCGCCTCGAAGGGCGTCAGCAGGCCCTTGGCACAGAGCTCGCTCCAGTTGCGCCCCAGGCCCGCGGCGCGGGCGACCCAGATCAGCACGTGCAGGTCGCGCAGCCCGCCGGGGCTTTCCTTGCAGTTGGGTTCGAGCGCGTAGGGCGTGCCCTCGTACTTGACGTGGCGCTGTCGCATCTCGAGCGTCTTCGCGCGCAGGAAGGCGCGTGCGTCCATCGCCGCGTCCATCGTCTCGACGAGCTGCTGGAAGAGCGCAGGCTCGCCGCAGACCAGCCGGCTCTCCAGCACCGCGGTCTGCACCGTGATGTCGCGCAAGGCCTCGGAGCGGCACTCGGCGACGCTGCGCACCGAGGAGCCGATCGCCAGGCCGCTGTCCCAGCACAGCGTGACGAAGCGCTCGATCGCTTCGCGCGTCGGCGCTTCACCGCGATGCGGTCCGCCGGCCTCGTCCACCTCATCTGCATCACACGCCTCGGGTCGCAGCACGAGCACGTCGACGTCGGACTCCGGGAAGAGCTCGGCGCGCCCGTAGCCGCCCACGGCCACGAGCGCGAGGCCGGCCGGGACGCCGGCCTGCTGCCAGAGCGTGGTGAGCGTGCGGTCCACATGCTGCGTCAGCGCGCGCACGAGCCGCGCGGTGGCCGCCACGCGCGGCGGCGCGGCGGCGAACTCGGCGAGCAGCCGCGCCTTGCCGTCACGGTATTGCGCGCGCAGCGCCGCGAGATCGGCCGCGGCTGGCTGCATCGGCGCTTCGGGTCTTGCCGACGTCTGCGGCGGACCGCCGAGTTCGGACGCCACGGGCGAGGGCAGCGCCGCCGCGCCCATGACGGTCGATCGGCTCAGCTGGCCGCGGCCGGCGCCGGCGCCGCGGCGTGCGCGCCGCCGTAGCCCTGCGTCGCGAAGGCCGGTGGCGGCGGGCTGCCGGCGGACACCGTCAGCACCTCGTAGCCGGTTTCGGTGACGAGCACGCTGTGCTCCCACTGCGCCGACAGCGAGCGGTCGCGCGTGACGATGGTCCAGCCGTCGTAGGGGCGGCCGCCCTTGCGGTCTTCCTTGATCTCGCGCCGGCCGGCGTTGATCATCGGCTCGATCGTGAAGATCATCCCCGGCACCAGCTCCTCGAGCGTGCCCGGGCGGCCATAGTGAAGCACCTGCGGCTCCTCGTGGAAGCGCGCGCCGACGCCGTGGCCGCAGAACTCGCGCACGACCGAATAGCCGTGGTGTTCGGCGAAGCTCTGGATCGCGTGGCCGATGTCGCCCAGGCGCGCACCGGGGCGCACCTTCACGATGCCCTTCCACATCGCCTCGAAGGTGATCTGGCACAGGCGGCGCGCGGCGATGCTCGCGTCGCCGATCACGAACATGCGGCTGTTGTCGCCATGCCAGCCGTCCTTGATGATCGTGACGTCGACGTTGAGGATGTCGCCGTTCTTCAGCGGCCGGTCGTCGGGGATGCCGTGGCAGACGACGTCGTTGAGCGAGGTGCACAGCGACGCCGGGTAGGCCGGATAGCCCGGCGGCTGGTAGCCGAGCGTGGCCGGCACGCCGCCCTGCACGTTGACCATGTAGTCGTGCGCGAGGCGGTCGATCTCGCGCGTCGTGACGCCCGCGCGGATGTGCGGCGTGAGCATGTCCAGCACCTCGGACGCCAGGCGCCCGGCCACGCGCATCGCTTCGATTTCCGCGGCGTTCTTGATCGGAATGGCCATCGCGGGATTATTCCATCGCCCACCTAGAATCTCCGTTTCCCTCCACGTTTGCCCTTGCGGGCGGGTTGGCATGCCCCCGACGAGTCTTCATCTGCTGCACTTCGAGGGGGGCGATGCGCTTCCCGCGTTCCGCGCGCAGGCGCTGCTGGCGCGCCTGCAGGCTGCCTGCCCGCGCGTGGCGGCGGTGGCCGCGCGGCACGTGCACTGGGCGGGCTTCGATGCGGCGCCGGCCGCAGCCGAGGTCGACAAGCTCGCCGCGCTGCTCGATTACGGACCGCGCTACGCGGGGCCGTCGACCGGCGAGTGCGTGCTCGTGATGCCGCGCCTGGGCACGGTCTCGCCCTGGGCGAGCAAGGCGACCGACATCGCGCGCAACTGCGGGCTGCCGGTGCGGCGCGTCGAGCGCGTCACCGAATACCGGCTCACGCTCGAGAAGCGGCTGCTCGGCGCGGCCAGGCCGCTGACGGACGAGGAGCGGCAGGCGCTGGCTGCACTGCTGCACGACCGCATGACCGAGAGCGTGGCCTTCGAGCGCGCGGCTGCGCGCGCGCTCTTCACGCCGCAGCCGGCGGCAGCGCTCGAACGCGTCGACGTGCTCGGCCGCGGCCGCGAGGCGCTCGTGCAGGCCAACGCCGACTGGGGCCTGGCGCTGGCCGACGACGAGATCGACTATCTGGTGGACGCCTTCGGCCGGCTCGGCCGCAACCCGAGCGACGTCGAGCTGATGATGTTCGCGCAGGCCAACAGCGAGCACTGCCGGCACAAGATCTTCAACGCGCGCTTCACGATCGACGGGCAGGCGCAGGAGCGCTCGATGTTCGAGATGATCCGCCACACCGAGCGCGTGAGCGGACAGCACACCGTCGTCGCCTACCACGACAACGCCGCGGTGATGGAAGGGCAGACGATCCGCCGCTGGCTGCCGCAGGGCTTCACGAACGCGCCCGCGTATGCCGCGCGCGAGGAGCTCGTGCACGTGCTGATGAAGGTCGAGACGCACAACCACCCGACCGCGATCAGCCCCTTCCCGGGTGCCAGCACCGGCGCCGGCGGCGAGATCCGCGACGAGGGTGCGACCGGGCGCGGCGCGCAGCCCAAGGCCGGCCTCACCGGCTTCTCGGTCGGCCACCTGCACCTGCCGGGCACCGACGAGCCCTGGGAGCGCACGACCATCGGCCGGCCCGCGCACATCGCCAGCGCGCTGCAGATCATGACCGAGGGACCGCTGGGCGGTGCGGCCTTCAACAACGAGTTCGGGCGACCCAACCTCGGCGGCTACTTCCGCGTCTTCGAGCAGCCGGTGGCTGGCGTGATGCGCGGCTATCACAAGCCGATCATGATCGCCGGGGGCCTGGGCAGCATCAGCGCTTCGCAGACGAAGAAGCGGCCCTTCGGCGAGGGCACGCTGCTGGTGCAGCTCGGCGGCCCGGGCATGCGCATCGGCATGGGGGGCGGTGCCGCGAGTTCGATGGCCGCGGGCAGCAACACCGCGGCGCTGGACTTCGACAGCGTGCAGCGCGGCAACCCGGAGATCCAGCGCCGCGCGCAGGAGGTCATCAAGCACTGCTGGAGCTTGGGGCGCGACAACCCGATCCTCGCGATCCACGACGTCGGCGCCGGGGGGCTGTCCAACGCCTTCCCGGAGCTGGTCGACGGTGCCGGCAAGGGTGCGATCTTCGACCTGCAGCGCGTGCCGCTCGAGGAAACGGGGCTTGCGCCGAAGGAGGTCTGGTGCAACGAGAGCCAGGAGCGCTACGTGCTGGCCCTCGACCCGAACCTGCTGCCGCTCTTCGAGCAGATGTGCGCGCGCGAGCGCTGCCCGTTCGCGGTCGTCGGCGTGGCCACCGAGGCGACGCAGCTCGTCGTCGAGGATGGCCCCGAGCGCGAGGACGGCAGCCGTGTGCGAGTGATCGACATGCCGATGGAGGTGCTGCTCGGCAAGCCGCCGCGCATGCACCGCGAGGTGCAGCGCGTTCAGCGCCGCGAGGCGCCGCTCGATCTCACCGACGTGGCGCTCGAGGAGGTGATGCTCTCCGTGCTGCGCCATCCGACGGTCGCCAGCAAGCGCTTCCTCGTGACCATCGGCGACCGCAGCGTCGGCGGCCTCTCGCACCGCGATCCGATGGTCGGCCCCTGGCAGGTGCCGGTGGCCGACGTCGCGGTGACGCTGGCCGACTTCGAGGGCTTCGCCGGCGAGGCGATGTGCATGGGCGAGCGCACGCCGCTGGCCGCACTCGACGCGCCGGCTTCGGGCCGGATGGCGGTGGGCGAGGCGATCACGAACCTGCTCGCCGCGCCGATCGAGCTTGCGCGCGTCAAGCTCTCGTGCAACTGGATGGCCGCCTGCGGCGAGCCGGGCGAGGACGCCGCGCTCTACGACACGGTGCAGGCGGTGGCGATGGAACTCTGCCCGGCGCTGGGCATCGGCGTTCCGGTGGGCAAGGATTCGCTCTCGATGCGCACGCGCTGGAGCGAGGACGGGCTACCGCGCCAGGTCACCGCGCCGGTGTCGCTGATCGTCAGCGCCTTTGCGACACTCGATGACGTGCGCGGCACGCTGACGCCGCAGCTGCAGCCGGGCGACACGACGCTGATCCTCATCGACCTCGGCGCCGGCAGGCGGCGCATGGGCGGCTCGATGCTCGCGCAGGTGCTGGGCCAGTTCGGCGACCAGGTGCCCGACCTCGACGACCCGGCGCGGCTCCTTGCGCTCGTCGCCGCGATCAATGAGCTGCGCGGGCAAGGGCGCATCCTCGCCTATCACGACCGCAGCGACGGCGGCCTCTGGGCCACCGTCTGCGAGATGGCCTTTGCCGGGCGCCGCGGCGTGAGCCTGAACGTCGACATCCTCGTCACCGAAGGCGACGGCATCAGCGACAGCCGCGCCGACCACGGCGATTCGAAGAACTGGGCGACACAGGTCGGGCAGCGCCGCCAGCAGCACACGCTGGAGGCGCTCTTCAACGAGGAACTGGGTGTCGTGATCCAGGTCGAGAGCGCGCGCCGCGACGAGGTCTTCGCGCTGCTGCGCCGCCACGGTCTTTCGCGTGACGCGCACGTCATCGGCAAGACCAACGACCGCGGCGTGATCGAGGTCTGGCGCGACGCCAGGTGCCAGGCGAGCGCGCCGCTGTCGACGCTGCTGCAGGCCTGGGACGAGGTGAGCTGGCGCATCGCGCGCGAGCGCGATCACCCGGAGCTGGCCGACGCCGAGCACGCCGCGGTCGCCGCGAGCGACGACCCCGGGCTGCACCTGCACCTGAGCTTCGACCCGGCCGAGGACATCGCCGCGCCGATGATCGCCAAGGGCGCGCGCCCGGCGGTTGCGATCCTGCGCGAGCAGGGCGTGAACTCGGCGGTCGAGATGAGCTGGGCGCTCGCGCGCGCGGGCTTCGACGCCTTTGATGTCCACATGACCGACCTGCAGGCCGGGCGCGCGCGGCTCGATGCCTTCCAGGCTGTTGTCGCCTGCGGCGGCTTCAGCTACGGCGACACGCTGGGCGCGGGCGAAGGCTGGGCGCGCTCGATCCTCTTCAACCCGCAGCTTGCCGAGGCCTTCGCGGCCTTCTTCAACCGCGACCAGACGCTGACCCTGGGCGTGTGCAACGGCTGCCAGATGCTGGCCGCGCTCTCGCCGTTGATCCCGGGCACGCAACACTGGCCGCGCTTCACGCGCAACCGCAGCCAGCAGTTCGAGGGCCGGCTCTCGCTGGTCGAGGTGCTGGACAGCCCGAGCCTCTTCTTCACCGGCATGGCCGGCAGCCGCATCCCCATCGTCGTCTCGCACGGCGAGGGCCTGGCCGACTTCTCGCAGCGCGGCGACGCCGCGAAGGTGCAGCGCGCGCTGCGTTTCGTCGACCACCATGGCCAGCCGACCGAGGCCTATCCCTTCAACCCCAACGGCAGCCCCGGCGGCCTGACCGGCGTGACCACGGCCGACGGCCGGGTGACCGCGCTGATGCCGCACCCCGAACGCGTGCTGCGCAACGTCCAGATGAGCTGGAGCGGCGGCGACACCAGCGCCGACAGCCCCTGGCTGCGGATGTTCCGCAACGCCAGGCGGGCGTTGGGGTAGAGGCGGATGCGTGCCGACCGAGGCCCCGCTGCGCGCCCTTCGCTGAAGGAGTTGCTGCTCGCGGACGAGGCGCGGGCAGATCTGCTGGTGCGCGACCGTGGATCGCGCCCGGAGCGCGGTGATGATCGGCGAGGTCCGGACCTGCGTTGCGAAGATCCGAAAAACGGACCCTGGGAAGGCTGCACAGACCGGGGCTCGACTCGCGTCGCTGGCCACAGCGGCGAAGGTGCTGCCGATGGATGTCGCGGCCTTCAAGGCGTTCGGCGTGAAAACGTTTGACCCGCGCTCATGAGCGGCAGCGCCAGGGCACCCTGATCCGGTGCTGTGCCGCTGCGCATGGGAGGGTGGGGTGTTACATCCAATCCTCGGGAACGCGCACCGGCATCGCCAGCAGGACTTGCGCCATGCCCTTGCCGAGCGCGTCGTTGCGCAGCGAGGCCATGCCGCCGCCGGCCAGGGCCTGTTCGCAGACGAAGTTGAAGGCGTGGATGCCGGGGACCTCGTAGCGCGTGACCTTGCCCTGCACCAGGTGCGCGAGCCAGTCCTTCACGCGCGCCTCGGTGAGCTGTTCGCCAAGCCACGTCAGCCACTCGGGGCGGCGAGCGATGACGCCGATGTTCGACGTATCGCCCTTGTCGCCCGACCGCGCCCAGGCCAGCCGGATCAGCGGAACCTCGACCATCGGCCCGCTCACCGCAGCAGAGCCTGCCGGCCCCGTGCCTTTCGCCGCTGACGGCCCGGGTTCTGCCCGCGCCTGGCGCGAAGCCTGCGAAACCGAGGTCGCGGGGGGAGGCGGCAGCGGCACCGGTTCGCCGTCCAGCGTCACCACCGGCGTCACGCGTGCCTTGTCGAGCAGGAAGGCGTACTGGCGGATCAGCGGCGAGACGGTCGCGCGACCGCCGGCGCCGGTGGTGCCGGGTGCCCAGGAGGTTGCGGCCGGCGCGACCTCGCGCGCCAGCAGCTCCAGCGCGGCCTTCTCGCGGTGGTGGGCGCCAAGGCGCAGCACGGCCTCGCGCAGCTGCGCCGCTGCCGGCTGCGCGTGCGGGCCATAGGGCGTCTCCGAGCCCAGCACCTCGATGCGCGTTGCACTGAAGGGCGGCAGGCCCTGCTGCGCGAGCAGCTCGCCGACGCGCTCGAGGATCGCCTCGCCGCTGCGCTGCGCCTTGGCCACCGCGTCGAAGCCGACGATCGTCAGCTGCGCCGAGGTCTTGTAGCCGTCGAGATAGGTTGCGCTGACCTTGTAGCGGTCGCTCGGCGCAAGGCCGCGCGCGCCCTGCACGCGCACGCGCCCGGGTCCGTCCTGCGTGATCGTGACCTGCGTGAAGTCGCACGCCACGTCGGGCAACAGGTAGCGCGCCGGGTCGTGGATCTCGTAGAGGAGCTGCTCGGCCACGCACTGCGGCGCGATCAGACCGCCGGTGCCCGCCGGCTTGGTGACGCTGAAGCTGCCGTCGGCTTCGCACTCGACGATCGGGTAGCCGATGTGCGCCCAGTCGGGAACGTCCTGCCAGTCGGTGTGCAGGCCGCCGGTGGCCTGGCAGCCGCACTCGATGATGTGGCCCGCGAGGCTGCCACCGGCCAGCCGGTCGTGGTCGTCCGGCGACCAGCCGAACTCGTGCATCAGGATGCCCAGTGTCACCGCCGAATCGACACAGCGGCCGGTGATGACGATCTGCGCGCCGGCATCCAGCGCCGCCTTGATCGGCAGCGCACCGAGGTAGGCGTTCGCCGTGATCACCTTGCTCGGCAGCGGCGCGCCGCTCTGCAGCTCGGCGACGGGCGGCTGCTGGCCGCGCAGCTCGGGGATCAGCGGCAGCACATCGTCGCCGCTGACGGTGGCGATCTTCACCTCGACACCCAGCTCGTGCGCCAGCGCGCGCAGCGCGTCGGCGCAGCCCTCGGGGTTGACGCCGCCCGCGTTGCTGACGACGCGGATGCCCCGCGCCACCACTTCCTCGAGCACCGACCTCATCGCGACCGTCACGAAATCGGTCGCGTAGCCGAGTTCGGGTTTCTTCATCCGCGCCGCGGCGAGGATCGACATCGTCAGCTCGGCGAGGTAGTCGAAGGCGAGGTAGTCGACCTGGCCACTGGCCACGAGTTGCGGTGCGGCGACACTGGAGTCGCCCCAGAAGCCGCTCGCGCCGCCGATGCGGACCGTCTTCGCCGCCGCGGGCGCGCTCACCGCCCGCTCCAGTTCGGCTTGCGCTTCTCGCGGAATGCCGTTTGTCCCTCGGCCGCGTCCTCGGTCAGCGCGAAGAGGCCGATCTGGCTTTCGGTGAAGGCCATCGACTCCTCGAAGGACATCGCGCCGATGCGCTTCATCAGGTACAGCCCGCGCCGGATCGCGGCCGGCGACTTGTCGAGGAAGCGCTCGAGCAGCGCCCGCGTGCCGGTGTCCAGATCCTCGGCGACGCGGTTGACGAGGCCCAGCCGCAGCGCTTCCTGCGCGCCGATCGGCTCGCCGGTGATGCACAGCTCGGTGAGTGCACGCGGGCCGATCAGGCCGCTGAGCACCGACAGCACCTGCGCCGGGAAGAGGCCGACCTTGACCTCCGGCAGGCCGAAGATCGCGTGCGGCGCCGCGACCACCAGGTCGCACATCGCCATCAGCCCCATGCCGCCGGCCATGCAGGCGCCGTTGACCCGCGCCACCAGCGGCACGGTGAGCTGGCGCGAGAGGCGGAACAGGTTGGCGATCGACAGCGTCGGCTCGGAGTAATCGAACTTGAACGACTGGCCGGTCTGCAGGTCGGCGCCGGCGCAGAAGGCCTTGTCGCCGGCGCCGGTGAGCACGATCGCGCGCAGCTCGCGCCGGTCCTGGGCGCGCGCGAGCGCCTCGGTCAAGCCCGCGATCACCGCGGCGTTCATCGCGTTGCGTCGCTCGGGGCGGTTGATGGTCAGCCACAGCACGCCGTTCTCTTCGCGCTGCAGCAGTTCGCTCGTTTCGGTTTCCTTGCTCATCGTCGCTTCCGCTTGCTCGGTCCTCACGCGGGCCTGCCGCCAGGCAGCGGCATGCCCAGCACCTCGTCGATCGCCAGGCCCTGGCGCCGGATCGCGTCCTTCTGCGCCTGCTGCGCGCGCGCGAGGCCTTCGCGTGCGCTCAGGCGCTGCCAGTACGCGGCCACCGCAGGGCCGTACTGCGCGTCGAGCTGCAGCAGGGTGCCGAGCATCAGCGCGTAGCCCACCGAGACGTCGGCGACGGTGAAGCGCCCTGCGCACAGGAACTCGCGCCCATCGGCGAGGGCGGCTTCGACCGCGCGCAGCCGCGCGAGGAACCACTGCGCATAGTCCTGCGCCACCTGCGGCTGGCGTCGCTCCCTGGGTTCGAAGCGCGAGTAACGCAGCACCAGCGTCTGCGGGAAGGTGAGCGTCGCCTCGCCGAAGTGTGTCCAGTTTAGGAACGCGCCGTAGTCCGCCTCGTCCACGCCGACCGCGAGCGGGCTCGGCCCGTGGCGCGTGGCCAGGTAGTGGCAGATCGCCGCCGACTCGGTCATCCGCGTCGCGCCGTCGAGCAGCAGCGGGACGGTGCCGAGCGCGTTGAGCTGCTTGTACTCGGGCGCGGCCGCCCGCGGCGGGAACGGCAGCAGCGTGAGCTCGTAGGGCAGCCGCATCTCCTCGAGCGTCCACAGCGGGCGAAAGGAGCGTGCGTTGATGCAGTGGTAGAGGTGGATCACGCGAGCCTCACGCGCCGAAGACCTGGCGGGCGAGATCGGCGAACTGCTGGCGCAGCCGGTGCTTCTGCACCTTGCCGGTCGAGGTCGCGGGCAGCTGGTCGACGAACTGCACGAGCTTGGGCACCTCGAAGTCGCCCAGGTGCGCGCGGCAGTGCGCGAGCACGCTGACCTCGTCGAGCTCGGCGCCGGGCTTCTTGACGACGAAGGCGCACACCGCCTCGGTCCAGTGCGGGTGCGGCATGCCGATCACGCCCGCCATCGCGACGCCCGGGTGCGAGAGCAGCACCGCCTCGACCTTGACGCTGGCGACGTTCTCGCCGCCGGTCTTGATCATGTCCTTCTTGCGGTCGAGGAACATCATCTGCCCGCCCGGCCCCCACATGCCGAGGTCGCCGGTGTGGTGCCAGCCGTGCTTCTGCGCGGCGGCGGTGGCCGCGGGATCCTTGAAGTAGCCGAGCATCGCGTTGGCGCCGCGGTGCACGATCTCGCCGGGCTGGCCCTCGCCCAGCAAGTTGCCCTCGTCGTCCATCACCGCGGTCTCGTTGTGCGGCAGCGAGACGCCCCAGTAGTTGGCGTCCAGCCCCGGGTGCTCCAGCGGGCGGAAGGTCATCGTGCCGGGATACATCTCGGTCTGGCCGGTGGCCAGTTGCACGTTGCTCGACATGCGCTCGGCGATCTGCGGGATCAGGGGCTTGGGGATCGGCGCCATCGCGTAGATGCACAGGCGCATGTGATCGTCGCAGCGGAAGGCCGGATCGGCCAGCAGCGCGCCGTACATCATCGGCAAGCCGGTGAAGGCGGTGTACTTCTCCTTGCGGATCGACGCGCGCACCTCGTCGGGCACGAAGCCGCGCAACAGCACCGCGCAGGCACCGGCCGCATGCACGGTGGCCACGAGGGCGTGCTGGGCGCAATGAAAGAGCGGCAGCACGCCCGAGAACACGTCGCGCTCGGTGATCTCGAAGCCCGCCATGTTGCCCATCACCGCGGCCGCCACCGAGGCGTGCGAATGCACCGCGCCCTTGGGATGGCCGGTGGTGCCACTCGTGTACATGATCAGCGCAGCCGCGTTGCCGTCGATCCCGATGTCTGGCAGTTCGGCGCTCTGGCCCTCTTCGGCCTGCGCCAGCGTCGTCGCGCCGGCGATCGCGCTGCCTGCCTGGCCTGTCATCGTCACGATCAGCGGCACGCCGAGCGCGGCCAGCATCCCGGCGATGCCCGGCGCGGCGTGGAAGGCCTCGTCGACGACGACCGCCGAGACCTCGGCGTGGCGCAGGATGTAGTCGATCGACGCGACGTCGAGCCGGATGTTGACTGGCACCCAGACGTTGCCCGACTTGTGGATGCCGTTGTAGGCCACCGCCATGTCGGCCGAATTCGCGCACAGCATGCCGATCTGCCGTCCGCTGCCGACCGCGCCGATCAGGTGGTGCGCGAAGCGCGAGCTGCGCGCATCGAACTCGCGGTAGGACAGGCGCGTGTCGCCGTCGACCACCGCGATGCGCTCGGGGAACCTGAGCGCGCTGCGGTGCACGAAGTCGCCGAGGGCGACGCGGCGGATGCGGCGCAGCGCGTCGGTGTCGGGCATCTCGATCATGGTCTCGTCTCCTTGTCTCGTCTCGTGTGGCCTCGTCTCAACTCGCGCGGGGCGCGACTGAGTCATTGGGGGCATCGGGTCATCGGTGCATCGGGTGCGCTACAGGATGCCCCACTGGCGCGCGGCCAGTTCCTTCATGATTTCCTCGGTGCCGCCGCCGATCGTGACCACCTTCACCTCGCGGTAGATGCGCTCGCACACCGTGCCGCGCATGTAGCCCATGCCGCCGAGGATCTGCACGCCGGCGTCGGCGCAGAACTGCAGGGTCTGCGTGGCCTGGTTCTTGAGCGTGCAGACCTCGGCGACCCAGTCGGGCGAGGCCTCGCCCTCGTCGGCGCGCGCGGCCAGGTCCTCGAGCCAGGCGGCGCTGGCGCAGATGCGCTGGCGCATGTCGACCAGCTTGTGCCGGATGACCTGGTGCTCAACCAGCGGCTGACCGAAGGTCCTGCGCTGCTGCGCCCAGGCCAGCGCCTCGTCGAAGCAGGCTTCGGCGTAGCCGATCGCGCCCGCGGCCAGGCCCAGGCGCTCGCCGTTGAAGTTGGCCATGATCGCCTTGAAGCCCTGGCCTTCCTCGCCCAGCAGGTAGCGCGCCGGCACGCGCACGCCCTCGAAGCGCAGCTGCGCAGTGTCGGAGCAGAGCCAGCCCATCTTGTCCAGGCGCGTGCGCGAGAGCCCCTGGCTGTCGCCCGGCACCAGCAGCAGGCTGATGCCCGAGGCGCCCCTGCTCTCGCCGGTCCGCACCGCGAGCGTGATCCAGTCGGCGCGCATGCCCGAGGTGATGAAGATCTTCTCGCCGTCGACGACGTACTCGTCGCCCTCGCGGCGCGCGGTGGTTCGCAGCGCCGCGACGTCCGAACCGCCGCCGGGTTCGGTGATCGCCAGCGCGGAGATCCGCTCGCCGGCAAGCACCGCGGGCACCACCTCGCGGCGCACGTCCTCGCGCGCGAGGTGCAGCACCGGCGGCAGCCCGATGCTGTGCGAGAAGAGGCTGGCCTGCACGCCGCCCGAGGCGCCGTGCCGGCACAGCGCGCGCCACATGGCCAGACGCAGCACGTGCGGTGCCGGGGTGCCTCCGTAGGCCTCGGGGTAGCCCAGGCCCAGCAGGCCAAGCTCGGCCGCGCGGCGATAGAGCGCGCGCGGAAATTCGCCGGCCGCGTCCCACGCGGTGACATGTGGTGCGATCTCGGCGCGCGCAAAGCGCGTCACCGTGTCCACGAGCGCGCTGCGTGCCGCGCGCAGTTCGTCGCGATCGAGTTCAGGCATCGGCGGCTTCCTCCTGTGCGTCCTGTGCGCGTGCAGCGGACGCCGGTGGATGCTCGGACGCGAAGCGCAGCAGCACCTGTCCGGGCGCGACCTGCTGGCCCTCGCCGACCAGCACCTCGGCCACGGTCGCCGCCGCGCGCGGCGCGAGGCTGTGCTCGAGCTTCATCGACTCGATCACGACCGCGGTCTGCCCGGCGGCAAGCAGCTGCCCGGCCTGCACCGCAACGCGCACCACGCGGCCGTTGAACGGCGCCTTGAGCTCGGTCGCCGCGTCTGCTCCGCCGCCGGCCGTGACGGGTTCGAACGAGACGTCGTCGAACCACCAGTCCACGCCGCCGGCCTGTGCGTGCCAGCGCGGGGCATCCTGTGCTGCGGGCACGCGCAGCGCGCGCACGAGCTGGCTGCGCCCGCCTTCGCTGCAGCGCACGCCGCCGTCGGCCAGGGCCTGCAGCGCAAGCGTGCGTGCGGGCGCATCGTCGCCCTGAACGCTGACCTGCACGCCGCCCGCATCGGGCCGCACCGAGAGCGCCAGCACCCGATCGCGATGGGCAAGGCGCAGCGGCAGCGCGAAACGGCACGGCAGCGCGCTGCCTCCCCGCGGGAAGGCGACCGCGACCGCGCAGGCGGCGTGCGCGCGCTGCTCCTTCTCGCGCAGCCGCTTGCGCAGCGTGTCGCCATGCTCGGAGAGGAAGGAGATCAGCGCCTCGCCGCGCCGAAAGCGCGGGTCGTCCAGGCATTCCATCAGGAAGCCGCGGTTGCTCGGCAGCCCGAGCAGCTCGGTCTGCGCGAGCGCCGCAAGCAGCGCGTCGATCGCCTCGTCGCGGCTGGGCGCATGGACGATCAGCTTGCCGAGCATCGCGTCGTACCAGGGCGTGACCTCGGCGCCGGCGTCGATCGCGTGGTCGAAGCGCAAGGCGCCGCACGCGAAGGCCGCGGCATCCGGCGCGGCGAAGTGCAGGATGCGCCCGGTGTGCGGCACGTGGTTCTCGTCCTCGGCGCACAGGCGCACTTCGATCGCGTGGCCCTCAAGCTGCACCTGCTGCTGGGTGAGCGGCAGCGGCTCGCCGCGGGCGACGCGGATCTGCCATTCGACGAGATCGAGCCCGGTGAGGGCTTCGGTGACGGGATGCTCGACCTGCAGGCGGGTGTTCATCTCCATCAGGAAGAACGCCTGACCCTCGAGCAGGAACTCGACCGTGCCGGCGCCGACGTAGCCCGCGCCGCGTGCCAGGGCCACCGCGCACGCCCCCATGCGGGCACGCAGCTCGGGTGAGACCGCGGGGCTGGGCGCCTCCTCGATGATCTTCTGGTGGCGCCGCTGCACCGAGCAGTCGCGCTCGCCCAGGTGCAGCACCTGGCCATGCGCGTCGGCCAGCACCTGGATCTCGACGTGACGCGGCTGCATCACGGCGCGCTCGATCAGCAGATCGCCGTTGCCGAAGCTCGCCTGCGCTTCGGAGCGGGCGCTGGCCAGCGCGCCGGCGAGCTCCCGGGGCCCCGCGACGAGCCGCATGCCGCGCCCGCCGCCGCCGGCCACCGCCTTGACCATCACCGGATAGCCGATCTGCTCGGCCTCGGCGGCAAAGCGCGCATCGGACTGGTCGACGCCGGCGTAACCGGGCAGGCAGGGCACGCCTTGACGGGTGCCCAGCGCCTTGGCGGCAGCCTTGTCGCCGAGCGCGCGGATCGCCGCGGGCGGCGGACCGATCCAGATGAGCCCCGCGTCCTGAACCGCCTGGGCGAAGCCCGCGTCTTCGCTCAGGAAACCGTAGCCCGGGTGCACTGCGTCGGCTCCCGTGGCACGCGCGGCTTCGAGCAGCTTGTCGACGCGCAGATAGCTCTTTGCCGAGCTGCTGCCGCCGAGCGCGAAGGCGACGCTCGCCTCGCGCACGTGCAGCGCGTTTGCATCCGCGTCGGAGTGCACCGCGACGGTCTCGATGCCCATGCGCCGTGCCGTCGCGATGACACGGCGCGCGATCTCGCCCCGATTGGCGACCAGGATGCGCTTCATGCCGCTTGCCCGGGTCGCCTGGCCATGCCCATGGTCTTGGCGATGATGCCCATCATCACTTCGTCCGCCCCGCCGCCGATCGAGGCCAGGCGGCCGTCGCGGTAGAGGCGACCGGCGCGGTTCTCCCACGTGTAGCCCATGCCGCCCCAGAACTGCAGGCAGGTGTCGGCGACCTGCCGCATCAACCGCCCGGCCTTGAGCTTGGCCATGCTCGCCCACTGCAGCACGTCGTCGCCGGCGATGTAGCGCTCGCCCGCGGCCCAGGTGAGCGCGCGCAGCGCCTCGACCTCGGTCTGCAGCTCGACCAGCTTGAACTGCACCCACTGCTGGTCCAGCAGCGTGCTGCCGAACATGCGGCGCTCGCGCGCCCACTCGATGGTCTCGCGGATGCACTCGTCCAGCGCGGTGAGCGCGTTGGCCGCCGCCCACAGGCGTTCCTCCTGGAACTGCTGCATCTGGTAGATGAAGCCCTGGCCTTCCTCGCCGATGCGGTTGCGCTGCGGCACGCGCACCTCGTCGAAGTAGATGAGCCCGGTGTCGCTGCTGTCCATGCCGATCTTGCGGATCTTGCGCGCGACCTCGATGCCCTGGGTCAGCTTGCCGTTGCGGCCCTCGCGCATCGGCACCATCACCAGGCTCTTGTTCTTGTGCGGCGGGCCGTCGCCGGTGTTGACCAGCATGCACATCCAGTCGGCCTGCAGGCTGTTGGTGATCCACATCTTCTGGCCGCTGATCAGGTAGTCATCGCCGTCCTTGCGCGCGCGGCTTCGGATCGCCGAGACGTCGCTGCCCGCACCCGGCTCGGAAACGCCGATGCAGCCCACCATGTCGCCGGCAATCGCCGGGGCGAGGAACTCGCGCTTGAGCGCATCGCTGCCGAAGCGAGCGAGAGCCGGCGTGCACATGTCGGTCTGCACGCCGATGGCCATCGGCACGCCGCCGCAGCGGATCAGGCCCAGGGTCTCGGCCATCACCATGCTGTACGAGTAATCGAGCCCCATGCCGCCGTACTCGACCGGCTTGGTCAGCCCGAGCAGCCCGAGCTCGCCCAGGCCCTTGAACACCTCGTGCGCGGGGAAGGCCTGCGCGTCCTCCCACGCGTCGACGTGCGGGTTGATGTGCTCGTCGATGTAGCGCTTCAGCGTGTCCTTGACCTGCTCGTGCTCGTGCGTGAGCTGCATCGCGTTGCTCCTGTCGTGTGCTGCCTACATGCGCGCGACGCCGAACTGCATCGGCCGCATCGCGCGCGCGGCGCCCTCGGCCATCGTGTCGAGACAGAAACGCAGCACGGCACGCGTGTCGCGCGGGTCGATCACGCCGTCGTCGAGCAGCAGGCCGCTGGTCGTGAAGGCGTCCTGCTGGCGCTCGAACATCGCCACCACGGCGTCGAACTGCTGCTGCATCTTTGCCGGGTCGGGCTCGACGCCCTTGCGTCGCAGCGCCGCCTCGGTGACCATGCGCATCGTGCCGGCGGCCTGCTCGCCGCCCATCACCGCGGTCGTTGCACCGGGCCAGCTGAAGAGGAAGCGCGGCGCGAAGCCGCGCCCGCACATGCCGTAGTTGCCTGCACCGAAGCTCGCGCCGCACTGGATCGTGAGCTGCGGCACCGTGGCGTTGGTGACGGCCTGGATCATCTTGCTGCCGTGCTTGATCATGCCGGCCTGCTCGACGTCCTTGCCGACCATGTAGCCGGTGGTGTTCTGCAGGTAGACGATCGGATGGCCGAGCTGGCACATCCACTGGATGAAGTGCGTGGCCTTGTTGGCGCCGGGGTTGTCGATCGGGCCGTTGTTGGTGATGATGCCGACGGCGTGTCCGCCGATGCGTCCCTGCGCACACACGGTGGCGCTGCCGTAGCCGGCCTTGAACTCGAGCAGCTCGCCGCGGTCGACCAGCCGCACCGCCACCTCGCGCATGTCCACCGGCTCGCGATGGTGTGCCGGCATCAGCGTCAGCAGCTCGTCGGCCGCAAACGGAGGCTCGTCGGCTTCCCCATCGACCGCCTGTGCCCGATCGGGTGTCGCTGCGGGTGGCGCTACCGAGCGTTTCGCCCATTCGAGCGCGGCGACGACGCGCCGCGCGATGCCCAGCGCCTCGCGGTCGCCGCGGGCCAGGTATTCGCCCAGGCCCGAGACCGTGCTGTGCATCAGCGCGCCGCCCAGCTCCTCCTCGGTCGCCACCTCGCCGGTCGCGGCCTTGAGCAGCGGCGGGCCGGCGAGGAAGGCGCGCGAGCGGCCCTCGACCATGATCACGATGTCGGAGAGCCCGGGCATGTAGGCACCGCCGGCGGTGCCCGAGCCGTGCAGCACCGTGATCACCGGGATGCCGGCGGCCGACAGGCGCGCGAGGTTGCGAAACAGCGTGCCGCCGATGACGAAGGTCTCGACGCGGTAGCGCATCAGGTCCGCGCCGGCGCTCTCCACCAGGTGCAGGAAGGGCAGGCGCTCGGCGAGCGCGATCTCCTGCACGCGCAGGATCTTGTCCAGGCCGCCGGGCTGGACCGCGCCGGCGTCGATGCCCGAATCGCTGGCGACCACCATGCAGCGCGTGCCCGAGACGAAGCCGATGCCGGCGATCATTCCGCCGCCGGGCACCGACTTTGCGGGGTCGGGCACGTCGCGCAGGTAGCCGGCAAGCGTGGCCAGCGGCAGCCAGGGCGCACCGCGGTCCAGCAGCAGCGCCACGCGCTCGCGCGGCAGCAGCTGGCCGCGTTTGGCAAAGCGCGCCGCGGCGGCGCCGGACTTGGCTTCGGCGCGCTGCTCCAGCTGGCGCCAGGCGGCGATGCGCTCCAGCATCACCGTGCGCCGAGCCTGCGCCTGGGCGCTGGCGGGGTTCCAGCGGGATTCGAAAGCGATCATCGGGAGGTCGGCCGGGGGTGGATGAACAGGCGCAGCGCCTGCTCGGTCAGCTCGTCGAGCGAGAGTGGCCCGGCAGGGTCGAACCACTGCGCGGCCCAGTTCAGCGCACCGAAGACGAAGAGCCGTGCGACCGCCGGACGCGCCTTCAGCTCGCCGGCGCGATGCAGGCGCTCGAGGGTGGGCATCCAGGCGGCCTCGTAGGCGTCCTTGAGCACGAGGATGTCGGCGCGCTGCGGGGGCGTGAGCGCGCGCCACTCGTAGAGCATGACCGGGATGAAGTGACTCTCGGCGCCGACGACGACGCCCAGGTGGTGGCGGATCAGCGTCTGCAGTCCTCGCCGCGCGCTCGCGCGGCGATCGAGCGCCGCGAGCGCCTGAGCCTGGCTCTCGAAGGCCTGCGTCATGCCGTCGCGCATCACCGCGAACAGCAACGCGCTCTTGCTCTCGAAGTAGTAGAAGGGCGAGCCGCTCTGCATGCCGGCGGCCGCCGCGATGTCGCGGATGCTCGTCGCATCGAAGCCCTGCGCGCGGAAGAGGCGCGCGGCCTCGCGCAGCAGCTCCGTGTGCCTCGGGTTCTCGCTGCGCTCCCGCTCGCTCTTGCGCGGGCGGCCGCGCCGGGCGGGTCGCGCAACGGGCGGGCTTGCGGCCTGATCCATGCCGCAAGCATCTCACGCCTGCTGAATTAAAGCAAGCGCTTGATTTGTAAAAATGGATCGAGCGGTGAAGCGGAGCGCCCGAGGGCCGCCGACGGTTCGTCGTGCGCGCCGCCGCGCGTCAGGACGGCTGGTCCGGCGGGTTCCGGCTGGGGCTCTGGCGCTCGTGCTCTTCCTCGAATTGCATCGCGGCGGCGAGCAGGTCGCTGCCGGAGCCGGTCCATTCGGTGGGAACCCCCGAGGGCGATCCCGATCCGCTGCGGAAGGCCATCGCCTGCTCGGGGACGAGGTGGCTCACCGGCGGCGGCACCGGCGCGCGCCTGCGCGTGAGTTCCTCGGCGATCTGCACCGCCGACGCGGGCCGGCCGGCGACCGTGGGCCGGATCCCGGGGCTTGCAGCGAGTTCCTCCGCAGTCGGCGCATGCGGCTGGAAGCTGTGCGCGTCGGACAGCGGCCAGTAGAGCCGATAGGTGTTGTGTTGGTGCTCGAGGTCGTCGAGGATCGCGCCGACGCGCATCGTCGGCATCATCGCCGAGAGCAGGCGCACGCGGGTGGCGTCGATGCGGCGCACGATGTGGTGCGTGTAGAGCTGATCCGGGTGCATGAGCCCCGCGGCCTGCAGCAGTTCCTTCAGCGCGTGCAGGGTGTTGGCGTGATACTGCGCCACGCGCGGCGCCTTGTCGGCGACGACCAGCGCGCGCTCGCGCAGCGGATCCTGCGTCGTGATGCCGGTCGGGCAGCGCCCGGTGTGGCAGACCTGCGCCTGGATGCAGCCCAGCGCCATCATGAAGCCGCGGCCCGAATTGCACCAGTCGGCGCCGAGCGCGAACATGCGCGCGAGGTCGAAGGAGTTGATGACCTTGCCCGCGGCGCCGACCTTGACGCGGTGGCGCAGGCGCACCCCGATCAGCGTGTTGCTGACCAGGTTCAGGCCCTCCTGCACCGGCGCGCCCATGTGGTCGGCGAACTCGATCGGCGCGGCTCCGGTTCCGCCTTCGGCGCCGTCGACGACGATGAAGTCGGGCGTGATGTCGGTCTCGAGCATCGCCTTGACAATGCCGAACCATTCCCAGATGTGGCCGATGCAGAGCTTGAAGCCCACCGGCTTGCCCCCCGAGAGCTCGCGCAGCCGCGCGATGAAGTGCATCAGCTCGACCGGGGTCGAGAACGCGCTGTGCGCCGACGGCGAGACGCAATCCTGCCCGACCGGGATGCCGCGCGCGGCGGCGATCTCGGGTGTGACCTTGGCGCCGGGCAGCATGCCGCCGTGCCCCGGCTTGGCGCCCTGGCTCAGCTTGATCTCGATCATCTTGACCTGCGGGTCGACCGCCTGCGCCGCGAAGCGTTCGGGGCTGAAGCTGCCGTCGTCGTTGCGGCAGCCGAAGTAGCCCGAGCCGATCTCCCAGATCAGGTCGCCGCCATGCTGGCGGTGATAGCGGCTGATGCCGCCTTCGCCGGTGTCGTGGGCGAACCCGTCCATCTTCGCGCCCAGGTTCAGCGCCATGATCGCGTTGGCGCCCAGCGCCCCGAAACTCATCGCCGAGATGTTGAAGACGCTGGCGTTGTAGGGCTGCGTGCACGGCGACTTGCCTTCGCGAGCGACGCCGGGCTGGCCGCCGATCCAGATGCGGAAGTCGTGCGATTCGATGTGCGTGGTCTGCAGCGAATGGTTGATCCACTCGTAGCCGTTGGCGCTCACGTCCAGCTTGGTGCCGAAGGGCCGCACGTCGGGCACGCCCTTGGCGCGCTGGTAGACGACGCTGCGCTGCGCGCGCGTGAAGGGCTCGCCCTGCTCGACGTCGCCTTCGATGAAGTACTGCCGGATCTCCGGCCGGATGAACTCGAGCGCAAAGCGCAGGTGGCCGAGGATCGGGTAGTTGCGCAGGATCGCGTGGCGCGTCTGCTGCAGGTCGTAGACCCCGACCACCACCAGCGCCGCGAACAGCAGCAGCAACAGCGCCGAGACCCAACCGAATCCGGAGAGAACGCCCCAGAGCAGGCAGAGCAGCACGCCCACGGCGGCGATCGCGAGCGTGCTGTAGCGGACGGTGCTGGCGAAGAAGTTGTGGACGGACATCGCTGAACTCCGATCTTGATCGCGCACTCCGGGAGCGCCTTGACCGCTCGCCGACGCCTACGCCGACACGCCTGGGATCGTCTCCGAGCGCCGCACCGCGCCGCAAGCCGTCGTCATGCCTTGGGGCAGTCCTCGGCCGCGGCAACGCGCGAAGTAGAGCATATCGGCCGCCGCGCCATTCCTGCGTGCCTTTCTCGGTTACTGACGCAATATCAGAGCGTACTGATATATAACGCAGGGGCGGTGCAGAAGCGACCGGACGCGGTCAGCCTGTACCAAGGAGGCAAGCATGGCGCACATCGTGATCCTCGGGGCCGGGCTGGGCGGCTCGATCATGGCCTACGAGATGGCCGAACAGATCCGCAAGGAAGACCGGATCACCGTGGTGACCAAGGATCCCGTCTATCACTTCGTTCCGTCCAACCCCTGGGTCGCGGTCGGCTGGCGCAAGCGCGCCGACATCACGGTCGACCTGGCGGCAACGATGAAGAAGAAGGGCATCGAGTTCAAGCCGGTCGCCGCGCAGAAGCTGCTTCCCGAAGAGAACCGCCTCGAGCTCGAGGACGGCAGTTCGGTTTCCTACGACTACCTGATCATCGCCACCGGGCCCGAGCTCGCCTTCGACGAGATCGAGGGCTTCGGACCGGACGGCGGCTACACGCAGTCGGTCTGCCATGTCGACCACGCCGAGAAGGCCTGGGCCGCGTTCGAGGCGTTCTGCAAGAAGCCGGGGCCGGTGATCGTCGGCGCCGTCCAGGGTGCCTCCTGCTTCGGGCCGGCCTACGAATTCACCTTCATCCTCGAGACCGAGCTGCGTCGCCGCAAGATCCGCGACCAGGTGCCGATCACCTACGTGACCTCCGAGCCCTACGTCGGTCACCTGGGACTCGACGGTGTCGGCGACACCAAGGGCCTGCTCGAGTCCGAGATGCGCGAGAAGCACATCAAGTGGATGACTTCGACGCGCGTGTCGCGCGTCGAGCCGGGCAAGATGTTCGTGCAGGAGATCGCCGACGACGGCAGTGTGAAGGCGGAAAAGGAGTTGCCCTTCGGCTTTGCGATGATGTTGCCGCCGTTCCGTGGCATCAAGCCGCTGATGGGGCTGGAGGGCCTGGTCAATCCGCGCGGCTTCGTGATCGTCGACAAGCACCAGATCAATCCGAAGTACCGCAACATCTTCGGCGTCGGCGTCTGCATCGCGATCCCGCCGATGGGCCCGACGCCCGTGCCCTGCGGCGTGCCCAAGACCGGCTTCATGATCGAGAGCATGGTGACCGCGACCGCGCACAACCTGGGCAACATCCTGCGCGGCAAGGAACCCGACGAAGTCGGCACCTGGAACGCCGTGTGCCTGGCCGACTTCGGCGACAGCGGCGTGGCCTTCGTCGCGCAGCCTCAGATCCCGCCGCGCAACGTCAACTGGGCCTCGTCGGGCAAGTGGGTGCACCTGGCCAAGGTCGGCTTCGAGAAGTACTTCATCCAGAAGGTCAAGAAGGGCACGTCCGAGCCTTTCTTCGAGAAGGCGACGATGCGCATGCTCGGCATCCACAAGCTCAAGGACGGCGGCAAGACCTGATCGCCGCCGCCCTGCACGGAGCAGGGCGCGCACGGGCGCAGATGCGTCCGTGCGCGTTCAGAATTTCTCGATCAAGCCCTGCTGCAGCGCCGACTCGGGGTTCGAGCCGGCGTCGCGCACGCGCTGCAGCGCGACCGCGGTGGGTGCGCCCAGGCGCTTGAGCAGGCAGGCGGCCGTGGTTCCGGTGCGTCCGATGCCCGCGGCGCAGTGCACGAGCACGACACCGCCAGCGCGCACGCTCGTCGCGACGTCGTCGATCGCCGCGCGGTAGGCCCCCAGGGCTTCGGCCAGCCCGAAATCCTGCATCGGCATGTGCGTCCAGCGAAACGGCAGCGTCCCCGCGGCGATCGCCTGCGCGTACTGCGGCGAGAGGCGCTGGATCTCGAACATCGGATTCAGGCAGAGCACCTGCCCGAGCCGACGCTCGCGCGCTTCCCGCAGGAATTCCGACCAGGGCTCGAAGCGGCCGGGCATCGACGCGAGCCAGACCTGCCCGAACCCGGGTTCGGGAGGCAGTTCCAGCGCCCGGAACGGCATCGCGTCCTCGCTCCTGCGCCGGTTTGCCGATTCCCCCCGCGTGCCTCAGTGCGTCGCCGCACCCTGCCACTGCTCGATGCCCGCAATGGCCCAGTTGCGGCTGCCGTCGGCGGGCCGTGCCAGGTGCCAGACCTCGTCGACCGCCACCGGCGCCGCGCCGGCCTCCTCGCGCACCTGGCCGCGCATGCGGACGCTGACGATCTGGCGGCCGTCCTCCTCGGCGACGTCGAGCACTTCGGAATCGATGTCGAGCACCTCGGTGTGCTGCGGCTTGCCGCCGCGCTCGCGCAGGTCCATGCTCAGCTCGGCGAATACCTCCGGTGTCGTGAAGGCGCGCAGGTCGTCGAGGTCGCCGGCGTCGTTGGCGGCCTGCAGGCGGATGAAGATCATCTTCGCGGTGCGCGCGAAGCCCTCGCTGTCGAAGGCGGCCGGAACGAAGGCCCGGGCGATGGGCGCAGCCGGCGCCGCAGCGGGAGCTTCCGGGGCCGCCGGCTCGAACCGCGCCGACGCGCCTGCTGCGGCGGCCACCGGTTCGGGGTCGCTCTGCTTCGGCCACGACACCTGTGCGCCGCCGGCACCGGCCATGCGGTAGCTGGCGCTGGCCGCTTGCGCTGGCTGCCGCCGCGCGAGCACCATGCGGATCACGGCCAGCGCGACGAAGGCCAGCAGCAAGAGCATCATGAAGCTCGCGAATTCCTCGCCCAGGCCCAGGTGGCTCATCAGCGCGGCCAGGCCCAGTCCGGCGGCAAGGCCCGCGAGCGGCCCCATCCAGCTGCGCTTGGGCGCGGCCGCCTGCGCGGCGGCGGCGTTCGGTGCGCCGGCCTGAGTCGGCTGCCTGGCCGGGGCCGCCTGCTGGCCTGCCGCGCCCTGCTGCGCCGGGGTTGCCGGTTGCGGCGGCGGCGTGTTGGGCGCGGTGCGCTGCGGCATGTTCCGTTGCATGCCGAAGGATTTGCCGCCTCCCATGCGCCGCGCGTCGGCGTCGATCGGGGCGAGGGCGGTGGCGATGGCCAGGCCGAGGGCAGCGAAAAAGGCGATCTTCATCGTTGGAGTCGGTCCGAGTCGTTGATGGAAAGTGGGTGAGAGGTTCAGGGCGGCCATCGTACATGCTTGTGTCACAAGCCACTGACGCCCGGTGAGATGGCCCGCATGCGCCGGCTATGCTGCAGCGTTTGCCCGCTCGAGGCCATGTGGGAAGGAGTTGCGGATGGGTATCGACTGGATGGCGTGGGCCGGCTGGGGACTGTCTGCGCTGCTGATCGTGCTCGGGCTTGCCGGCACCGTGCTGCCGGCGCTGCCGGGGCCGGCGCTGGTGCTTGCAGGCATCGTCGTCGGCGCCTGGATCGACGACTTCACGCGGGCCGGTCCGGTGACGGTCGCGGTGGCGGCGGTCCTTGCGGCCCTTGCCTGGCTGCTGGACTACCTGGCGGCGCTGCTGGGCGCGCGTCGCGCCGGCGCGAGCCCGCAGGCCTTGACCGGCGCGACGATCGGCACGGTTGTCGGCCTCTTCATGGGCTTCGTCGGCGTCTTCGTGCTGCCCTTCGTCGGCGCCATGATCGGCGAGTACCTCGCGCGCCAGGACCACGGGCGCGCGCTGCAGGTGGGCTTCGGTACCTGGATCGGGATCATGCTCGGGATCGTCGCGAAGGTCGTGTTGAGCCTGGTGATGGTCGGGCTCTTCGTCGCGGCGCTCATCTGGTGACGATCGCGCGCGAGCCGGGCGCCGGCGCGCGCGGCATCAAGCGCCCGCGAGCAGGCCCAGCCATTCGTGCAGCACGTAGCGGCTGCGCGTGATCGCCAGCGGCGACGGGAGGAAGTCGCCCCAATCCCAGTCGGCCCCGCGTTCGCGCGCGTTCACCGGGGCGGCGACGATCTCGAACGACAGGCCGGCGGTATCGCGCGCACGCTCGAAGTTGCGCATCGCGCGGGGCACGTGCAGGTCGTGCGTCACGAGGATCAGCCGGCCGATGTCCTCATCGCGCAGCAGGCGCACCGTCAGCAGCGCGTTTTCCCGGGTGTTCCGTGATGCGTCTTCGGCCCAGCGCAGCGGGTGGCGGAACTCGTGTTGCGCGATGCTGCGCGCGAGCTCGCCCTCGCTCGGGCCGTCCAGGCCAGGCGCCTTGCCGCCGCTGAAGGCCAGCGCGATGCCCGTCTGCCGGCTGATCTGGACCCCGTATCGCAGTCGTTGCAGCGACAGCGCGTTCAGCGTCACCTGACCGTATTCGGGCGCCTCGGTGCGGCCGCCCCCGAGCACGAGGATCAGCTGCCGGCCGCGCGCAGGCGGTCTCTCCAGAAGCTGCGCAGGGCGCGAGAGCGCCGGCGGCGGATCCAGCAGCATGGTGGCAAGCGCCTCGGCACCAGCCGGCGTCCAGAGCGCGATCTGCACCAGGGCGCTGCCGAGCAGCAGGCTCCAGCCAAACCGCGGCCGGCGCCGCAGCCACCACGCGCCCGCCAGCATCAGCAACAGCAGCGATATCGGGGGGAAGAGCAGCGCCAGGACAATGGGCTTGAGGCCGTCGAGGCCGAGCGCTTGCAGCCAGGCGTTCATGCGCGGGATCGGATATGGTTTCGCATCGGTGCGGGCAGCGCCGCGGGCGGCCGGTTGCTGCGACCGCGACATCGGCACGGAGTGTGTGAGCGCGATGCGTCGATGCCGGGGATTGTCGGTGCTGAGCGTCCCGGCCTCGCCGGCACTGCGTCACGCTGCCGGGAAGGACGCCAGAAACACGAGGAACACGATGAGCGTGCAGACGATCACCCTGGCCGGCGGCTGCTTCTGGTGCCTGCATGCCGTCTACGAACAGTGCGACGGCGTCACCGAGGTGGAGTCGGGCTATGCCAACGGTCACGTCGCGCAGCCCAGCTACGAGCAGGTCTGCCGCGGCGACACGGGCCACGCCGAGGTGGTGCGCCTGCGCTTCGACGACGAGCGCATCTCGCTGCGCGAAGTCCTCGAGATCTTCTACGCGATCCACGACCCGACGACGCGCAATCGCCAGGGCAACGACATCGGGCCGCAGTACCGCTCGGGCATCTACTGGAGCGATCCGGTGCACGAGGCCATCGTGCGCGAGGTCAGCGCCGAGGCGAACGCGGCGCACGGCGGGCGGCTCGTGACCGAGCTGATGCCGCTGTCCAGCTACTGGCCGGCCGAGGCCTACCACCAGCGCTATTTCACGAACAACCCGAACCAGGGGTACTGTGCGGCGGTCGTCGCGCCCAAGGTCGAGAAGTTCCGGCGCACCTTCCGCGCTCGCATTCGCGCAGCATGATGGACTGCCGCTCGCGCTGCATCGCGCGCTGATCGCGAGGGCGCCCGGTATCAGCGGCTCTCGATCATCGACAGCACCGTCCGGGCGGTCTCAGCGGGCCGCTCCATCGGGAAGAGGTGCGTGCCCTCGATCCACGCGAAGCGGTCCTGCACGAGACGGCGGGTGGCCGTCAGTCCGACCTGACGCAATTCGGCCGAGCGCGTGCCGCCGATGAACGCGATCGGCGCCCTTGGCGGGTGGCGTCGCAGCAAGGCGCCCATGTGATGGGGCAGTGTGTTGTAGAAGCGCGTCTCGATTTCGCGCTGGAAGGCCAGGCGCAGGCCGCCGGCGGGATCGGGCTCGAAGCCTGATTGCAGATAGTCGGTCAGCACCTGCGGATCCCAGGCCGCGAAGCTGCGCTTCGGCGCGAAATGTGCGTGGACCGCATCGCGGTTGGGCCAGTGGTGGCGCCGCCGCCGGGAGATGCGTCCCGGTGTGACCCGATCGATCAAGCCGGTGCTCTTGACCACGCGCACCCCGTGCGCCCGCCAACCGTCGAGGACAGGCGAGTCGAGCATCACGACGCCGCGCACCAGTTCGGGCCGCTTGCAGGCCACGAGCAGGCTCAGGTAGCCGCCAAGCGAATGTCCGACGAGCTGCACCGGCTGCCCGGGCGCCTCGCGCTCGATGAAGCCGATCAGCTCGTCACGCGAGGGCCGCCAGTTGCTCTGCACCGGCCAGGCCGGGTCGTGGCCGAACTTCTCGGGCGCCAGCACGCGCCAGCCGGCGTCCTGCCAGTGCTCGAAGAGCGCACGGTAGGTGCCGGCCGGGAAGCCGTTGGCGTGGGCGAAGACAAGGGTGGGGGTCGTGAGGGTCGTCAAGATCGGGATCGAGGCCCTTGCGGGCTCCTCGGGATTCACAGCCTTCATCGGCACGGCTTCATCGGGACCGCAATTGTGCGCGCAGCGCGTCCGGTCCGAGGCCAACGAGGATTCGGCCCTGCCCTGTGCCCAGCCTGTCCTCAGGTGAGCAACGCCTTCAACCGATAGAGTGCCTCCAGCGCCTCGCGCGGCGAGAGGGTGTCGGGGTCGATGGAGGCCAGTTCGACCTCGACGCGCGAGGGTTCGACGGGCGCTGCGGCCGGCGGCGGCGCGAAGAGGTCGACCTGCGCCTGACCCTCCTGCGCCTTGGCCTCCAGCGCCTCGAGCGTGGCGCGCGCCTGGCGGATCAGCGTCTGCGGCATGCCGGCCAGGCGCGCCACCTGCACGCCGTAGCTGCGGCTGGCGGGGCCGGGTTCGATCTGGTGCAGGAAGACGATGTCGTGGCCGCTCTCGGCGGCGCCGACGTGGACGTTGAGCGCGCGCTCGTGCCGCGCGGGGAACTCGGTCAGCTCGAAGTAGTGCGTCGCGAAGAGCGTGAAGGCGCGGTTGCGGTCGTGCAGCTGGGCGGCGATCGCGCTGGCCAGCGCCAGGCCGTCGAAGGTGCTGGTGCCGCGTCCGATCTCGTCCATCAGCACGAGGCTTTGCTCGGTCGCCTGATGCACGATCGCCGCGGCCTCGGTCATCTCGAGCATGAAGGTCGATTGCGCGTTGGCCAGATCGTCGGCCGCGCCGATGCGGGTGTGGATCGCGTCGATCGGGCCCAGGCGGCAGGCCGCCGCGGGGACGAAGGAACCCATCGCCGCGAGCAGCACGATCAGCGCCACCTGGCGCATGAAGGTGCTCTTGCCGCCCATGTTGGGGCCGGTGACGATGAGCATGCGCGTCTTCGCGTCGAGCCGGCAGTGGTTGGCGATGAAGGGCCCGGCACCGGTCTCGGCCAGTCGCGCCTCGACGACCGGGTGGCGACCGGCTTCGATCTCGAGGCAGGGGTAGGGCACGAACTCGGGCCGGCACCAGTTGAGCGTGGCCGCGCGTTCGGCAAGAGCCGCGAGCGCGTCCAGGCTCGCCAGCGCCTGGGCGAGCGCGGTGAGCGGCCGCAGGTGCTGCTGCAAGGCCTCGACGAGCTGCTCGAAGAGCCACTTCTCGCGCGCAAGCGCTCGCTCCTGCGCCGAGAGCGCCTTGTCCTCGAAGGCCTTGAGCTCGGGCGTGATGTAGCGCTCGGCGTTCTTCAGCGTCTGCCGGCGCTGGTAGTCGGCCGGCACGCGCTCGAGGTTGGACGCGGTGACCTCGATGTAGAAGCCGTGCACCTTGTTGAACTGCACGCGCAGGTTCGCGATGCCGGTGCGCGCGCGCTCGCGCTGCTCGAGCTCGAGCAGGAAGGCGTCGCAGTTCTGCGCGATACCGCGCAGCTCGTCGAGCTCGGCGTCGACCCCTGGGGCGATCACGCCGCCGTCGCGCAGCAGCGCCGCGGGCTCTTCGGCGATGGCAGACAGGGCATCGGCGATCGCCGCGTCGGGCGAGAGCGCCTGCACGAGCGTCTCCAACAGGGCTGCGCCCTGCGGCACCTGCGCGCGCAGCCCGGGCAGGGCGGCGAGGGTCGCGCGCAGCCCGGCGAGCTCGCGCGGGCGCACCTGACGCAGCGCGATGCGCGAGGCGATGCGCTCGACGTCGCTCACCCCGCGCAGCGAATCGCGCAGGCCCTCGAAGCCGTGCGTCAGCAGCGCGGCGACCGCCTCGTGGCGCGCGCTTGCGTCGCGGCGGTCGCGTCGCGGCGTCGTCAGCCAGCGTCGCAGCGCCCGGCTGCCCATGCCGGTGCGGCAGGTGTCGAGCAGCGAGAGCAGCGTCGGCGCGTCCTCGCCGCGCAGCGTCTGCACGAGCTCGAGGTTGCGGTGCGTCACCGGCGGCAGATCCAGCAGCTCGCTCGTGCGCGCCACCGAGACGCTGCGTACGTGCTGCAGCATCGGCGTGCCCTCTGCGCTGGCGGGTGCGCCGGCGGGCGCGCTGCCGCCGGTCGTGTGTTCGGCGAAGCTGAGCACCGCTGCCGCGGCTGCGTGCGCCAGCGGCAGCTCCTGGGCGCCGTAGCCGGCCAGCGTCGTCACGCCGAGCTGCGCACAGAGCTTGCGCACGCCCAGGGCCGCGTCGAACTGCCACGGCGGCCGCGCGGTGCGCGCAGCGCGGGCTTGCAGGATCGCGTCGGGCAGCGCGCCGCTGCCGTCGTGCAGGATCTCGGCGGGTGCGATGCGCGCGAGCCACCCGGGCAGCTCCGCCTCGCGGCACTCGGCCAGCCCCAGCTCGCCGCTGGCCAGGCTCAGCCACGCCAGACCCAGGCCTTGTCGCGCGCGATGAACCGCGAGTAGCCGCGTGTCGGCGCGCTCGGCGAGCAGCTCACTGTCGGTGACCGTGCCCGGGGTGACGACGCGCACCACCTTGCGCTCGACCGGCCCCTTGGCGGCGCCGACCTCGCCGACCTGTTCGGCGATCGCCACCGCCTCGCCGAGCTTGATCAGCCGGGCGAGGTAGTTCTCGAGCGCGTGCACCGGCACGCCGGCCATCGTCACCGGCTCACCCGCGCTCTGGCCGCGCGTGGTCAGCGTGATGTCCAGCAGCCGGTTGGCGCGCCGCGCGTCGTCGTAGAAGAGCTCGTAGAAGTCCCCCATGCGGTAGAGCACGAGGGTGTCGGGGAACTCGGCCTTGATGCGCAGGTACTGCGCCATCATCGGCGTGTGCGCGGACAGGTCGCCCTCCCATGGCGGTGCGCTGGCAATCGGGTCGGACATGAGGCGGGCGATCTTAGGGCAGGCCTGTGCAATGACAGGCGACGTGCGAGACCGGTGAGGCCGTTGATACGCCTGGCGGGGGATATCGGAAGCAGGTCCGTTCGCGCGTCGAGGATGCTCCGATCGTGTTTCCATCCCGCGTAGAGTTGCCGAACCATGACGATCTCCGACCCTGCCGTGCCCGCTTCGGCCTCTTCCGCCCACGCCCTCGCCCCCGCCCCCGCCCCCGACCCCGTGCTGCCGCTGGTCGGCCTGCGGGCCGTCGAGTTCACGCACATGGTGATGGGGCCGACCTGCGGTCTCGTGCTCGGCGACCTCGGTGCCGAGGTGATCAAGGTCGAGCCGATCGAGGGCGAGGCGACGCGCACGCTGCTCGGGGCGGGTGCGGGCTTCTTCCCGATGTTCAACCGCAACAAGAAGAGCATCGCGATCGACCTGCGCCAACCCGAGGGCGCGGCGCTGGCGCGGCGGCTGGCCGCCACCGCTGACGTCGTCGCCGAGAACTTCCGCCCCGGGACGCTCGCGAAGTACGGGCTCGACTACGAGACGCTCTCGACGGGCAACGAGCGGCTCGTCTACGTCAGCCTCAAGGGCTTCCTGCCCGGGCCCTACGAGCAGCGCACGGCGCTCGACGAAGTCGTGCAGATGATGGGAGGCCTCGCCTATATGACCGGCCGGCCAGGCGACCCGCTGCGCGCGGGCAGCAGCGTCAACGACATCATGGGCGGAATCTTCGGCGCCGTCGGCGTGCTCGGTGCGCTGGTGCGGCGTGGCATCGGCGGGCGAGGCATGCACGTGCAGAGCGCGCTCTTCGAGAACAACGTCTTCCTCGTCGGCCAGCACATGCTGCAGTACGCGGTGACCGGCCGCGCGCCGCCGCCGATGCCCGCGCGCGAGATGCCCTGGGCGATCTACGACGTCTTCACGGTCAAGGACGGCGAGCAGATCTTCCTCGCGGCGGTCAGCGACTCGCAGTGGCAGACGATGTGCAAGGCGCTGGGCTTCGAGGACCTGATGGCCGATCCGGCCTTCGCGACCAACAACGACCGCGTGCGCGAGCGGGCGCGGCTGCTGCCGCTGCTGGCGCAGCGCCTGGCCGGGCATTCGGCCGCGGAGCTCGCGCGCGTGTTCGAGGACGCGGGTCTGCCTTTCGCGCCGATCAGCCGGCCGCAGGACCTGCTCGATGACCCGCACCTGCTCGCGACCGGCGGTCTTGCCGACATCGTGCTTCCCGATGGGCAGCGCGCCGGGCAGACGGTGAAGACGACGCTGCTGCCGCTGGCGCTCGATGGCCAGCGCCTGCCGGTGCGGCTGCAGCCGCCGCATCGCGGCGAGCACACGCGCGCCTTGCTGCTGGAGCTGGGCTGTACCCCCGCGGAGATCGACGAGCTGCTGGCGCGCGCGGTCGTCGCTTGAGGCGCCGCCGGCTTTCAGCGTGCGGCGGCAAGCGCCGTCTCCACCGCGAGGCCGAGCGCGAGGATACGCGCGTCGTGGCCGCCGGCTGCGGCCAGCATCAGGCCCACCGGTGCGCTGCCGGGCTCGTGGCAGGGCAGCGAGATCGCGCAGCCGTCGAGGAAGTTGATGAAGGTCGGGTTGCGCAGCACCAGGGCGTTGGTCTGTGCGTAGAGCGCGTCGTCGGCCTGCAGCGGCGCGATCGGCGGCGCGACGATCGGCACGGTCGGCATCAGCAGCGCGTCGACGCCCTCGATGCAGGCGCTGACCTCGGCGATCCAGCGCTGGCGCGCGGCCTGCAGGTCCAGCAGGTCGGCTGCACCCATCGTCGCGCCCGGGCGCATGCGCGAGAGCACGCGCGGGTCGTAGTCGCCGGCGTTCGTCTCGACGAGCGCGCGGTTGGCCGCCCAGGCCTCGGCGGTGGCAAGCGTTCCGCGTGCGTGCAACTGCGGCAGCTGCGCCAGGGCCGGGATGGGGACGCGGCCGATGCGCGCGCCCTGCTGCGACAGCCGCGCGCAGGCGGCGTCGAAGCTGCGCGCGACGTGCTCGTCCATCGCGCCGAGCACCACGTCCTCGGGGATCGCCAGGCGGGCGCCGTCGAGCTCGGCGGGCACGAGGGGCTGCGGCGTCTCGCCCGCGAGGATCGCGTCGACGAGTGTGCAGCAGCGCACCGAGGCAGCCAGCGGGCCGATCGAATCGAGCGCGCGCGACAGCGGCAGCGTCCCTTCCATCGGCACGCGGCGCGCGGTCGGCTTGAAGCCGGTGAGGCCGCACAGCGCCGACGGGATGCGCACCGAGCCGCCGGTGTCGGTACCGATCGCCACCGCGCACATGCCGTCGCTGACCGAGACGGCCGAGCCCGAGGACGAGCCGCCCGGGATGCGGCCGCTGCCGTCGCTGCCGCGGCCCCAGGGGTTGCGCGGCGTGCCGTAGTGCGGGTTCAGGCCCAGGCCCGAGAACGCCAGCTCGACCATGTTCGTGCGGCCGACGATGACCGCGCCGGCGGCGATCAGGCGATCGACGATGGTCGCGTTGCGCGTGGCCGGCGGCTGCTTGCGCCGCACGACGGAGCCCGCGAGCGTGACCTCACCGGCCACGTCGAAGAGGTCCTTGATCGAGACCGGAATGCCTTCGAGCGGCGAGCGCACGATGCCCGCGGCGCGTAGCGTGTCGGAGGCGCGCGCCATCGCCAGCGCCCGCTCACGGTAAAGCCGCGTGAAGACGCGCGCGCCTTCGCCGGCCGGATCTTCGGCGCGCGCCAGCGCCGCTTCGGCAAGCGCCAGCGCGCTCGTGCGGCCGGCGGCCAGATCCTGCTCGAGCTCTTGCAGCGTGATGGGCATGACGCAGTTCGATTCGCTCCGCTCAGCGAGGCACTTCGCCCGCCTCGGGCTGCGGGATCACGCGCGAGTAGGGCGTGAGGATCTGCACCAGCTGCCCGTAGACCTTGGGCGTGCCCGCGACGACCTCGCGCTGGTAGAGGTAGTCGGCCTCGCCGGTGAAGTTGCCGATCAGGCCGCCGGCCTCGGTGATCATCAGCGAGCCCGCGGCGACGTCCCAGGGGCTGAGTCCCGTCTCGAAGAAGCCATCGTAGTAGCCGGCGGCGACATAGCAGAGGTCGAGCGCCGCCGCACCGGGGCGGCGCAGCCCGGCGCAGTTCTGCATGACCTCCTCGAACATCTTCACGTAGCGCTTGAAGTTGTCGCCCTTGCGGAAGGGGAAGCCGGTGCCGATCAGGGCCTCGGCCATGCGCGTGCGCTTGGAGACGCGCAGCCGCCGGTCGTTGAGGTAGGCGCCGCGCCCGCGCGAGGCGTAGAAGAGGTCGTTGCGCGTCGGGTCGTAGACGACGGCCTGCTGCACCTGATTGCGGTGCGCGAGCGCGATCGACACCGCATACACCGGGAAGCCGTGCAGGAAGTTGGTCGTGCCGTCCAGCGGATCGATGATCCAGGTGAACTCGCTGTCCTTCGCGCCGTGCGTGCGCCCCGATTCCTCGGCCAGGATGCCGTGCGTCGGGTAGGCGTCGAGCAGGGTTTCGATCACGGCCTGCTCGGCGGCGCGATCGACCTCGCTGACGAAGTCGTTCGGACCCTTGCTCGTGACCTTGAGCAGGTCCAGGTCGAGCGAGGCCCGGTTGATGATCGCCCCCGCTGCACGGGCCGCCTTGACGGCGATGTTGAGCATCGGATGAAGGGTCTGCGACATGGCGGCGGGCCCGCAGCCGGTGGCCGCAGGCGTGAGGAAGGGCGTGGCGGTGATGAAAGAGCGCTGCGACGACAATGCGCGGCAAACGCGCAATTCTATCCGCCGCCCCTGGTGGCAAGGCCCTGCCGCGATGTCGGATCCGACACGTTTCGTGCTCGTGCACACCAGCCACGCCGGCAACGTCGGCGCGGCGGCGCGCGCGATCAAGGTGATGGGCTTCTCCGAGCTCGTGCTCGTGCGCCCGCGCTTTGCCGACATCGCCGGCCGCGCCGAGGCGCGGGCGATGGCCAGCGGCGCGACCGACGTGCTCGATGCCGCGCGCGTCGTCGACACGCTCGACGAGGCGCTTGCCGGCTGCACGCATGCCTGCGCGACGGCGATGACGCCGCGCGACTTCGGACCGCCGACGCACGCGCCGCGGCCTTATCTCGGCGAGCTGGCGAGCCACGGCACGCGGCTGGCGCTCGTCTTCGGGCCGGAGCGCACGGGCCTAGCCAACGAGGACGTCTACCGCTGCCACGCCTGCCTCTCGATCCCGACCGACCCCGCCTACGGGTCGCTCAACCTCGCGCAGGCGGTGCAGCTGCTGGCCTACGAGTGGCGCCAGGCGCTGGGCGGCTTCCCGGTGCAGCCGCGCACGGCGCCGGTGGTCGCTGCCGATCTCGCCGCCGTCCAGGGCACGCTCGCGCACTGGGAGCAGGTGCTCGTGAAGATCGGCTTCCTCGATCCGGCAGCGCCCAAGAAGCTGATGCCGCGCCTGCAGCAGCTGCTGCTGCGAGCCGGGCTGAACACGCAGGAGGTGCACATCCTGCGCGGCATCGCCCGCGCGGTGGACGAGGCGGCCGCCGCGGCCGGACGCAGCCGCCACGAAGCCCGCAGGGACAGGCTGCAGCGGCCGCGCTAGCAGGGGACTACACTTCCTGCGTCCCCGAGCGAGCTCCCCCATGTTCAGCCGACTGCGCGAAGACATCGCCTGCATCCGCGAGCGCGACCCGGCGGCACGCTCGTCGTGGGAGGTGCTGACCTGCTACCCCGGCCTGCACGCGGTGCTGTTCCACCGCCTCTCGCACGCGGCGTGGCAGCGCGGCTGGCTGTGGCTCGGGCGCTTCGTCTCGCACCTGGGGCGCTTCTTCACCGGCATCGAAATTCACCCCGGGGCCACGATCGGCCGGCGCGTCTTCATCGATCACGGCATGGGCGTCGTGATCGGCGAGACCGCCGAGGTTGGTGACGACTGCACGATCTACCAGGGCGTGACGCTCGGGGGCACGACGCTTGGGCGCGGCACCAAGCGGCATCCGACGCTGGGCCGGGGCGTGATCGTCGGCGCCAACGCGCAGGTGCTGGGCAGCTTCACGGTCGGCGATGGTGCGCGCGTGGGCTCCAACGCCGTCGTCGTGAAGCCGGTGCCTGCGGGTGCCACCGCGGTCGGCAACCCCGCGCGCATCATCCAGGCCGATGCCGACGCCACGCGCGAGGCCGCCGCGGCGCGCATGGGCTTCTCGGCCTACGGCGTGACCCAGGGTGATGATCCGCTGTCGCAGGCGATGAAGGGGCTGATCGACAGCACCGCGGGGCACGAGCACCAGATCGCGCTGCTCTGGGCCGCGGTGGAAAAACTCTCCAGCCGCTCACGCGAGCTGCCCGCGGCCGACTGTGTGCCCGAGGACGCGCACACGACCGAGCGCTTCGACGCCGAGAGCCTGAACCGCCTCGTCAAGTGATCGGAGCGCTCACGCCCGATTCGGCGGCCGGATCGCGTTCTTCGGGCGGAAGGCCTTGCAGACCGTGTCGTCGGTTTCGAGGTAGGGGCCGCCGATCAGGTCCACGCAGTACGGCACTGCGGCGAAGATGCCGTGCACGCCGCGCTCGGGCAGGCCTTGCAGCGTTTCGGCGATCGCCTTGGGCTGACCGGGCAGGTTGATGATCAGCGCGCGGCCGCGGATCACCGCGACCTGGCGCGAGAGGATCGCGGTGGGAACGAAGGCCAGGCTGATCTGGCGCATCTGTTCGCCGAAGCCCGGCATCGTCTTGTCGGCAACGGCCAGCGTCGCCTCCGGCGTCACGTCGCGCGGCGCCGGCCCCGTGCCGCCGGTGGTCAGCACGAGGCTGCAGCCGGCGGCATCGGCGAGCTCGCGCAGCGCGGCGCTGATCAGCTCCTGCTCGTCGGGCACGAGGCGTTCGTGCCAGCGGATCGGGTTCTTCAGCGCGCGCCCGAGCCAGTCCTTGAGCGCCGGGATGCCCTTGTCCTCGTAGACGCCGCTGCTCGCGCGGTCGCTGACCGAGATCACGCCGATGGTCACCGGGTCGAAATCGCTTTCACTCATGGGTCGCACTCATGGGTCACACACCTGGGTTGAGGCATCGCGGAAGGTTTGCCGCCCGGCCGCGCGTGGGCAGGGTTCAGGGCAGCGGGATGTAGGGTTTGAGGAACTGGAAGAGCTCGCGCGCCGACCTCGGCTGGCGGCCCTGCGGGTCGGCGCCGGCCGCGTCGTGCCGCGCGGCGCGCACGAGGCTGCGCAGCCGCTGCGCGTCGGTCTCGGGGTGCAGCTCGAGCCAGCGCGTGAGCGCGCCGTCGTCGCCGATCAGCTCGGCGCGCCAGCGCTCGGTCTCGTGCAGCTGCATCGCCACGCGCGCCGGGCCGAGTGCCGCGGCAGCCACCGCCTCGCGCAGCGGCGCCTCGTCGGCGCTGCGCATCAGCTTGCCGATGTACTGCATCTGGCGTCGCCGACCTTCGTGCGAGCGCGTGCGCCGGTATTCGTCGATCGCCTCGCGCAGCGGCTCGGGCATCTCGACGGCCTGCAGCTGCTCGGGCGAAAGCGCCGCCAGCGCCTGGCCGAGCGCCTGGAGCTCGTGCGACTGCTGCTTGCGCTGCGTCTTGCTCGGCCGCCCGTCGTCGGCGTCGCCATAGTGGGCGTCGATGCCGCGGTGCGGTGCGGCGCGTCGGTTCATCGGCTGGGGAGAGCAGGCGTGGGGAGGCGCTCGGTATCATAGTCGCGGCCTTTCGTTCGGGCGGCTGGCTCTCGCAGGCATTTCGGTACGGTCGAGCCGCCCGCGCTGCCTTGGCCGGCTCCACGCCACACCACGCACTTCATGAGCTCTTCCCAGCCCGAGCCCGGCTTTGCCTATCGCCGCGAGCAGTTCCAGCAGATGGTCGAGGACACGCTGGCGACGGCACGCCAGCTCGGCGCGACCGACGCCGGCGTCGACGTCTCCGAAGGCGTCGGCCTGTCGGTCTCGGTGCGCATGGGCGAGCTCGAGAACGTCGAGCGCAACCGCGACAAGTCGCTCGGCGTCAGTGTCTACCTCGGGCAACGGCGAGGAAACGCGAGCACCTCGGATTTCTCGCCGCAGGCGATCGCGCGCACCGTGCAGGCGGCGTACGACATCGCACGCTTCACTGCCGAGGATCCGGCCGCCGGCCTGCCCGACGCCGACGATCTGGCGCGGCCCGACGAAGTCGCGCACGACCTCGAGCTCTTCCACCCCTGGCCGATCGACGCCGGGGACGCCGCGGCGATCGCGCTGTGCTGCGAGGACGCTGCACGCGCGACGAGCCGGCAGATCAGCAACAGCGAGGGCGCGAGCGTCTCGGCGCAGCAGTCGCACTTCTGGGCGGGCAACACGCGCGGATTTCGCGGCGGATACGCGAGCTCGCGGCACTCGATCTCGGTGTCGCCGATCGCCGGTCGCGGCGAGCACATGCAGCGCGACGCCTGGGCAAGCTCGATGCGCGATCCGGCCGAGCTCGCCTCCCCCGAGGCGATCGGTCGCTACGCCGCCGAGCGTGCGCTGTCGAGGCTGCGGCCGCGACGGGTGCCGACCGCCGAGGTGCCGGTGCTGTTCGAGGCGCCGGTGGCTGCGGGGCTGCTGGGTGCGCTGGTCGCCGCGGTCTCGGGCGGCGCGCTCTACCGCAAGGCGAGCTTCCTGCTGGACAGCCTGGGCACGCGCGTCCTGCCCGAGCATGTCGACGTCTTCGAGGACCCGCACGTGAAGAAAGGCAAGGGCAGCTCGATGTTCGACGACGAGGGCGTGCGCACGCGCGCGCGCCGCGTCGTCGACGCCGGCCTGCTCGAGGGCTATTTCCTCTCCAGCTATTCGGCGCGCAAGCTCGGGCTGAAGACGACCGGGCACGCCGGAGGCGCGCACAACCTGGCGCTGACGAGCCGGCTCACCGCCGCCGGCGACGATCTCGACGCGATGGTCCGGCGCCTTGGCCGCGGCCTTTTCGTGACCGAGCTGATGGGGCAGGGAGTCAATCCGGTCACCGGCGACTATTCGCGCGGCGCTGCCGGCTTCTGGGTCGAGGACGGCCGCATCGCCTACCCGGTGCAGGAGATCACGATCGCCGGCAACCTGCGCCAGATGCTGCGAGACATCGTCGCCGTCGGTGCCGACGCCTATACGGCGGGTACGCGCACGATCGGCTCGGTGCTCATCGAGCGCATGAAGCTCGCGGGCGCGTAGCCGAACCCGCGGCGTCGGCGCCGCGGCGCTTCAGGCTTCAGATCTGCAGCGACAGATGGTAGAGGCGCGTCGAGCGCGCGCCCGAGCGGCAGAACAGCAGCAGCGGTCGCGGCAGCTCGACCAGCAGCTGCGCCAGTGCCGCGGCCTCCTCGGGCGACTGATAGGCGCCCGACACCGGCAGGAAGCGGTACTCGAGTCCCGCAGCGAGCGCCGCGGCCTCGATGTCGGCGTTCGCCGGCTGGTCGGGCCCGTGCTCGAAGTCGGGCCGGTTGTTGACGACCGCGCGAAAGCCGAGCCGCGCGGCTTCGGCCATGTCGGCAGGCCCAAGCTGCGGGGCCGCGAAGATGTCCTCGGCGATCGGCCGCAAGGGCAGCGGTCGGCCGATCATCGCACCCGGCTCCGACGGGGGAGAGGGTCGTGACTCATTGCGAGCCTTGCGCCAGCGCAGCCTTGACCGCTGCGGAGACGAGCGCCATGTCGGCCTTGCCCGCAAACTGAGCCTTCGCGGCGGCCATCACCTTGCCCATGTCGGCAGGGCCGCTGGCGCCGAGCCCGGCCACCAGCCCGGCAACCTGGGCCTCGATCTGTTCGGCCGAGAGTCGTTCGGGGAGGTAGGCCCGCAGCACCTCGACCTCGGCGGCCTCCTTGGCCGCGAGTTCGCTGCGTCCGGCCTGTTCGAACGCGGCGATCGAGTCCTTGCGCTGCTTGATCAGCTTGTCGACGATGCCGACGACGGCGGCGTCGTCGAGTTCGATGCGCTCGTCGACTTCGCGCTGCTTGCACGCCGCAAGAAGCATGCGGATCGTGGACAGGCGCGGGCCGTCCTTGGCCCGCATCGCGGCCTTCATGTCATCGGTGATGCGGTCCTTCAGCTTCATGGGCGGTCTCTGTGAGGGTGCGGATGCCGGTCGCGGCAACAGACAACAGCTTGGCGCTCCGGGCGGGGAATTCGCGCGCGCCGGCGATCGCGGGATGGTGCTGCGACGCAAAAGGCCCGCTGCGGTTTCCCGCGCGGGCCTGGCCGAAACTCGTGCGGCGTCGCCGCGACGCTTGTCAGTACAATTTCTTCGGCAGCTGCATGCTGCGCACGCGCTTGAAGTGCCGCTTGACCGCCGCCGCCTTCTTGCGCTTGCGTTCCGAAGTGGGCTTCTCGTAGAACTCGCGCGCGCGCAGCTCGGTCAGCAGCCCCATCTTCTCGATGGTGCGTTTGAAGCGGCGCAGGGCAACGTCAAACGGCTCGTTCTCTTTGACGCGGATCGTGGTCATGCGAAAGTGGATTTCTGTTTGAATCAGGGCAACGGAACATTCTAGCACGCGCGGTGCTCGTTCGCCAAGTTGCAACGCATCGTGTCCAGCCCGGCCCCGACTTCGACTAAGCTTCGCAAGATGACGCTTGCGGATCCGGAGACCGACGCGGCTATGGCCTCGACGCCGCTGGCCGGAGCGCTGCTGGGCGCGTTGCTGGCCGACCAGTGCGCCATGCTGGCGCTGAAGGACGCGGGCAGCGGACGCTATCTGTACGTCGACGATGCGATGGCGGACTTCCTTGGCCGCCCGCGCGGGGCGATCCTTGGACGCAGCGATGCCGACTGGTTCGACGGCGCGACGCTGAGCGCGTTGCGGGCCGCGGAGCAGACCGCGATCGCGCAGGCAGCCCCGCTGTGGAGCGAGCATCGTCTGGAACGGCTGGGCCAGGTGCGCGAGTTTCGGGTGCTGCGCATCCACGGGGACGGGAGGCTCGGTGCCATCTGGCTGGACCTGGGCGGCGAGCGGCAGCGCCAGCAGCAGCTGCGCTCGGCGCTCGAGCAGATCGAGCAGTTGCAGCGCAGCAACGCCGAACTGAGGCGCGAACTCGCCGATCAGGCGGCACGCGACCCGGCGACGAGCCTCTACGCCCGCGCGCACTTCGAGGACCAGCTCCGGCGTGAGGCCGACCTGTCCTCGCGCGAGCATCGCGAGTTCGCGCTGGTGCTCGTCGAGCTCGATCCGCCCGGCGCCGCACTCGAAGCCGCTGGCGAACGCGGGCGTGCACTGGTGCTCGAGGCCCTGGGGCGGCTGCTGCGCAGCGGCACGCGCGCGATGGACGCTTCCTGCCGCTTCGACGAGAACCGCTTTGCCGTGCTGCTCTCGGGCGTGGGGCTCGCGACCGCACATGCGCGCATGGAGGGGCTGCGGCGGCGCTGCGCGACGCAACTTGTCCTGCTCGAGGGCAAGGAGCTCGGCTTCACGGTCGCGATGGGTGTGGCCAGCTTCCCGCACACCGCGCAGACACTGCCCGAGCTGATGCGTGCCTGCGAGTCGGCGCTGGCGGAAGCGCGCCGCCGCGGCGGCAATCACGTCACGCTGGCGAGCATCGCGCTGGGCGCCGGCTGATCAGCCGCGCTGCGACTGCCAGGCCATGTACGCGGCCAGGCCGAAGAGCATGGTGGCGAAGATGCGCTTGAGCCGCCGGGTATCGGTGCGGTGCGCCACCCGCGCGCCCAGCGGCGCGAGGCTGACGCTGGCGACCGCCACGATTGCCAGGGCCGGCAGGTAGAGGTAGCCGATCGCGCCGGGCAGCGGCGGCTTCATCGACCAGCCGGCGATCAGGTAGCCGACGGTGTTGGCCGCGGCGATCGGAAACCCGAGCGCGGCGCTCGTGCCGACGGCCTGGCGGATCGGGACGTTGCACCAGATCATGAACGGCACCGAGAGGAAGGCGCCGCCAGCGCCCAGCAGCCCGGAGATGAGGCCGATGAAACCGCCCGCAGCCGCCTGCCCGAAGGGGCCGGGCATCTGCCGCGAGGGCTTGGGCTTGCGGTCGCGCAGCATCTGCACCGCCGAGAAGCCGATGAAGAGCGCGAAGAAGAGCGCCAGGCCCTGGCCCTTGAGCAGCGAAAACAGGCCCGCGCCGGTGAGCAAGCCCCCGGCGACGATGCCCGGCGCCAGGCCCCGAAGCAGGTCCCAGCGCACGACCCCGTGCGCGTGATGCGCGCGCACGCTCGAGATCGAGGTGAAGACGATCGTCGCCATCGAGGTCGCGATCGCGAGCTTCACCGCATCGCCCGGATTCACGCCCAGCGTACCGAAGATCCAGGTCATCGCCGGCACCATCATCATGCCGCCGCCGATGCCGAGCAGGCCGGCCATGAAACCGGCGACGCTGCCCAGCGCGAGCAGCTCCAGCACCAGGATCCAGCCGAGCTCGCTCATCGGCGCGGACTCCGGCCCGCGTTGCGGTCCGCCCGGTGTGTGCGGCGGCGTTGCGGCGCGAGTCTTCGGATGGCGCGCCGGCCGGGACGTGCGAGAGGCGTCGGATCGAAGCGGGAGTTCACCCTGCGATGATGCCGCAGCGACGGGCAGGCACGGGCCAAGTCGGAACCGAGTAGGAACCCGGCGCGAACGCGCCCTGAGGGTGTCCGCCGTGCGCCGGGGCCGTGTCCCTGAACCTTCAGCAGAGGATCAGGTGGGCGAGGTCAGCAGGGCTTCGGGTTCATCTGACGCGAGACGCTCACACCAGCCGTGCGATTTTCCAAGCCCTGCTCATTGAGCATCGGAACAAGGAAATATGGACCCGCAGCACACGACGGACGAAGCCATTCTAGGACCGTCGCCCCCGATGTCGAGCCCCGGCATGCGGCCGATGTCACGGCTGCGTGTGCCGCGTCGGCGCCGGGGCCTGCCGGACGAAGAGGGCCCGTCTACAGCCCGTCTACAGCCCGTCTACAGCCCGTCTACAGCAGTTGGCCGTCGTCGCCGAGCGCGGCATCGACGCGCCGCATCAGCGCCTCGATGTCGACGCCGTCGTGGCCGAGGGCAGGACTGTCACCGGCATCGTCCCCTCGGGGCTTCGGCATCGCAGCCTGCGGGCGCGCCGCGTCCTCGGCGAGCTGGTAAGCGAGATTGAGCGCGGCAAGCACCGCGATGCGCTCGCGCGCCTTGACTTTGCCGCTGTCGCGGATCTGGCTCATTTCCTGGTCGACGCGCGCCACCGCCTGTGTCAGCAAGGCCTCGCCGCCGTCGGGGCAGCCGAGGACGTAGCCATGGCCCATGATCGTCACCTCGATCTGCTTCACGGCTTGCCCTCCGCCGCGCCGCCGTCGGTGGGCAGGCGTGCCAGCAGGGCGTCGATGCGGGCGCGCGCGGCGGCCAGCCGCGACTTCAGGCTGTCGCGCTCGGCCGTGATCGCCTGAAGCTGCTGCTCCATCAGCTGGCTGGTGCGCTTGAGTTCCTCGTGACGGAGCACGAGGCGATCCACGCGCTCGGCGAGGTCGTGCAGCTTGATCATGAGCCGTCCGGCAGGGCGTTGCGACGAACAGCCGCCGATTGTAGGTGCCGCCCGTAATCGCACCGGGCGCGCACGCTGCACTGCGCGCACAAGGGCTTGCGTGCCAGGCAGATGTAGCGGCCGTGCAGGATCAGCCAATGGTGCGCGTGCTGGCGAAACGGCGCCGGCACTCGCTGCAGCAGGCCCTGCTCGACAGCGAGCGGCGTGCGCCCGGGCGCGAGTCCCGTGCGGTTGGCGACGCGAAAGACATGCGTGTCCACGGCCATCGTCGGCTCGCCGAAGGCGACGTTGAGCACGACGTTCGCGGTCTTGCGGCCGACGCCCGGCAGTCGCTCCAGCGCCTCGCGCGATCGCGGCACCTGGCCGCCGTGCTCGTGGACGAGGATGCGGCAGGTCTGCAGCAGGTTGCGCGCCTTGGTGCGGTACAGACCGATCGTGCGCACGAGTTCGGTCACCCGCTCGAGCCCCAGGTCGAGCATCGCCTGTGGCGACGGCGCCAGCGTGAACAGCCGCGGGGTCGCCTTGTTGACGCCGGCGTCGGTCGCCTGCGCCGAGAGCAGCACCGCGACCAGCAGTTCGAACACGCTGCTGTAGGCGAGTTCGCTGCGCGGGTGCGGGTTCGCGGCGGACAGCGTCGCGAAGAAGGCCTGGATGTCGGCGTCGGTCATGATCCCGGCGCGTGCTTCTCTCGCTGCGCCCTCGCGCGGGCCAGCGCTGCCTCGATCGTCGCGCGCCGGCGCGCTGCATCGTCCGACGGCACGGTCGACCCCGCTGCCGGGGTCGCAGCATCGTTCACGCCGGGCGTCGTCTGCGTGAGCGTTGCCCGCGGCGGCACTGCCGCGCGCTCTGCAAGGCGAGTCTCGTGCTCGTGCCGCTCGCGCGCCAGACGCTCCTGGCGGAATTCGTAGCGCGCGCGCGCCGCGTCGGCCTGCGCCGGGCTCCATGCCGTCCAGCCGGTGCACCCCGGCGTCACCGGCTCCATCGCGATGCAGTCCACCGGGCAGGCGAGCACGCACAGTTCGCAGCCGGTGCATTGATCGTCGATCACCGTGTGCATCTGCCTCGGCGCGCCGATGATGCAATCGACCGGACAGGCCTGGATGCAGAGCGTGCAGCCGATGCACCAGGCCTCGTCGATCACCGCGAGTGCACGCGGCGCTTCCTCACCGCACGACGGATCCAGCGGCAACGGTGGGCGGCCGCTCAGGCGCGCGAGGCGTTCGATGCCCTCGGCGCCACCGGGCGGGCAGCGGTTGATCTCGGCTTCGCCGTGCGCGATGGCCTGCGCGTAGGCTTCGCAGTCCTCGTAGCCGCAGCGCCTGCACTGCGTCTGCGGCAGTGCGGCGGCCAGCTGCGCCGGCGAAGCGCTCACTTCACGCGACGCACACCTCGTGCCGACGAAGCCATGGCGGGCTGGTCGTAGCGTGCGATGAAGCGACGCAGTTCGGGGACGACGACTTCGCGCCAGCGGCGCCCTGAGAAGATGCCGTAATGCCCCGCACCCTTCACGTTCATCCGGAAGTGGTTCTCGCTCGGGATTCCGGTGCACAGATCGTGGGCCGCGTGCGTCTGCCCCGCGCCGGAGATGTCGTCGAGTTCGCCCTCGATCGTCATCAGCGCGGTGCGGCCGATGTCCTGCGGACGCACGAGTTCACCCTTGACATGCCAGGTGCCGTTGACGAGCGCGAAGTCCTGGAACACGGTCTTGATGGTGTCGAGATAGTACTCGGCCGGCATGTCGAGCACGGCGTTGTATTCGTCGTAGAACTGGCGGTGCGCCTCGGCGTTGTTGTCGTGACCCTGGATCAGGTCCAGGAAGTAGTCGTAGTGCGACGAGACATGCCGGTCGGGGTTCATCGCGACGAAGCCGGCGTGCTGCAGGAAGCCGGGGTAGACGCGGCGGCCCGCGCCGGGGTAATTCGGCGGAACCCGGTAGATGACGTTGTGCTCGAACCAGTGGTGGCTCTTGTTCATCGCCAGGTTGTTGACCGCCGTCGGGCTGCGCCGTGCATCGATCGGTCCGCCCATCATCGTCATCGTGCGCGGCGTGGGCTCGCCGTGGCTGGCCAGCAGCGAGATCGCGCCGAGCACCGGCACCGTGGGCTGGCACACCGAGATCACGTTGACGTGAGGGCCGATCTGGCGGATGAAGTCCTGGATGTAGCCGACGTAGTCGTCGAGGCGGAACGGCCCCTCCTCGAGCGGCACCATGCGCGCGTCGATCCAGTCGGTGATGTAGACCTTGTGGTTGTGCAGCATGCTGCGCACGGTGTCGCGCAGCAGCGTCGGGTGGTGCCCGGACAGCGGCGCGACGATCAGCACGGTCGGCTGCGACTTCATCACGTCCAACGCCTTCGGGTTGTCGGTGAAGCGCTTGAAGCGCAGCAGCCGGCAGAACGGTCGGCTGGCGCGCACCTGCTCCTGCACCGCGACCTCGACGCCGTTGACGGTGGCTGTCGTGATGCCGAAGGCCGGCTTCTCGTATTCCTTGGCGAGCCGGTGCATCAGGTCGAATGCGGCCGAAATCCGCTGCGCCATCGGCAGGTGCGCGAACGGCGACAGCGGATGGTGGTAGAGCTTTGCCGACGCCTGGGCGAATTCCGCGAACGGCGCCATCAGCGCACGCTGCGTCTCATAGATCTGGTAGAGCACTGGTGGTCCCCCTCGCTGCATTGCACCGACGCCAGTCGGGCGACATCACGACCCGAGTGCAGGTCGATCGCTTGTTCTGTGACCTGGTGAAATGGTGCAGTGCAGCAAATTCTACATCCATCCGGCCGATGCTGCACGCCGGCGGAGTTTCGCGGAGCCGCGAAAAGAACCGGGTCGCAGGGTCTTTTGGCTCTTCCTCGATCGGCTCTTCCCCGACGCGGCACCGAGCGCAGCCGGCGTGCCCGGGCACCGGCCGTCCCGGCCGGAGCCTCAGCCCATCACCTTGGCGAGCGCCGCGGCCACGGTGTCGATGTTGCGGCTGTTGAGCGCGGCCACGCAGATGCGGCCGGAGTCCAGGCCATAGATGCTGAACTCGCTGCGCAGGCGCTGCATCTGCTCCCTGGACAGGCCCGAATAGCTGAACATGCCCTTCTGCCGCGTGATGTAGCCGAGGTCGTCCCGGACCCCCGCGGCCTGGAGCCTGGACACCAGGGCCTCGCGCATCGCACGGATGCGATTGCGCATTCCCGCGAGTTCGCGCTCCCAGTCTGCGCGCAGCGCGGGCGTGCCGAGCACGGTGGCGACGAGCTGCGCGCCGTAGGTTGGCGGGTTGGAGTAGTTCGTGCGGATGACGATCTTGAGCTGAGAGAGCACGCGCGCGGCCTCGTCCCGGTCGGCGCAGACCACGCTCAGCGCGCCGACGCGCTCGCCGTAGAGCGAGAAGCTCTTCGAGAACGAGGTCGAGACGAAGAAGTCGACGCCGGCATCGGCGAAGAGCCGGACCGCGGCGCCGTCCTCGACGATGCCCTCGCCGAAGCCCTGGTAGGCCATGTCGAGGAAGGGAACGAGGCCGCGCGCCTTCACCACTTCCACCACCTGCGCCCACTGCGCGGGGGAAAGATCGCAGCCGGTCGGGTTGTGGCAGCAGGCATGCAGCACGACGATCGTTCCTGCCGGCGCCGCCTGCAGCGCAGCAAGCATGGCTTCGGCGCGCACGCCGCGCGTGGCAGCGTCGTAATAGGGATAGGTCTCGACGGAGAAGCCCGCCCGGGTGAAGAGCGCGCGGTGGTTTTCCCAGCTCGGATCGCTGATCAGGACCTTGGCCGCGGGTGCCAGGCCCTTCAGGAAGTCCGCGCCCAGCTTGAGGCCGCCGGTGCCGCCGAGCGCCTGTACGGTGGCCACGCGACCCGCGGCCAGCAGCGGCGAGTCGGCGCCGAAGACGAGTGCCTGCACCGCCTTGTCGTAGGCGGCAATGCCGTCGATCGGCAGGTAGGCCTTGGGTTTGGATGCGGCCAGGAGCTGCTTCTCGGCTGCGGCGATGCATCCGAGCACGGGGAGGCGGCCGTCGTCGTCGACGTAGACACCCATGCCCAGGTTGATCTTGGCGGGATTCGGGTCGATCGCGAACTGCTCGTTGAGGCCGAGAATGGGGTCGCGCGGCGCCATCTCGACGCGGGCGAAGAGGGTGGGAGAGGCAGTCATCGGAGGTGCGTCCTGAACGCGAAGGTGCCGGGCGCCAGGGGAGTCCGCTGCTGCCGACCGAATCGTGCGACATGCGCTACCCTTTACTGTTTCGCCCGCGGGCGGCGTCTGCCGCCGGGCGCGCATTTTAGAGGGGAGCTCGGGGATGGCCCTGACCACCGAAGCGCATGTCGATCACGCCGAGACCGCTGCGTCCGCGTCCGAGAACCTGATCGGCTTTCCCGGCTCGCCCTTCCTGCTGCGCCAGACCTTCCTGCCCGCAGGCGACCAGCCCGGCGCGATCGCCGAGCTCGTCGAGGGCGTGCAGGACGGCCTCGTCTACCAGACGCTGCTGGGGGTGACCGGCTCGGGCAAGACCTACACCATGGCCAACGTGATCGCGCGCCTGGGCCGCCCGGCGATCGTCTTCGCGCCCAACAAGACGCTGGCGGCGCAGCTCTACAGCGAGTTCCGCGAGTTCTTCCCGAAGAACGCGGTCGAGTACTTCGTCAGCTACTACGACTACTACCAGCCCGAGGCCTACGTGCCGCAGCGCGACCTCTTCATCGAGAAGGACAGCGCGATCAACGAGCACATCGAGCAGATGCGCCTCTCGGCGACCAAGAGCCTGCTCGAGCGGCGCGACGTCGTCATCGTCGCCAGCGTCAGCGCGATCTACGGCATCGGCAACCCGGCCGACTACCACCAGATGGTGATGACGCTGCGCAGCGGCGACCGCATCGGACAGCGCGAGCTCATCGCGCACCTGATCCGCATGCAGTACCAGCGCAACGAGACCGACTTCGCGCGCGGGACGTTTCGCGTGCGCGGCGACACCATCGACGTCTTCCCCGCCGAGCACAGCGAACTCGCGCTGCGCATCGAGCTCTTCGACGACGAGGTCGAGTCGCTGCAGCTGCTGGACCCGCTGACCGGCCGCGTGCGCCAGGCGATCCCGCGCTTCACGGTCTTCCCCTCCAGCCACTGGGTGACGCCGCGCGAGCGGGTGCTCGCGGCGATCGAAACGATCAAGGCCGAGCTGCGCGAGCGCCTGGCCGAGCTCGTCGCCGCGGGCAAGCTCGTCGAGGCGCAGCGCCTGGAGCAGCGCACGCGCTTCGACCTCGAGATGCTGCAGGAGGTCGGCCACTGCAAGGGCATCGAGAACTACACGCGCCACCTCTCGGGCGCAGCACCCGGCGATCCGCCGCCCACGCTCGTCGACTACCTGCCCGCCGACGCGCTCATGTTCATGGACGAGAGCCACGTGCTGATCGGCCAGTTCGGCGGCATGTACAACGGCGACCGCGCGCGCAAGACGACGCTGGTCGAATACGGCTTTCGCCTGCCCAGCGCGCTCGACAACCGGCCGCTGAAGTTCGAGGAGTTCGAGCGCAAGATGCGCCAGGTGATCTTCGTCTCGGCCACCCCGGCCGACTACGAGCGCACGCACGCCGCGCAGGTGGTCGAGCAGGTCGTGCGGCCGACCGGCCTCGTCGATCCCGAGGTCATCGTGCGCCCGGCGGCGACACAGGTCGACGACCTGCTGCAGGAGATCCGCGACACGGTGGCGCGCGACGAGCGCGTGCTCGTGACCACGCTGACCAAGCGCATGGCCGAGCAGCTCACCGACTACCTCGCGGACAACGGCGTCAAGGTGCGCTACCTGCACAGCGACGTCGACACCGTCGAGCGCGTCGAGATCCTGCGCGACCTGCGCCTCGGGCAGTTCGACGTGCTGGTGGGCATCAACCTCCTGCGCGAGGGCCTGGACCTGCCCGAGGTCAGCCTGGTCGCCATCCTCGACGCCGACAAGGAGGGCTTTCTGCGCGCCGAGCGCAGCCTGATCCAGACGATCGGCCGCGCCGCGCGCAACGTCAACGGCCGCGCCATCCTCTACGCCGACACCATCACCGGATCGATGCGCCGCGCCATCGACGAGACCGAGCGCCGCCGCGCCAGGCAGATCGCCTTCAACGCGGCGCACGGCATCACCCCGCGCACGGTGAGCAAGCGCATCCGCGACCTGATCGACGGTGTCGTCTCCGACAAGGTCGCGCGCGAGGAGGCGCAGGCCGCGCGCGCCGCCGCCGAGGTCGAGGCCATGGGCGAGAAGGACCTCGGCAAGCGCATCAAGGCGCTCGAGAAGCAGATGTTCGAGCATGCGCGCAACCTCGAGTTCGAGCGCGCCGCGCGCATCCGCGACCAGCTCGCGCTGCTGCGCGAACAGGCCTTCGGCGCTGCCGGGCACGACCGCGCGCTCCCGGCGGTCGCGTCCGATCGGACGGCGCCGCCGCCGCGGCCCGACGATCGGGCGAGAGTGAAGCGATGAAGTCGATCCGTCGTCTGCTGGGCCTGACGCGCCCCGCCCCGGAACTGCGTGTGCTGATGGTCTGCTCGGGCAACATCTGCCGCTCGCCGACGGCCGAGGGCGTGCTGCGCGCGAGACTGCAGGCGGCCGGCCTCGAGGCGCGCATCGAGGTCGACTCCGCGGGCACTCAGGGCCTGCACGCGGGCCAAGCGCCGGACCCGCGTGCGATTGCGATGGCGCGCCGGCGCGGCTACGATCTGTCGCGCTTGCGGGCGCGGCGCGTGACCGGCGATGACTTCCTTGCCTTCGACCGCATCCTCGCGATGGACGAAGGTCACCTCGGGTGGCTGGAGAAGATCGCTCCGGTCGAGGCTCGGACCCGCGTCGAACTGCTGATGACCTATGCGTCGCGGCACCGCGACCGCAGCGAGGTGCCCGATCCCTACTACGGCTCCGAGCGGGACTTCGCACTGATGCTGGAGCTGGTCGAGGATGCGTGTGCCGGCCTCGCGAGATGTCTTGCCGATGAGCTGTCGGCGCGCCATCCGCGGTCCGGACCCGCGTCGAAGAATCAGAATACTTGATAATTTTACTGGGTTTTGTGTATACTCGACTTGAGAAGTCGGGCTTTGGTTCGTATCGAACATGGGTTCGGCTGATGGCGCTCCAGCAGCACGCACCCGTTTCGAACGTGCGGCAGGGCGCCGCCCTTCAAGCGTTCGACAGGAGACGATGATGCGATTGACCACCAAGGGCCGCTTTGCGGTGACTGCCATGATCGACCTCGCGCTTCGATCGGGCGCGGGCCCGGTGGCACTGGCGGCAATCAGCCAGCGGCAGCGCATTTCCTTGTCCTACCTCGAGCAGCTCTTCGGCAAGCTGCGCCGCCACGAGCTGGTCGAGAGCACGCGCGGCCCCGGCGGAGGCTATTCGCTCGGGCGTGCGGCCGGGGAGATCACGGTGGCCGACATCATCGTCGCCGTCGACGAGCCGCTGGATGCCACGAGCTGCGGCGGCAAGGAAAACTGCATGGGCGAGCACACGGGCAAGTGCATGACGCACGACCTGTGGACGAGTCTGAACACGAAGATGATCGAGTACCTCGATTCGATCTCGCTGAAGAAGCTGGTCGACGAGCAGCTCGCCAAGGGCATCTCGATCGACGAGGCGCCGGTCAAGCGGGCGATCTCGAGCCAGCCGGTCGTCAAGCCGATCAAGATCACCGCGCCGAATTCGGTCTTCGCGCTCGGCGCAGCGATGCGCAAGTGAGGCTGCGGCGCCGCGGGCTTGCGACGTGAGCATGCGCGCTCCCGGCGGACCGGGCGGGACGTCCGGCGGCATGTCCGGGCGCATGCCGATCTACATGGATTACGGCGCAACGACCCCGGTCGATCCGCGCGTCGTGCAGTGCATGCTGCCCTGGCTGGCCGAGGACTTCGGCAACGCGGCCTCGGGTGGGCACGTCTACGGCTGGCGTGCGCAGGAGGCCGTGGAGACGGCGCGCGCGCAGGTCGCCGCGCTCGTCGGTGCGGAGGCGGCCGACATCGTCTGGACGAGTGGCGCCACCGAGAGCAACAACCTTGCGATCAAGGGCACGGCGCAGCTCGAGCCGCGGCCGCGCGGTCACATCGTGACGCTGCGCACCGAGCACAAGGCGGTGTTGGACTGCGTGCACGCGCTCGAGGCCCAGGGCTTCGAATCGACGCTGCTCGAGGTGCGCGCGGACGGTCTGCTCGACCTCGACCGGCTGCGCGACGCGCTGCGCGAGGACACGATCCTGGTCTCGGTGATGATGGTGAACAACGAGATCGGCGTCGTGCAGGACATCGCGGCGATCGGCGCCGTCTGCCGCGAGCGCGGCATCACGCTGCACGTGGATGCGGCCCAGGCCAGCGGCAAGCTGCCGATCGACCTGCGCAGCTTGCCGGTCGACCTGATGAGCCTGACCGCGCACAAGACCTACGGCCCCAAGGGCATCGGCGCGCTCTTCGTCCGGCGCAGGCCGCGTGTGCGGCTGGTGCCGCAGATGCACGGTGGCGGACAGGAGCGCGGTCTGCGCAGCGGGACGCTGCCCACGCACCAGTGCGTGGGCATGGGCGAGGCCTTCCGCATCGCGCAGGAAGAGATGGACAGCGAATGCGCGCGGATCGCGATCCTGCAGCGGCGGCTGCTGCAGGGGCTCGCAGGCATCGGCGGGGTCAGCGTCAACGGCGACCTGAAGCATCGCGTCCCGCACAATCTCAATGTCTGCTTCGACGGACTGGGCGGGCAGGCGCTGGCGCCCGAGCTGAAAGCCGTGGCCGCGAGTTCGGGTTCGGCCTGCAGCTCGGCCAGCCGTACGCCCAGTCATGTGCTCAAGGCCCTGGGCTGCAGCGACGAGCAGGCCCACGCCTCGCTGCGCCTGACCCTCGGTCGCTTCACGACCGAATCCGAGATCGACGACACTGTGCGCGAGTTGCAGGCCTGTGTGGCGCGGCTGCGGGAGCTTGCGCACGATTGAACAGAGGAAGCTGAAGATGGCCATCACGATGACCGAGGCAGCGGCGCGTCACGTCACGCGCTCGCTGGCACAGCGCGGCAAGGGCGTGGGCGTGCGTCTGGGCGTCACGCCTTCGGGCTGCTCGGGCCTGTCCTACAAGCTCGAATATGCCGACGAGGTCTCGCCGGACGAGCTGGTCTACGAGATGCAGGGCATCAAGATCCTGGTCGATCCGAAGAACCTGCCGTTCATCGACGGCACCGAACTCGACTTCGTGCGCGAGGGGCTCAACGAGAGCTTCAGGTTCCGCAATCCGCTGGAGAAGGATCGCTGCGGCTGCGGCGAATCGTTCCGCGTCTGAGCGGCGGCTGCGATCAGGCTCTCGAGCAGAGCGGCCCTGCCGCTTTGCCTGATCCCCGGCTGGGGGCGGGCTGGGCGCGGCTCGGCCCTGGGGAGCGTTCGGGAGCCAGCGGATCGTAAGCCGCGTCGCGCGTGATCAGCGCGCTGCGGCCACCCGGGTCTGCGCCGCGCTGGGCTTGGTCTTCTTCGTGGCGTTGCGCGCGGTCTTCGTCGTCACTCGCTTGGTGTTGCGCGCGGCGGTGCGCTTGACTGCGGCAGCGGGCTTTCGGCTTGCGCGCGCCGTCTTGACGCTGCGCGCCGGCAGCGCGACGGAGACGAGCTGGCCGGGCTTGAAGCTGCTGTTGATCGCAACGCCGTTGATCGAGGCCAGCATGGCCGGCGTCATGCCATGCCGACGGGCAAGCGCTGCGACCGTGACCGGCTTACGCCCCTGGACCTTCACGCGCCGTGTCCGCAGCGGCGGCGCCTCGGGCGCCAGCGCGATCTTCGCGCTCTCGGCGACCGTTTCGCTGACATCGGCGTGCTGGGTGCCGCGAGGCACGAGCAGCGTCGAGCCGGCCTTCACGAGCATGCGTGGGGGGATGTGGTTGACCCGGCGCAGTTCGGCCTCGGTCATGCCCGTCATGCGGGCGGCCTCGGCCGGCTTGACCGTGCGCGGCGCGACCCAGGCCGTCCAGCTCGCCAGGTTGCCGCGGTAGCTGCGCAGGTTGCGCAGGAAGCGGTTGGCGTTGTCGTAGGGGAGCAGGACCTGCGGGGTCCCGGCAGCCAGGATCACGGGCTTGTTGTGCTGCGGATTGAGCTGCTGGAACTGCTCGAGCGTCAGGCCCGAGAGCTGCGATGCGAGCGCGAGGTCGATGTCGCGGTCGATCGCCACGGGCGTGAAGTAGGGGTGGTCCTCCAGCGGCGGCAGTGCGATGCCGAAATCCTGCGGGCGCGCGACGATGTTCTTGATCGCCTGCAGCTTGGGGACGTAGTTGCGCGTCTCCTCGGGCATGCGCAGGTTCTCGTAATCGGCAGGCAGCCCCGCCTTCGCGTTGCGCGCCTGGGCGCGCTGGACGTTGCCCTGGCCCCAGTTGTACGCGGCCAGCGCGAGGTGCCAGTCGCCGAAGCTGTCGTGCAGCATCTGCAGGTAGTCCAGGGCCGCGCGCGTCGATGCGAGGATGTCGCGACGGTCGTCCCGGAAGAGGTTCTGCTTGAGTTCGAAGTCGCGCCCGGTGCCCGGCATGAACTGCCACATCCCGGCGGCGCGTGCCACCGACAGCGCCTGGGGATTGAACGCGCTCTCGATGAAGGGCAGCAGCGCAAGGTCACCGGGCATGCGGCGACGCCTGATTTCCTCGACGATGTGCCAGAGGTAGCGCGATCCGCGCGCCGTCATGCGCTGGACGTAGTCGGGGCGCTCGGCGTAGTACTGCTCCCACTTGCGCACCAGCTCGTTGTCGAGATCGGGCATCGCGTAGCTCGCGCGCACGCGTTCCCAGAGATCGCCTCGCGCCGCATCCTCGAGGGGATCGAGGCGAAAGCGCGTCAGGGGCTCGCCCAGTGCCGGATCCTCGTCCGATGAAGCCTCGGGGGCGGACGCCTCGGCCGCACTGGAGGGGCTGGCGCCGTCGGCGATCGGTGATGCGTTCTCCGTCGCCCGCGGCGCTGCAGTCACGGCTGGCGCGATCGCGGAACCGGATTCCGTGTCGACGGCCGGTTCAGGCTGCGGATCGGGTTTCTGGGGAGGAATGGGTGCGACGCTGGCGCATCCGGCGAGCACGAGGAGCGCGAGCGCGAGCAGTGGGCGGCGCAACCAGGACGGCGTCATCATCGAAATCGGTTCTTCCATTCACGCAGGGCGGCCAGCACCTGAGCGGGTTCCCGGCTCTCGGCGCCCTGCAGCTGCGCCGCAGCGACGACCGGCGGTTCACTGCAGCGCAGGAAGGGGTTGATTCGGCGCTCGAGCTCGAGGGTCGACGGCAGCGTGGGCTGGCCCTGCTCGCGCAGTGCCTGGCAGTGCTCCAGATGCGCGGTCACTGCCGTGTTGCCGGGCTCCACGGCCGCTGCGAAGCGCAGGTTGGAGAGGGTGTACTCGTGCGCGCAGCAGACCCGCGTGTCGGCCGGCAGCGAGGCCAGCCGGGTGAGGGATTGCAGCATCTGCTGCGGCGTGCCCTCGAAGATGCGACCGCAGCCGCCCGAGAACAGCGTGTCGCCGCAGAAGAGCAGCGGCGCCTTCGGTGCGTCGACCTGCGCGTAGGCGATGTGACCCGCGGTGTGGCCGGGAACGTCGATCACCTCGAAGCGAAGGCCGAGGACGTCGATGTGCTGTCCATCCCGAAGCGGCTCGAAGGGCTGAGGAATCGATTCACGCGCGGGGCCCCAGACGGGGCCCTGCAGCCGGCTGCGCAGCGCATCGATGCCGCCGACGTGATCGGCGTGGTGATGCGTCACTAGAATGCCTGCCAGACGCAGGTGCAGCCGGTCGAGCGCGGCCGCCACGGGTGCGGCATCGCCTGGGTCCACCACCGCAGCTTGCGCGCCGTCGTGCAACATCCAGATGTAGTTGTCGGCGAAGGCGGGAAGGGCAACGAGATCCATGGCGCGGGAGGCTTCGATTATAGAGATGGGGTGCTGGCTGCAGTCCGCGCCGGGACGGTACCTGCTCGAATGGGAGCAGGGTCGGCTGGAGGACGCGGTGGCGGATGCCTTCGGCTTTCACGCCCTGCAGCTGGGCTTGCCGGAGGTCGATGCGCTGCACGCGAACCGCATGCCGCACCGCTGGCGGATCGACGATCGTCCGGCCGCCCGTGTCGCGCTCGTGAGCGAGTTCGACAACCTGCCGTTGGCCGCCGACAGTGTGGACCTGGTGGTGCTGCCGCATACCCTCGAGTTCGCGCCGGATCCGCACCTGACGCTGCGCGAGGTCGAGCGCGTGCTGCGTCCCGAAGGGCGTATCGTCATCACCGGCTTCAATCCGACCAGCCTCTGGGGCCTGCGGCAGCGGCTGTCCCGCACGCGGCTCGCGCTGCATCCGTCGCCGAGCCATCCCGAGCGGGAGCGCGAGGGCGAGTTCATCGGCTACTGGCGCGTGCGCGACTGGCTGCGCCTGCTCGGCTTCGCGATCGAGGGTGGACAGTTCGGCTGCTGGCGGCCACCGGTGGCCAGCGCGCGCTGGCTCGCGCGCTTCCAGTGGATGGACCGCGTCGGCGAACGCTGGTGGCCGGTGCTCGGCGCGGCCTACCTGATCGTTGCCGTCAAGCGCGTGAAGGGCATGCGGCTGGTGGGGCTGGCGCGGCCGTCCCGAAGAGGCGTGCGCGCCGCTGCGCCGGTGGCCGCGCGACGCGACGGGGTTGCCGCACGCGAGCGCGAACGGGAGCACGCGTGAGCGAGGTCGTGATCTACACCGACGGGGCCTGCAAGGGCAACCCGGGGCCCGGTGGCTGGGGCGCCTGGCTGCGCAGCGGCGCGCACGAGCGCGAACTCTGGGGCGGCGAGGCCAGCACCACCAACAACCGCATGGAGCTGACGGCGGTGATCGAGGCGCTGTCGGCGCTGACGCGTCCGTGCAAGGTCGCGATCTACACCGACAGCGAATACGTGCGCAACGGCATCACGACCTGGATCCATGGCTGGAAGACGCGCGGCTGGAAGACCGCGGATCGCAAGCCGGTGAAGAACGCCGAGCTCTGGCGCCGGCTCGACGCGCTGCGCGATCAGCACGAGGTCGAGTGGCACTGGGTCAAGGGCCATGCGGGAGACCCCGGGAACGAGCGTGCAGATGCCCTCGCCAACCGCGGTGTGGCGTCGGTGATGCCTTAGCCGCGTCGGCGCGGCGCGCGAAAACGTTACATTCGACTGCTTCGCGTTGATCCGAACGCCCCGAGATGCCCAGCAGGAAGACCCACCTCGCGATTGCCGTGGTCGGCATCGCCGTCCTTGGCGGCTTGGCCTGGTTCTGGCAGAACAAGGGCACGGCGGGCATCGGTGCGCCGGTGGCCGGCGGCATGGCGGGAGCCTCGGTGCCCACATCGAAGCCGGGAGCAGCCGAGGCGACGCCGATCGAGGTCGGTACCGTCGAGGCGCTGACGGTGGCCGACGACGTGCAGGCGGTCGGGTCGCTGCGCTCCCGGCAGGGCGTGATGCTGCGGCCGGAGGCGGCGGGCCGCATCGTGCAGATCAACTTCGGCGACGGCCAGCGCGTGCGCCGGGGCCAGCTGCTCGTGCAGCTGGACGACACGCTCCAGCGCGCGCAGTTGCAGCAGGCCGACGCGCAGGCGGCGATCGCGCGCACGAACCTCGAGCGCAGCCGCGAGCTCGTCGCGCAGGGTTTCGTGTCGCAGAGTGCGGTCGACCAGAACGAGGCGGCACTGCAGGTTGCGCAGGCACAGGTGGCGCTGGCCAGGGCGCAGGTCGCGCGCATGAAAGTCCTCGCCCCTTTCGACGCAACCGCGGGCATCCGCCTGGTCGATCTTGGCGACTACCTGAAGGACGGGAACGACATCGTCAATCTCGAGGACATGTCCTCGATGTCGGTCGATTTCCGCCTGCCGGAGCGCTATCTCTCGCGCGTGAAGGTCGGGCAGGCGGTCGACCTGTCGGTCGATGCGCTGCCCGGACACATGTTCAAGGGGCGGGTCGCGGCGCTCGATTCGGTTGTCGACGACAACGGACGCTCGCTGCTCGTGCGTGCGCAGGTCGAGAATCCGACCGCGGTGCTGCGGCCTGGCATGTTCGCGCGTCCGCGCATCGTCTTCGCGGTGCGCCAGGGCGCACTCGTCGTGCCCGAGGAGGCGCTGCTGCCGCAGGGCAACCGCCAGTACGTGTTCCGGGTCGAGCCCGACGGCAAGGGCGGCGAGCAGGCTCGGCGGATCGAGGCGCGGCTGGGCCTGCGCCTGCCGGGCAAGGTCGAGCTGCTCGAGGGCGTGCAGGCAGGGGACCGCATCGTGATCGCCGGACAGGACCGATTGCGCGGCGAGCTGGCAGCGGTGCGCGTGGTTGAGCTCAAGCCGGCGGCATCGAGGGCTGGCGCCGCGGCGAGCGCACCGGGTGCATCTGGCGCGCCGGGCGCAGCGGCGTCGGCGGCGGCCGGCGGCCGCGGGCCCTCGCCCGCCTGAGGCCGGGGCCGAACGCAGCGACGCCCGGGAACCGCGCGATGCGCCTTTCGGAGACCTCGATCCGCCGTCCGGTGCTGGCCACCGTGATGTCGCTGCTGCTGATCCTGATCGGTCTCGTGTCGTTCAAGGGGCTTTCGGTGCGCGAGTATCCGCGCATCGACGAGCCGCTGGTCACCGTCAGCACGCGGCTGCTCGGGGCGTCGAGCGAGGTCATCGAGTCGCAGGTCACGAAGCCGCTCGAGGACTCGATCGCCGGCATCGACGGCGTCGACATCATCACCTCGATCTCGCGCACCGAGTTCAGCCTGATCACGGTGCGCTTTCGGCTCACCAAGGACCCGGACACCGCAGCGGCCGAAGTGCGTGATCGTGCGGCGCGCGCGCGGCGTCGCCTGCCCGACGCGGTCGACGAGCCGGTGATCGCCAAGGTCGAGGCCGACGCGACGCCGACGATCTGGCTGGCCTACACGAGCGAGACGCTCTCGCCGCTGGAGCTCACCGACCTCGTCAACCGCGTCGTCAAGCCCCGGCTGCAGACCGTGCCGGGCGTGGCCGACGTGCAGATCGGCGGCGACCGCGAGTTCTCGATGCGCATCTGGCTCGACCCGGACAAGCTCGCCGCCTACAAGCTCACCGTGCAGGACGTCGAGGACGCGCTGCGCCGCCAGAACCTCGAGGTGCCGGCCGGGCGCATCGAAAGCGTGCAGCGCGAGTTCAGCGTCACCGCGCGCACCGACCTGAACACGGTCGCGCAGTTCAACGACATCGCGCTCAAGACCGTCAACGGCTTCGTCGTGCGCATGCGCGACGTCGCGCGCGTCGAGGAGGGTGCAGCCAGCGAACGCTCGCGCGTGCGCCTGAACGGCGTGCCCTCGATCTCCACCGGCGTGATCCGCAACGCCACCGCGAATCCGCTCGAGGTCGCCGCGGGCGTGCGCGAGATCATGCCGCAGATCCAGCGCGACCTCCCCGATTCGGTCAAGGTCATCCAGGCCAACGACCTCTCGGTCTTCATCGACCGGTCGATCAAGGCGGTCTACACGACGGTGGCCGAGGCGGTCGTGCTGGTGGCGCTGATCGTCTTCGTCTTCCTGCGCACGCTGCGCGCCTCGTTCATTCCGCTGGTGACGATCCCGGTGAGCCTGATCGGCTCGTTCGCGCTGATCGCGCTGGCGGGCTTCACGATCAACACGCTGACGCTGCTGGCGCTGGTGCTGGCGATCGGCCTCGTCGTCGACGACGCGATCGTCGTGCTGGAGAACATCTTCCGCCACATCGAGGAAGGCATGACGCCCTTCCAGGCCGCGCTCAAGGGCGTGCGCGAGATCAGCTTCGCGGTCGTCGCGATGACGCTGACGCTGGCCGCGGTGTTCGCACCGCTGGCGTTCACGCCCGGGCGCACCGGGCGGCTGTTCGGCGAGTTCGCGCTGACGCTGGCCGGTGCGGTGCTGGTCTCGGGCTTCGTCGCGCTGACGCTCACGCCGATGCTGTGCAGCAAGCTGCTGCGCCACAACCCGAAGCCCAACCTCTTCGACCGCGGCATGGAGCGCGTGCTGGTGGCGCTGTCGACGCAGTACGCGCGCGTGCTGCGCGCGAGCCTGCAGGTGCGCTGGCTCGTCGTGCTCGTGATGCTCGCCGCGGCGGCAACGAGCTGGTGGCTCTTTAGCACCGCCAAGAGCGAGCTCGCACCGATCGAGGACCGCGGCGTGATCGGCATGCCGATCCGCGCGCCGGACGGCGCCTCGCTCGAGTACACGGCACGCTATCTCGACGAGATCGAGCGCATCACCTCGGAGTACCCGGAGTTCGACCGGCGCTTCTTCTTCATCGGCGGCGGTCAGGTCTCGAGCGCGTTCGGCTCGCTGCGGACGACCGACTGGGAGCAGCGCACGCGCTCGACGATCGAGCTGCAGCGCGACCTCGTGCCCAAGCTCTCGTCGCTGCCCGGCGTGAGCGTCTTCCCCATCACGCCGCCGAGCCTCGGGCAGGGCTTCCGCTCGCGGCCGCTCAACGTCGTCATCGTCAGCAGCGACAGCTGGGCGAACATGGCGCGCGTGACGCAGGCGGTGATGGCCGAGATCGCGAAGAACCCGGGCATCCAGCAGCCCGACGTCGACCTGCAGCTCAACAAGCCCGAGATCTTCATGGACGTCGACCGTGCGCGGGCCGCGGACATGGGGGTTTCGGTCGAGGCGGTGGCGCGCACCGTCGAGACCATGCTCGGCGGCCGGATCGTGACGCGCTACAAGCGCGACGCCGACCAGTACGACGTCATCGTCCAGACGGCGGCGGTCGGGCGCACGACGCCCGACGACATCGAGAAGCTCTTCGTGCGCGGGCGCGGCGACGTGATGGTGCCGCTGTCCTCGCTCGTGCGGGTGCGCGAGGCGGTGAGCCCGCGCGAACTGAACCACTTCAATCAGCGGCGCGCGGTCAGCATCACCGCCAACCTGGCGCAGGGCTACTCGCTCGGCGAGGCGCTGCAGTACATGGACGAGGTCGCCGCGCGCACGCTGCCGCCGGGATACGCGACCGAGCTCAACGGCGTCAGCCGCGAGTTCCGCGATTCCTCGGGCGCGCTCGGCCTGGTCTTCGTGCTCGCGCTGATGTTCATCTTCCTCGTGCTCTCGGCGCAGTTCGAGAGCTTCGTCGATCCCTTCGTGATCCTGCTCTCGGTGCCGCTGTCGATGGTCGGCGCGCTCACCGCGATGCGGCTCACCGGCGGGACGCTCAACGTCTATTCACAGATCGGCCTGATCACGCTCGTCGGCCTGATCAGCAAGCACGGGATCCTGATCGTCGAGTTCAGCAACCAGCTGCGCAAGCAGGGCATGGAGACGCTCGAGGCGGTGGTGCGCGCGGCGAGCCTGCGCCTGCGGCCGATCCTGATGACCACGGGTGCGATGGTGCTCGGCGCGCTGCCGCTGGCGCTGGCGCGCGGCGCCGGCGCCGAGAGCCGGCAGCAGATCGGCTGGGTGATCGTCGGCGGCATGTCGCTCGGAACGCTGCTGACGATCTTCGTCGTCCCGACCGTCTACACGATCTTCGCCCGCAAGGGCATCCCGGGCGAGATCACGACGCCGGAGGCGGTGGAGCCCCAGGCGGCAGCGTCGTCACCCGCGCTGCCCGCGGCGCACGGCGCCGAATAAGGCCGGGCGGGCGGCGTTCAGCCGCCGATGTAGTGCATCTCGATGCGCGGCGCCTTGGCTCCGGTGTCGTGGGCCTGCAGCGCGCGCAGTTCGGAGTAGCGGTCCTCGCGCTGCGACCAGATGAGCCCGATCGCCGCCGCGATCTCGGCGTCGGTGTAGGGCCGGCCTTCCGGGTGCTGGCCGCGCAGCAGCGCGCGCAGGTCGTGCCCGTGGTTCGCGAACAGGCAGAGGAAGAGCTTGCCTTCGGTGGACAGCCGTGCGCGGTTGCAGTCGCGGCAGAAGGCGCGGGTGACGCTGCTGATGACGCCGATCTCGCCGCCGCCGTCGCGGTAGGCCCAGCGCTGCGCGGTCTCGCCGGGCGCGTTGGGCTCGAGCGGTCGCAGCGGGAAGACGCGATCGATCATCTCGATCACCTGGGCACTCGGCAGCACCTCGTCCATGCGCCAGCCGTTGCTTGCGCCCACGTCCATGTACTCGATGAAGCGCAGCACGACGCCGGGGCCGAAGCTGTCGCGGATGTGGCGCGCCAGCGGCACGATCTCGTGCTCGTTCGTGCCCTTCTTCACCACCATGTTGATCTTGATCGGCGCAAGGCCCACCTGCTGCGCGACGCGGATCCCGTGCAGCACGTCGGCCACCGGGAAGTCGACGTCGTTCATGCGGCGGAAGGTCGCGTCGTCGAGCGAATCCAGGCTCACGGTCACGCGCTGCAGCCCGGCGTCCTTCAACGCCTGCGCCTTGCGCGCCAGCAGCGAACCGTTGGTTGTCAGCGTGATGTCGAGCGGCTCGCCGGCGGGTGTGCGCAGCGCAGCCAGCATCGCGATCAGGTTCTCGACGTTCTTGCGCAGCAGCGGTTCGCCACCGGTCAGGCGCAGCTTGTGCACCCCGTGGGCGGTGAAGAGGCGCGCCACGCGCGTGATCTCCTCGAAGCTCAGCAGCGAGCTCTGCGGCAGGAACTTGTAGTTCGCGCCGAACAACTCCTTGGGCATGCAGTAGGTGCAGCGGAAGTTGCAGCGGTCGGTGACCGAGATGCGCAAGTCGCGCAGCGGACGGCCGCGGCGGTCGCGCACTTCGGAGCTCGGTGCCGGGGCATCGGCAGGGATCTGCGGCACGGTCGCCGCGTAGCGCAGGTCGGCAACGGGAATGACGGGCTCACCCATGGCCCGCATTGTGCCGCCCATGCGCGGCCCTCGTAGCTTCAGGGCTGAAGCTGCCCGCCCGATCCGGTGCGCGGCTGTGCCCCGCCGGCTGCGGCGCTCGAGACGTCGGCGCGCCGCGCGCCGTTGAAGCGCCTGGCCCAGTATGAGCCGCCCATGTCCTCGAGGCGGATACGTGCGCCGCTGCGTGGTGCATGGATGAAGCGCCCGCCGCCGACGTAGATGCCGACATGGCTGAACGCGCGGCGCATGGTGTCGAAGAACACGAGGTCGCCGGGTTGGAGTTCGTCGCGCTGCACCGACAGCAAGCCGGGCAGCTGCGCCTGCTCGTTGGCGCGCCGAGGCAGGATCAGCCCCAGGCTGTGCTCGAAGACGTGGCGCGTGAAGCCGCTGCAGTCGAAACCCTCGTCGGCCGAGTTGCCCCCGCGCCGATACGCGATCCCCAGGAAGCCGAGCGCCGAGACCACGAGATCCGACGCGGCGTCGCCCATGCGCCGGGCCAGGGCCTGCGGCGTGGCTGCAAGGCCCGCGGGAAGCAAGCCCTTCTCGTTCAGCAGCTGTGCCATCGGGTCGAGGGTCTCACTGCCGGCGGCTGCGCTCTCGGGTGCCGCCTGCGCAGTCGCCATGAGTGAGGTCAGGAGGACAGCCGAGACAAACAGGCGGGTGGACCGTGGCAGAGACTTGTGGTGCGGCTTGTGCTGGAGCATCGGTAGGAGGCGGACGTGCGGGTCTGCGAAGGCACGCACGCACCCTCCCCGACGTGACCATGTCGATCGCGCAAGAATAGGTCGGCCTTGCACATCGTGTCAACGCGTTAAGCTGGACGCGGGCGAAGTGGTGGTGCCAGCGTGTTGTGCCAGCGTCAGGCGCGCGTCAGTGCCGGCCAACCTAATCGACCCAGCTTCGATCGATGGCGCACGCCGGCGGCGTGCGCCCGCATTCCGAGGAGACAACCGCATGAACAAGCCCGACACGCGCTACGCCGACTTCCATCGCCGCTCGATCGAGGATCGCGACGCCTTCTGGCGCGACGAAGCCGCGCTGATCGACTGGAAGACCCCCTTCACGCAGGTCTGCGACTACTCGAACCCGCCGTTCGCGAAGTGGTTCGTCGGCGGGACGACCAACCTGTGTCACAACGCGATCGACCGGCACCTGGCTGCGCGCGCCGACCAGAACGCGCTGATCTTCGTTTCCACCGAAACCGACCGGGAGCGCGTCTACAGCTTCCGCGAGCTGCACGCCGAGGTCCAGCGCATGGCCGCGACGCTGCAGGAGCTCGGCGTGAAGAAGGGCGACCGCGTGCTCATCTACATGCCGATGATTCCCGAGGCGACGTTCGCGATGCTTGCCTGCGTGCGCATCGGCGCGCTGCACTCGGTGGTCTTCGGCGGCTTCGCGAGCGTGAGCCTGGCCAGCCGCATCGACGACGCCGATCCGGTGGTGATCGTCAGTGCCGACGCCGGCAGCCGCGGCGGCAAGGTCGTGCCTTACAAGCCGCTGCTCGACGAGGCGATCCAGCTCTCCAGCCACAAGCCGGCCAAGGTCCTGATGGTCGATCGTGGCCTGGTGGCCTTCGAGCGCGTCGCCGGCCGCGACGAGGACTGGGCCAGCCTGCGCAAGCAGCACATGGACGCGCAGGTGCCCTGCGAGTGGGTCGAATCCACGCACCCGAGTTACACGCTCTACACCTCGGGGACGACCGGCAGGCCCAAGGGCGTGCAGCGCGACACCGGCGGCTACGCGGTGGCGCTCGCTTCGAGCATGAAGCGCATCTTCTGCGGCAACGCCGGCGAGACCTACTTCAGCACCAGCGACATCGGCTGGGTGGTGGGCCACAGCTACATCGTCTACGGGCCGCTCCTGGCCGGGATGGCGACGATCATGTACGAGGGCCTGCCGATCCGTCCGGACGCGGCGATCTGGTGGAAGCTGGTCGAGAAGTACAAGGTCACGGTGATGTTCAGCGCGCCCACAGCCGTGCGCGTGCTGAAGAAGCAGGATCCGGCGGCGCTCACGCGCCACGACCTGTCGTCGCTGCGCACGCTGTTCCTCGCCGGCGAGCCGCTGGACGAGCCGACCGCGCGCTGGATCGCCGATGCGCTGAAGAAGCCGATCATCGACAACTACTGGCAGACCGAGACCGGCTGGCCGATCCTCACGCTGTGCGAAGGCATCGAGAAGCAGGAGGCCAAGTTCGGCTCGCCGGGCAAAGCCGTGTACGGCTACGACGTGAAGCTGATCGACGAGAGCACCGGCGAGGAGCTCACCGGCGCGAACCAGAAGGG
>JAIXKN010000037.1 GCA_026932425.1 Burkholderiales bacterium
TCGAGGTCGCCGCCTACCCCGAGTACCACCCCGAGCAGCGCTACGCGCGGCGCGATCTGCAGCACTTCGCCGACAAGGTCAAGGCCGGTGCCGACGGCGCGATCACCCAGTTCTTCTTCAACGCCGACGCCTACTTCCACTTCGTCGAGGAGGTGCAGCGCCTGGGCGTGGCGGTGCCGATCGTGCCGGGCATCATGCCGATCCACAACTACGCGCGCATCGCGCAGTTCGCCGCGCGCGACGGCATCGAGATCCCGCGCTGGGTGGCGCTGAAGATGGAAGGCTTCCTCGACGATACGGCGAGCATCCGCGCCTTCGGCCTGGACGTGGTGACGCGCCTGTGCGAGCGGCTGCTGGCCGGCGGCGCGCCGGGGCTGCACTTCTACACGCTGAACCAGTCGGCGCTGTCGCTCGAGATCTGCCGCCGGCTCGGGCGCTGAGGGCTCGTCCTCGGCAGGGGCACTGCAGCGTCGACCCGCGTCGTCGCGTCGGCCGGTGACGCCGGCGTTCAGTCCATGCCGGAGAGGTCGGGCTGGCCCTCGGGCCAGGCGATGTTCGCGCACTTCTGGCAGTAGACCGGGCGCTTGTCCTTGGGCAGGCTCTCGTCGCCCGGCACGCCCCAGGCGCGCAATGGCAAGGCCGTGGGCATCGTCGGCGCGCCGCAAAGCCCGCGCAGGATGTTGCGTCGGCGCGAGAGGTGGTAAGTCCAGAAGCCGGTCGAGACCTCGGTGATCACCAGCTCGTCACGCTCGGCTTCGGTCGCGGGGATCTTCATCCCCGCGTTCTTCATGACGTCGAAGAGGCTCATGCAGGCGACACCGCTACGTGACTCGAGGTGTGGGCATGTTAGCACCCGCCCCGGCGCCGACGGGCTGCGAAAGGACGCTCGGACAAGGGGCATCGCATCGACCGGCGCCGCGCGCCCCTCACCTTGCGCCGCGCTGCCACTACAGACCGGGTCGCTGCCAGTGCAGGCCCTCGTCGGTGAGCATCGCGTCCAGCGGCACATCGTGCGGCTCGGCCTGCAGCCAGGGAACGAAGGCATTGCTGTAGGCCAGTCCGACCGTCAAGGGCCGCGGCTGCACTCCCGCAAGGGTGCGGTCGTAGAAGCCGCCGCCATAGCCCAGGCGCAGGCCCTGCGGCCCGAAGCCGACGCAGGGAACGAGCAGCAGTTGCGGCAGGAAGGCCTCGGTGTCCCTGGGTTTGGGGATGCCGTAGGCGTCGTCCTCCATCGGACATCCGGGGTACCAGACGTGGAAGCTGAGTTGCCGGGTGCTGCGGTCGGTCACCGGCAGGCCGATGCGCCGTGACGGATCGGCCTCGCTCCAGCGGTAGAGCGCCGGCAAGGCGTCGAACTCGCCCTTGATCGGCCAGTAGGCGCCGATCGCCGTCTCGCCGCGCCCGATCAGCCACACGCGCAGCACTTCCTGCAACCGCACCGCGCGCTGATGGCGATCGACCATGGCCTGGCGCTCGGCTTGAAGCTGCCGGCGCAGCGTCTTCTTGTCGCGCGCGGGTTCGATCGGGAGCTTGAACGGCAGCGTCATCGCGGGATCGCCCAGGGCGACGGAATGGACACCAGGAGCGCACATTGTCGCCCCACTGACGGCGAGAACGGCATCCGGCTGCGCTACAGTGCCCGTCACGATGATCCGACGCCAGACTCCGCACAGCCTCACCCGGTTGGCCTCGAGGCTGGCCCCGGCGCTGGTACTGGTGTTCGTCGGCCTGTCGGCTGCGCCTGCCGTGCGGGCACAGCCCGGTGACGACGCCCTGCTGCAAGCGCGCGAGGCGCTGAGCCGCAAGAACGGCGCGGCCCTCGCAGCGCTGCGCGACCAGCTTCGCGCTGCGCACCATCCGCTGACGATGTGGGCGGATTACTGGGAGCTCTCGAGCCGTCTGCCCAGCGCGATCCAGGAGGAGATCGACGCCTTCTATGCGCGCTGGCCCGGCAGCTACGTCGAGGACCGCCTGCGAAACGACTGGCTGCTCGAGCTCGGTCGCAGGCGAGACTGGGACGGATTCGTCCGCGACCACGTCGCCTATCGCATGCGTGACGATCGCGAGGTCGCCTGCTACGACCTGCTCACGCGTTTCCTGGGCGGGCAGGAGGTGAAGACACAAGCCGTCGACGCCTGGCTTGCGCAGCGCGAGAACGACGACGGCTGCCGCCAGCTCGGGCGCGCGCTGGCCGACGCGCGGGTGCTGCGCGCCGACGACATCTGGCATGCGATCCGGCTTGCCGTCGAGGCGCGGCGCCCGGCAACCGCGCGCGCGACCGGGGCACTGATCAGCGATGCAACGGCACAGGCCATCGACGAGACGCTGCGCAAGCCCGGACCGATGCTCGAGCGAGGAATGCGCGCCCGCGCCAGTGCGCAGCAGCAGCAGCTCGCGACGCTGGCGCTGATGCAGCTGGCCGCCAACGACGTCGATGCGGCGGCCAAGACCCTGCAAGGCGGCTGGTCACGAAAGCTGTCCGATGAGCTGGCCGCGGCCGCCTGGGCCGGCGTCGGCCGGCAGGCGGCGTGGCGGCAGCAGGAGCAGGCCTTCGACTACTACGAGCTCGCCTGGGAGCGCGTGCGCAGGCATGACGCGGACCCGCGCTGGAGCGACGAGACGCTGGCCTGGAACGTGAGGGCGGCGCTGCGCTCGGCGCAGCCCGACCGTCCCCGCTGGGCGGCGGTGCAGCGCAGCATCGCAGCGATGAGCGAGCGCGCCCGGCAGACCTCGGCATGGATCTACTGGCAGGCCCGCGCGCTCGCCGCCAACGCCCGCAGCGAGGACGACCGCAGGCAGGCGGCGGCCCTGTTCGCCGATCTCGCCGTCGGCGTCGACTACCACGCCCAGCTTGCCGCGCTCGAGCTCGGCCGCGCGGCCCGCCTGCCCGCAAGCCCACCGCCGCTGACGGAGGCCGAACTCGATGCTGCCAGGCAGACGCCCGGGCTGCAGCGCGGCCTTGCGCTCGCGCAGCTCGGCCTGCGCGACGAGGGCCGGCGCGAATGGAACTTCACGCTACGGGGCATGAGTGATCGCGAGCTGCTGGCCGCCGCCGAGCTCGCCTGCCAGGCTGCCGACTGGCAGATCTGCATCAACACGAGCGAGCGCACGCGCTCGCAGATCGACCTGCGGCAGCGCTACCCGATGCCCTATCTCGACGCGATCCGGAGGCAGGCGCGCGAGTGCGGTCTCGAGACCGCGCTGGTCCTCGGCCTGATCCGCCAGGAGACCCGCTTCATGGCCAGCCTCCGTTCGCGGGCAGGGGCCGTCGGGCTGATGCAGGTGATGCCGGCGACGGCGCGCTGGACCGCCAGGCGCATCGGCTTCGAGCTTGCGCCCGGGCGGGTCGACGAGGTCGACACCAATCTGCGCCTGGGGACGAGCTACCTGCGCCTGCTGCTGGACGACTTCGGCGGCTCGCAGGCGCTGGCCACCGCCGGTTACAACGCCGGGCCCGGCCGCCCCCGCCGCTGGCGCGAGGGTCCGACGGTCGATGCCGCAGCCTGGGCGGAGAACATTCCCTTTCCCGAAACGCGCGATTACGTGAAGACGGTTCTCGCCAACGCGAGCATCTACGCACAATTGCTCGGCGAGACCGCGCCGTCGCTGAGGCAACGGCTGGGCGCGACGATCGGGCCGCGGGCAGCGACCGAGCCCCCGCCCGACACCGCGCTGCCCTGACGCATGGCCCCGGGCCGGCGCAGAATCGTCGCGACGCGGAACCCGCCGGAAACCAGATCGAGGACGCCATGGCCCTGCAGCTCGTGATCGGCAACAAGAACTACTCGTCGTGGTCGATGCGCCCCTGGGTGCTGATGAAGCAGCTGGCGCTGCCTTTCGAGGAACGGCGGCTGCGACTGGACTTCCATCAATCCGATTCGAGCTTCCGGCGCGAGCTGGCCAAGCTCGGCGCCGCCGGTCGCGTCCCGGTGCTGGTCGACCAAGGCTTCGCGGTCTGGGATTCGCTGGCGATCGTCGAATACCTGCACGAGCGCTTCCCCGCCGCCGGCGTCTGGCCAACGGCGGCGCGGGCACGCGCTCGCGCGCGCAGCCTCTGCGCCGAGATGCATTCCGGCTTCGTGCCGCTGCGCAGCCACTGCGGCATGAACATCGAGGCGAGCCTCCCCGATGTCGGCGCGCGCATCTGGGCCGAGCAGGCCGGCGTGCGCGCCGACGTCGCACGGCTGGAAGCGATGTGGGCCGGGGCGCTCGCCGAAAGCGGCGGGCCCTTCCTCTTCGGCGCCTTCAGCGCCGCCGACGCCTTCTACGCGCCGGTGTGCATGCGCCTGCTCGGCTACGCGCTGCCGATTTCGGCCGCAACCCGCGCCTACGTGCAGCGCGTGCGCCAGGCGCCGGGCGTGGCCGCCTGGATCGACGAGGCACTGCAGGAACACGACTGGATCGAAGCCGACGAGCCCTATCGCCAGCGTCCGGGCACGGGCGGCTGATGTCCGCCACCGACAAGGCGCCGCCACGCGCATGAAGTTCTACGTCGTCGGCGGCGCGGTGCGCGATGCGCTGCTGGGCCTGCCCGCGAGCGATCGCGACTGGGTCGTGGTCGGTGCCACTCCCGAGGCACTGGTCGCCCGGGGTTATCGCCCCGTCGGCCGCGACTTCCCCGTCTTCCTGCATCCCGACAGCGGCGAGGAGGTGGCGCTGGCGCGCACCGAGCGCAAGTCCGGGCGCGGCTATCACGGCTTCAGCTTTCATGCCGCCCCCGAGGTCACGCTCGAGCAGGACCTGGCGCGGCGCGACCTGACGATCAACGCGATGGCGCGCGACGAGGACGGCCGCCTCGTCGACCCCTACGGTGGCCAGCGCGACCTGCGCGAGCGCGTGCTCAGACATGTCTCGCCGGCCTTTGCCGAGGACCCGGTGCGCCTGCTGCGCGTCGCGCGTTTTGCCGCACGCTGGCCCGACTTCAGCATCGCGCCGGAGACGATGGCGATGATGCGCAGCATGGTCGAGGACGGCGAGGTCGATCACCTCGTCGCCGAGCGCGTCTGGCAGGAGATGGCCCGCGGCCTGATGGAGAAGCACCCGGCGCGGCTGATCGAGGTGATGCGCGAGACCGGCGCGCTCTCGCGGCTGCTGCCCGAGGTCGACCGCCTCTTCGGCGTGCCGCAGCGCGCCGAGCATCATCCCGAGGTCGACACCGGCGTGCATCTGCTGCTGGTGCTGCAGGCCAGCGCGCGGCTGGCCGCGCCGCTGCCCGTGCGCTGGGCCTGCCTGTGCCACGACCTCGGCAAGGGCACGACGCCGCCGGAAGAGTGGCCGCGCCACCATGGCCACGAGGCGCGCAGCGCCGCGCTGGCGCACGCGATCGGCGAGCGGCTGCGCGTGCCCACCGACTGCCGCGAACTGGCAGACGTGACCGCGCGCGAGCACGGCAACGTGCACCGCAGCCTCGAGCTCTCGGCCGACGCGCTGCTGCGGCTGCTGGAACGCTGCGACGCGCTGCGCCGGCCCGCACGCTTCGAGCAGATGCTGCTGGCCTGCGAGTGCGACCATCGTGGCCGCAGGGGTCGTGAAGACGAAGCCTACCCGCAACGCGCCCGGCTTTCGGCCGCGCTGCAGGCGGTGCTCGCTGCCGACACTGCGACGGCAAGCCGGCAGGCGCTGGCCGAGGGTTTGCAAGGCCCCGCGATCGGCCGCCGCGTGCACGCGGCGCGCCTGGCGGCGCTGGCTCAGGCGCTGGACGCGCCTGCGACCTCTGCCAGCGCCGGCTTGCCGGTCAGATAGCCCTGCAGGAGCTTGAATCCCATCAGGCGGCAGATCTCGGCCTCGGCCTCGGTCTCGACGCCTTCGGCCAACGGCACCGCCCCCTGATCGCGCGCCCGACGAACCAGGTCGCCGACCAGCGCCTGCTTGCGCCTACTCGCCATGTCGATGCCGCGGATCAGGCTCATGTCGAACTTGACGTAGTCGACGGGCACGTCGGTGAGGGTCGCCAGCGGATCGGGCCCGGCGCCGAAATCCTCCCAGGCCATGCACACGCCGACGCCGCGCAGCGAAGCGGCCAGCGCGCGCACGCGCTCGCGCTCGCTTGCCGCCGTCTCGTGCACCTCGACGACGATCTGCGGCGCGCCCGGCTGAGCCTGCAGTTGCGCCAGCGTCTGCAGGAAGCCCAGGTCGAAGGTCTCCTTCGGATGCGTGTTGACGAAGAGCGTGGCTTCCTTGCGCTGACCCCGGACCGTGTGCACGCCGAGCTCGCGAAAGGCACGGCTGAGTTCCGATTCGCGCCCCAGGCGCGCCGCGAGACGAAACAGCGGCAACGGGGATTGCGGCAATCCGGGATGGCAGGCTCGGCCGAACCACTCGTAGGCTCGCGGCTCGCGGCTGCGCGTGTCGACGATCGGCTGCAGTGCACCAGCCAGCCCGCGGCCACGCAGCAGCTCGTCGAACTGCCGCTGCAGCGCGATGAGATCCGGTTCCCTCTCGTGCGCGCGTTGCGCAATCCCGCCGGCCTTGATCGCGCCACCGTTCGACCCGAGCAGCGACAGCGCGCCGTCATCGAGGCGTCGCCGGACGCGGTACTCGGCCTGCGCGAAGTGGATCGTGTCGTTGTCGTCCAGAAGGACCGAGCCATGCACGCGGCGCCGGTTGACGTAGCTGCCGTTGGTGCTGTCGAGATCCCGCAGGCGCAGGCGCCCGCAGATGTCGGCGTCCAGCTCGGCATGCCGGCGGCTCAGCCCGTTGGCCGGCGCCACAAGATCACAAAGCGGATCACGGCCGACCCGAAAGGGCAGCCGGTGCAGCTCGTGCATCACGCGCGCTCCGTCGGCGGTGCGCGCCTCCAGGTACCAGTCCGTTTCCACCCCAGGCCTCCCTGCTCGGCTTGTGTCCAGATGCGTCTTGATGCATCCAAACGTCACGTGGCGCGCAATGTAGCGCTCTCATCCCCGATTGCGGGCGTCGACGCGGCACGACCACCACAGACGAGGGTCGGGAGAGCGTGACCGAATTCCCGGATCGCACTCGAAGCCGATCCTCACGGCGCCGCGCTACGGCTGCGCAGCTCGGCGATTCGGCAACCGAGATCGGTCGACGTCCGTATGACTCAGAGCAGCAGGCCGATCGCGCCGGCGAGCAGGCTCAGCACCAGGCTGCTGGCCAGCGGCAGGTACCAGTCGCGACCGCGCAGGCGAAAGCGCAGGTCGCCGGGCAGCCGCCCGAGGCCGATGCGCCGCAGCAGCCCGTGCAGGCCGTTGAAGAGCAGGAAGGCGAGGAGGAAGACGAGCAGCCAGCGCATGCGACGACGACGGCAACGGCCTTACAGCGTGTGCGTGCGGTCGCCGGCCGAGAACCCGATGGCGTCGAACGGCGCACCGGCGGCCAGCCCCAGCACCTTGAAGAGCTCGCCCATCTCGTGCTCCTGGAGGAGCGGCTGCGCAGCCGTCCGGGTGCGCGCGTCGGCCGCGGCCATCAGCTCCGCCAGGCCGCAGTTGATCAGGAAGCGCGCCTGCGAGGTGTAGCCGAGCACGTGCAGGCCCGCGTCCTGCGCCGCCAGCGCGACGGCGCTGAAGTTGACGTGCGCGGTGATGTCCTTCTCGCCGACCTCGACCAGCGGGTCGGTGTCCGCGCGATGGCCGCGGTGGCACATCAGCGTGCCGCCGTGGCGCTGCGGGTGGTAGTACTCGTGCTCCGGGAAGCCGTAGTCGATGAAGAAGGCCGCGCCGCGCGCGAGCCGCTCGGCCAGCGTGCGCACGAAGGCTTCGGCTTGGCGGTGGATCTCGGTCACCGCGCCGGGCAGGAAGCGGTGCTCGCCCGGCGGGCGCAGTCCGGTGGATCGATCGGCCCAGGCCAGGCGATCCTGCTGCACAGCCACGCCGCGCTCGAACCAGGCCGCGCCGTCGAAGTGCAGGAGCTGCACCGGCATCGCATCCAGCACCTCGTTGCCGACGACGACGCCTTCGATACGCTCGGGCAGCGCGTCCAGCCAGCGCACGCGCTCACCGAAGGTCGACAGCGTCTGCTGCTGGCGCTCGCGCAGCGCGGCGGAGAGCTCGACGATGCGGTAGTCGATGCGCTCGATCCCCTCGATCGCGCCGGCTTCGTCCAGCGCCGACAGCAGCTGCAGCGCGAGCGCGCCGGACCCCGCACCGAACTCCCAGACCTCGCGCGTGCCGCTGGCCTGCAGCGCCTGCGCCACCTGGCGCGCCAGCGTGCGGCCGAAGAGCGGCGAGAGCTCGGGCGCGGTGACGAAGTCGCTGCCCGAGGATGGCAGCAGCCCGAACTGGCGCGCGTCGCGCGCGTAGTAGCCCAGGCCGGGCTCGTAGAGCGCGATCGCCATGAAGCGGTCGAAAGGCAGCCAGCCGCCGGACGCCGCCAGCGCCGCGCGCAGGCGCTCACCCAACGCGCTCGATAAACTGCCGCCTTCGCCGCTTCGCACCGCGACATTCTAGGTAGGCATGGCCCCCGTCCCCTCCTCCGACCGGCCCGCCGCGGGCTCCGCTCGGCCGGTGGCACTCGCCACCGGCGCGGCGCGCCGCCTGGGGCGCGCGATCGCGCTCGAACTCGCGGCGCACGGCTTCGACCTCGCGCTGCACTTCCGCCACTCGGCCGAAGAGGCCGAGGAGGTCGCGGCGCAGGTGCGTGCGCTCGGCGCACAGGCCTGGCTGCTGCAGGCCGAACTCGCCGACGAGGCGGCCGTCAACGCGCTCGTGCCGCAGGTGACTGCCGCCGCCGGGCGCATCGACGCGGTCGTCAACAACGCCTCGCTCTTCGAGCACGACACGATCGCGAGCTTCGGCCACGCGGCGATGGAGCGCCACTGGCGCGCCAACACCGCCGCCCCGATCCTGCTCGCGCGCGCACTGCACGAGGCGGTGTCGCGGCCCGGGCACCCGAGCGGCTGCGGCTGCGTCGTCAACCTGCTCGACCAGAAGCTCTGGAACCCGAACCCCGATCACCTCTCGTACACGCTCTCGAAGATCGGGCTCGAAGGCGCGACGACGCTGCTGGCCCAGGCGCTGGCGCCGCGCGTGCGCGTCTGCGGGGTGGCGCCGGGGCTCACGCTGCGCTCGGGCGACCAGACCGAGGCCGAGTTCGAGGCCGCGCACCGGCTCACGCCGCTGGGCCGTGGCTCGAGCGCCGAGGACATCGCGCAGGCGGTGCGCTTCCTGCTGCAGGCGCCGGCGGTCACCGGAACGACGCTGCTCGTCGACGGCGGCCAGCACCTGCAGCCGCGTGCGCGCGACGTGATGTTCGCCGTGCGCGAACCGCGGCCGGGCGAAGACGCGCGATGAACCTGCCGGCGATGCTCGTCGATCCGCGCCTGGCCGACTGCCGGCGCCTCTTCCTGCACGGCTACGAGCTGCCGGTGCGGATCGGCGTGCACGACTTCGAGCAGGGTGCGCCGCAGCGCATGCGCTTTCACGTCGACCTGTGGGTGCCGCTTGCGCACAGCACGCCGCGGGCGGACGCGATCGCCGAGGTCGTCGACTACGACTTCGTGCGGATGCGCATCCGGGAGCGCGTCGAGCGCGGCCACGTGCAGCTGCAGGAGACGCTGGCCGACGACATCCTGCGCGCGATGCTCGCGCACCCGGGCGTGCGCGCCGCGCGCGTGGCCACCGAGAAACCCGACGTCTACCCCGACTGCGAGGCGGTCGGGGTCGAGGTCTTCGGCATCAATCCGGCCGCCTGAGCGGCCGCCCGGAATTCATCGTCGCAGGCCAGGGAACGAAACCTGCAAACGACGGACCCAACGCGGTTTGAGAGAACCCCGCATGAACGCCCTGAACGACGCCGCCGCGGCAAGGAAGGCCGCCTTCGAGGCCAACAAGCTCTCCAAGAAGCTGCACCGCCTGGTCGGCCAGGCCATCGGCGACTTCAACATGATCGAGGACGGCGACAAGGTCATGGTCTGCCTCTCGGGGGGCAAGGACAGCCACGCGCTGCTGGACATCCTGCTCGAGATGCGCCGGCGCGCGCCGATCCGCTTCGACCTCGTCGCCGTCAACCTCGACCAGAAGCAGCCCGGCTTCCCGGCCGAGGTGCTGCCCACCTACCTGCGCTCGCTCGGCGTCCCGTTTCACATCGAGAACCAGGACACCTACTCGATCGTCAAGTCGCACGTCCCCGAGGGCAAGACGATGTGCAGCCTGTGCTCGCGGCTGCGCCGCGGCATCCTCTACCGCGTCGCGCGCGAGCTCGGCGCCACCAAGATCGCGCTGGGACATCACCGCGACGACATGGTCGTGACGCTGCTGATGAACATGTTCTTCGGCAGCCGCCTGAAAGGCATGCCGCCCAAGCTGGTGAGCGACGACGGCCAGCACGTCGTGATCCGGCCGCTGGCGTACGTGGCCGAGCGCGACCTCGAGCGCTGGGCCGAGCACCGCCAGTTCCCGATCATCCCCTGCTCGCTGTGCGGCAACCAGCCCAACCTGCAGCGCCAGCAGATCAAGGCGATGGTGCGCGAGTGGGAGAAGCAGTACCCCGGGCGCACCGACAACATGCTCACCGCGATGAGCAAGGTCGTGCCCTCGCACCTGATGGACCGGCGCCTCTACCCCTTCGAGACGCTGCGCGCGCAGGGCGTTCCCGACCCCGAGGGCGACATCGCCTTCGACGACGAGGATCCGCACGCGCTGCTCGCGCCGCCGGCCTCGATCGAGCCCGTTCGACTGCAGAAAGGCAAGCCATGAACCGTAGACAGCATCTGTTGGCCCTGGCCGCCTCGGCTCTCCTGGCCGGATGCGCGGCGATGAACACGGTCACCAGCGACGTGAGCAGCTTCGGCGAGTGGCCCGCCGGCCGCGCACCCGGGCGCTACGCCTTCGAGCGCCTGCCCTCGCAGCAGGCGCAGCCCGAGCAGGCGGCCGCCCTCGAACGCGCGGCAACGCAGGCGCTGTCCAAGGCCGGCTTCACGCCGGTCGACAGCGGCCAGGAGCCCGAGGTGCTGGTGCAGCTCGGCGCCCGCTTCACGCGCGTGGCCAGCCCCGTCTGGGACGATCCGCTCTGGTTCCGCGGCGGCTTCGGGCGCTACCACCGCGGCCCCTGGTTCGGGCCCGCGTGGTCGCTGGGCTGGACCTACACTGCGCCGCGCTACGAGTACGAAGTCGCCCTGCTGCTTCGCGACGCCGCCAGCGGCAGGCCGCTCTACGAGACCCGCGCAGCCAGCGACAGCACCGGCCGCCCCGACGCGGCGACGCTGGCCGCGATGTTCGAGGCCGCGATGACCGACTTCCCGCACTCGGCGCTCAATCCGCGGCAGGTGACGGTGCAGCGCCCGTCGACGACACCCTGACGCGCCCGGCTCAGTCGGGCAGCGCAAAGGCCTGTGACGCGAGCAGCCTCAGGTCGTCGCGCCAGCCCTGGACACGTTCGCGCAGCAGTTGACGCTGCGCGGCGCTGCTGCTCTCGTGCACGCGGGCGGCCAGCGCGCAGTTGAATTCGCGCAGCCGCTGCTGGTAGGCACGATAGGCCGGATCGGGTGAGCGCTCGACGTCGGCCAGCACCGCCCGCAGCGCGGCGATCGCGCGGGCACGGTCGGCCTGGCTGGCGACGAGCTCGCGCAGGGTCCGCAGCGTCTGGCGCTGGCGCTGCTCGCGCTCGGCCAGCCAGCGCTCGGGGTCCATCGGCGAGCTCGCGAGCGCCTGCGTGAGCAGCCGTTCCTGCGCCGCGTCCAGCCGCCCGTAGAAGAGCTCGAAGCGGTCCTGCAGGCGCCGCAGCGCGGCCGCCCGCCGCTTCTCCGGATCGGGCTGCAGGTGCTCGCGCCGCAGTTCGTCGTTGGCCTTCGCGTAGCGCTGCGCGATGTGCGCGAGCTGCGCCTCGGAAAGATCCGCCACCCACGACGCCATCGTCGCGAGCGCCTGCTGCAGCGCGGGCTCGAGCTGCCGGCGCGCCTCGTCGGCCCAGCTGCACATCTGTGCCGGCGTGACCGAATCCAGCAACTTGGGCTGCACGGAATCGAGCCAGGCCGCGTAGCCCTCGAGTTGGGCTTTACGATGCCACTGGAACCAGGACCGGATGTCGTCCTTGACGCGCTGGGCCTGCGCGCCGCTGAAGTCGCCGTAGCCGTCCAGCCACCACCACACCAGCGTGGGGCCGTTGTCGTAGGCCAGGCGCAGCGCGCTGCAGCCACCCAGCAGGGCCAGGCCGGTCACCAGCAACCACGCTTTCAGGATCCTCGATCGCATGGCACTCCACGTCGTCATCATGGCCGCGGGCAAGGGCACCCGCATGAAGTCGAACCGGCCCAAGGTGCTGCATCGCCTGGGCGGGCGCCCCCTATTGCAGCATGTGCTCGACACCGCCGCGGCGCTGCGGGCAGCGCAGACGCTGGTGATCACCGGCCACGGCGCCGACGAGGTCGAGGCCTTCGTTGCCGATCGCGGTGTGCGCTGCGTGCGCCAGATGCCGCAGCTGGGCACCGGACACGCGATCCAGCAGGTGGTGCCGCACCTGCCCGACGGCGAGGGCACGGTGCTGATCCTCAACGGCGACGTGCCCCTGATCCGCGAAGCCACCGCGGCCGCGCTCGCGAGCGCCTGCGCCGACAAGGCGCTGGCGCTGCTGACCGTCGAGCTCGCCGACCCGAGCGGCTACGGCCGCATCGTGCGCGGGCCCGACGACGGCGTGATGGGGATCGTCGAGCACAAGGACGCGACCCCCGAGCAGCGCGCGATCCGCGAGATCTACACCGGCATCATGGCCGCACCGCTGCCGGCGCTCAAGCGCTGGGTGATGGCGCTCACGAACGACAACGCGCAGCGCGAGTACTACCTGACCGACATCGTCGCGATGGCGGTTGCCGAAGGCGTGCCGGTGCTGGCGCAGGGCGTGGCCGACGACACCGAGGTGCTCGGCGTGAACAGCCCGCTGCAGCTCGCCGAGCTCGAGCGCCGCCTGCAGCGGCGTCTGGCCGAAGCGCAGATGGAGGCCGGCGTGCGCCTGGCCGACCCGGCGCGCTTCGATGTCCGCGGGACTCTGTCCTGCGGCGAGGATGTCGAGATCGACGTCGGCTGCGTCTTCGAGGGCACGGTGCGCGTGGGCAGCGGCGTCTCGATCGGCGCGCACTGCATGATCCGCGACGCGGAGATCGGCGACGGCGCGGTGATCCACCCCTTCACGCACGTCGAGGGCGCACGCATCGGCGCGGGCGCCCTGGTGGGCCCGTACGCGCGGCTGCGCCCTGGGGCCGAGCTGGGCCCCGAGGTGCACATCGGCAACTTCGTCGAGGTGAAGAACTCGACGCTGGGCCCCGGCGCCAAGGCCAACCACCTCGCCTATCTCGGTGACGCGACCGTCGGCGCACGCGTCAACTTCGGCGCGGGCAGCATCACCGCGAATTACGACGGCGCCAACAAGCACCGCACGGTGATCGAGGACGACGTGCACGTCGGGAGCAACTGCGTGCTCGTCGCGCCGGTGACGATCGGCGTCGGCGCGACGATCGCCGGCGGCTCGACGATCGCGCGGCCGGCGCCGGCCGGCCAGCTCACGGTGGCACGGGCACGGCAGTTGAGCGTGCCGACCTGGAAGCGGCCACAGAAGGCGAAGAAGGCCTGAGTCTGCGGGGCGGCAGCGCCCCGCGCGAGCGCGACGGCTGCGGAACCAGGGGGTGCTGCGCGCCGTACGACCGGTCCGGCGGCGCTGCGCCCTCTATTCGGGGTCCCCGGCTTCCTCGACGACCTGCGCTGCCAGGCACAGGTCATCCCAGGCCCTGGACTTGTCGGCCGGATTGCGCAGCAGGTAGGCCGGGTGGTAGGTCACGACCAGCGGCACGCCTTGATAGCGATGCACCTGGCCGCGCAGCTTGCCCACCGGCGCATCGGTACGCAGCAAGGACTGGATCGCGAAGCGCCCCATCGCCAGGATGATGCGCGGCTGCACGAGCGCGATCTGGCGCATCAGGAAGGGCTCGCAGGCCTGCATCTCGGCGGGTTGCGGGTTGCGGTTGCGCGGCGGCCGGCACTTGAGCGTGTTGGCGATGAAGACGCGCTGCGAAGGCGGATGCGGCCCGTCGACCGCGCGCGTGAGCGAGAGCGCCGCGAGCATCCGGTCCAGCAGCTGGCCGGCCGGGCCGACGAAAGGCTCGCCCTGCAGATCCTCCTGCTCGCCGGGGGCCTCGCCGACCACCATCCAGTGCGCGCGCTCGTGGCCGACGCCGAACACCGCCTGCCGCCGCGTGCGGTGCAGCTCGCAGGCCTGGCATTGCGCCACCGCGGCACGCAGCGCGGTCCAGTCGAGCGTCCGGATGCGGCGGCTGCGCTCGTCGTCGGCACCATCCACGAGAGCGTCCATCGCCACGGGCGCAGCGGCAGGCGCAGGCGCGGGCTGTGGCGCGACAGACGCGCGAGGCGGCACGCTGCCGCGCTCCGTGGCGTGCCCGGTCGTGCCGTCGACCGCCACATCGGTTGCAAGCCCAGCATGCGGCCGCTCGGGCGTCACGCCCGCTTCGGGCCGCGACCACACCTGCAGGCCCATCAGCCGCAGCATGCGACGCTGACGCTCGCTCCAGTTCATCGCGAACCCACGCAATCCGGTCCGGCGGCCGACGCAAGCGTCAGCCGCATCACGACCGCGTCCTCACGGGCGCCGTGCGCGGCGGGGTAGTAGCGCAGGCGCCGGCCGATCTCGACGAAGCCGAAGCGCTCGTAGATCTGCCGTGCGCGCGCGTTGCCCGCGCGCACCTCGAGCAGCAGACTCGCCGCCGGCAGCGCCCGGCAGCGGTCGACGACGGTACGCAGCAGTGCAAGCCCATGGCCCCGGCGCTGCGCCGAAGGGGCCACCGTGAGGTTGAGCAGGTGCATCTCGTCGACACCCGGCATCGCGACGAAATAGCCGATCACGTGATCGTCGTCGTCCACCAGCACCTCGGCGAGGTAACCGGCAGCGAGCGAATCGACGAAGTTGCCTTGCGTCCAGGGGAAGCCGTAGACGCCCTGCTCGACCGCGACGACGCGCGGCAGGTCGTCGCACCGCATCGGCCGCAGCACGATGCCGGCGGCAGGCGGCGAGCGCTTCATCGGGCGGCCGCTGCGCGTTCGGCGGTCGTCAGCGCCACCTTGTCGCGCAGGTAGAGCGGCAGCGCCTGCGCGGCATCGATCCCGGCGCCCTCGCGCCAGGCCCGGTCGACGAGCGCGATCAGGGCCGCAGCGCGTTCGTGCCCGGCCCGAACGCGACGCGGGGGTGGGCATGCGCGCAGCAGGGCATCGGCCGACAAGTCCAGGGCCGAACCGGTGCACCACTGCGGCGGGGATTCGGCCCAGGCCTCGTCGAGCGCCTCGGGCGCCCACAAGCCGGGTGACTGCAGGGCCTGCCAATGGCCTTCATGCCCGCGCTCCTGCTGCCAAAGATAGCGGCCCGCATAGGTCTCGCCCATCCGGGCGTCCATCGCCACACCGAGGTCGACGGATGCCCTGCCGCCGAGGTGCCGGCGCGCCTGTTCGGCGACGATCAACAGGCTGTCGACCGGGACGACCGGACAGCCGAGCCCGAGGGCCAGGCCCTGTGCCACGGCACAGCTGGTGCGCAGCCCGGTGAAGGCGCCGGGTCCGCGTCCGAAACCCACGGCAGCGACGTCGGACCAATGGGCACCCGCGCGCTCGAGCAGGGCCTGCAGCGTCGGCAGCAGCGCCGCCGATGCCGCTGCGCCGCCGGGCGCGTCCTCGGTGAAGCGCCCGCGCGGGGTTTGCACGGCCACCGCCATGCACTCGGTCGAGGTATCGAAGGCCAGCAGGGTGTCGGGCATCGTGGGCTGGGGCGCCGGCGTGCGGTCGAGTTTAGCCGTGCCATCATTCCAGGCATGGCGCATCCGTCCCCGCGCACGTCCGCGCCGTCCGGTCTGTGCCGGGTGGCCTGCTCACCGGCACGACGCGTGGTCGCAGGCCTGGGCTTGCTGCTCGCCGCGCTCACGGCTTTCGGCAGCGCGGCCACGGCCGCGAGTGCCGGCGGCACCGAGCCGGCGGACACCCCCCTGCCCATCGCCGTGGTACGCGAGCTGCAGCGCGTGCGCATCCCGGCCCAGGCCCTGAGTGCCGTCGTGCAGGAAGCGGGCAGCGGCCGCACCCTGCTCTCGCTGCGGGCGTCTGTGCCGGTCAACCCGGCGTCGCTGGCCAAGCTGTTCACGACCGCCGCGGCGCTCGATCAGCTCGGGCCGGCGTGGACCTGGCGCACTCCGGTCTGGCTGATGGGTCCGGTACGCGACGGCATGCTCGACGGGTCGCTGCACCTCAAGGGCAGCGGCGACCCCAAGCTGGTGCTGGAGCAGCTCTGGCTGCTGCTGCGGCGCGTGCAGCAGCTGGGCGTGCGCGAGATCCGCGGCGACATCGTCCTCGACGGCAGCGCCTTCGCCGCTGCCAGCGGCGACCCCGGCGACTTCGACGGCGAGACGCTGCGGCCCTACAACGTGCGCCCGGACGCGCTGCTGCTGAACTACAAGAGCACGATCTTCACTTTCGTCCCGGACGCCGCTGCCGGCCACGCGCGGGTCCTGAGCGAACCGCCGCTGGCCGGCACGACGGTCGACGCGCAGGTGCCGCTCGCCGCCGGTGCCTGCGGCGACTGGCGCGCACGGCTCGAGGCGAGCTTTGCCGATGCCGCACGCGTGCGCTTTGCCGGCAGCTACCCGGCGGCCTGCGGCGAGCGCAGCTGGCCGGTGGCCGACGCCCGACCCGCGACCTACAACGCGCGGCTGCTCGCCGGCCTCTGGCGCGAGATGGGCGGACGACTGGGCGGCACGGTGCGCGAGGGACCGGCGCCGCAGGGCGTGCCGCCGAGCTTCGAGCACCGCTCACCACCGCTGCTGGACGTCGTGCGCGACATCAACAAGTACAGCAGCAACGTGATGGCGCAGCAGCTCTTCCTGACGCTGGCGCTGCAGCAGGAGCCTTCGCAGCCGGCGAGCGAAGCCGGCGCGCGCGCGGCGCTGCGGAGCTGGGTCACATCCCGGCTGGGGGATCCGGGTGACGAACTCGTCGTCGACAACGGCTCCGGACTCGCGCGCGAGGGGCGCAGCTCGGCGCGCCTGCTCGCACACCTGCTGCAGCAGGCCGACGCGAGTCCCTGGGCCGCAGAGTTCGCGAGCTCACTGCCGATCCTCGGCGCCGACGGCACGCTGCGCAACGCCCGCCCCGGCAGCGGCGACGCGCACTTGAAGACCGGTTCGCTCAAGGACGTGGCCGGGCTTGCCGGCTATGTGCGGGCGGAGAGCGGCCGCCGCTACGTGCTGGTGGCGATCGTCAACCACGCCCAGGCGAACGCCGCGAGGCCGGCGCTGCAGGCGCTGGTGCAGTGGACGATGCGCGAGGCAGGCGCACGCTGAGCCCGAGACCGGCCCGCAGCGATGCACTGCGGGAGCGCAGCGGGCAGAAAACCTCAGAACGGGTTGTTGGCCACGCGCGCGACCGCCAGGTTGCCCAGGTAGAGCTGACCACCAAAGGCCAGGCGTCGATCGTCGGCCCAGAGCCAGCTTGACGAGTTGCCGGACTCGACCAGCGTCCGATCGGTGCAATCGGGCAGGGCCACGGTACAGACCGGACTCGTCGCGTTCTTCACCCCATAGGGCGAAGGCGCGCGCGCGATCGCCTGCACGATCTCGTCGGCCAGGACCAGCCCGACGTACCGGCCGTCATTGACGATCGTCGTGCGGATGCGCCCGTTGAAGGCTGCCACCAGGCGGGAGATGAGCGCTGCGCGGTCGGTGTCGGTGTGCGCCGCCTGCTCCGCGAGCGCATAGGGCGAGAGCCCGAGATCGGGGATGGTCGAGACGACGACGCGGGGACCGAGCTCGATCAGATGGTTGACCAGCATGCCGACACGCACGCCGAGCTCGCGGGCTTGGGCGACCAGCTCCTCCTCGCTGCGCCGCGGGTAGTCGGCGTAGAGCGCCAGGATGTCGTTGCCGCCGGCCATCACGGTGACCAGCGACTTCTCGGCAAAGCCCCCGTCGGCAAGCTGCGCGTCGATCTGCGCCTCGATGTCGCCCACGCGTGCGCCGGCGCTCGCCCGCATCTGCGCGCGGAACTCGGTGGCACCTCCGGGGTTGCATTCGGCGAAGACGAAACCGAAGCGGTTGGCCACCGCCTGGGTCCAGATCGGCTGCAGCGTGCAGTCGAGCGCCCCCGTGTTCGCGTTATGCGGGTTGACGGTGTAGCGACGGCCCTGCGCGTCGATCAGACTCGATTCATCGCCCAGCACCACGTACTGCGCGGGCTTGAAGGGCTCGATCTGCGAAGTGCCGCCGCCGCAGGCGGTCAACAGGATGGCTGCAGTGCCGGCAGTGCACGCCAAGCGTGCGAGCTGCGCCATGCGACGCCCAGGATTCATCGATCGACTCCGAAGTTTGCGCAGCGGTCGCGGACAGCGCTCAGTCTGCCGCGGCCCGGGTCAGCCGATCGCGAACGCCTTCCCACGCCGGACCGGGGGGCGGCGCCTCGACCCAGACCAGGCGCACACCGCGCGCATCAAACCCCCGCAGGACCGCAAACAGCTCACGAGCCGCTGCACCGGGGTCGTCGGGCATCCGTTGCAGCGGGATGCCCGTCGGCGCCCGGCCGACCGTGCGGGAATATACCGCGAGCCCCTGCGGCACCGGTGCGCCCTGCAGCAGCTCGAGCGCCTGGCGAAGCTGCGCCGCGTCCATCAGCCGCAGCCGGGCGCTGGGCGCGTAGTGCGACGCCAGCGTGCCCGAGGCCCGCGGCGCGTCGCCGCCGGCCGCGCGCAGCGCGCTGCCGAGCACCGCCTCGATCGCCTCGCGATCGAGCACGCCGGGCCGCAGCAGTGCGGGTACCGCGCGCGTACAGTCGACGATCGCCGATTCGATGCCGAGCGCGCAGTCGCCGCCGTCGAGAACCATCAGCTCCGGCCCGAACTCGTCGGCGACATGCGCCGCGCGCGTCGGGCTGACGCGGCCGAAGCGGTTGGCGCTGGGTGCCGCAACGCCATGCACCCCGCGTGCGGCAGCCGCCTGCAGCAGCGCCTGGGCGACCGGATGCCCCGGCATGCGCAGCCCGATGCTGTCCTGGCCGCCGGCCGCGGCGGCGGCCACTCCCGGGCGCCTCGGCACGATCAAGGTCAAGGGCCCCGGCCAGAAGCGTTCGGCCAGCGCCAGCGCCCCCGGGTGCACGATCTCGCCGAAACGGCGCGCATCTTCGAGCGTGGCGACGTGGACGATCAGCGGATGGTCGGCCGGGCGGCCCTTGGCGGCAAAGATCGCGGCAACCGCGGCATCGTCGTCGGCGCGCGCGCCCAGGCCGTAGACCGTCTCGGTCGCAAAGGCAACGAGTCCGCCAGCAGCGAGCCGGCCGGCGGCCGCCGCGATCGCGGCTTCATCGCGCCCATCGAGGATCGGCATCGTTCCGTTCCCGCTTCCCCGGCTCAGAAGGCCGGCAGACCAAGCCGGCGCGCGGCCTCAAGCGCGGTCGCGCGCGCCGCAGCCAGGCTCGCCGCCGTCACCGTCAGGTGACCCATCTTGCGCCCGCGCCGTGCCTCGGCCTTGCCGTAGAGATGCAGATGCACACCGGGCAGCGCCAGGACCGCCGGCCAGTCGGGCTCCCGCGCTGGCGCCTGCAGACGATCGGCATCGAACCACAGGTCACCGAGCAGGTTGAGCATCACCGCCGGCGAGTGCTGGCGCGGCGTCACCAGAGGCAGGCCGAGCATCGTGCGCAGCTGCAGCTCAAACTGTGAGATGTCGCAGGCGTCGATGCTCGCGTGCCCCGAGTTGTGCGGCCGCGGCGCCATCTCGTTGGCGAGCACGCGACCATCTTCCAGCACGAAGAACTCGACGCAGAGCACGCCGACATAGGCCATCGACTCGGCCAGCCGCTGCGCGAGCCGCGCCACGCGCTGTGCGGTGGCGGCGTCGACGTCGGGCGCTGGAACCTGGGTCACCGCGAGGATGCCGTCGCGGTGCAGGTTCTGCTGCACCGGCAGGTGAACCAGGCTCCCCTCGGCGCCGCGCGCGACCACAACGCTCAGCTCGCAGCGGATCGGCAGCAGCGCTTCGAGCACGCAGGGCCGGCCCGAAAGCGTCTCGCGCCAGGCCCGCGCCAGTTCCGGCCGATCGGTGACGCGGCACTGGCCCTTGCCGTCGTAGCCCAGTTGCGCGGTCTTGAGCACACCGGGCAGCAACGCGGCATCGACACGGGCCAGATCGGCTTCCGATTCGATCGCGGCGTAAGGTGCGCAGGGTACGCCACTGGCCTCGAAATGCGCCTTCTCGAGCGCGCGGTGCTGACAGACGTGGACGGCACCGGCCGCCGGCGACACCACCGTCCGGCGGGAAAGCAAGTGCAGCGACGACGCCGGCACGTTCTCGAACTCGGTCGTCACGGCTCGGCAATGGCGGCCCAGTTGGTCGAGTGCCGACGCGTCATCGTAGGCTGCGCGCAACACCCGGTCGGCTGCCTGCGCAGCCGGACCCTCCGCGTCCGGATCGAGCACGAGCACGCGCCAGCCCATGCGCTGCGCGGCGTGCACGAACATGCGACCCAGCTGCCCACCCCCCAGCACCCCGACCGTGTGCATCCGCAACGCCGCGGCCCGCGCTTCCTCATCTGCCGCGGAAAGCGTCATTCGAGCTCCTGCGTCATCGCCCGCGCGGCCTCGGTTTGCCGGCGGCGAAATTCCGTCAATCGCTCCTGCAGGCGGGCATCATTCAAGGCCAGCATCGCCACTGCGAAGAGCGCTGCATTCGCCGCCCCCGCCGGCCCGATCGCAAATGTCGCAACGGGGATTCCCTTGGGCATTTGGACGATCGAATAGAGCGAATCCAGTCCCTGCAGGAACCGGCTTGCCACCGGCACGCCGAGCACCGGCACCATCGTCTTCGCCGCCAGCATCCCGGGCAGGTGCGCGGCACCTCCCGCGCCGGCGATGATCGCCTTGAAACCCGCCGCCGCGGCCGATTCGGCGAAAGCGAACATTTCATCGGGCATGCGATGCGCCGAAACCACCCGGCGCTCGTGCGCGATCTCGAACTCGTCCAGTATCGCAGCGGCATGGGAGAGCGTCTCCCAGTCACTCGAGGAGCCCATTACGATAGCTACTCTTGAATTCACTTATCATCCTACATCAATAAATACTTGGAAATGAGCTAAATAATTTACTCTTATATCATCCAGTTTCGTTTAACGGATTCGATCCTATCGAGGCACGGCGCAATAGCTTCATGCAGTAATACCCGCTCTTGATTTATAGCTCGACCAACTTTCTCAGCAATTCTGTCCAAGTGAGTTGCATCGAACTCGTTTTTATAATTCTTTATGATGCTCTTTAAGAAGCTTACACCAAGCGCCTGATCGTTGGCCGCCATTCCGACAACTCGCTCATATTGCTCTTGAATTTGGTCGACCGAAGGGGAATATATTCCCGCCTTGACTTCGCACCACATCAATTCCAAGTCGATCAAGTGCTCGCTCACCCCGAGACGATGCAGATTGCCGCTTCTACGAAGGCCTTTCAGTATATCGACTGCTTCCAGATATTTGCTCTGAGCCTCCAATGCGAAAGCATCGCACAAATCTAATACTTCATACAAAGCCTGTGCGCCGAACCCATGATGCAGACTTCTGATCGAGCTTAACTCCAAGACCCAGTTCCGCTGCCGCTCATAATTGACCATTTGGCCGAGAGCTCGCGATACTCTGAGATTCGACAAACCCATCCCAATTCTGTTAAATTCAATCGCGACCATTAGTCCATGATCATGGGCATTTCGCGAAATAGCCCGTGCCACCCCATACCACTGAGCGGCTAACTCATCTCGCCCTAAGTACTGCAACGCATCGGCAACAATCAAGACAAGTCGAGCCCTATGAGGACCATCAAGCGATTCGAAGCGATCTATCGATTCGCTCAGACCCAAACTAAGGTTTTGGAAATCGTCAAAATTAAAGCCTAAATGAGCAATCCATACAGAAACCTCCCCACGCAGATCGACCATATTGGCAGCAACAGCCAAAGCATGAGCGCGTCGCAGTCGATCTGAGTAATTTGCGAAATCGCGATAATATGGAATTATCGCCTCAAGAATCATCGTTCGAATAAGGATTCGCAAGACATATCGCGACGATAAATATGAACGCAATTGCACTAATATTTGAGATGCCTCATCAATCCGCCCGAGTTGAGCCAGACTGACGCCCAAACGACTCAGATTTTCTGACCTTCGATCCGGATTTGACTCGTCCGAGATCAAGGACTCGATCGTGGCGAGTGAATTTGCAGTCATCTCATCCTCTTATAGAAAACTTAGTACCCTACACCCACGACAAACTCAATTTACTGTTTTTCAGTCCAATTACCGAACTTCTTCACCCACTCTAATCCACACACGAACGAAGTCGCACGCGCATTGCCAGGTTACAGAAAGATGAGACCTGCGCTTGTGCTGAGCTAGGGGCGCACTTCACTCCCCGCACTAGAGAATGTTGGGGCATCGAATACGTCTCATGCGGCTCAGACGCTATGTCGAACAGAGAGGACGACAACACAGATCCTTCTCATGAGCGAGTCGACACATTACTATCCTTGTCGGCGCAAACCAAGGCGGGTGACACGGAACACCTAAAAAGGGCGCGCGAACACACTAACGCTGATGGAGCAACGAATGGCAACTGCTAAGAAGGCAACGGCAAAGAAGGCATCACCGGCCAAGAAAGCGGCGGCAACACGAAAGACGACAGGGACGGCGAAGGCTGCGCCCGCAACAAAGGCAGCGCCAGCGAAGAAGGCAGCGCCGAGCAAGAAGACTGCTCCGTCGAAGACGGCAGCGCGCCCTGTAACCAAAAAAACCGCCGCCGCCAAGAAGCGGTCTCCGAATGCGGCGTTCATGAAGGCGATGACTCCGAGCGCGGCGCTGGCGGCGATCATCGGTGACAAGGCGATGCCGCGGACCGAGGTCACGAAGAAGGTCTGGGAGTACATCAAGAAGAACGGCCTGCAGGACAGCGTCCAGAAGACGATGATCAACGCCGACGCGAAGCTCAAGGAGATCTTCAAGAAGGCGCAGGTGTCGATGTTCGAGATGACCAAGCTGATCAGCAGCCACCTGAAGTAGAGCGCTGCATCACCCGCTCGCCCAGTCGCGGCGAGCGGAGCAACGAACAAAAGCCGCGGTTCCGGTCACGAGACCGGCCGCGGCTTCCTTGTCTGCGCCGGCCGCGCTTGCGGCCAGATCCGGCTTCAGTTGACGACTTGCGCCAGTTCCCCGCGCGCGTAGCGTGCGGTCATGTCGGCGAGCGTCATCGGCTTGATCTTGGCGCCCTGCCCCTCGCAGCCGAACTCGAGGTAGCGCTGCCTGCAGACCTTGTACGCGGCCTCGCGCGCCGGCTTGAGCCATTCGCGCGCGTCGAACTTGTCGGGGTTCTCGTGCATGAACTTGCGCACCGCGCCGGTCATCGCGAGCCGGATGTCGGTGTCGATGTTGATCTTGCGCACGCCGTGCTTGATCGCCTCCTGGATCTCGGGGATCGGCACGCCGTAGGTCTCCTTCATCTTGCCGCCGTACTGGTTGATGATCGCCAGCAGCTCCTGCGGCACGCTGGAGGAGCCGTGCATCACCAGGTGCGTGTTCGGGATGCGCGCGTGGATCTCCTTGACGCGGCTGATCGCCAGAACATCCCCGGTGGGCGGACGGGTGAACTTGTAGGCACCATGGCTGGTGCCGATCGCGATCGCCAGCGCATCGAGCTGCGTCGCCTTCACGAACTGCGCCGCCTCCTCGGGGTCGGTGAGCAGCGCGCTGTGGTCGAGCTTGCCGACCGCGCCGATGCCGTCTTCCTCACCCGCTTCGCCGGTCTCCAGGCTGCCCAGGCAGCCGAGCTCGCCCTCGACCGTCACGCCGACCTTGTGCGCCATCGCCACCACCTGGCGCGTGACGTCGACGTTGTAGTCGAAGCTGGCCGGCGTCTTACCGTCCTCGCGCAGTGAGCCGTCCATCATCACCGAGCCGAAACCGAGGGCGATCGCGCCCTCGCAGACCTTGGGGCTGGTGCCGTGATCCTGGTGCATGACCATCGGGATGTGGGGATAGGCCTCGGCCGCCGCCTGGATCAGGTACTTGATGAAGGACTCGCCGGCGTACTTGCGCGCGCCGGCGCTGGCCTGCAGGATCACCGGCGCGCCGGTCTCGTTGGCGGCCTGCATCACCGCCTGCACCTGCTCGAGGTTGTTGACGTTGAAGGCCGGGATGCCGTAACCGTTCTCGGCGGCGTGGTCGAGAAGCTGGCGCATCGATACGAGGGGCATGGGTGTCTCCGCGAATGCTGGGGCTGGATGGAATCACCCGGATCGGCCGCAGGCGCGGCCTGCCCGGGCGGGAGATCCGGGGATTCTAGGTGGCCCTGTCTTCCGGGAAGCGGGCATTCGTCCCGCATGATCGTCCCGCATGGGCGGCGCACGGCATGCAGCCGGCCCCGCACGCACCGACTTCAATCCACGCGGCAGACCTTCAGCATGTTGGTGCCGCCGGGGTAGCCCATCGGCTCGCCGCAGGTGATCGCGTAGGTGTCGCCGGGCTTGAGTGCACCCATGCCGACGAGCAGCTTCTCCGCCTCGCGCAGCGCGGTGTCGCGGTCGGCCTCGCGCGTCATCAGGAGCGGACGCACGTTGCGGTAGAGCGCCATCCGGCGCTGGCTGACGACCTGCGAGGTCAGCCCGTAGATCGGCACCTTGATGTTGTGCCGGCTCATCCACAGGGCGGTGCTGCCCGATTCGGTGAGCGCGATGATCGCCTTGCAGCCCAGGTGGTGCGCGGTGAAGAGCGCACCCATCGCGATGCTCTGATCGATGCGGCCGAAGCGCTTGTTCGTGAAGTCGGCTTCCAGCCGCACCTCCTCGGCACGCTCGGCCTCGAGCGCGATCAGCGCCATGTGCTCGACCGTCTCGACCGGGTAATTGCCGGCCGCGGTCTCGGCGCTGAGCATCACGGCGTCGGTGCCGTCGAGCACCGCGTTGGCCACATCCGAAACCTCGGCGCGCGTGGGCACCGGGTGCTGGATCATGCTCTCCATCATCTGCGTGGCGGTGATGACGACCTTGTCCATCTCGCGCGCCATGCGGATCATGCGCTTCTGCAGCGCGGGCACCGCGGCGTTGCCGACCTCGACCGCCAGGTCGCCGCGCGCGACCATGATGCCGTCGCTGGCCTTGAGGATGGCCTCCAGCTGCGGGATCGCCTCGCTGCGCTCGATCTTGGCGATCATCGAAGCCTTGTGGCGCCAGGGCTCGCCGGCAACGTTGGCCAGCTGGCGCGCCATCTCCATGTCGGTCGCGCTCTTGGGGAAGCTCACCGCGAGGTACTCGCACTGGAAGGCCATCGCGGTGCGGATGTCCTCCATGTCCTTGGCCGTCAGCGCCGGCGCGGTCAGGCCGCCGCCCTGCTTGTTGATCCCCTTGTTGTTGGAGAGATCGCCGCCGATCTTCACCCGCGTGTGCACCTGTTCGCCGCGCACCGCCTCGACCTGGAGCACGATGAGGCCGTCGTTGAGCAGCAGCGTGTCGCCGGGTCGCACGTCGCGCGGCAGCTCCTTGTAGTCCAGACCGACGCCCTCCTCGTCGCCGGGCGAGCTGCGCTGCGCATCGAGCACGAAGGACTGTCCGGCCTCGAGCCGCACGCGACCCTGCGCGAAGCGCCCGACGCGAATCTTCGGGCCCTGCAGGTCGGCCATCAGCGCGACCGTCTTGCCGAGCTTGTCGGCGATCGCGCGCACGCGTTCGGCGATCGCGATGTGATCCTCGGCCTTGCCGTGGCTGAAGTTCAGCCGCACCACGTCGACACCCGCCAGCAGCAGCCGCTCGAGCACCTGCACATCGCTCGAGGCAGGGCCGAGGGTGGCGACGATCTTGGTGGAACGCGACATGGGCAGAAGCCTCGCTCCCGGCAGCAGGGCAGGCCGGGCAACCCGATTATCGGGGTCGCCCGTGTGCGCAAAGGCAAAGGCTTGCGGGGGCTCGGGTCGCTCAGACCGCTTCCGCAGCTCCCGCGTTCGTGCCCGGGCGCGCCTCCTGCTCGTCCTTGATGCCGGCCACGGCCACCGCAGTCATGTTGATCACCCGTCGCACCGTCGACGACGGGGTCAGGATGTGGGCCGGCCGCGCCGCACCGAGCAGCATCGGGCCGACGGTGACGCCATGCCCGCCGGTCATCTTCAGCACGTTGAAGAGGATGTTGGCGGCATCCAGGTTGGGCAGCACGAGCAGGTTGGCCTCGCCGGCTAGCGTCGTCTCGGGCAGGAAGCCGCGGCGGATGCTGTCGGAAAGCGCCGCATCGCCCTGCATCTCGCCGTCGCACTCGACATCCGCGCCGGCGCGCGCCTTGAAGAGCTCCTGCGCCCGCCGCATGCGGCGCGCCGACGCCCGGGCCGACGAGCCGAACATCGAGTGCGAGAGGAAGGCGACCTTCGGCGGCAGACCGAAGCGCCGCACCTCGGTTGCGGCCATCATCGCGATGTCGGCCAGCTCCTCGGCGCTGGGTTCCTCGTTGACGAAGGTGTCGGTGATGAAGAGCGTGCGCTCGGGCAGCATCAGCGCATTGAGCGCCGCCATCGTGTGCACACCGGCGCGCCGGCCGATGACGGTGCGGATATGGTCCAGGTGCAGCTCGTAGCGGCCGACCAGGCCGCAGATCAGCGCATCGACCTCGCCCCGGCGCAGCATCAGCGAGGAGATCAGCGTGTTCGAGCGCCGCACTGCCGCCTTGGCAACGTCGGGGGTCACGCCCTCGCGCGCCATCAGCTGGCGGTAGGTCTCCCAGTAGTCACGGAAGCGCGAATCGTTCTCCGGGTCGACGAGCTCGAAGTCGCGCCCGGGCATCAGGCGCAGGCTCGCGCGCTCGATGCGCATCTTCACGACCTCGGGCCGGCCCACGAGCACCGGCTGCGCCAGGCGTTCGTCGATCGCCACCTGCACCGCGCGCAGCACGCGCTCGTCCTCGCCTTCGGCGTAGACCACGCGCGCAGCCTGCTTCTCGAACTGCGCCTTGGCCGCCGCGAACACCGGTCGCATGACCATCCCCGTCTGGTAGACGAAGCGGGTCAGTGAGCCGCGGTAGGCCTCGTAGTCGGCGATGGGCCGCGTCGCGACGCCGGATTCGGCGGCCGCCCGCGCCACCGCCGGCGCGATGCGCAGGATCAGCCGCGAATCGAAGGGCTTGGGGATGATGTGATCGGGACCGAAGCGCAGCTCCTCGCCGGCGTAGGCGCTCGCGACCTCGGCGCTGGTCTCGACCTTGGCCAGCGCCGCGATCTCGCGCACGCAGGCGATCTTCATCGCCTCGTTGATGCGGCTGGCGCCGCTGTCGAGCGCGCCGCGGAAGATGTAGGGAAAGCACAGGACGTTGTTGACCTGGTTCGGGTAGTCGCTGCGGCCCGTGGCGATGATGCAGTCCGGCCGCACGGCCTTCGCCAGTTCGGGCCGGATCTCGGGCTCGGGATTCGCCAGCGCCAGGATGATGGGCTTGTCGGCCATCGTCTTGACCATCTCGGGGCTGAGCACGCCCGGCGCGCTGCAGCCGAGGAACACGTCGGCGCCGGCAACGACGTCGGCGAGCGTCTTCGCCTCGGTCTTCTGGCAGTAGCGCAGCTTGCTCTCGTCGAGCTTGTGGAAGTCCTCGCGGCTATCGCGGATCACGCCCTTGCTGTCGACGACGAAGACGTTCTCCTTCTTCACGCCCAGCGCAACCATCACGTCCAGGCAGGCGATGGCCGCGGCGCCGGCTCCCGAGACAGCGAGCTTTACCGCGCCGATGTCCTTGCCGACGAGCTCCAGCCCGTTGAGCAGCGCGGCCGCCGAGATGATCGCGGTGCCGTGCTGGTCGTCGTGGAAGACCGGGATGTTCATGCGCTCGCGCAGCTTCTTCTCGATCGTGAAGCACTCGGGCGCCTTGATGTCCTCCAGGTTCACGCCGCCGAGCGTGGGCTCGAGCGCGGCGATGATCTCGACCAGCTTGTCCGGGTCGCGCTCGGCCAGTTCGATGTCGAAGACGTCGATGCCGGCGAACTTCTTGAACAGGCAGCCCTTGCCCTCCATCACCGGCTTGCCCGCCAGCGGGCCGATGTCGCCCAGGCCCAGCACCGCGGTGCCGTTGGTGACGACGCCGACGAGGTTGGCGCGGCTCGTGTACTCGGCGGCCAGCGCCGGATCCTCCTCGATCGCCAGGCAGGCGTAGGCCACCCCCGGCGAGTAGGCCAGCGAGAGGTCGCGCTGGTTGGACAGCGCCTTGGTCGGCGTGACGCTGATCTTGCCGCGCGTGGGTGCACGGTGGTATTCGAGCGCGGCGTCGCACAGGGCCTGCTCGGCGTCGGACAGCTTGGGCTTCACTTTCTGGTCTCCTCGGGAGGAATCGAGAGCACGAAAAATACACCCGAACGGCAATTCCGATGCAGCGGCTCTTCACCGATCGGCCGCGATCGTCGCGCGCCGCTCGAGGATTTCGAAGGCCGGCAGCGTCTTGCCCTCGAGCACCTCGAGGAAGGCGCCACCGCCGGTGGAGATGTAGCCGACGTCGCGCTCGATGCCGTACTTGGCGATCGCCGCCAGCGTGTCGCCGCCGCCGGCGATGCTGAAGGCGCTGCTTGCCGCGATCGCGCGCGCGATCGTCTCGGTGCCCTTGGCGAAGGCGTCGAACTCGAAGACGCCGACCGGCCCGTTCCAGACGATCGTGCCGGCTGCGAGCAAGCGGTCGGCCAGCAGCTTCGCCGTCTGGGGGCCGATGTCGAGGATCAGGTCGTCGGCCGCGACCTCGGCTGCCGGCTTCACGGTGGCCGGCGCGTCGGCGGCAAAGGCCTTGGCGCAGACGACGTCGATCGGAACCGGCACCTCGGCGCCGCGCGCCTTCATCGCTGCCATCACGGCCCTGGCCTCCTCGACGAGGTCGGGCTCGGCCAGGCTCTTGCCGATCGGCAGCCCCGCGGCGAGCATGAAGGTGTTGGCGATGCCGCCGCCGACGACCAGGCCGTCGACCTTCTTCGCAAGGCTCTGCAGGATGGTCAGCTTGGTGCTGACCTTGGAGCCGGCAACGATCGCCAGCAGCGGGCGCTTCGGGTTGGCCAGCGCCTTCGTGATCGCGTCGATCTCGGCGGCCAGCAGCGGCCCGGCGCAGGCCACCGGCGCGAACTGCGCGATGCCGTAGGTCGTGCCCTCGGCGCGGTGCGCGGTGCCGAAGGCGTCGTTGACGTAGATGTCGCAGAGCGCGGCCATCCGGCGCGCAAGCTGCTCGTCGTTCTTCTTCTCGCCCTTGTTGACGCGGCAGTTCTCCAGCAGCACCACCTCGCCCGGGGTGACCGTCACGCCGTCGACCCAGTTGGCGACCAGCGGGACCGGGCGCCCGAGCAGTTCCGACAGGCGCGCGGCCACCGGCGCGAGCGAATCCTCGGGCCGCAGCTCGCCCTCCTTGGGCCGGCCGAGGTGGCTCGTCACCATCACCGCGGCACCGGCGTCCAGCGCCTGGCGGATGCAGGGGACGCTGGCGCGGATGCGCGTGTCCTCGGTGATTCGCCCCGCGTCGTCCTGCGGCACGTTGAGGTCGGCGCGGATGAAGACGCGCTTGCCCTTGGCCTGGCCCTGGGCGATCAGATCGGTGAAGCGGAGGATGTTCATGGGAAGACGCGAGTGGAAGAGGCCATTGGAAGGGGCGAATGGGGAAAGCGGATCGGAGAAGCGAATGGAACAGGCGAACGGGCTGACGCAGCACCGATCGAGCCCCAGCGGCAGCGCCGATGGCGCGACGCGCGATTCTCGCCTCGTCGAGCGCGCAAGCGGATGCCGGCCCGCGCCTACCAGCCAAGCCACAGGCGAAGCGGCAGGAAGACCCCCATCCCGACGACGAGCGTGAGCAGCACGTCGCGCCGGACCGCGTAGCAGAGCGCTGCCGCGAGCGCCCCGAAGAGCCGCGCGTCCTGCCAGGTCTGCACGAGCTGGCCCTGCGTCAGCACGACCTCGGGGGCGACGATCGCCGCCAGCGCCGCCAGCGGCGCGTAGCGCAGGCCCTTGCGCAGCCACGCCGGCAACGGCCATTCGCGGTCGGGCAGCAGGAAGAAGCCGCGCGTCAGCAGCGTCACACCGCCCAACGCCAGCAGCGTGAGCACCACCGGCCAGGTCCATTCGACGCTGTCCTGCATCCCCACTTACCCTTCAGGTGCGGTCGTCCAGCGGCAGCACGGTGCGCGTGCTGCGGTGATCGACGAGCAGGCCGGCGGCGACCGCCGCGACGATCGCCGCCAGCACGTTGAGCTTGAGCGGCAGCGCGTAGGCCAGCACCGAGACGGCGGCGGCGACGCCCGCGGCCACCCAGGTCGCGCGGTCGACGAGCATCGAGCCGACGACGCCGATCAGCACCAGCGGGCCGGCGAAGTCCAGCCCCCAGTGTGTCGGGACGCGGTCGCCCAGCAGCACGCCGGTCACCGAGAGCAGTTGCCACGAGACCCAGTTGATCGCGACGCCGCCCCAGAAATACGGGAGCTGCCCGGGGCGCGGCAGAGGCTCGGGGAAGCGGTGCACGAACTGCACGTAGTTGAGGTCGGCCGCGAAGTAGGCCAGGCGCATGCGCTGCGCGCGCGGCAGCGCGCCGAAGTACGGCCGCCACTGCGCCGAGAGCACGACGAAGCGCAGGTTGACGCAGGTCGCCGCGGCAAGCATCACCCAGACCGGCGCGCCCGCGGCCAGCAGCGGGATCGTCGCGAGCTGCGCGCTGGCGGCAAACATCAGCAGCGACATCGTCAGCGCGACCGGGACCGAGAGCCCCGACTTCACCATCGCCACACCCGTCACCAATCCCCAGGCGGCGATGCCGATCGACGGCGCGGTCATGTCGCGCGCACCCAGGCGCACGAAGTCGTTCCTCAACCACGCGCGCAGGCCGTGCATGCGCACGATTTTCCCATCTCGCACCGGCCTGGCACTGCCGAGGAGCCGGGCCGGCGTCGTCGATCCCCGGACCGCGTCCGGGGACTCGCGGGGTCAGTGGCTCCTGGGCTTGGCCGGCCGCGCGGTGTCGCCTTCGTCGTCGACCGCAGCGGTGACCGGTGCCGGCGCACCCGGCGGGGGCAGCGTCGGCGCGACGACCTCGAGCTTGTTCTCGATCATGTAGTCGTTCATCTCGCGCCAGCCGGCGAAGATCGCGCCTTTGTCGGCCTTGCGATTGAGCACATAGCAATCCTCGATCGCGCGGCCTGCGTGGCGGCACGCGCCGCCGATCGCCTTGCCCTCGGCCTCGCGCCGCGCCGCGACCGCGCTCGCGCTCTCGATCCCGAGCAGGTCGCAGCCGGCGAGCGGGACGAGCAGCAGCAAGGCGAGAGCGGTGGCGTGGCGACGCATGAGGCAGGGACCAGTCTGGTCCCGATATCGGCAGCCGCCGCGGCGCACTTGAGCACGGGATGCGCGCGGCTTGCGATGCCGGTGCTCTACGCCGCGCGGGTCGATCCAAGCCGCGTTCCAGCGGCAACCGCCTGCCCACGCAGGAAGTCGGCCATCGCGACGCGGCGCCCGCCGGTGCGTTGCACTTCGAGCAGCTCCAGCACTCCGTCGCCGCAGGCGACGAGCAGGCGATCCGGCTCAGGCCGCAGGCAGGTTCCAGGGGCTGCCGCGTCGGCCACCGTGCCTGCGCCCGCATCGGCGACCTGCGCACGCCAGAGCTTCACCGCCTGGCCGTCGAGCTCGAAGCTGGCTCCGGGGAAGGGATCGAAGGCGCGCACGCGACGCTCGATCTGCACCGCGGGCAGGCGCCAGTCGATCGCCGCCTCGGCCTTGTCGATCTTGCTCGCGTAGCTGACGCCCTCGGTCGGCTGCGGTTTGGCAGGCAGGTGTCCACTCACCCACAGCGGCAGCCCCTCGACGACGAGCGCTGCGCCGAGCGAAGCCAGCCGGTCGTGCAGGCTCGCCGCGGTGTCGGTGTTCGAGATCGGCAGCGCACGCGCGAGCAGCATCGGCCCGGTGTCCAGGCCGGCGTCCATCTGCATCAGCGTGATGCCGGTTTCGGCGTCTCCGGCCTCGATCGCGCGCTGGATCGGCGCCGCGCCGCGCCAGCGCGGCAGCAGCGACGCATGGATGTTGAGCGCGCCGTGAGTCGCACAAGTCAGCGCCCACTGCGGCAGGATCAGCCCGTAGGCGGCGACGACGAGCACGTCCAGCCGCGCTTGCGTCAGCGCCGTCTGTACCGCGGCGGCCTCCTCGGCAAAGCGGCCATCGAGCCGCAGGCCGCGCGGCTGCAGCACCGGCAGGCCACGCGCCAGCGCCTCCTGTTTCACCGGCGAGGCCTGCAGCTTCATGCCGCGCCCGGCCGGCCGGTCGGGCTGCGTCAGAACCAGCGGCACGACGTGCCCGGCGTCGACGATCGCCGCCAGCGCCGCACGCGCAAACTCCGGCGTCCCGGCAAAGCCGACGCGCAGCGGCTCAGCCATCACGCTGCTCTTCGCGCGCCTTCTTGATCATCTTGGTGCGGATGCGGTCGCGCTTGAGCGCGCTGAGGTACTCGACGAAAACCTTGCCCCGGAGATGATCGATCTCATGCTGTACGCACACGGACGCAAGGCCCTCGGCCTGCATCTCGAAGCGCTGCCCCTCGCGGTCCAGCGCCTGCACCTTGACGCTGGCGTGGCGCTCGACCTTGTCGTAGATCGTCGGCACCGAGAGGCAGCCCTCCTCGGCCAGCCGCATCTCCTCGCTCTGCCAGATCAGTTCGGGGTTGATCAGGACGATCGGGTTGTCCCTCGTTTCCGAGGTATCCATCACGATCACCCGCTCGTGCACGTCAACCTGGGTCGCCGCCAGGCCGACACCCTCGGCAGCGTACATGGTCTCGAGCATGTCGTCGACGAGCCGGCGGATGCGCTCGTCGACGCTCGCGACCGGTCGGGCCACGGTGTGCAGCCGCGGATCGGGATAGCGCAGGATATTCAGACGGGCCATGGGATCGGCATCGAAAACATCAGCCGCCGGGGGCGGCAACACGGGGAAACAGTTGTGGACGGGGCGCAACGACCGCCGCGTCGCCGGCGTGCCCCTGTTCACGGCAGATGGGGCACTTTCGTTGCGATATCAATGCGTTAGGGGCAGAATCTGCGAAACCAAGTGAAGATTTCGGACGTCTGCTCGCGGCGGGTCGCGGCGGCACGCTCCGAACCCCAGCCTGAATTGTGGCATCGCGCGCCGCAGCGGGCCGGCAGCCGGGAGACGCGCACATGAGTCCAAGCGATCGGTCAGGCCTGCGAGGCCAGGAGCGCCGCGCCGTACTGGCGCTCGGCGTCGCGGCAGCGCTCGGGCCGGTCTGGATGCGAAGCGCATCGGCAGCACCCGGCGACTACCCGATCACCCCCGAGCAGCGCGCGGCCGCAACGCAGGTCGCGCAGGCCGGCGTCCCGCTTTCGGACCTCGCTGCGAACGCCCCCGACCGGCATGTCGTGCGCCGCGGCGACACGCTCTGGGACATCTCCAAGATCTTCCTCAAGAGCCCCTGGCGCTGGCCGCAGCTCTGGGGCATGAACCTGGACCAGATCCGCAACCCGCACCTGATCTATCCCGGGCAGGTGCTGGTGCTGGTGAAGTCCGGCGGCCGCGCGATGCTCACGCTCGGGCAGGATCTCTCCGGCCCCGGCGGCACCGTGAAGCTCTCGCCGCAGGTCCGCGCCGAACTCCTGCCCAACGGGGCGATCGCGGCGATCCCGCTGCACCTCATCGGCCCCTTCCTCAACGAGGCGGTGGTCTTCGACACCGATGCGCTCGAGCGCGCCCCGCGCATCGTCGCGACGCAGGAGAACCGCGTCATCGTCTCGCGCGGCGAGACCGCCTACGTCCGGGGCGACCTCGGCGGCGCGCGCGACTTCCGTCTCTTCCGCCAGCCGCGGCCGCTGCTCGACCCGGAAACGCGCGAAGTGCTGGGCTTCGAGGCCACCTACGTCGGCGCCGCCGAGTTCGTGCGCGACGGCGGCCTGCTGCCCTCGGCCGACGGCAAAACCGCCACCGTCGTCCCGGCGACCTTCATGATCACCGACACGCGGCTCGAGGCCGGCGTCGGCGACCGGCTCTCGCCGGTGCCGCCCTCGGAACTCGCCGCCTACGCCCCGCATCCGCCGAGCAGCAGCGTCGACGGTCGCATCGTCTCGGTCTACGGCGAAGCGGTGCTCGCCGGACAGAACCAGATCGTTGCGCTCAACCGCGGCGCCCGCGACGGCATCGAGCGCGGCCACGTGCTCGCGCTCTGGCGCGCGGGCCGCATGGCCGCCGACCGCACCGACGGCAAGCGCACGCCGATGCGCCTGCCCGACGAGCGTCATGGGCTGCTCTTCGTCTTCCGCGTCTTCGAGCGCGTCGCCTACGCGCTCGTCGTCTCGGTGCAGGAGCCGGTCGGCACGGGCGACCGCTTCACGCAGCCCTGACCCGCGCCCCGTCGCAGCCGGGGCCATCCGGTGATCGACGTCGACGAACTCGGGGCCTGGCTGCAGCTCCAGCTGGCGCCCGGGATCGGGCGCGAAAGCGCCCGCCGACTGCTGCGCGCCTTCGGGACGCCGCAAGGCGTCGTCGCCGCGTCGCGTGCAGCGCTGTCCGAAGTCATCGGGCCGCGCCAGGCCGACGCGATGGCGCGCGGCGCGGCTCCGATGCCCGCAGCTCTCGCCGCGGCACGGCGCTGGCTGGAGGGCGGCAGCGACCGCCATGTGCTCACACTCGGAGACCCGGCCTATCCCCCTGCGCTGCTGCAGAGCCCGGACCCGCCGCTGCTGCTCTACGTGCAGGGCGACCCGGCAGCGCTTTGCGCGGCGTCGGTCGCCGTCGTCGGCAGCCGCAAGCCCAGCGCCCAGGGCCTGGACAACGCCCGTCACTTCGCGCAGGCGCTGGGGGAAGCGGGTCTGGTCGTCGTCTCGGGGCTGGCGCTGGGCATCGACGCCGCCGCGCACGAAGGCGCGCTGGCCGGCGGCGCGTCCACGATCGCGGTGCTGGGAACCGGGATCGACCGCATCTATCCGCCGCGCCACGCGGGTCTCGCGGCACGGATCGCCGGCCAGGGTGCGCTCGTGAGCGAGTTCGTCCCCGGAACAGCGCCGCTGGCCGAGAACTTCCCGCAGCGCAACCGCATCATCGCCGGCCTGGCGCTCGGGACGCTGGTCGTCGAAGCCGCGCTGCGCTCGGGTTCGCTGATCACCGCACGCCTGGCCAACGAGGCCGGACGCGAGGTCTTCGCGCTTCCCGGTTCGATCCACGCCGAGCAATCCCGCGGCTGCCATGCGCTGATCCGCGAGGGCGCGCGGCTCGTCGAAACGCCGGCCGAGGTGCTGGAGGAATTGCGGCGACCGGCCGCCGCAGCACCGGCCGGAGCAAGTGATCCCGCGCTGCCGCCCGACGAGGAGCCCACACACGAGCCGCCGCACGAGCCGCTGCTCGAAGCCCTGGGCCACGACCCGATCGGGCTGGACAGCCTGCAGGCGCGCTGCGGCTGGCCGACCGCCGAGCTGCTCGCGCGCCTGCTCGAACTGGAGCTTGCAGGTCATGTCGTCCGACTTCCCGGCGGGCTCTATCAGCGCCGTGGCCGGGCCTGAACCCGGGTAAGCCCCTAGGCGACGGGCGGCTCGGGTATAGTGCCGTGCCATGTTCGACGTGCTGGTCTACCTCTACGAGAACTACTGGCGCCCCGACGCCTGCCCGGACCACCGGCAACTGAAGCGCAAGCTCAGCGCCGTCGGCTTCGAGTCCGAGGAGATCCAGCAGGCGCTGCGCTGGCTGGACGGGTTGGCGCACAGCGCCGAAGGCGCGGTCGGCAAGCAGCGCAAGGGCAGCGTGCGCGTCTACAGCGAGCTCGAGCGCCAGCGCCTGGGGCTCGATTCGATCTCTTTCATCAGCTTCCTCGAATCGGCGGGCGTGCTGCCGCCGGCGATGCGCGAGATGGTGATCGACCGCGCCAGCGCCGCCGGCGAGAGCCCGCTCTCGCTCGACGACCTCAAGGTCATCGTGCTGATGGTGTTCTGGAGCCTGGGCGAGGAGCCCGACGCGCTGATCCTCGACGAGCTCTTCGTCGCGCCCGAAGACCGCGTCATCCACTGATCGCCGCCCGCCGGCGCGCGAGCGCGAGCCGCCTGGCCGCGCGCGCACCGGTCAGTTCAACAATCCGGCGGCGTCGACGTCGAGCTTGGCCAGCGCGCTGCGCGTGGCACGAACGGTCAGGGCCTCATCCTGCGCCGGCTGCAGCAGCCCGGCCTGCAGATAGCTGGCCAGGCGCTGCTGCTGGAACAGCACGCAGCGTCCGTGCGAGCTGACGAACAGCGAAAGCTGCTTGCGCATGCCCTGCCAGGCGAGCTGCACCGCTTCCTGCCGGCCCTTTTGCTCGAGCAGGAACCAGCTCCCGACCTGGAGCTCGCGCGCCCAGGCCAGCATCGCCGCGGTCGGCATCGAGCCGCCTTCGAGCACGATTTCCAGGCCCTCGCTCTGGTGGTCCGAGAGGTCGAGGACCATCGACTCGTCGAGCTCGATGTCCTGCGCGTCGGGCAGCATCTCCTCGAGCGATTCGAGGTGCTCCATCATCTCGCGCAGCCGCTCGTCGGGAATCACCGCCGCGCGCGCGGTGAAGGCCGCCGCCAGCGAGTTGTTGAGCTGCTGGATCTGCTCGTCCTGCCGCGCCGCGTCCAGGCCTGCCGACGACATGCCTTCCCTCAGCTGCTTGAGCAGCGGCGGCAGGCGGCGGATGACCTCGGCACGCTCCTCGCGCGAGACCTTGGCACTGGCCGACCAGATGAGATCGGCGGCGGCGCGCTTCATCCTGCGCGTCACCTCGCCCTGCGCCCCGTAGCGCACCGCGGCGGTGGCCAGGACGTCGGCCCAGACGTGAAAGAGGAACTGGCGCACGCCCTCCTGCACCGGCACCTCGTTGAGCATGCGGCGCAGTTCGATCGTGTACTGGATCGCCAGCGTCTCGCGCTGCTCCACCTGCTGCGCCAGCGACACGCCCTTCCTCGTGGCCTCGTTCTGGTCGCGGAAGTACTGCTCGAGGAACTTCTCGAACTCGGTCAGCACGGTCTGGAAGACGCGCCGTCCGGTGTCGGGGTAGGCCTCGACGACCTGGACGATGCGCTTGATCTCGCGCTCGAGCGCCTCGCCGACCCGCGCCGAGCTGTCGAAGCCCATCACGCAGGCGCCCATGCGGTCGATCAGGCGCCGCGCCGGGTGGTCGGTGGTGGCGAAGAAGTCGGGCTCGGACACGGCCACCCGCAGCACCGGCATCTGCAGCCGCGCGAACCACACGCGCACCGAGGCCGGGATGCGGTCCTCGGTGAGGATGCTCTGGAACAGCAGCGCGACGATCTCGATCGTCGCGCGCTCCTCGGGTGTGGCCGCCGCCCGCTTGAGCACCTGCTTGCGCTGGTGCAGCTCCTCGATCACTGCCGGCGCGGTGACCTGCATCGCGCGCTGCGTGGTCGCCATGAAGCGGCGCTTGAGGCCCGCCTGCGCGGTCTCGATCGCCTGCGCCAGCCCCGGTGACAGCGGCGCCGCCCCGCTTGCGCGAGCGAAGCCCGGCAGATGCCGGCCGACCAGGCGGTTGAGGCGCAGCAGCACAGCCTCGGCGTGTTCGCCGCTGCGCGGCAGCGGCGCGCTGCGCGTCATCAGCCGCGTCTCCTCGCCGACGCCGCCCTGCCCGGTGCGCACGAAGCCGCCGCTGACCGTGGGATCGAAGCTCGGCGCGATCGCCGCGTCGTACTGCGAGGCCGGCGGCGGCGCGCCGGTCCCGGCCGTCCAGCCCAGCGGCGCCTGCGGGTTGGTGCGCGAGCGGCGGATGAAAGGCCGCAGGTCGACCTCCGGAAGGACGCCATGCTCGACCAGCCAGCGGTTGGTCTCGTGGTAGGCCTCCTCGGCCAGATGCGCGAACTCCTCGTGCAGCACCGGCTGCAGCTCGCGCCAGCTCTCCAGGCCGATGCCCGCGGCGCGCCAGGACTCGAAGGCGATGCGCGCGAGCACATGCGCGCGCAGCAGGTCCTGGGCGTCGAGCTCGGTGCGCCCTTCGAGCGTGGCCACGCGCGAACGCAGGTCGGCGAACTCCCACGACGCGCGATCCATCATCGCCAGCGCCAGGCGCGAGGTGACGATCTCGAGCTCGATCGTGTCGTCGTCGACGAGCGAAAGCGACGCGAGCCCCCCGGGAGCATGCCCGTCACCGGGCCTGGACGCCAGGCCACCGCGAGCCAAGGCCTGGCGCAGCCCGTTGACCATTCCCCGATGCCAGGCCTGTGCGCCCTTCTGCAGCTCCTGCAGCAGCTCGCGCCGCCGCATGAAGACGGCGTGCTCGCAGGGCTTGTCGATCAGCGAGCGGGCCCCTTCGAGCGCCGCCTGCACCAGCGGCGCGAGATTGCGCAGGAGCTCCTCGACATACAGGCGCCGGGCCTGGGCGGCAAGCTGTGACGGACCGGGGACGGTCGCCATGTGGGGATGCAGGCGAGGTTTTCGTGAATTACGAACGCTTCGGCCACTCTACACCACCGCCCCTGCGTTCGGATCGTTCGGATCGTGGTCCTTCGCGGGCTTGACGAGATCCTCGCGCTTGACCTTGAGCCACAGCGTGATGCCCGAGGCGACGAAGATCGAGGAATAGATGCCGAAGAGGATGCCGATCGTCAGCGCCACCGCGAAGTAGTGCAGCGTGGGGCCGCCGAAGAGCATCATCGAGATCACCATCATCTGCGTGCTGCCGTGGGTGATCACGGTGCGGCTCATCGTGCTGGTGATCGCATGGTCGATGACCTGCGGTGTCGTCAGCTTTCGATACTTACGAAAGGTTTCGCGAATGCGGTCGAAGATGACCACCGACTCGTTGACCGAGTAGCCGAGCACTGCCAGCACCGCGGCCAGCACCGCGAGCGAGAACTCCCACTGGAAGAAGGCGAAGAAGCCCAGGATGATGACGACGTCGTGCAGGTTGGCGATGACGCCGGCGACACCGAACTTCCACTCGAAGCGGACCGCCAGGTAGATCACGATCCCGAGCACGGTGAAGAGCAGCGCCAGCGCCCCGTCGCGCGCCAGCTCCGAACCGACCGAAGGCCCGACGAACTCGGTGCGGCTGAGCTTGAGCGGCTCGGCGCCGCCGGCCGCCGCGCAGGCCGAGCGCGCCACCTGCTCGCCCTGCGGCGTCGTGTACTGGCGCGACTCGACCTGACCCGAGTCGGCCTTGCACAAGGCGTCGAAGACACGCGCGGCCACCTCCGACTGCTTGACGTCCTCGCGCACCGGCACGCGGATCAGCACGTCGCGCGAGGTGCCGAAGTTCTGCACCTGCACCTCGCCCAGGCCCAAGGCCTCGACCGAGGTCCGAACCTTCTCGAGGTCGGCCGCCTGCGCGTACTCGACCTCGAGCACCGTGCCCCCGGTGAACTCGATCGACAGGTGCAGCCCGCGCGTGACCAGGAAGAAGACCGCGGCCAGGAAGGTGATCATCGAGATGACGTTGAACACCAGCACATGCCGCATGAACGGGATGTCGCGCTTGATGCGGAAGAACTCCATCGCCGTCTCCCCTCAACGCTCGCCGGCCGGCGCGACGCCGCCCTCCGGCCGCCAGACCTGCCCGATCGACACCGACTTCAGCCGCTTCTGGCGCCCGTACCAGAAGTTCACCAGCCCGCGCGAGAACATCACCGCCGAGAACATCGAGGTCAGGATGCCCAGGCAATGCACGACCGCGAAGCCGCGCACCGGGCCCGAGCCGAACATCAGCAGCGCGATGCCGGCGATCAGCGAGGTGACGTTGGAGTCCAGGATCGTCCCCCAGGCGTGCTCGTAGCCGAGGTGGATCGCCTGCTGCGGCGCCACGCCGCGGCGCAGCTCCTCGCGCACGCGCTCGTTGATGAGCACGTTGGCGTCGATCGCCATGCCGAGGGTGAGCGCGATCGCCGCGATGCCCGGCAGCGTCAGTGTGGCCTGCAGCATCGACAGCAGCGCCACCAGCAGCAGCAGGTTGAACGACAGCGCCAGCGTCGAGAACACGCCGAAGAGCAGGTAGTACGAGCACATGAAGACGGCGATCGCGATCGCGCCGTACATCACGCTCTTGAAGCCCTTCTCGATGTTGTCGGCCCCAAGGCTCGGACCGATCGTGCGCTCCTCGATGATCTCCATCGGCGCGGCGAGCGACCCGGCGCGCAGCAGCAGCGCGGTGTCGGTGGCCTCGGCGGTCGTCATGCGGCCGCTGATCTGGAAGCGTGCGCCGAGCTCGCTCCTGATCACCGGCGCGGTCACGACCTCGCCCTTGCCCTTCTCGAAGAGCAGGATCGCCATGCGCTTGCCGACATTCTCGCGCGTGACGTCGCGGATGATGCGCGCGCCGCGTGCGTCCACCGTCAGGTTGACGGTCGGCTCCTGCGTCTGCCCGTCGAAACCGGGCTGGGCATCGGTCAGGTTGTCGCCGGTCAGCACGACCTGGCGGTAGACGATGATCGGCTGGCCGTTGCGCTCGAGGAAGCGCTCGGAGCCGAAGGGCACCGGGCCGGCGCCGGTGACCGCCGCCTGCGCCTCGGCCGACTCGTTCACCATGCGCAGCTCGAGCGTGGCCGTGCGCCCGATGATGTCCTTGGCGCGCGCCGTGTCCTGCACCCCTGGCAGCTGCACGACGACGCGGTCCACCCCCTGCTGCTGGATCACCGGCTCGCTGGTGCCGAGCTCGTTGACGCGGTTGTGCAGCGTCGTGATGTTCTGCTGCAGCGCCTGCTCCTGCACCTTGAACGCCGCCTCGGGCTTGAGCACGCCGCGCAGCCGGAAGTCGCCTGCGTCCTGCGAAGGCGTCCATTCCATCTCGGTCACGCTGTCGGCCAGCAGATTGCGCGCAGCGGCCAGCGACTCGGCGTCGCGGAAGCGCACCTCGACCGTGTTGCCGTCGCGCGTGACGCCCAGGTGGCGGATGTTCTTGTCGCGCATCAGCGTGCGCATGTCGCCGCTGATCGCCTCGGCCTTCTTGGTCAGCGCCGACTTCATGTCGACCTGCATCAGGAAGTGCACGCCGCCGCGCAGGTCCAGGCCGAGATACATCGGCAGCGCGTGGATCGACGCCATCCACGCCGGCGAGCGCGACACCAGGTTCAGCGCGACGATGTAGCCGGGGTCGGTCGGATCGGGATTGAGCGCACGCGAGATCGCATCCTTGGCCTTGATCTGCGCGTCGGTGTCGGCAAAGCGCGCCTTGATCGAGTTGCCCTCGAACTGCACGAAGTCCGGTGCCAGCCCTGCCTGCTGCAGCAGCTCGCCGACGCGCTGCGCCAGCGCCGCATCGACTTTGATCGTGGCCTTGCCGCTGGAGACCTGCACCGCCGGCGCCTCGCCGTAGAAGTTGGGCGCCGTATAGAGCAGCCCGACGACGAGCGCGATCGCCAGGATCGCGTACTTCCACCAGGGGTAGCGGTTCATGAGGAGGATCCTTTGCGGCCGCGCGGCGCGAGCCCGGCGGCAGGGGTGGCGGGAAGGCGCGGCGGTCGCTGCCCCGGACGGCCGTGGCCGCTGCGCTCAGCCATTCACTTGCCGAACGTCCCCTTGGGCAGCACCTGCACCACCGAGGGTCGCTGCACCTGCAGCTCGACGCCGCTCGCGACCTCGACGTGGATGTAGGCATCGCCGAGCTTGGTCACGCGCCCGAGCACGCCGCCGGCGATCACGACTTCGTCGCCCTTGGCCAGCGCCTCGATCATCGCGCGGTGTTCCTTCTGCTTCTTCATCTGCGGGCGGATCATGATGAAGTACAGCACCACGAACATCAGCACGAGCGGCAGCATGCTCATGAGCGAGGACTGCGCGCCCAGGGCGGCACTGGCGGCGTCGGCGCCCGACTGGGCGTAGGCGTTGGAGATGAACACGGGGTCGCTCCTGGTCACAGGGTCGTTCTAGAACCGGGCCTGCCCTTGCGGCAGGCGAACCCTATATTCTAGGTTCTTGGCGGACCGATTCTCGCCGCAGGCCGCTTGGCCGTCCGATCCCGGGCCGCCGACCGCTGCCCGCGTCAACCCGCCGCGCCGCTGCGCTGCTGGAGCTGGCGCAGCTCCTCCAGCGTGTTCGCGTTGAAGAAGGCCGCGGCGTCCTCGAACTCGACGCTCACGCAGCGGTGGCGCGCCGTCCAGCGGTCGATCTTGCGCTGCCCGGACTGCAGATAGGCCATCAGGTCTTCCATCAGCGTCGCGCGCACGAGGCAGAACACCGGCTGCGCGCGCAGCTCGCCGTCCTCGCGCGTGGCGGCCAGCGCGATGTCGGCATCCTGCGCGACCACCGCCCGCGCCAGGCGCTCGGCGAGGTCCTCAGGGAAGTCCGGTGTATCGCAGGGCACGGTCAGCAGCCACGGCGTCTCGCAGCGCTCGAGCCCGGTCAGCATCCCGGCCAGCGGCCCCGGGTAGTCGGGCAGCGCGTCGGGCCAGACGGGAACGCCCATCGACTCGTAGGCCGCGAAGTTGCGGTTGGCGTTGATCATCGTCGGCCCGACCTGGCGCTGCAGGCGCAGCAGCGTGTAGAGCGCCAGCGGCATGCCGCGGTGCGTCTGCAGGCCCTTGTCGACGCCGCCCATGCGCGTGGCGCGGCCGCCGGCGAGCACGATCCCGGTGATGTCCTCAGGAGAAATCGGGTTCATCGCTTCAGGCAAGCACAATTCACGGCGCTACCGCACCGGCGGCACACGATCGACCGATCCGTGATATCGGGGCTATGCACGGACAGCGGCATCCGACTGTCGATTCGCCGAGTGCGATCACGGGCGGTGCCGCAACAGAGACTCATCGACGGGCCAGTATAGGTAGGCTCGGTCTTGGTGCGCATGCCACATATCGTCCGACGTCGCAGTTGTGGCAGGCCGGGGAGCTCCGGCTATCGCCCAGGGCGCCCTTCCCTGTCCCATTCGATCCGCCATCCGGGCCGTTGTAGCCACGCCAGCGCCAGCGTGACGCCGACGTAGGCGGCGAGGTAGCGCGCGATCAACGCGGGGCCGCTGGCGTAGGCGTCGCGACCGGCCGAGAGGATGAACTGCAGCGCCGAGAAGACGCGCCCGTACTTGAACACCGCGGGCTCGAGCCCGGCCCAGAGCGCAGCGGGCGTCCCGAGCGCCGCCACGACGAGCAGCACGACCGCGACGCGCCGCGAGCCGCACCCCAGGCTTGCCAGCGCTGCGGCGCCGATGCCGATCCCCATGACCGCCAGGGCCAGGCAGGTGGAGGCGATGAAGCTGCCGCCGCCGCGCATCAGCTCGACCAGGTTGTCGGTCGCGGCCAGGTCGACCACGACCCAGTGCAGGGGCCAGGCAAGCGCAACGGCCAGCAAGGCCCAGTAGATCAGCCGGTTGAGACGCTGCGGATCTCGGGCCACTGCCACGACGGCCGCCGCGCCGCAGAGCGGAAGCATCAGCGCCGCGTGCAGCGCGAGGTAGCGCAGCAGGTCTTCGAGCACGCCGGGCCAGCCGAGGACGGGCGAGCCGATCAGCTTGTGCAGCATCGGCAGCGGCACGGCAGCCCGCAGCACGACGAACGCGACCAGGCCGTGAACCAGCAGGAGCAGCGGCAAGGCCCCGGCAACACGCCGCGATGCGCGCACGTAGAACAGGGGCAGCGCGCCGATCCACCAGGCCACGGCCGCGACACCCGCCGCTGCAAGCATCCCCGTCACGCCGGCAGGCATGAGCTTGGCCACGTTGTAAGGCACGCCAGGCAGACGCGCCAGCAGCCAGAGCAGGAGCGCGAGGACGACGACGCTCAGCGCCTGCGCAGGCCAGGCGGCCGGTCCGACCTGCGCCGCCCGGCGATCAACCGCGCCGACGGCATCGCGCGAAGCCGCATCGATGCCCGCCGGGGCGATCCGCCCCTGCGTTCCGGCGGCGTCCGGCGCGTCAGCCGCCGGTGCATGCAAGCCCAGCCTCCCGGCACCCGCTTGCAGCCAGCCCGTGAGCCGCCAGCCCAGGACCGCGCCAAGCGTGGCCAGCAACGCGTCGGTCAGGTCCGCAACCCGGTCGGCAAGCACCACCTGCACGGCCTCGAGCAGGAACGCCAGGACCGCCAGCGCCAGCAGCCAGGCGCGCGAAGCCTTGGCACCCGGTCTGGCGACAACCAGCCGCAGCAGCAAGCCTCCAGGCAGAAAGACCAGCAGCTTGCGCAGGATCTCGTTGAGCGCGCCGAACTCGTTGCGTTGGAAATAGGTCAGGAAAGGCACGCGCGAGAACGCATCGACAAAGGCCGGCCATCCCTTCGCCGGCCATGCGAACGCGAACGGCCACGTATAGATCCAGATCACCGCAAGCAACCAGACGGCAAGACCCATCCGGCAAGCCACGCGCAAGCGCTGAGGCTCGCGGTCCAGCAGACGTGGCAGGTACTGGAGAAGGTTCGCTCCCAGCCATGCGCCAACGGCCGAGAGCAGGACGTCCGTGATATCGCTGACCCGTGAGAGCACGACGAATTGCGCGCATTCGAGCATCAGCGCCAACGCCATGGCGCGCACAACGATCGTGCGGACGGGGCGTCGTGGCGCGTCCAGCCGCCAAAGCAGCCCCACCGGAACCCAGAGCAGGACGTCGCTCAGGATCTCGTAGACGATGTCAACGGGTACCCCGCGCAGACCCGCGAACGGCACGAGGACCACGCGTTCGCTGCGCCACTTCCGGTAAAGCTCGCCAACATCCAGCGTCAGGTCCAGCGGCATCACCGCGAAGAGCAGCAGGCCGAGCAGGTAGAGATGCAGCACCTGCGCCGCACGCGAGCGCAGATCCATGGCCGCATCGAGTGCCGCGAGCCGGCGCCGGATGGGACTCCCCGCAAGCGCATGCAGGAGCAAGCCGATCACCGTACCCGCGGTCTGCGCGAGCACGTCGCCCAGGCTCTCGCTGCGGCCGGGCAGGAAACCCTGCCCCCACTCGACGAGCAGCGAGAGGGGAAGGACCAGGCCCACGATGGCCGCCTGCCTGAACAAGCCCAGCCGTCCGCCCGGGCCGCTCCACAACAAGGCCAGACCGAGGCCGAGCGGCACCGTCAGCAGGACGTTGACGGCGGTATCGAGTCGCTGCGCGCGCAGCGCGGTGGCACCCGACCATTGCCACAGCCGATGCCAGACCTCGACCGGATCGGCCGCCCGGAAATCGAGCGGAACCCAGCTCCCGTAGGCGATGAAGACCGCCCAGGTCAGCAGCAGCCAGCCCAGATGCCGCTTCTGTCGCGGCGTCAGGATATCGTCGCCCGCGGACGCGACGGCAAGCGGCCGCATGCGCGCGAGCCGCTAGACAAGTACCTCGACCACCGCCGGATGCCCGAGGAAGGGCTGCGGGCTGGCGCTGGCGCCGTAGGCGCCGGACTGGAAGATCACGACCAGGTCGCCGATGTCGGCCTGCGGCAGCTCCATGCGGTCGGCCAGCAGGTCCAGCGGCGTGCACAGCGGGCCGACGGCGGACGCGAGCTCGGGCGCGGCGTCGACGCGGTTGCCGATGGTCGCCGGGTAGTTCTTGCGCAGCACCTGGCCGAAGTTGCCCGAGGCCGAGAGGTGGTGGTTCAGCCCGCCGTCGCAGACGAGGAAGACCTGCCCGCGCGACACCTTGCGGTCGACCACGCGCGTGACGTAGACGCCGGCCTCGCCGACGAGAAAGCGTCCGAGCTCGATCACGAGCCGCGCCTGCGGCAGCTCGGCCGTTGCGCGTTCGACGAGTGCGGCCAGGTTCCGCCCGATCGGCGCGAGGTCCAGCCGCTGCTCGCCCGGGAAATAGGGAATGCCGAAACCGCCGCCCAGGTTGAGCACCCGCAGCGGTGCCGGCGCGTCCTGCGAGAGGCGCAGCGCCAGCTCGAAGCCCTTCACTTGCGCCTCGCAGATCGACTCGGCACGCAGGTTCTGCGAACCGGCGAAGAGGTGAAAGCCTTCGAAGGACAGGCCCAGCGCGCCGATCTGCGCCAGCGCCTGCGGGATCTGCTCGACGTCGATGCCGAACTGCTTGGGCCCGCCGCCCATCTTCATTCCGGAGCCCTTGAGCTCGTAGTCCGGGTTCACGCGCAACGCCACGCGCGCCGGCAGCCCGAGCGCCTGCGAGGCCGCGGCGAGCACCGGCAGCTCGCGCGTCGACTCGACGTTGACCAGCACGCCCGCGGCCACGGCCTGCTGCAGCTCGACGTCGCGCTTGCCCGGCCCGGCGAAGCTGATCTCCTCAGGATCCGCGCCGGCGTCCAGCGCGATCTTCAGCTCGCCGCCCGACGCCACGTCGATGCCATCCACCAGCCCGGCCATGAAGCCGACGAGGGCCGGCATCGGGTTGGCCTTCATCGCGTAGTGCAGCTTCACCGCCGGTGGCAGCGCTCCCCGCAGCTCGGCCACGCGCGCGCGCAGCAGGCCACGGTCGTAGGCGTAGAAGGGCGTGCGACCGACTCGCGCGGCCAGCACCGAAAGCCGCTTGCCGCCGACGACGAGTTCGCCGTCGCAGGTGGCGAACTGGGTCATCGGTGCGTGAATGGGGGTTGGGCGGGGAGCCGAAAGATCCATGGGCGACTGGTCTGCGTTTCGTCGAAGGCGCTTGCTGGTTCCGCCTGGCCTTCTGCCTTCCTTCCGCCTTGAAGGCCTGCGCGGAGCTGGGACAAGGCGCAGGCGCGACAGAACGACATCGCCTGCGCAGCATGGCCGTGCCGACGAGTCTAGGGGCCAACGGCGCGACCCGCAGGCCAGTACCCGCGCCGCAAAGCGCCCAGCAGTGAACTCGGCCACGGTCCTCCCGCGCCAGCGGCGCACGAAGGCGGCTCCCCGACATAGGATCGGCCGCTTTGAGCACCCGGACCCTGCGCGCAGCGCTGCTGCACGTGAAGCTGCCTGCATGAACGAACCGAACACCCCTGTTGCCGCAACGCCCCCTTCTCCGCCGTCGAATCCTCCGGGCGCTGCGCTGCTGACGGGAAAGATCGAGGGCGGATCGACGGCCGACGGTCGGGCGGTACTGCAGTCGCTGCTGGACGCGGCGGACCCCTGGGGCGCCGCAGCCGGTCTTCACGGCGAATTCGCAGCCGGTCTGGCCAGCGCCGACGGGCAAGGCGGGGTGCTGCTCACCGACCGCTTCGCGACGCACAGCCTGTGCTGGCGCGTCATAGCCGGCCGCGTTCACTTCGCCGCGCGCGCCGACGAGCTGGCCGCGCTGCCGCCGCGCGCCGAGATCGATCCGCAGGCGATCTTCGACTACTTCTACTTCCACGTCATCCCCTCCCCGCGGACGATCTTCCGCGGCGTCTATCGCCTCGAGCCCGGGGTGCTTGCGCGCATCCGCGGCGATCGCCTCGAGCAGCGGCGCTGGTGGAACCCGCGCTTCACCGAACCGGCCAGTGCCGACTTCGACAAGCTGGCGGCGCAGTTTCGTGCGCTGGTCGAGGACGCCGTCCGCACCCGCCTGGACGGCAGCAAGCCCGCGTGCTTCCTCTCGGGCGGCACCGACAGCTCGACCGTCGCCGGGATGATCGGCAAGGTGCTGGGCCGCGCCGGCTCGACCTACTCGATCGGTTTCGAGGCCGAGGGCTACGACGAGATGCAGTACGCGCGCATCGCGGCGAAACGTTTCGGCACCGATCACCACGAGTACTACGTGACGCCCGAGGACCTGGTCAGTGGCATCCCGCTCGTGGCGGCCTCCTACGACCAGCCCTTCGGCAACAGCTCGGTCGTGCCGGCCTACTACTGCGCGAAGATGGCACGCGAGGACGGCGTCTCGCTACTCATCGCCGGCGACGGCGGCGACGAGTTCTTCGGCGGCAACGTGCGTTACGCAAAGCAGCGCCTCTTCGGCTTCTACGAACAGGTGCCCGGCGTCGTGCGCAAGGGCCTGCTCGAACCCATCCTGCAGGGCACGGCGGTGGGCGCATTGCCGCTGGCGCGCAAGGGCCGCAGCTACATCGAGCAGGCGCGCGTGCCGCTGCCCGACCGCATGCAGATGTACAACCTGCTGCAGCGCCTGGGGCAGGAGAACGTCTTCGAGCGCAGCTTCCTCGCCTGCATCGACCGCGAGAATCCGCTGCGCCAGCAGCGTGCGGTCTGGAAGGAGGCGGGACAGGCCTCGCCGCTGAACCTGATGCTGGCCTACGACTGGCGCTACACGCTCACCGAGGCCGACCTGCGCAAGGTGCGCGGCGCGACCGAGCTTGCGGGCGTGCAGACGCGCTTTCCCTTCCTGGACCACCGGCTCGTCGACTTCTCGCTGGACCTGCCCGTCTCCTACAAGCTCAAGGGCGACAAGCTGCGCTGGTTCTTCAAGGAGGCGCTGCGCGGCTTCCTGCCCGACGAGATCCTGGCGAAGAAGAAACAAGGTTTCGGCCTGCCCTTCGGCGTCTGGGCCAACCGCCACGAGGGCCTCAAGCGCTTCGCCACCGACTCGCTGCAATCATTGGCCCAGCGCGGCATCGTCCGCGCCGACTTCATCGACACGCTGCTGAAAGATCACCTGCCCGCTCACCCCGGCTACTACGGCGAGATGGTGTGGATCTCGATGATCCTCGAGCAGTGGCTGCGCCGGCACGCGCCGGGGTGGCGGCTGAGGTGACGCCGAAAAGTCGCACCAAGTGCGACCTAGAACCGACCCATCAGAGACCGCTACTGCTATCGAGCGCCTGACGCAAAGCGTTTCCGAGAGCTGGCAACGACTGAACTGCGGTCGCCCACAGGATGTCCTTGTCAACATCGAAGTAGGCGTGGATCAGGCGATTGCGCATGCCGACAACGGCAGTCCACGGGATCTCAATACCGGCACGGGTCCCTTCCGAGACCCTGGCCGCCGCCTCGCCGATGATTTCGATGGCGCGCACGAGTGCGAACAGCAACATCGGGTCCGTGTCGAGGTCGCCGCGCAAGCGCCCGTCAATGAAGCGCGCCGCCAGTTCAACGGCATCGCGCATGTGTTGCAGACGAACGCGGTCAGCCGGATTCATACTGAACGGCTGCATTGCGCACCACGTCCCCTCGGAAGTAGCGCGACAAGTCGCCGGGCGTCCGGAGATCAACTCTCGAGCCATCCAGCATGAGACTCAGCTCATGCTCCATGTCGGCCATGTCCAGCAGTGTGGGCGTATGTCTCGGATCGAATTCGACGAGCAAATCGATATCACTGTCCGGCCGATCGTGCCCCGTCAGGCGCGAACCGAACAGAGACAGACGTCGGATGCCGCGCCGGATGCAAAACGCTTCCAGTTCTCCGCGATCGAGCGCGAGGCTGGGATGCAGGGGTTGTGCGGGGGTCTGCGGCATGCCGCCATCGTAGTCCAGGGCGCTGCTGCGAAGAAGCTGGAGGCTGATGCCGAGACTCGGGTCTATCCTCGCCGCCACTCCTCCCACTGCGTCGCCAGCAGCTTGCGGTCGATCTTGCCGTTGGGGTTGCGCGGCAGCGGGCCGCGCATGGGCTCGACGCCGTGCGGCACGATGTAGGCGGGCATCAGCTGGCGGCACTGGGCGAGGAGCGCCTGCACGTCCGCGGCCCGCCTAAGCCTCCGGGTGCGGTCACGGCAATCTCATGGTCACTCGATCTAATGCTCAAAATATTGAACACTTATCGGATATTTGCCTAGAATTACAAGCAAATGAGCGAATCGACAGGCAGCGTCTTGCTCCAGCGTCAGTTGCTCCTCCAACTGGGTGACCGCCTCGCGCATCTGCGCAAGGCCCGAGGCCTGAGCGCGGTCGCAATGGCCAGGCGCGTGGGCATCTCGCGAACGACGCTCGCCGCCGTCGAGGCGGGCGATCCTGGCCCGTCGATCGGAACTTACCTGCGCGTGATGTCCGAGCTTGGCATCAGCGGCGACCTCGCGCTGCTGGCCGGCGATGTCCTGCAGGCGGCGCCACCTGGAACCGCCGCTGCGCGCTCCAGGCGTGCACGTGCACCCGTGCAGGTGACGGTCGCCAGCGACGAATCCGCCCACCGGATCCAGGATCTGCAGAGCCTGGCCCTGCACGAAGAGGCGGTGCGCCGGCTGCGCGACGACCCCGGGATGCTTGCGCAAGCGCAGGAGACGCTGGATCGCTGGCTGACCACGAAGCCGTCGCGGTCCACGGGCTTGTGGCTGGAATGGAGGGACATCCTGCGTGACGGCGCCTGGCGCAAGGTGCTTTCGCGCACGCGGCGAGCGCAGGCGCTTCGCCAGGCCTCCCCGCTGACGGCTGTGCTGCCGGACGCTGTCCGCCAAGGCGTTCTCGATCAGGTTCGCGCGCTGCGCGAAGGCATCGTCCTGGGTGACACGCTGCCGACGGACGCGCCATGAACCGCGAAGAACTCGAACACGTGATCCGCGCGAGTGCGGACCTGACGAACGAATACGAATTCGTCATCGTCGGCAGTCAAGCCATCCTCGGCCCGATTCCGAATCCGCCCGCCGTTTTCACGATGTCCGCCGAAGTCGACATCTATCCCCTGCAACGCCCCGAGCTGGCGGACCGGATCGATGGCAACCTCGGCGAGGGCTCACACTTTCATCGCAGCTTCGGCTACTACGCCCAAGGCGTAGGACCCGATACCGCTGTGCTGCCGCTCGGCTGGATGACGCGGGTTCACCGGGTGCAGAACATGGCAACCGGTGGCCGCGTGGGCTACTGCCTCGATCCCCTCGATCTCTTTCTGTCGAAGGCCGTTGCCGGGCGCGAGAAGGACCGGACCTTCTGCAAGGCCATGCTGCAGCACCGGTACGTCACGGCGCAGGACCTCCTGGCCCTGGTGGGAACGATGCCGATCGACGAGGCAGCGCAGCGAAGGCTGAAGGCGACCATCCGGCGCTGGAGCGAGTCCGTACAAACGGAGGATCAGCCGCCGCCGGGGGCTTGAAAGGATTGCGCGCGCAAGAGCATTCGCCAAGAAACCGCGCGGACGACCTCACCCCCGCCCCTCTCCCCACTGCGTCGCCAGCAGCTTGCGGTCGATCTTGCCGTTGGGGTTGCGCGGCAGCGGGCCGCACGCCGGTGCCGCGCGCAATGAGGAATTCTGCTCGGTCCGCCAGAAGTCGTCGCCGCCGGCCCCACAAATTCGTCTCCGGGCAGCCCAGAATGCAAGTCATGCAACGATTCGCTGGTTCAGGCTGCCAGGTGCAGTCGGCCCGGGTCCCGCAGCGTTCGCCACTGCCGCTACCACCGTAGCCGCCCGATCGACCCAACGGGCTCGTCCATCTTGATTCGCCTGGCTCTGCGCTTCGACGATCCTTTGCCCACCAGCCACCGCGGCGTGGAAGAAGGCGTGCTGCGCACGCTGCAGCGCTCCGGAGCGCAGGCCACCGTCGCCGTCACCCCCTTCCGCGACGGCGCGCAGGGCCGCCTGGCCCTGGACCGGGAGCAAACCGCCCACCTCCTTGCCGCGCAGGCCAGGGGCCACGTGGAGATCGCGCTGCACGGGCACAGCCACCGTTGCCGCGGCCCGGCGCACCCGCGGCCCAGCGAGTTCGTCGGCGTCGACGCCCGGGAGCAAGCCACGCTGATCGCCGAGGGCGCCCGGCATCTGCGCGGCCTGTTCGGACACGAGGCCATCTCGGGCTTCGTGCCCCCCTGGAACAGCTACGACGACGCCACCTTGGCCGCGGTGCAGTCCGGCGTGCAATTCGTCACGCTGCGCGACATCGCCGAGCGCGGACGCATGCGGGCGCAATCGCGGCTGCTGTCCCACGCCCGCTTGAAGCCCAGGCTGCCCTGGAAGCTTCGCCAGCGCCTGCCCGAGCAATACATGGTCGACGCGCCGCTGTGGCGGCAATTGTTGGGCTGACGCGGCCAATCGCCATCGCGCGCAATAGTCACGCTGCGTCGGCGCGGCCGGCAGCTATCGTCGCAGGCTCGTCGTCGTGCCCATTGCCGTCATGCCCACCTGCCTGACCCACCTGCAGACCCTCGAAGCCGAGAGCATCCACATCCTGCGCGAGGTGGTGGCCGAGTGCGAGCGCCCGGTGCTGCTCTACTCGGTCGGCAAGGACTCGGCGGTGCTGCTGCGCCTGGCACAGAAGGCCTTCCATCCCTCGCCCCCGCCCTTTCCGCTGCTGCACGTGGACACCTGCTGGAAGTTCCGCGCCATGTACGAGCTCCGCGATCGCATGGCGTCCGAGCTGGGCATGGAGCTGATCGTCTATCGCAACCCCGAAGCGCTGGCACGCGGCATCAATCCCTTCGACCACGGATCGGCACTGCACACCGACCTGTGGAAGACCCAGGGCCTGAAGCAGGCGCTCGACAAGTACGGCTTCGATGCCGCCTTTGGCGGGGCACGACGTGACGAGGAGAAGAGCCGCGCCAAGGAACGCATCTTCAGCTTCCGCAACGCCCAGCACCAATGGGACCCGAAGAACCAGCGCCCCGAGCTCTGGAACCTCTACAACAGCCGCAAGCATCCGGGCGAGTCGATCCGGGTCTTTCCGATCAGCAACTGGACCGAACTCGACGTCTGGGAGTACATCCGCCAGGAGGACATCCCGATCGTGCCGCTCTACTTCGCTGCCGAGCGCCCCGTCGTCGAACGCGATGGCACGCTGATCATGGTCGACGACGAGCGCATGCGGCTGCGTCCGGGCGAGGTTCCCGTGATGAAGACCGTGCGCTTCCGCACCCTGGGCTGCTGGCCGCTGTCGGGCGCCATCGAATCGCAGGCGCGGACCCTTGACGACATCATCCGCGAGATGCGGGGCTCGCGCAGCAGCGAGCGCCAGGGACGGCTCATCGACCACGACCAGGCTGCCTCGATGGAGAAGAAGAAGCAGGAAGGCTATTTCTGATGGAACTCGACGACATGGCCATCGCTTCGCCCGAGGCATCCCGCGTGAGCCGCACGCCAGCGGAATCCATCGGCGGACATGCTCCCGCCGAGAAGAGCCTGCTGCGCTTCATCACCTGCGGCTCGGTCGATGATGGCAAGAGCACCCTGATCGGAAGGCTGCTCTACGACAGCAAGGCGCTGCTGGAGGACCAGCTCGAGACGCTGACGCAGGATTCGCGCAAGTGGGGCACCCAGGGCCCGGCGATCGACTTCGCACTCCTCGTCGACGGCCTGGCCGCCGAGCGCGAGCAGGGCATCACCATCGACGTCGCGTACCGCTACTTCGCCACCGCGCGGCGCAAGTTCATCGTCGCCGACACCCCCGGGCACGAGCAGTACACGCGCAACATGATCACCGGCGCCTCGGGTGCCGAGCTGGCCATCATCCTGGTCGATGCGCGCAAGGGCGTGCTCGAACAGACACGCCGGCACAGCTGCCTGGTGCAGCTGATCGGCATCCGCCAGGTCGTCCTCGCGATCAACAAGATGGACCTGGTCGACTACGCCGAGGACGTCTACACGCGCATCGTCGAGGACTACCGCAGCTTTGCCGAGCGCATCGGCCTGCAGCAGGTCACGAGCATCCCGCTCTCGGCACTGACCGGCGCCAACATGACCACGCCGAGCGCGGCGATGCCCTGGTACCGCGGCCCGGCGCTGATGCCCTTCCTCGAGGACTGCGAAGTCGACGCCACGCTCCTGCAGCGCAAGCCCCTGCGCCTGCCGATCCAGTGGGTCAACCGCCCGAACCTGGACTTCCGCGGCTACTGCGGCCAGCTCGCCAGCGGCGTGCTGCAGCCGGGGCAGCGGGTGCGCATCCTGCCCTCGGGCCGCACGACGCGCGTGGCGCGCCTGGTGAACCTGCACGGCGACGCCCCGATGGCGCGGGCCGGGGAATCGGTCACGCTCACCCTCGAGGACGAGGTCGACGTCTCGCGCGGAGACCTGCTTTGTGCCGAGGACGGTCCTGCCGAGGTCGCCGACCAGTTCGAGTGCACCCTCGTCTGGATGGCCGACGAGCCGATGCTGCCCGGGCGGCCCTACCTCGTGAAGATCGGCACGCGTACGGTCGGCGCCACGGTCACCGAGCCCAAGTACAAGCTCAACGTCAACACGCTCGAGCACCTGGCGGCCAAGCAGCTGGGGCTCAACGAGATCGGCGTCTGCAACCTGGCGCTGGACCGCCCCGTGCCCTTCGACCCCTACGTCGAGAACCACACCACCGGCGGCTTCATCGTCATCGACCGCATGACGAACAACACCGTCGGCGCGGGCATGCTGCACTTCGCGCTGCGGCGGGCGCACAACATCCATCCGCAGCATCTGGACGTCGACAAGGCCGCGCGCAGCGCGATCAAGGGACAGAAGCCCGCCGTGCTGTGGTTCACCGGGCTCTCGGGCGCGGGCAAGAGCACGATCGCCAACCTGGTGGAGAAGAAGCTGCTCGCCCAAGGGCGGCACAGCTACCTGCTGGACGGCGACAACGTGCGCCACGGCCTGAACAAGGACCTGGGCTTCACCGCCGCCGACCGCGTCGAGAACATCCGCCGCGTGGCCGAGGTGGCGCGGCTGATGGTCGATGCCGGGCTGATCGTGCTCACCGCGTTCATCAGCCCCTTCCGGGCCGAGCGCGAGATGGCGCGCGCGCTGCTGGGCGAGGGCGAGTTCATCGAAGTGCACGTCGACACCCCGCTCGAGGTCGCCGAGGCGCGCGACGTCAAGGGTCTCTACGCCAAGGCGCGCCGCGGCGAGCTGAAGAACTTCACCGGCATCGACTCCCCTTACGAGCCGCCCGAAGCGCCCGAACTGCGCCTGAACACCGCCGACATGAGCGCCGACGAGGCCGCCGAGCGCGTCGTGGTGCTGCTGCGCGAGCGCGGCCACCTGCCGCCATGACCCTGCAGCAGGCCGTCGCCTTCGGCGGTCTTGCCGTGCTGATCGTCGAGCTGCTGCGCGCAAGGCGCCGCCCGGCGTTCGTCTTCGGCGGCGTGGCCTTCGTCTTCGTGCTGCTGGACTATGTCAGCGTCGAGCACGGGCTGCAGCAGTTCACCAACCGCGGCCTCGTCGCGGTGGTCGTGCTGCTGCTGCTCTCGGTGGTGCTCGACCGATCGCGCCTGCTCGAGACCATGGTCGAGGGTCTGGTCCGTGGCCGCTACCGGCTGGCGCTGTTCAAGCTCTATCTGGCGACCGTCGTCTACTCGGCCTTCCTCAACAACACCGCGGTCGTCGCCTCGCTGATCGGCCCGCTGCGCGCGCTGCGTTCGCATCCGCCCTCGCGGCTGCTGATGCCGATGTGCTTCGCCGCGTCGCTCGGCGGCGTGCTCACGCTCATCGGCAGCTCGACGAACCTGCTCGTCAACAGCCTGATGATCGGCCGCCAGATGCCGGCGCTGGCGATCTTCGACCTGTTCCCGGTCGGCATCCTGATCGTGCTCGCCTGCGGCGCCACGATGGTGCTCAGCTACCCCCATCTGCTGAAGGCCGAGCCGCCGCCGGCCGACAAACCCTCGGACTATTTTCTCGAGGCCACCGTGAGGCCGGACTCGCCGCTCGTCGGCCGCTCGGTCGAGGACGGCGGCCTGCGGCAGCTCGCGCACCTCTTCCTGGCGGAGATCGTCCGCGGCGCGCACGTCATCGCGCCGGTGCAGCCCGAGGACGTGATCGAGTCCGGCGACATCCTCGTCTTCACCGGCGACCTCACGCGGCTGGACTTGCTGACGCGCTTCCAGGGCCTGGAGACCCATGGCCAGCACTACCGGCTGCCGCAGGACAACCTCGTGGAAGTCATCGTTGCCGCGCAGTCGACGCTGGTGCGGCGCACGATCAAGGAAGTCAATTTCCGCTCGCAGTTCGACGCCGCGGTGATCGCCGTGCGCCGCGGCGGCGAGCGGCTGCGTGGCCCGATCGCATCGGTGCCGCTGGACGTCGGCGACACGCTCGTGCTGGTGGTCGGCAAGGACTTCGAGAAGCGCAACAACCTGCGGCGCAACTTCGTCGTCGTCTCCAACCACCGGGTGCAGAAATTCACCGACCCGCGCAAGGGCCTGCTGGCGCTGGCCGGCTTCGCAGCGGCGATCATGCTCTCGGCCGCGGGCGTGGTCGACTTCCTGAAGGCGCTGCTCGTGCTCCTCGTGCTCTATCTGCTGCTGGGCCTTGCGCGCGTGGACGACCTGCGACGCAACATGCCCTACGAGATCGCGCTCGTCATCGCCTCGTCGCTGATCATCTCGGACGTCATGGTCGACAGCGGCGCGGCCACGCTGCTGGCGCAGGGACTGCTGGCCGGCGTCACGGACCTCGGGCCCCACGCAGCGCTGGCGCTGGTGCTGCTGATGACCTGGATCCTCACCGAGCTGATGAGCAACAACGCCGCGGCGGCGCTGGCGTTTCCGGTCGCGCTGGGGGTGGCGCAGCAAAGCGGCTTCGATGCGCGGCCCTTCGTGATGGCCGTCCTCTACAGCGCCAGCTGCAGCTTCCTCACGCCCTTCGGCTACCAGACCAATCTGATGGTGATGTCGCCGGGGCGCTATCGGATGACCGACTACGTGCGCGCCGGCGCCCCGATCGCGCTCGTCTACCAGGCCGTGGCCCTGCTGGCGATCCCGGTGTTTTTCCCGTTTCGCTGAACGGGGCCGGCGCTGCCGCAGCCGATTGCAGGAAGTTCGCACGCTATTTCGTCTGTGCCCCCGTCCCGTTCGCCCAGCTCGCCGCTAGCATCCTCGCCGCGCGATCGCTGCGGCATCCTGACGCCGCTCTGCCTCGGCGCCCTCCTCCCCGGCGCCACGGATCGGACCCACTCGATCATGACCACAAAGCCCAAGCTTCCACCCCGCGCTAGGCGCCCGGCATGAGCATCGGCGCCTCGATACGCCACGGCGCGCAGTGGCTGCTCGTCGGATCGATCGGCAATCAGGCGACCCAGTTCCTGATCGGCATCGTGCTGGCGCGGCTGCTCACGCCGGCGGACTTCGGCCTGATCGTGACGGTGCAGATCTTCACCGGCCTGGCCGGGCTGGTCGCCGGCGGCGGCATGGGGCAAGCGCTGATCCGCGAAAAGGACGTGGAGCCGGCGGACTTCCATGCGGTGTTCGGCACGCAACTCCTCATCGGCGTGCTCATCTATGGCGCCTTCTTCGTCGCCGCGCCGTTCATCGCGCAGGCCTTCGACGATCCGGTCTACACGCTGCTGGTGCGCATTTCGACGCTCAGCTTCCTGCTGCGACCGCTGATCAACATCCCCTCGGTCATCCTGCGACGCGACATGCGATTCAAGGAGACCTCGCTCGTCAACGTCTGGACCGGCCTGTTTGCCGGCGTCGTCGGCATCGTCCTGGCCTGGGCCGGCTGGGGTGTCTGGAGCCTGGTGATCTCCGGCTTCGCCGGGTCCCTCGCAGCCATCGTCGCCTTGCTCTGGATCGCGCGCTACGCCCCGCGCCCCTCGCTGGACGCCAGGCGCGCCCGCCGCTTCGCCGCCTTCGGGCTGAAGTTCTCGCTCAATGACATCGTCAGCTACCTGCGAGGTCAAGCCGCCAATCTCGTCATCAGCCGCCAGATGGGCGCTGCCGCAGTCGGCACGTACAACAAGGCCGACAGCCTGGTGAACATCCCGTTCCAGACCATCAGCGGCTCGCTGTACGACGCACTCTATCGCGGCCTTGCGACGGTGCAGGATGACCTGGTCGAATCCAAACGTCTTTACCTGCGAAGCATCGAGCTGCTGGCGGTCTACACGCTGCCCATCTACCTGGGCATGGCCTGGCTCGCCGAGCCCTTCATCCTCGGCGTCTACGGCCCGCGCTGGGCCCAGGCCGCACCGCCGCTGGCGATCCTCGCGCTCTCGGGGCTGTTCACCTGCATTGGGCACCCGGCCGGCGCAGTGCTTGCCGCACAGAACATGCTAGGACGAGAGCTGACGATCCAGATCACCTTCCTGTGCACCACGGTCCTCGGCATCCTGGCCGGAATGCACTGGGGCGTCGCGGGCCTGGCCGTCGGCATCGTGATTGCGCGCGCGATCGCTGCGCTTCACATCACGCAACTGGTGACGACGCGCCTGCCGCTGCGTTTTCGCGAAGTGCTTGCGGCGCTTCGCGCGGGCATCACGCTGTGCGGCGTCATGCTGCTGGGGCTGCTGCTGGCGAAACACCTGCTCGTCGGGCATCTGCCTTCGGGATCGCCGCTGCTGGAACTGGCGGTCGTCGGCGCGGCCGGCGGCCTGGCCTATGCGGCCGCGTTCCTGTTGCTGCCGATCGGATCGCTCGTCGGTGAACGTGGGCGCTGGCTGCGGGCGCTGCGGCTGCAACGGGCCTGAAACATGGATCTCGCGGCGTTGTTCGCCCGCACGGAGCCGCAGCCGCCGGAAGCCAGTCCGGCGGCCGACGCGGCAGCGAGCAGCACACGGTTGCGCAGGCAACGCACGCCTCGAGGCGAGGCCGAGTGCCTGCTCGATTGCTTCGAGCCCGACCGCGACGATGGGGCGGCCTGTGCGTCGCTGCGCTTTCCGGTCGGAGCTGCCCAGCGGCGCGCGCTGCGGGTCGTCGGCGGCTATGAGGTCCGTTCCGCGGCGGCCGGCGGATGGCTGCTCGTCGCGGCGTCCGCGGATCAGGATGCCTACTGGATCCCGCAACCGCCGATGCTCAGGCGCATCGACAAGGACGGTCACATCCTGTCGCAGCGACCCGCCGCCATGGTTGGTCTCGAAGCATCCTTCCGCGGCCTGGCGGTGCAGATCGAACATCCCGGCGACCACCTTCTTGACCTGGTGGCCTGGCGGCTGCCGGCCAAGGCGCCGGATGCGCTGGCCGCGCTGCAGAGCCTGTCCGCGCTCGAGCAGCAGCGGTATTTCATGTGGAGCTCCCACACCGCCTATGCCCAGCCGGCGGATCTGTACCGGCATTGGGTGCACGGGCACCTCTACGAGAACCACGAGGTCTGGCCGCGGTACTGGCGCGTCTGCTCCGAACTCGACGCTTTTGCCTTGTACGTGACGCTGACCGGCTTGCTGCGCGCCACGGGCAAGGCCTTGTACGACTGGATGCGGCATCAGGTCGTCTTCTCGGTGATCGACCGGCAGGCCGGCGATGGCGGCTGGCATCACGGCGAGTGGACCGATGCGATGGAATCGCACTACCGGCTGCACGCCGGCGCCATGCACATGCTGGCGGCCCATTTCGAGGAAACGCGCGATCCCGCAGTGGCCCATGCACTGGACAAGGCCGCGGAATTCGCCGCAAGCAAGATCGACCGGATCGACAGCGGCGCCTGGTACCTGCACGACTCGCTCGAACTGGGCGAGGGCAGCCTGCAGAAGTATCCGTTCCGCACCCTGCCCAGCCGCGCCCTGGGCAAGGCCCCGTCCAACCTGCTCGTGCTCAACACCCATCTGGACACCAATATCGCGATGGCACGCCATCGCGAGGTCACGGGCGACGAACGACATGGCAGGCTGATCGCCTCGGCGCACGCCAGCACCCTCGCCGTGTTGGGGCTGCGACCGGCCGAGTGGCTTTATCGGCTGCTGTTTCGGGCCATCGCCCTGAGCTTCCTGCCAACGGCCAAGGCCCGGACCCTGCCCTTGCCGCTTCGGGCACTCAAGCGGATCGGCTGGAAATACTTCATTCCCTGGCTGCCAAGCATCAAGCGCCGATGGCCGCGACTCGTGATGCCGGGAGGCTACATCGAGCGCGAGCTCAGCATGTGCATGTTTTCGGTGCGCTACCAGCCCGTCAATCTGATGGACCTGGCGCGAACGCGACGTCGCTTCGACGAAGGCGCGCTCGACGCCCTGCTGTCCGAGGTCTTCGGCTTCACCCACGACTGCGGCCTGACCGCGCGCTGGAAGGAACTCAGGGGCAAGGAAGACGATTCCCTGGGCTTCTGGGCCGAGGCGCTCTATCACCTGGCGCTGGCACGGCCCGACCGGACGCTGCGCGCTTGGCTTGCCGAAGCGATTCTCGACCTGGAGGACAACGGCCTGGGCTTGCCGCCATCCATGCTGGGCGCCAACGCCGAAGCCGTTGCGCCATCACGTCAATCGCCCTGCCCGAACCCGGCCGACGTCCGCCTGCGGGTGGTCAATCTGAGCCAGGGCGAGGCGATCGAGTGGCTGATCGTCAACCCGACCCGCCTGAAGCTGGGCCTGAACCTGCGCTGGAAGGCTTGCGCGCCGCCGCCTTTCGAACCGTCGTGGACCGGGCCTGCCGGCGAGGCGGTGTCCTTCGAGAACGGCGTGCATGCCATCGGACCGCGCAGCTGGCTGCTCGGGACGGGCACGGGGGGGCTTCGCCAATGAGCACCTCCGCCGACGGGCTGATCCGCTCCCACCACGCGCTGCGCGGCGTGGCGGCCTTTATCGTGCTTCTCTTTCACTTCAGGGACGTGACCACCTCGGTCGGCCAGGCCCTCGACGCCCGGACCGCGTTCCTCTCCAACGGCCGCATCTGGGTCGACTTCTTCTTCCTGCTGAGCGGCTTCATCCTGTCGCACGTGTATGGCAAGAGCGTCGCGGCGGCCCCTGCTGCAGGGCGCAAGACCAAGGAGTTCTATCTCGCGCGCTTTGCGCGGATCTATCCGCTGCACATCGTCACCTTGCTCGCGATGATCCTGGTCGAAGTCTCGGCTTATATCTTCCGACCCGAGATTGCCGACGCGTTCGTCAACGAAGACAAGCAATGGCCGTCGATCCTTCGGCATCTGACGCTGACGCATGCCTGGGTCAGCCTGAGTCATCTGCAATGGAACGCGCCGTCCTGGTCGATCAGCACCGAAGCCTTCGCCTATCTCTGCTTCCCACTGCTTGTGCTGCTTCTGGGGCACTCGAATCGGGCCGTGCGCGCGCTACCGGCACTTGCGGCGATCATCGTCTACGTGCACACGTTCTCCACCTTCGACGACATCGGTGAGCAGCAGCCGCTGCTGCGCTGCATGGCCGGTTTCGTCGGCGGCATGATTCTTTATCGGATCTGGCTCGCCTACCGCTCCCGCCTGCTCGCCTTCGTCTCTCCCCTTCAGCTGAGCGCGCTGGTGATTGCGATCATCGCCATGCACATCGGCTTGAATCAGGCGGTCGCGATGATTGCGCTGGCCGTCCTCATCCTCACCACCGCCGATGACTCGGGGCCGCTGGCTCGGGTTCTCGCGTGGCGGCCCATGCTCCTTCTGGGAACCCTGAGCTACTCGATCTACATGACCCACTGGATCTTCTACCGCCTGTACTGGATGTACGGCGGATACGTCTTCGCGGACCTTGCCAGCGCCTACAGTCCCGTCAAGGTCTATGCGCTGAAGGTGGGGCTGCTCACGATCCTGTCGCTGTCTCTCGCATACATCAGCTACCGCTGGATCGAACTGCCTTCGCGCTCGCGCCTGAAGCGCCTGTTCGCCCACTGACCTTGCCCGACCTTCACGCCATGACCAAGCGCGCGCGCCTGATCGCCTTTCACCTGCCTCAATTCCACCCGACGCCCGAGAACGACGCCTGGTGGGGCAAGGGTTTCACGGAGTGGACCAACGTCGCGCGGGCCAAGCCGCTTTTTCCCGGACACTACCAGCCCCACGTCCCGGCCGACCTCGGCTTCTATGACCTGCGCCTGCCCGAGGCCCGTCAGGCCCAGGCAGAGCTGGCGCGCGCGCACGGCGTCGAGGGCTTCTGCTACTACCACTACTGGTTCGGCGGCGGCCGGCGCATGCTGGAGCGACCGTTCAACGAAATCCTCTCGACGGGCGAGCCGGACTTTCCGTTCTGCCTGTGCTGGGCCAACCACAGCTGGAACACCACGTGGCAGGGCACCGACGAGATGCTGGTCGAGCAGACCTACCCAGGCTGGGACGATCACGCCGCGCATTTCGAGTGGCTGCTCACGGCGTTTCGCGACCCGCGCTACCTGACGGTGGACGGCAAGCCGATCTTCTGCATCTACAAGCCCGACGACGTGCCGGGGATGGCCGATGTCGCCGCGTTCTGGCGCGAGCGTGCGCAGCGGGCCGGGCTGCCGGGCCTGCACCTGGTCGGCATCTCCCACCGCGACGAGCGCTGGGATCCGCGGCCCCGAGGGCTGGACGCCAGCGCGATGCAAGCCCTTCCCAAGCGGGACGGCCGCATCCCGCGCCGCTACCTCAAGCTCAAGCTCAAGCTGGCCGCCGAAGGCAACCGGCACGGACTGACGATCTGGGACTACGAGGAGATCCGCTCGATCCTCCTGCGCAGCAACCGCGTGGATTGGCCCGACTATCCGATCGCCCTGCCCAACTGGGACAACACGCCGCGCGCCGGCATGCGCGGCCTGGTGTTTCACGATGCCACGCCCGAGCACTTCCGCCTGCACCTGCGCGAAGCCGTCGCGCGGGTGCAGGAGCGCGCACCGGACCACCGCATCGTCTTCCTCAAGGCCTGGAACGAGTGGGCCGAGGGCAACCATGTCGAACCCGACCTGAAGTGGGGGCGGCAGTGGCTGGAAGTCATTCGAGAGGAGGTCGGCACGTGAACCCGGCTAGCCCGTCGCACGCCCCCGCGGACCTGGTGTCCGTCGTGATGCCGTGCTTCGACGCCGAGCGCTACGTGGCCGAGGCGGTGGCTTCCGTGCTCGGCCAGACCCATCGCAACGTCGAACTCATCGTCGTCGATGACGGTTCCGGCGACCGCTCGCCCGTCATCCTGGCCGAGCTTGCCGCGGCTCATCCTGGGCGCATGCGCGTGCTGCACACGCCTCGCCGCGGGCCTTATCCGGCGCGCAACGTCGGCTTGAAGGCGGCGCGCGGCGACTACGTCGCCTTCCTGGATGCAGACGACTGGTGGCTGCCCTCGACGCTGCAGCAGTTGCTCGCCGCCCTGCAAGGGCAGGAGGCCGACCTCGCCTATTGCGGCTGGCAGAACGTGGGGGTCGGCATTCATTCGAAGCCGTACGTCCCGCCCGCCTACGAGGCCGGCGATCCGGTGGCCCAGTTCCTGCGCAGTTGCCCGTGGCCGATCCACGCCGCGCTCGTGCGTCGATCGATCGTCGATCGCCTGGGCGGCTTTTCGGAGCGACGCTTCGCGTCGATGGACTACGACTTCTGGCTGCGCGTGCTCGGGCAGACGCGGCGCATCGTGCGCGTGCCCGAGGTGCTGGCCTTCTACCGCTGGCACGGCAGCGGCCAGATCTCGGCGGTCAAGTGGCGTCAGGTGCTGGACGCGCTCGAGGCGCAGCAAGGCTTCATCCGCGCGCATCCCGAACTCATCGCGCACCTCCCCGCCGAGCAGATCCGCGACCTCACCGAGGGTCAGGTCCTGCGCCAGGCCTACATCGCGTTCTGGCGGCGCGACCTCGTGGCCGCGCGGCATCTGTTCCGGCACTCGGCGCGGGCGCGCAGCGTCGGCTGGCGTGACCTGGCCCACGTGGCCTGGGCCCTTCTGCCCGCCGGCCTGGGCCTTGGCTTGATCGCCTCGCGCGATCGTCGAGATGGAAGCGCGCCTGAGGGGTGATCCCGATGAAGACCCTCTACTTGATCTTCTCGCACGATCATCCGCCGCAGCTCGTCCGTCTGGTTTCGGCCATTCGAGCGCTCAGCCCTGGCGCCGAGATCGCCGTGCACCATGATCCGCAGCAAACGACGATGGATCCGGCGCTTCTCGCGGCAGCGCGCGCGCATCTGATCCCCGATCCGGTGCGCGGCGAATGGGGCGACTTCTCCCTGGTGGAGCAGTACCTGCACGCCTTCAGCTGGTGCCTGAAGCACCTGCAGTTCGAGTGGGTCGTCACCCTCACGGGCCTGAGTTATCCGGCGCAGCCGCTGGCCAGGTTGGAAGGCATGCTCGCGGCCGCCGCGGAGGACGGGTTCGTCTATCACTTCGCCGCGGACGACCCCGCGCATTGGCCCGCGGGCACGGCGACCACCAGGTTCCGGTTTCGCTACTTCAAGCTGCCGCGGTTCCCGTATTGGCATCGCGTCCCGACCGCATGGCGGGAGCGGCTTCAACGCGCGCGCATGTGGCTCAATGCACGGCAGCCTTTCATTCGGATCGCCCCCCCGGCCGCGCGGGTTGAGGACGATGCTCGGCTTGCGCCGGTGGGGCCTTCCCTTCGCCGACCGGATGCCCCTGCAGGGCGGGCGGCAGATGTTGACGATCAACGCGAAGGCCCTGCGCGCGGCGCTTCGATTCGTCGACGAATCCCCAAGCTACGTGGCCTGGATGCGAGCCAGCTTCATCCCGGACGAGAGCTTCTTCACGACCATCCTCGCCAACGCCGCGGACCTGAAGATCGCCAACCAGGTGCAGCGCTTCATCAAGTGGCCTCGCGGGCACGCCCATGCCGCCAGTGTCGCGGTCATCACGGCCGACGAGATCCCGGAAGTGCTGCGCAGCGGCGCGCCGTTCGCGTTGAAGCTCGACAGCCGGGTGGATGCGCGCGCACTGGACATGCTCGACGCACAACTGCTGCCGTCCTCTGTTCCGAAGCCGGGCCCGGAACCGGACCCGAAACCGATTTGAGACGCCCATGCCCGAAGTCGCCATCCCGCACGCAAGCCGCGAATCCCTGTCGTCGACGTCGGCGCAGGGCGCCCGGACGATCGTGCTCATGTACCACCGCGTCGGGCCGGCCCGCAACGCATGGGAAAGCCGCTACGCCATCGACCCCGATGTCTTTGCCGATCACATGCAGGCGCTGGCGCGCGCAGGCTTGCAGGCGGTCGGCATCGATTCGCTGGTCGGCTGGCTGGAGACCGGCAAGGCCTTGCCTGCCAACGCCATCGTCATCACTTTCGACGACGGCTTTCGCGGCGTGCGCGAGCATGCCCTGCCGGTGATGGAACGGCTGGGCTGGCCCTTCACGGTCTTCTTGGTCAGCGCCTTGATCGGGCAGGAGGATCGCTGGACGCGTTCCACCAACCCCGCAGGGGTCACCTATCCGCTGCTCGACGCCGACGAGATCCGCGAGATGCAGGCGCGTGGCGTGAGCTTTCACTCGCACACGCGCAGCCACCCGAGCCTGCCGACGCTCGACGACTCACAGCTCGCCGCAGAACTGCGCGGCGCGCGCGCGGACCTGGCGTCGCTGCTCGGTCACGACGTGCCGTTTCTGGCCTACCCCTACGGCCACGTCGACGACCGCGTCGAGGCCGCGGCGCGTGCCGCGGGCTACCGCGCCGCGTTCTCCACGCAGCCGGGCTTCAACCGTCGCGACGTCAATCCCTACCGGATCCGCCGGCTGGACGTCGCCGGCACCGACACGCCCGCGATGCTGTTGCGCAAGGTGCGGCTGGGCAGCAACGACGGCAGCGTCGGCCACGCGATGCGCTACTACGTCGATCGATTGAAGAGCCGACTGCCGGGAGGACGCGCGTGAACCTCGGCTATACCGTCGCGCTGTGCACGCACAACCACTGCGACCGCCTGGAGCGCAGCTTGCGCGAACTGGCAGCCCTTCGGTCTCCAAGGCGGCCCTGGGAACTGCTGCTGATCGACAACGGATGCACCGACGGCACGCCCGCGCTGCTTGCCCGCCATGCCTGGCCCACGGGCTGGCAGGTGCGCGTGGTGCGCGAAGACAAGCTCGGCCTTTCCAACGCACGCAATCGAGCGATACGCGAGGCTCGCGGCGAGTACATCATCTTCATGGACGACGATGAGACGGCCGACGCCGACTGGCTGTGCGCTTACGAGCGCCTCATCGACCAGGAGCAGCCGGACGCCTTCGGCGGCCGCATCCGCGTGCAGTTCGAAGACATGCGCCCTGCCTGGCTTCAGGACGAACTGCTCGGCTTTCTCGGCGAGTTGCAGCGGGCGGACTCGGTCGTTCGCCTGGTCGACCCGCATACCTCCTTCTACGGCGGAAACTTCGGCTTTCGGCGCAGCGTGTGCGAGCGTATCGGTGATTTCGACTCCGCACTCGGTCGCAAGGGGGGAGACAACACCGGCGGCGAGGAGGTCGACTTCTACCGCCGCCTGCTCGCCGGCGGCTTCAGCGTCTGGTGGACGCCCGAGGCGATCATCCATCACCGCATTCAGGCCGCCAAGCTCGAGCGGAGCTACTTCCTCGACCTGCACTACCGCCAGGGCAGTATGGAAGGCTCGCGCGCCCGCGGCTCACGTTCGCGGGTGCCGCCGAAGTACCTGTGGCCTCAGCTTGCCCGCGCGTCGCGCCGCGCCGCGTGGCAGCGGCTCCGCCGGGGTGCCGAGCATTCGCTGCGGCTCGAAATGAACGTCGCCTACTTCGTCGGCTATCTCCGCGGCTGGATGAGGAAAGCATCATGATCCCGATCGTCCCGCCCGCCCGCTGCCCTCGATCGAGCAGACCCGCGGAAGACGCAAGCGCACGGGCCTGCCCTTGGCGGCACCGGCGGCTGCGCAGTCACCCAGGACGTGGCATGCGATGCCCCGCCTGACCGTCCTCATCTGCACCCACGACCGGGCCACGCTGCTGGCCCGGGCGGTGGCCTCGCTCGACGCCGCCGATCGACCGGCCGGCTGGACGGTGGACATCCTCGTCGCCGCCAACGCCTGCCGCGACGGCACCCATGACTGGCTGGCACAGCGCGCCGCCACTGGCGCACCCGCGCTGCCTCTGACCTGGTTCGCGGAACCGGTGCCGGGCAAGTCGCACGCGCTCAACAGCGCGATGCCGCGCATCACGGCCGACCTCGTGGCCTTCGTCGACGACGACCATCGGGTCGACACCGACTACCTGCGCGCCGTCTGCGCGGCCGCCGATGCGCACCCGCAGGTGGCATTGCTGTGCGGTCGCATCCTGCCGGATTGGGACGGATCGGAACCGGACTGGGTACATGACGAAGGGCCGTACCGGATCTATCCCTTGCCCGTACCCCGGTTCGACCTCGGCGACGTCGCCCGCGAGCTGACCGCGGACGGTGCGGTCCCGGGTGGCGGAAACTTGGCCGCCCGCACGGCATGGCTTGCCAGGATCGGCGCCTTCAGCACCGACATGGGGCCCACCGGGCACGATTTGGGCGGCGCCGAGGATCTCGACTGGGTGCTGCGCGCCCTTCGCCTCGGTGCGCGACTGCGCTACGTTCCGCCGATGCTGCAGCATCACTTCGTCGATGCCGATCGGCTGACACTCGGCTACGTGATGCAGAAGGCCTACAAGCGGACGGCCTCGACGATCGGCCTGGGTCAGGCGCCTGCAAGGGGCCGCATTCCCAGGTACATCTACCGCAAGATCGCCGAGTACGGCCTCAAGGCCTGCACCGCGGTGGGCTCGGCACGGCGGCGCTTCTATCTCGTGCGGACGGCCGCCGCGCTCGGCGAGCTGGCGGGTCACCGGCAAGCGCGGCGTCAATCCAGGATCGCCTCGCGATCGGGCAACACCATCCAGCAGGACATCCGGCCGTGAAGTTGCGCAACCTCCACAAGCTGCTCGACCCCGAGATCCGCGCCAAGAATCTGCAGGCGCTGCGCTGGGAGCTTCGAGGCCGCTGGTACGACCTGACTCGACCAATGATGCCCGACCCCATTTTCATCGTTGGATGCTCGCGATCGGGTACGACCGTGACCTATGAGACGCTCGCCGCCGCACCGCAACTGCTAAGTTTCGGCTGGGAGATCCCGCAGTTCTGGGATTCGTTGTACGGGCCGCTGAACAACGGCTGGGAATCCGAGGCGGCCGGCGCCGAGCATGCACGGCCCGAGCACCGCCACGCGGCGTTGCGCCACTTCTTCGCGCGCCTTGGCGCCGGCCGCGTGCTGGACAAGACCTGCATCAACGTGCTGCGCATTCCCTATCTGCACGCACTGTTCCCGCAGGCGAAGTTCGTCTTCATCCAGCGCGACGGTCGCGACAACGTCAGTTCGATGATCGACGGCTGGCACCATGGCCGCACCGACGGCGACTTCCATCTGAGCCAGTTCTTCGGCACCTTCCCCGAGCCGGTGGCCATCGAGGACGGCACGTTCACCGACTGGGCCTTCTTCCTGGCGCCGGGATGGCGGGCGTACAACCGCGCACGCCTTGCCGAGGTCTGCGCCTTCCAGTGGGTCTCGGCGAATCGCCTGGCCTTGCAGGCGCGACAGGCGATTCCCGCCGTGCAATGGGTTCATCTGCGCTACGAGGACTTGTTCGAGCGGCCGGTGCCCATGTTCCGCGAAGCCTTCGCACGGCTCGATCTGCCCTTCACCGCCCAGATCGAGGCGCGCTGCGCGAATCTGCAGCCGACCAGCATCGTCAAGGGTCGACCCAAGCGTCAGAAGTGGCGCGAACACAACCCGGAAGCGATCGAGCGCATCCTGCCGGTGATCGCGCCGATGATGCGCGAGCTGGGCTACGACCCCGAAGGCTGAAGTCATGCCGGCTGCGCCTGTGGTCAGCGTCGTCATCCCCGCCTACAACGCGGCATGGTGCGTGCGCAAGGCGATCGACAGCGCGCTCGCTCAGGACTTCCGCGCGCACCAGATCATCGTCGTCAACGACGGCAGCACCGACGACACGCTGGCCGTGCTGCGCAGTTACGGCGAGGCGATTCGCATCGTCGACCAGCGCAACGGCGGCATGTCCAACGCCCGCAACGCCGGTCTGCGTGCGGCACGGGGAGAGTTCGTCGCCTTCCTCGACTCGGACGACTGGTGGCTGCCGGGGAAGCTCGGCCGCCAGGTCGAACTGCTGCGCGCGCGTCCCGAACTGGGCTTCTGCTCGTGCGCGGCGCGCGTCGAAGACCCGCAGGGGCGCCTGCTCAACCACTGGGAGTGTCCGCGCTGGGATGGATCCTTCCTCGTGCACCTCTTCGGCAGCAGCGCCGACGTCCCCGGTAGCTGCTCGGCCGTTCTTGCGCGGCGCGCGCTGGTGGAGCAGGTCGGCGCCTTCGACGAATCATTGCGCGGCGCCGAGGATCCGGACCTGTGGATCCGGCTGGCCGCCGTATCGGAATATGCCTGCGTGCCGGAGCCCGGTGTGGTCATCCTGCGCCGGCCGGGCAGCGTGAGCCGCAACCTGAACGCCATGCGCGATTCGACGCTGCGCATGCTGCGCAAGAACCGCCATCTGCTGCCGCCACAATATCGCGGCGCCTACTGGCGCAGCTGCATGGCCGGCGTTCATGCCGACTATGCGAAGTGGCAGTATCGCGAAGGTCGGCGCCGGGACGCACTGATCGACGTGGTGCACACCCTTCGTCTATCGCCGATGCGGCGCGGACGCCTGGCGCTCGGGCTGCTGCGCGACATCGCGATGGGTCGCGCCATTTAGGCGGACAGCGTTCAGGGTGTTTTCGACATCATGCGCGGCCTCACTCATCCCCGGGTCGACGACTGCCGAAGTCAGGAGGAATGCAATCCATGAATCGGATCACCATCATTTGCGGCGCCCTGGGACTTGCCCTGGCGGCGCCGGCTTGGAGCCAGCCTCGGTTGCCCTTTGGCCCGCAGGCACAGGAACTGCCGCTCCTTCCCGAGGAGTGTCGGATCATCCTGATGGGCACGGACGAGCAGAGGAAGTCCGTTCACCAGACGCGGTTTGCCGGATTCGTAGGCCCCAATCACTATTGTTGGGGTCTGAACTTCATGAACCGCGCACGATTCAATTCCCGTGACAAGACCGAGAGGCGGTTCAACCTGCAGAGTGCCGTCGGTGAATTCGGCTACGTTCTGCGACATACCCCGCCGGGCACGCCAAGGCTGGACGAGGTGCGCATGCAGCAGCAAATGGCAGAAATGCTCCTCAAGATGAACTAGCGCGCCCGCGACAACCTCCCCAAGGTCCAGGTGCGCCACACGACTGCCGCTCGCGACCTCGTCCCCGACCCCGAGTCGAACGCGTCCGTGTCCGAGTGGACCCTGGAGTGCGACCCCGGCCCCGCCGCCCGCGCCGCGCTCGGGCACGCCCTTGCAGGCGGCGGCGCCATCGACCTCGCGTTGCTCGAAGGGGTTCATGACTTCGTCGCCGAACGAGACGGCGCGACGCTCGTCTACCGGTCCGGCACCGGCCTCACGCACCGCTTCCATCGCCTCGACGCCAGCGGGCGGCTGCGCGTTGGCGGAACGATCGCCGCGGTGCTGGAAGGCATCGCCCCATCGATCGACCGCAGCGCCTTGCAGGAGTACCTGCGCCTCGGGGACATCGCCGGCCCGCGCACCATCGTCGCCGGCGTTCGCGACGTCGAAGCCGGGCATCTGCTGACGGTCGTCGGGTCGAGGCAGACCACCGTCGCGTGGCCTCCGGCTACGGCGTCGACGAAGGAAGCCGGTGTTCGCAGCTTCGAAGATGCGCTCGAGCGCTTGGACGCCTTGCTGCGCGGCGCGATCGGACGGCGCCTTCAAGGCCTGGAGCGCCCGGCCGCGTTCCTGAGCGGCGGGGTCGACTCGGCGTTGGTCTGCGCGCTGGCGGCGCGGCAGGGCATCCCGATCACCGCGCTGACGGTCGGTTTCGACGACGTCGAGCTCGACGAGGCGCCGGTGGCGGCACGCATCGCCGCCCACTTGGGCGTCGAGCATCGCGTGCTGCGTTTCGACCGCGGGCAACTGCTCGCGGCGTTCGAGCGCCTGGCGCGCGGCATGGATCAGCCGATGGCCGATCCGGCGACGATGGCGACCTTGCTGGCCTTCGAGTCGTGCCGCGAAACCTTCGACGGGGTGCTCGACGGAACGGGAGCCGACGAGGCGGTGGGCGCCATGCCCCCGCGCCATGTGCGGCTGGCTGTCGGTCTGGGCAGCCGCGTGCCGTTGGCACTTCGGCGGCGTCTCGTGTCCGCGATGGCAAAGCATCCGTCACTGGCGGCTTACAAACCTCTGCTCGATTTCGAGCACCCGGCCGAACCGCTGATGCGCTGGAAGTTGTTCTCGCACGCGGAGATCGAAGCCTTGACCGGCGAGCCTGCCCGGCTCGAGGAGACGGCGTTCTACCGCACCTTCTCGCGTTTTCCGCGCCACGCCCATTTCGAGCGTTACAGCGCGCTCTACGACGCCATGCCCGGCGACCGGCTGACGCAGGCGATGCGGCTCAGCGGCCTGGACCTGCGTTTTCCGTTCTGCGCCCGCGACCTGAACGCCTTTCTGCGGCAACTCCCCACGAAGTGGCGCCATTTGCCGGGGCAGCCCAAGCGCATCCTGTCGACGCTTCTGGCACGCTACGTACCACCCGACATCTGGGACGGACCCAAGCGCGGCTTCACCTTCCCGCTGCACGATTTCCTGGCCGGCGACGACTACGCGCTGGTCCGGCAGTACGTGCTCGAAGGGCGCTGGCTTGGACGCGGGTTCCTGCAGCCCGAAGCGGTGCAAGCGCATGCGCGACGCTGCATGAGCGGCGAGCAGCGGCAGCTGTTCCGCGTCTGGACGCTGGTGGTCCTGGGTGCCTGGCTCGATGCCCATGAAGACCTCGACTGTCCGCCGCCACGTGCCTGAACCGATTTCTCCGACCTCCGAGTCGGCGCCGCCGTCCTCGCTGTCGAGGATCTCGGCCTTGCCCGCCTTCCCCGCGGCTCGCCCGCTGCGGGTGTTGATGTACACCGCCTACCTGGCGCCGCAGTACAGCGGCGCCGCGCTGCAGGCGCTGACGCTCGCACGCGAACTGCGCCGGCGGGGCCACCACGTGGAGTTCATCACCAACCGCTGGCCCGGACTGGAGGAGACCGCGGAAGTGGATGGCTTCGCGGTGCGGCGGCTGGAGCCCGGCCGGCTGCGCAAGCACCGCGAGTTCCGGCTCTGGCTGAACATGCTGCGCTACGTGTGGCGGCGGCGGAAGGACTTCGACATCCTGCACAGCCACGGCGCCTATTACACGCATGCTTTCGTCGGGCCGCTGGCCCGGCTGCTGGGCCTCAAGTCGGTGGTGAAGGCGAGTCTCGCCCGCGACGACCTGCTCGGACTGAACCGGGGTCTGGTCGGCCGCATCCACCGCTTCATGCTTCGACGCGTCGACGCCTGCGTCGGCATCAGCAAGGACCTGGTGAACGAGTTCGTGCAGGGTGGCATTGCGCCGCGCCGCATCGACCATCTGCCCAACGGGGTCGACCTCGCTCGCTTCGCGCCAGGGTCGCCGGGCGAAGCGGCGGCGCTGCGTGAACACATGGGATTGCCGCTCGACCGCCGCATCGCGCTCTTCGTCGGCGTGCTCGATCAGCGCAAGAACATCCTCTGGCTGGCCGAGCAATGGATCGCGAACGACGCCTTCGGCACCGACGCGCTGCTCCTCGCCGTCGGGCCGCAGAGCCGCGACGATCCCGACGGACAGCTGCATGCACGCCTGGGCGCACTTGCTCGCGCGCACCCGGATCGCTTTGCGCTGCACGATTTCCACGCCGACGTGCGCCCTTACTACCGCTGTGCCGACGCACTGATCCTGCCTTCGTACAAGGAGGGCCTGCCGAACGTGGTGCTCGAGGCGATGGCATCCGGCCTGCCCAGCATCGCGGCCCGCGCCAGCGGCAGCCAGGAGCTGATCACCGAGGGGCGGACCGGCGCGCTCTACGAACCCGATGATGTAGCCAGCCTGGCGGCCGCGCTGCGGCGCGTGTTCGGAGCGCAGGAAGGGGAGATGGGCGGCCTGGCGCGGCAGGAGGCCCAGCGGCTCTACGCGATCGGGGTCGTCGCCGCGCGCTACGAAACCCTTTATGCAAAGGTGATGGGCTGGCCGCAGGCGGGCGAGCGGCCGCTGCTGATGCTGACCGAGCTGTACCTGCCGACCAAGGGCGGCACCGCGGTCATGTTCGAGGACGACTGCCGTCGCCTGGGCGGTCGCTCGATCCACGTGGTGACGGCCGCGGTGCCGGGCGACACTGCCTTCGACATCGGCCACCCGAACAGCGTGCACCGCCTGAACCTGCGGCGCTACACGTGGATGCGGCCGGAATCGCTGGCGATGTATCTGCGCATGTTCGCGCGCGCGCTGCGCCTTGCACTGCGGCATCGCTTTGCGGCGGTACTGGCCGGACGCGCGCTGCCCGAGGGCCTGATCGCCTGGGGCGTGGCGCGGCTGTGCCGCGCGAAGGTCCTCATCTTCGCCCACGGCGAGGAGCTGACGGGCTGGGGCCGCGGTCGGAAGTTCCAGGCCATGTGCTTCGCGCTGCGGCACGCCGACGCCGTGATCGCCAACAGCGACTTCACGCGCGATACGCTGCGCTCGCTGATCGGCGTACCGCCGCAGCGGATCGTGATGGCCTACCCGGTCGTCGACCCCGAGCGCTTCCGGCCCGGCCTCGCGCACGAGGACCTGCGCGCGGGCATTGGCCTTGGCCCCGCACACCGGCTCGTGCTCTCGGTGGGCCGGCTGCAGCGGCGCAAGGGCTTCGACCACGTCGTGCGCGCGCTGCCCGGGCTGGTCGCGCGCGGCATCGACGTGCATCACGCGATCGTCGGCAAGGGTGAGGACTGGGACTACCTCGAGCAACTGGCGCGGGAACTGGGCGTGAGCGATCGCCTGCATCTGCTGGGCCACGTCGAACCGGAGGACCTGCCGCGCTGGTACAACGCCTGCGACCTGTTCGCGATGCCCAACCGCGACATCGACGGCGACACCGAGGGCTTCGGCATCGTCTACCTCGAAGCCAACGCCTGCGCCAAGCCGGCGCTGGCCGGCTGCACCGGCGGCACCGGTTCGGCGGTGGAAGACGGCGTCAACGGACTGCGCGTGGACGGCGAGCGCGTCGACGCGATCGAGGACGGACTGGCACGGCTGCTGCAGGAGCCGACGCTTGCGCAACGCCTGGGGGAAACGGGCCGCGAACGGGTGCTGGCGCACTTCACGCCGGAGCGCCGGGTGGCGCTGATCCGCGAACTCGTCGCAAGCTGATCGCGCAGCGAGGAAACCGGCGCCTCAACGGCCGCCCGGGCTGCGCGCCGCGAGCCGGATCGCGGCATTGCCGAGAGCCGCCACGCCAAGGAGTCGGAGCAGTATCCAGAGTCGCCCCTGCCCCCGCAGTCGCTCCCAGACGAACCCGATCCGCTCCCGCGTGCCGGCAACAAGCCAGTCCGGATCCTGGCGCTGCACGATCGTGTGCAGCTCCCAGGTCGACATGAAGCGCACGTCCGGCCGTCGCTGTCGCACCCCGGCGAGCAACGCATCGAGTTCGACCAGCGCCTGATCACGGGTCTTCGCGTCAACGATGAAGTTGTCGCGATGGTTCTCGAGCAGGCAGGGACGGCCCTCGGCCGTCTTGCGCTCGAAGACGCCCAGCGCGTGCGCCGCGCCGCGCCCTCGCACCGGTTCGAAATAGTCGGTGCGCACCAGGTACCCGATCTCGCCGCTGCGCTCGCCGTTGATGATCGGGCCCTCGTCGCCGCAGGGCAGCCCATCTGCGCCGCGCGCCGGGTACCGCCATCCCGGGGTGACCACGCAGCGCAGCCCGGCCGCAGCCCAAGCCTGCTCGACCTCGCGCGTCCACACGAAGGTCGGCGGGACCACCACGCGCGGCGGTTCGCCGACGATGCGCGCGTAGGCCTGCACCTCGGCGGCGACGGCGGCGGCGATCTCGGCAGCCCCCAGGGGCCGCGAAGGCAGCGTGCGCGCGTCGACCCAGCGGCTTTGCAGAGGCGATGGCAGGTCCTCGGTCGTCGCCGGAACCGGCTGGTGCAGCCAGGCCCGCACCGCGGGATCGGCGCTGGCCATCAGCGTCGGCGGCCAGTAGTGCTCCATGCCGTGCAACTGCAGGGCGAAGACGCCGCGTGCGACGCCCTCCCGCAGCGCCTCGTGGATCGGTGCGAAGCACGGTGAGTCGAGCGCGACCGCCCGGTACTGCCCGCTGCGCGCGATCGCCGGCCCGTCGGGCACCGCCAGCACCAGCGCCAGGCTCATCACCGCCGTGCGGCCGGCAGCGTCGCGGTGGCCTTGCAGCACGTCGCCGATGCGCTGCAAGGCCTCGGCCTGCGCCAGCGGCCCGGCGCCCCAGTCGTCGCTCTCGACGATGAGGACGGGAACACGCAGCACCGGTTCGCGCCAGAGCCGCGCGAGCGAGCGGCGGAAGAGTCCCACCACCAGCGCGACGGCGAGCAGCCAGGCGCCAAGCAGCGTCGGGGCGGTCACGAGTAGCCCGTTCACCTGATAGAGGGCACCGAAGATGCGGGCGACTGCCCAGCGCGCGGTCCGCTCAACCGGAGCGCAGGTTGGCGAGCGCGGAACCGAGGGTGAGCGGCGCCCGCGGGGCCTGCGGCGCCGGCACCTCCTGCTTCGTCTTCGCCAAAGCCGCCTGCGGCTTAGGAACGATGGTGTACAGCACGACGACGATGGCGACCAGGTGATAGAAATAGTCGAAGTAGGCCAGGCCCAGGAAGGCGCCCGCCGACGCGTAGCCGATGAGGCTGACCTGGATCATCGCCGCCAGGTCACGGGCCCAGGTGTCGTCCGGCCGCTTGCGCGTCATGCGAATGATCGAACCGCACTTGAGCCAGGTGAGCCCGAGCAGCGACAGGAAGAGCGCGAGACCGATCCAGCCATGCTCGCCCAACACCTCGAAGTAGATGCTGTGCACGTCACGGACGTTGGTCGGGTCGGGGGCGTAGAGCGCGAATGCCCCCGCCTGCCAGGTCTCGAAGCCGCCGCCGAACAAGCGCGCGTTGGCAAGATGGTAGGCCGTCCACCACGCGTTGATGCGACCCTGCGCTGAGGCGTCCTCGCCGTAGGTCTCGATGGTCTGCATGCGCTCGAACCACTCGGGCGGCATCACGTTGAGCACGACCACCGCGACCACGCCGACGAAGGCCGCGGTGATGAACTTGTTGCGCGACTTCCACCAGAAGATCGTGCCGGTGATGATGAGCGCGACCAGCGCGCCGCGCGACTGCGAGCCGATGGCGGCCAGCGCGGTGAGGAACATGCCGGCGGCAAGGCCGAGGCGGACCAGCTTGTTCTTCTCGGTCAGGTGCAGGTACCGGATGAGTGGGATCGTGACCACCAACGCCAGGGCCAGCTCGTTGTTGCCCTCGATGAACGTACCGGGCGGACCCTGGACGCGATAGGCGCCGCCGTTGGCAATGGTGAAGAGGCCGCCCTTCACGCCGTAGAAGCCCAGCGACAGGACGATTGCCCAGATCAACAGGTGCACCCGCTCGCGGCTGGTCAGCAGCAGCAGCGTCATGAAGGTCAAGATCTGAATCTTGATGACCTTCTCATACTGGATGATCGCCAGATCGAAGTACAAGGCCTGCGTCGTCGTGATTCCCATCCACAGGATGAAGATCACGAGGATGGCCACCTCACGACTCCACACCATGCGCTTGGCTTCCCTGGAGACAAGCATGCCCACGAACGTGACGAGCGCCACGATCATCACGACGGGTGTGCTGAGCATGAAGCCATAGCACAGGCGGTGCGGGTTCAGGTAGCCGAGGCCGGCCATCAGCAGGATGCCCAGGAACGGGCGCTTCAGGATGAAGGGCAAGGCGCCGAAGACGATCGCCGCAACGAACAGGTCACGCATGGCCCGCCACCTCCGGCCGGACTTTGCTCACAACGTAGCGAAATTTCCCCGACTTCTCCGCCGTGATGGCGTCGACGAAGCGCAGATCGATGCTCACCGCCTGCCCCAGCCGCCGCCGAAAGCCGGCGACGATCTCGGGCGCGCGGCCGGCGCGGTCGAATCCGGGGCCGGCGACGATCTGCACCTCGGTGCGCTCGCGCGTGTGCTGCACGATCTTGAAGCCCTGCACGCCGGGCAGATCCCGCAGGATGTAGATCAGCGCCAGGCCGTGCATCACGGTGCCGTCGGCGGCGACGACGAAGTCGGTGCTGCGGCCCTGGATCTCGCGCAGCGTGGGCAGGCCGCGGCCGCAGGCGCAGGGCGCGCTGCCCATGACGGCGACGTCGCCGGTGCGGTAGCGCACGAAGGGGAAGTCGCGCGTGGCCAGGTGCGTGACGACAATCTCGCCGGCCTCGCCGCCCGGCACCGGTTGGCCCTGGGCGTCGAGCAGTTCGACGATCACGTCCTCGGCGGTCAGGTGCATGCCGCCTTGCGGGCATTCGTGGGCGATGAAGCCGGCGTCGCGCCCGCCGTAGCCGTTGGCCACGCGGCAGCCGAAGACGCGCGCGATCGTCTCGCGCTGCTCGTCGTAGAGGCGCTCGCTGGTGACGAAGGCCACGGCGATGCCCAGGTCGTCCATGCGCTGGCCGCGCGCCTGCGCGTGGCGCGCGATGTGGCTGAGCGCGCTCGGGTAGCCGAAGAGCATCTTCGGGCGCCGCGCGCGGATCGCGGCGACGAAGCCGTCGAGCTTGTTCTCGCTCATCTCGAAGGCCGGCAGCAGGGTCGTGCGCAGCAGCTTGTCACGCAGTGCCCGCACGCGGTCCTGCGCGCCGAGCTCGATCGGAGAACCCCAGAGCACGATCTCGGGGTCGCCGATATCCACGCCCCACCAGCGCGTGGCGCGCCACTTGGCGGCGACGTCGTGGCTCACACGCTCCTTGCCGATGTAGAAGACGAGCGGCTCGCCGGAGGAGCCGCCCGTGTTGAATCGCGCAAGACCTTGCGCCTCGTCGTGCTTGAAGCCTTCGGTGTGGGCGCGGATATCGGCCTTGGTCAGCAGCGGCAGCGCCTGCAGGTCGCCAAGCGACTTCACGGCAGCGGGATCGAAGCGCAGGCGCGCGAAGAGCTCGCGGTAGTAAGGCACGTGCTGGCCGATGTCGGTGAGCAGCGTGCGCAGGCGCTGGAGCTGCAGCGCCTCCAGACGCTCGCGCGGCCACCACTGCGAGTCTTCGAGCGCGCGGCGGACCGCCACGCTCTCGTGCCCCTTCAGCCGTTCGTGCAGCGGGAAGAGCAGGCCGGAGACGGCGCGTGTGTAGAGGCTCTTGGTCATCCTGCTCGTCGATGGTGTCAGCGGGGCGCCCGCGCGGCACCGCGCCCGATGCCCTGGTACTCGATCCCGAGCGAGCGCATCAGCGCCGGATCGTAGAGGTTGCGCCCGTCGAGGATCACCGGCTGCGCGAGGCTTTGCTTGATGAACTCGAAGTCGGGGTTGCGGAACTCCTTCCACTCGGTGACGACGAGCAGCGCATCGGCGCCCGCCAGGGCCTCGTGCGCATTGGCGCAGAAGCTCAGGCGTTCCATGCCCTGAAGCACGCGCCGGGCTTCGTCGGTGGCGATCGGGTCGTAGGCCTGCACGCGCGCACCACGCGCGAGCAGCTCGGCGATGATCACACGGCTCGGCGCCTCGCGCATGTCGTCGGTGTTGGGCTTGAAGGCCAGGCCCCAGAGCGCGAAGGTTCGGCCGCTGAGGTTGGCGCCGAAGCGCGCCACCGCCTTGTCGACGAGCACCTGCTTCTGCCGCTCGTTGACGCGCTCGACGGACCGGAGAATCTCCAGCTCGACGTCGTTTTCCTCGCCCGTACGAATCAGCGCCTTCACGTCCTTGGGGAAGCAGCTGCCGCCGTAGCCGGTGCCGGGGTAGAGGAAGTGGGTGCCGATGCGCGGGTCGCTGCCGATGCCGCGGCGCACCATCTCGATGTCGGCACCGACGCGCTCGGCCAGGCGCGCGAGCTCGTTCATGAAGCTGATGCGCGTGGCCAGCATCGCGTTGGCCGCGTACTTGGTGAATTCGGCGCTGCGCAGGTCCATCAGGTGCAGCCGGTCGTGGTTGCGCATGAAGGGGGTGTAGAGCGCGCGCATCAGCAGGATCGCGCGCTCGTCGTCGGCGCCGAGGATGATGCGGTCCGGGCGCATGCAGTCTTCGACGGCAGCGCCCTCCTTCAGGAATTCGGGATTGGAGACGACGGCAAAACCGAGGTCCGAAAGCCCGCGCCGGTCGAGCACTGCGCGCACGGTCTCCCGCACCTTGTCGGCGGTGCCCACGGGGACCGTACTCTTGTCGACGATGACCTTGTAGTCGGTCATGTGCTGTCCGATGCTGCGCGCCGCAGCCAGCACGTACTGCAGATCGGCCGATCCGTCCTCGTCCGGCGGCGTACCCACACCAATGAATTGCAGCGTGCCGTGCGCAACGGCACTCGCGGCATCAGTGGTGAACTGCAGCCGTCCGGCCGCGGCGTTGCGCTGCACCAGGTCCTGCAGGCCCGGCTCGTGGATAGGGATCCCGCCGTCGTTCAGAAGCCGGATCTTGGCTTCGTCGACATCGAGGCAGACGACATGGTTGCCCATCTCCGCGAGGCAGGCCCCTGTGACCAGACCGACGTAGCCGGTGCCGATGACGGTGACTTTCATGTCGGTCCGACGGGACTTGGATTGCGCGGCGAGCTCATGGCGGTCACGCGCTTGCGCTCACGCCGCGCGGCGCGCGGCCGCGGGCGCGCAGGCTTGCGCATACACGCGTTCGAGAACCGGCGCCACCTGCGTCCAGGTGTAGCGCTGCACCTCGCGCAGGCCCGCCTCGCGCAGTTGCCGGGCAAGCATCGGATCATCGAGCACGCGCAGCAGCGCCCGGGCCATCGCTTCGTGATCGCCGGGCGGGACCAGAAGCGCGGTCACGCCGTCGCGCACGATGAACGGCACGCCGCCGACGGCGGTGCTCACCACCGGCACGCCGCTGGCCAGCGCCTCCAGCACCGAGTTGGGCATGTTGTCGACACGGCTCGGGTTGAGCGAAATGCGGCAGCCGCGCAGCCGCGCCGCCATCGCGTCGCGGTCCAGGCGGCCGCAGAACTCGACCTGCCCCGCGATGCCGAGCTCGACGGCGAGCGCGCGCAGCGCCGCTTCCTGCGGCCCGGTGCCGGCGACGACGAGCCGCGCTGCGGGCCGCTGCCTCAGCACCTCTGCGAAGGCGCGCAGCGCGGTGGCGTTGTCGTAGATCGCCTCCAGGTTGCGCGCGACGAGGATCTGCGGCGGCGCGGCGGCAGGTGCCTGTTCGTCGCGATCTTCGGCCGGGCGAAAGCGCTGCAGGTCGACGACGTTGGGGACCACCTGGGCGGGCATGCCGTGACGCGCAAAGACCTCCTGCAGAAAGCCCGAGGGCACGATGAGCGCCGCCGCGCGGCGCATGCCGGCGCGCACGAGGCGACCCGAGCGCTGCAGGAACTCGCCCGCCTCGCCGCCGCGATAGTTGACGACGACAGGCTGCCCGCGCAGCCATGCGACGCCGATGGCGGGCGCGGCGAACAGATGCCAGGACCAGCCGGAGTTGGCCATCAGGTGCATGACGCGATTGCGCCCCGCGGCGCGCCAGAGCGCGTGCAGGTAGGGCAGCAGGCGGGCCAGCGCGCGCAGGCCACGGACTTGGCCGACCCAGGCCGGGCGGTAGGGCGGATTCGTCGGTACCAGCTCGACCCGCGCGCCTTCGCCGCGCAGCAGTTCGGCGAGCTGCCGCGTCTGGTTGGCCATCCCCCCGGCCGGCGGCGGCAGGGGCCCGACCAGGGCCACGCTGAGGTCGCGAAACCTCATGCCGCAAGCGCCTCGCGCGTGAGCGC
>JAIXKN010000104.1:0-19395 GCA_026932425.1 Burkholderiales bacterium
CCCGTACTGCACGGCGTTCAGGCACTGGACGAGGAAGGTGGCGAGATCCATCGGGTGGCGGGCGCAAGCTGGCGCGAGCTTAGCAGGCGCGCCCCTTCACCCGTTTTCGGGCGGGGCAGGGTTTGGACGGATGGACAAAGCCCGCGAATTCGAATCCGCGGGCTTTGCGAAGCCTGCGCTTCGCCGACGGCGCTGGGACCTACAGTTCGATGCGCTGTCCGGTGACCAGTGCCCGGATGCGGTGTGCGCAGGGCTGAGCGGCGATCGCGCTCATCACGGCGTCGAGTTCGCCCGGCTTGACGTGCGTGATGTACACGTCGGTGGGCGTTCGCAGCTGCTCGAGTTCCCCGCGCAGGCGTGCGGGACACAGGTGCTGGCTGATCTCGGCCAGCACGCGCTCGTCGTCGCGGAACGCGGTCTCGATCACCAGCGAGTGCACCTTCATCGATTCCAGGCGCACCCACAGTTCGGGGTTGGGGCCGGTGTCACCGGTGAACACCCAGGCGCCCCGGTCGGATCGTGCGGGATCGCTGACCGCGTAGCCGAGGGCGGGTACGGTATGCGAGGCCGGAAGCGCCTCGACGCTGATCCCGCCCGCCTGCACGCACTGACCCAGGCCGATCGGGACGAGCGCAAGCACCGGCGCCGCGGGCTCGGGCAGGCGGGTGAAGTCCGGCCAGATGACCCCGTTGAAGACGTGCGTGCGCAGGGCCTCCAGCGTCTCGCGCAGCGCGTGCACCTGGATCGGGGGACGCCGGCGCGCGCGGCGGGCGCGGGTGACGCTGTCGGCCAGCAGCGCGATCGCCAGCACATGGTCCAGGTGCGAGTGCGTCAGGAACACGTGGTCGATCTGCACCATCTCGTCGAGCGTGAGGTCCCCGACGCCGGTGCCGGCGTCGATCAGGATCGTTTCGTCGACAAGAAAGGACGTGGTGCGGCTGCCGGCAGCGATGGAGCCCGAACAACCCAGGACGCGGATCTGCATGATGCCGTGGAGCGCGGACGGCGCGTCGATCGAGGCCGTGCCGGAATGCGTTGGCGAAGGGGCCGATGCTGCGCCGCGCGACGCATGCGGGCAAGACGCCGAAGTCGCAAACGGGTCGCCCGAAAGCGACGGGGCGTCAGGCAGAAGGCCCGGCCGTGACGGGCTTCACGGTCGTTGGCCAGGCCAGGAGGATTCGACGATCGGGAGGGTCGGGCCGGCCTCCGCTCGGGAGGCGTGACCCGCGCGCGATCAGCGGTGGATGAACTGCATCTGCGTGCCGGCAAGCTCGATGACGTCGCCGTTGCGCAGCGGCACCGAGTCGCCGACCAGCGGCACGCCGTTGACGCTCGGGCGCGTTGCGCCCTCGACGTGCGCGAAGGCGTAGCCGCTCGGCCGCTTGGTGATCGAGGCCACCTGCACGCCGGGCTTGCCGACGGTGGTGACGACCTTGGTCAGCGCCACCTCCCGGCCGGCGGCAGCGCCGTTGAGCACCTTGATGATCGCCGAAGGGCCGCCTGCACCGGCGGCTCCGGCTGCCGCGGGCGCGAACGCCGGCGGGGTGGCGCCGGGCCGCATGATCATCGTCTTCTCGTAGTCCTGGCCGTCGTCGACCAGATACTTGATCTTGTACTTGCCGACTTCGACCGTGTCGTTGTGCGTGAGCAGCTGCTTCTTGATCGCCTTGCCGTTGATGTAGGTGCCGTTGGTGCTGTTGAGGTCCTCGATGAAGACGTCGGCACCCACCATCTGCAGCACGGCATGCTCGCCGCTGACGGCCAGGTTGTCGATCACGATGTCGTTGTAGGGGCGCCGACCGAGCGTGGTCTTGTCCTTGGTGATCTGCACTTCCTTGATCACCACCCCGTCCAGCGATACCACCAGCTTGCCCATGCGTGTCCTCGTACTCACCTGCTGCCGGCCGCAGCGGGCAGGGCGCTCTTCACGGCGCCAATCATGATCGGCGCGTCGAAACCTGTGTGGTCTTGCCGCCCCGTCGCCCGGCGCCCGAGTCGGGCCGGCGCCGGATCAGCGTCGGAACGGCCACCAGAATCGACCCGCCGGACTCGCGCCGCCGCAGGCGCGCCCCAGAATCACCGAGATATTATCCTTTCCGCCCGCGTCATTGGCGGCGTCGATGAGCCTGGAGCAGGCCGCATCCAGCGAATCGTTCGAGAGCAACAGCTGCACCATCGCGGCATCGTCGAGCATGTCGGAGAGGCCGTCGGAGCACATCAGGTAGATGTCGCCGGGCTGCACCTCGTGCTGGTGCGTCTCGAGCAGCACCGTGTCCTCGACCCCGACGGCGCGCGTCACCAGGTTCTTGTTGGCGGAGAAGGCGGCCTGCTCGGGCGTGATGAGGCCGGCGTCGATCTGCTCCTGAAGCAATGAATGGTCCCGGGTGAGCTGCTGCAGCCGCCCGTCGCGCAATCGGTAGGCGCGCGAGTCGCCGACATGGCCGACGAGCAATCGCGTGTCGCGGAACACCGCGACGACCAGCGTCGTGCCCATGCCCGCGTACTGAGGATTGGAGTTGGCGGCGTTGAAGATCGCGCGGTTGGCGTTGTCGACGCAGATGTCCATTGCGCGGCGCACCTCGGCGTCGCTGGCGTGATCCTGCGCTTCGCGCAGCCAGCGGCCGAGCTCGGTACGGATGAAGGCGGTCGCCATGTTGCTGGCGACCTCGCCGGCGTTGTAGCCGCCCATGCCGTCCGCCAGCACCGCGAGCTTGATGCCTTCGTCCAGTGCGACGGCATCCTCGTTGTTGCTGCGCTGCCGGCCAGGATCCACGGCGGCGGAGAGCTCGATCGTCAGAGGCACGGGCGGGCGCGGCGGCTTGCCAGGAGGGGTCAACGATTGTGCAACGCTTCTTCCCGCCGCTCGCAACGGAAAACGCGCGGCGCGTGTGACTTCGGTCCGCGGGTGGGGAGATCGATGCGTCGGCCGCGGCGTGCGAGTCGTGTGGCTCAGCCGCTCAGCCGCTCAGCTCCGGACGCCGCCGCGCATCGGGCGAAACGCCCGGCCACCGCGCCTGCGCTCGCCGGACGCCGATCGAGGCGTGGTTCGAGCAGCTCGGCGACGAGTGCGGCAACGGCCGCAGGGATGTCCGGGCGCAGGGTGTCGACCCGTGGCGCCGTCTGGCGGCCGACGAGCTGCAGCAACTGGCCGAGCGACGACGCTTCGAAGGGCAGGCGGCCGGTGAGCAGTTCGAAGACGAGCACGCCCAGCGCGTAGAGGTCGGTGCCCGGGCCGATCGCGCCTTCGGCGAGCTGCTCGGGAGCCATGTAGGCGGGGGTGCCGGCGACGATGCCGGTCCGGCTGTGGAAGGCGTCGCCAAGGCGCGCCAGGCCGAAGTCGGTGACCTTGACCGCACCGCTGCCGTCTTCGATCAGCACGTTGCCGGGGGTGATGTCGCGATGCACGACGCCGAGCGCGTGGGCCGCGGCCAGTGCGCCCGCGACCTGACTGGCGATCTCGAGCACGCGCGGCAGCGGGAGCAGCGCGCTGCGGACGGTGTGCCGGCGTAGGTCGTGGCCGTCGACGTACTCCATCGCGAGGAAGACATGCTCGCCGTCGCTGCCGCCGCCCAGCATGCGCACGATGCCCGGGTGCACGAGCCGCCGGCCCAGCTCGGCTTCGCGCTCGAAGGCCTCGGCGGCCAGGCCCAGTTCGTCCGACGGCAGGCGGAAGGTCTTCAGCGCAACGCGTTGACCGTCGGCATGGAGCGCTTCGTAGACCTCGCCGACGCCGCCGCGCCCGAGCAGGCGCAGGAGCCGGTAGCCGCCCAGGCTGGGCGCTGCGCCCGCGCCCGGATCCGCGCCGGTACTCACGGGCTCAGTGGGCGCCAGTGGCTGGCGTCATCGCGGTCGCGGCCTGCTACTTCACCAGAAGCACCGGAACCGGGCTGTGCTCGAGCGCGCTCTGCGCCACCGAACCCAGCAGCGCCGTGCTCGTCATGCCCTGGCCGCGCGTGCCGAGCACGACGAGGTCGCACTGTTCGGCAGCTGCGACTTCGGCGATCGTCGGACCGGGCGAACCCACGCGCTGGTGCTCCTTGAACGGCAGCCCGGCTGCGCGCAGCGCGGCGCGCGCGCCGGCCAGGGCCTGGTCGGCCTGCTCGGCCCGGTACTCGGCCAAGGCTTCCTTGGTCACGAAGCGCGCGACGTCACCGGGAACCTGGTACTGGACGTGCAGCAGGTGCAGGTCGACGGCTTGAGGGTCGCTGAACTCGCGGCGCATCGCCAGCACATGCTCGACGGCGCGCATCGACGGGGACGATCCGTCGACGGCCAGAAGGATGCGGCGCATGCGTCCGGTCGGTGCGACCGCCGCCTTGGCGGCTGCGGTCGCCGGAACGCCGGCTGCCGGCACCGCCGCCGGCGCCTTGCGCGCCGCGAGCACCTTGCCCAGCACGAGCACAAGCAGTGCACCGATGCTTCCGGCGAGGTAGCGCTGGATGTCGGTCACCGCGAGCTTGGGCAGCTGCGGCAGCACCTCCGGATTGACGAGCGCCGGGTCGGTGACTGCCATCGTGCCGGCAATCCAGCCCAGCAGCATGCCGCCGCCGGTGATGATCAGCGGGAAGCGGTCCATCAGCTTGATCACCATCTGGCTGCCCCAGATGATGATCGGGATGCTGACCACGATGCCGAAGACGACCAGCACCATGCCGTGGTCGCCGCCCGAGGCCTCGGCCGCGCCGGCGATCGCGATGACGTTGTCCAGGCTCATCACCAGGTCGGCGACGATCACCGTCTTCACCGCACCCCAGAGGCGGTCGCTGCCCTCGATGTTGCCGTGGCCGTCCTCTTCCTCCGGCAGGAGCAGCTTGACGCCGATCCACACCAGCAGCAGCGCGCCGATGAGCTTGAGCGCCGGAATGGCCAGCAGCTGCAGCGCGAAGAAGATGAGGATGACGCGCAGGACGATCGCGCCCGCGGTGCCCCACAGGATGCCCTTGGTGCGCTGCTCTGGCGGCAGCTTGCGGCAGGCCAGCGCGATGACGACCGCGTTGTCGCCGCCCAGCAGGATGTCGATCAGGATGATCTGGCCGACGGCAACCCAGAACTCGGGCAGGAAGAGGTAGTCCATCAGGGCGGCGAGGGGGGGCGAAGGGGAGGGCGAGGGAGGCCGGCGCGCCTTGGCGCGTCAGCGTGTCGGCGCGTCAGCGGCGCCTCAGAGCAGGGCCTTCAGCAGCTTGCCCATCTCCGAGGGGTTGCGCGTCACCTTGAAGCCGCACTCCTCCATGATCGCCAGCTTGGCGTCGGCGGTGTCGGCGCCGCCGGAGATCAGCGCGCCGGCATGACCCATGCGCTTGCCCGGGGGCGCGGTGACGCCGGCAATGAAGCCGACGACCGGCTTCTTCATGTTGGCCTTGCACCAGCGCGCGGCGTCGGCCTCGTCGGGGCCGCCGATCTCGCCGATCATGATCACCGCGTCGGTGTCCGGGTCCTCGTTGAAGAGGCGCATCACGTCGATGTGCTTCAAGCCGTTGATCGGGTCGCCGCCGATGCCCACCGCGCTGCTCTGGCCGATGCCCAGTTCGGTGAGCTGCGCCACCGCCTCGTAGGTCAGCGTGCCCGAGCGGCTGACGACGCCCACACGCCCCTTCTTGTGGATGTGACCGGGCATGATGCCGATCTTGATCTCGTCGGGGGTGATCGTCCCGGGGCAGTTGGGGCCCAGCAGCAGCGTCTTCTTGCCGCCCGCGGCCTCCTTGGCCTTCATCTTGTTGCGCACTTCCAGCATGTCCTTGATGGGGATGCCCTCGGTGATGCAGATGGCCAGGTCCAGATCGGCCTCGACCGCCTCCCAGATCGCCGCGGCGGCGCCAGCCGGCGGCACGTAGATGACGCTCACCGTGGCCCCGGTCTGCGCCTTGGCGTCCTTGACGCTGGCGTAGATCGGGATGCCCTCGAAGTTCTCGCCCGCCTTCTTCGGGTTGACGCCGGCGACGAAGCAGTTCGCTCCGTTGGCGTAGGCCACGCACATGCGCGTGTGGAACTGCCCGGTCTTGCCGGTGATGCCCTGGGTGATGACGCGGGTGTCCTTGTTGATGAGGATGCTCATGTTCGTTCCTTCGGGATCACTGGACGGCGGCGACGATCTTGGTCGCGGCCTCGGCCATGGTGTCGGCGCTGATGATCGGCAGGCCGGACTCCGCCAGCATCTTCTTGCCGATGTCCTCGTTCGTGCCCTTCATGCGCACGACCAGCGGCACCGAGAGGTTGACCGCGCGGCAGGCGACGACCACGCCTTCGGCGATGGTGTCGCAGCGCATGATGCCGCCGAAGATGTTGACGAGGATGCCCTTGACCTTGGGGTTCTTGAGCATGATCTTGAAGGCTTCGGTGACCTTCTCGGCGCTGGCGCCGCCGCCGACGTCGAGGAAGTTGGCGGGCTCGCCGCCGAAGAGCTTGATCGTGTCCATGGTCGCCATCGCCAGGCCCGCGCCGTTGACCAGGCAGCCGATGTTGCCGTCCAGGCTGATGTAGCTGAGGTCGAACTTGCTCGCCTCGACCTCGGCCGGATCCTCCTCGTCGAGGTCGCGGTAGGCGACGATCTCGGGGTGGCGGTAGAGCGCGTTGGCGTCGAAGTTGAACTTGGCGTCCAGCGCCTTGATCGCGCCCGAGCCTTCGAGGATCAGCGGGTTGATCTCGGCCAGGCTCGCGTCGGTGTCCATGTAGCAGGCGTAGAGCTTCTTGAACACGTCCACGGCCTGCGGCTGGCTGGCCTCGGGCACGCCGATGCCGCGCGCGAGCTCGAGCGCCTGCGCGTCGGAGAGGCCGGCCAGCGGATCGGCGAAGACCTTGAGGATCTTCTCGGGCGTCTTGTGCGCGACCTCCTCGATGTCCATGCCGCCTTCCGACGAGGCCATCACGCAGACCTTCTGCGTCGCGCGGTCGGTGAGCACCGCGGCGTAGTACTCTTTGCGGATGTCCGCACCTTCTTCGACCAGCAGCCGGCGCACCTTCTGCCCGGCCGGGCCGGTCTGGTGGGTGACGAGCTGCATGCCCAGGATCTGCGTGGCCAGCTGCGTCACCTCGGCCATCGAGCGCGCGAGCTTGACGCCGCCGCCCTTGCCGCGGCCGCCGGCGTGGATCTGTGCCTTCACGACCCAGACCGAGCCGCCGAGCTTCTGCGCGGCCTCCTCGGCCTCGCGCACGCTGAAAGCGGGATAACCCCGCGGTACCGGCACGCCGTGCGCGCGCAGCAATTCCTTGGCCTGGTATTCGTGGATCTTCATGCGTCGGTCCTCGTCGGGGATGGGGTGCGCCAAGGCGAATGCAGCGCCCAAGGGTGCCGCACGACCCGGCGTTGGCCTTGCCGCGCGAGTCGACCGGCCGGGTTTCGGACTGTAGCAGGCGCCTAGGGTTTACCTTGGCCGACGCGATGGTGACGACGGCCATCGCCGCTCGGCGCTGCCATCGACGTGCGCTTCGGCCTCGTTCGCCCCCGCCTGGCCACGGTCGTCGAAGGCGGCCTCGGTCGCCCCGGCGGAGCCGGCTTCCTTCGCGCTGTCGATCGGATCCTGCGAGGACTCCTCGTCAGCGCGGCCCCAAGCATCGCCGTCTTCGCTGACGCCGCCCCTACGGATCACGCGCCGCGCCAGTTCGGCGTCGAAGCCGCGGCCGAGCAGGAAGCGCAGCTGCCGGTTGAATTCGCGGGCATCCGGCGGCGGCGCGCCGAAGCGCCGCCGCCAGACGGCGCAGGCTCGCGCCTCCTCGCTGGCCTGGGTACGCTGCAGCGCGTCCTCGACCAGTTCGGCGGGCAGCGCGCGCGCCTGCAGTGCCTGGCGCAGGCGCCGCGTGCCGTAGCGCGGCGCCCTGGCGTGCAGCATCGCCTCGGCGGCGCGGGCGTCGCTGAGCAGGCCGCGCTGCTCGAGGAGGTCGAGGATCTCGTCGACCAGCCGGCGCGCGCACGCCTCGTCGAAATCCGCCGGGCCGGTCTGCGCCTCGCCCGCCGGAACGACCGGCGGCGCGTGCCGGGACGTACCGAACAGTTCCTGTGGGGCCGGCGTCGCAGCGTGACGGGCCGCTTCCCGAGCCGCTTCCCGCCGAAGCTGCTGGTGCAGCTTGGCGGCGAGCTCCGCGCGGCCGTGCTCGCGCTGCGCGAGCAGGCGCAGCGCCCGCGCCCGGAGCCAGGCGGCGTCTACGCGTCCTCTCCGCGCGCGGCCTGGGCCTCGGCCGCGAGCACGGGAACGCCCAGCGACTCGCGCACCCGGTTCTCGATCTCGCGCGCGAGCTCGGGGTTCTCGCGCAGGAACTCGCGCGCGTTGTCCTTGCCCTGGCCGATCTTCTCGCCCTTGTACGCGTACCAGGCGCCGGCCTTGTCGACGACGCGCGCCTGCACGCCCATGTCGATGATCTCGCCCTCGCGGCTGATGCCCTCGCCGTAGAGGATGTCGAACTCGGCGGTCTTGAACGGCGGGCTGACCTTGTTCTTGACGACCTTCACCCGGGTCTCGGAGCCGATGACCTCGTCGCCCTTCTTGATGCTGCCGATGCGGCGGATGTCCAGGCGCACCGAGGAGTAGAACTTGAGCGCGTTGCCGCCGGTGGTCGTCTCGGGGTTGCCGAACATCACGCCGATCTTCATGCGGATCTGGTTGATGAAGATGACCATGCAGTTGGTCTTCTTGATCGTCGCGGTGAGCTTGCGCAGCGCCTGGCTCATCAGCCGTGCCTGCAGGCCCGGCAGGCTGTCGCCCATCTCGCCCTCCAGTTCGGCCTTGGGGGTGAGCGCGGCCACCGAGTCGACGACGATCAGGTCGACCGAGCCCGAGCGCACGAGTGCGTCGACGATCTCGAGCGCCTGCTCGCCGGTGTCGGGCTGGCTGATCAGCAATTCCTGCAGGTTCACGCCCAGCTTCTGCGCGTACTGGATGTCCAGCGCGTGCTCGGCGTCGATGAAGGCGGCGGTGCCGCCGGTCTTCTGCATCTCGGCGATGACCTGCAGCGTCAGCGTCGTCTTGCCCGAGGACTCGGGGCCGTAGATCTCGATCACGCGGCCGCGCGGCAGGCCGCCGACCCCCAGCGCGATGTCCAGCCCGAGCGAGCCGGTGGAGACGACCTGGATGTCCTCGATCTTCTCGCCCTCGCCCAGCCGCATGATGGAGCCCTTGCCGAACTGCTTCTCGATCTGGGCGAGCGCCGCCTGCAAGGCCTTGGCCTTCTCGGTGTTCTGCGGCTTGACGGGTGCGTCCATGGGTTTCTCCTTCATGGGCGCATTATCGTTGAAACTGGATGTCTGTACAGTAGCCGGACCGGCCTTTCGAGCCTTTTCGGAACTCTTGCGGGGGCCCCCTTTGGGGGCGTGCGGCTGGGCGCTGCTGCGCGAGCTGCCTAGAATGTGGCAGCCGACGACGCAAGACGATCGCCGGGCCGGAGCCTTGCTCCGGATCGAGGCGGCACGCGGGAGACAGCCATGCGGATTCTGATTGCCGAAGATGACCAGCTTCTGGCCGACGGGCTGCTGCGCTCGCTGCGCAGCACGGGCTACGCGGTCGATCAGGTCCGCACCGGGACCGAGGCCGACGCGGCAATGGCCGCGCACGAGTTCGACCTGCTGATCCTGGACCTGGGGCTGCCCAAGATGCACGGCTTCGACGTGCTGCGACGCCTGCGCGCGCGCGGCTCGGCGGTGCCGGTGCTGATCCTGACCGCGGCCGACAGCGTCGAGCAGCGGGTCAAGGGCCTGGATCTGGGCGCCGACGACTACATGGCCAAGCCCTTCGCGCTGCAGGAACTCGAGGCGCGCGTGCGCGCGCTCACGCGCCGCGGGCTGGGCACGGCGTCGAACATCATCAAGCACGGGCCGCTGTCCTTCGACGCCACCGGGCGCGTGGCCTACATCAACGACCAGATGATCGAGCTCTCGGCGCGCGAGCTTTCGCTGCTCGAGGTGCTGCTGCAGCGCACCGGACGCCTCGTCAGCAAGGACCAGCTCGTCGAGCGGCTGTGCGAGTGGGGCGAGGAAGTCAGCAACAACGCGATCGAGGTCTACATCCACCGCCTGCGCAAGAAGATCGAGCAGGGACCGGTGCGCATCGCGACGGTGCGGGGCCTGGGCTATTGCCTGGAGAAGATCGCCGCCTGAGCAGCGTGCGCGTGCGCGGCGTCGCCGCAGCAGGCGGGCGCTGATCGACCCTCGCGCCGGTGCGCCACCGTGCCATGGCCCAACGCGAGCAAGTCTCCCTCTTCGGCGAGATCCTGGACTGGATGGTCGCGCCGCTGCTGCTGCTGTGGCCGATGAGCGTGGCGCTCACCTGGATCGTCGCTCAGGGCATTGCGAACCGGCCCTACGACCACGAGCTCGGCGAGCTCACGCACGAGGTGGCCGCCCAGGTGACGGCGCAGATCGGCGCGCTGTCGTCGGCGACGAGGCAGGGGGCGCCACAGGGGCCGGCCGGCGGGCGGGCCGAGCGCGAGATCGAGGGCGTCATGGCGCGCTTGCTGCGCAGCGACGAGGAGACGCGCGTCTACTACCAGGTGCTCGGGCAGCGGGGCGAGCTTGTCGCCGGCGACGCCGAGCTGCCGGTGCCGCTGGACCAGCCGGCGGGCTCGGCCGCGGTGCGCTACCGCGACGAGGAGATGAACGACGAGCCGGTGCGCGTGGCCTACCTGTGGCTATCGCCCGCCGGCGGCGAGGGTGGTGGGCCGCTGGTGCAGGTGGCGGAGACGCTGGAGAAGCGCTCGCGCCTGGCCACCGAGATCATCAAGGGCGTGATCCTGCCGCAGTTCGTGATCCTGCCGCTGGCCGTCGGGCTGGTGTGGCTGGCGCTGGCGCGCGGCATCCGCCCGCTGGCCGAGCTGCAGCAGCGCATCCGCCGGCGCGACAATACGGACCTGAGCCCGATCGAGGAGCGCGGCGTGCCCGAGGAGGTGGCGCCGCTGGTGCGCGCGATCAACGACCTGCTGCAGCGCCTGGACCAGTCGATCAGCGCACAGCGGCATTTCCTCGCCGATGCGGCGCACCAGCTGAAGACGCCGCTGGCCGGGCTGCGCACGCAGGCCGAGATCGCCGAGCGCGAGATCGACCGTGGACAGGGCGACCCGTACGCGCTCAAGCACACGCTGCAGCAGATCGCGGTCGGGAGCCAGCGCGCGGCGCACACCGTCAACCAGCTGCTGGCGATGGCGCGCGCCGAGGACCGCGAGCAGGCACTGCGGCGAGAGTCGGTCGACCTGGCGGCGCTGGTGCGCGAGACCGTGCGCGACTTCGTTCCCAAGGCGATGGACAAGCGCATCGACCTGGGTTACGAAGGGCCCGAAGGCGCACATGCGCTGACGGTCCAGGCGCAGCCGGTGCTGCTGCGCGAACTGGTGCGCAACCTCGTCGACAACGCGCTGCAGTACACGCCCGACGGGGGCACCGTGACCGCTCGTGTGGTCGAGGATCCGTTCGGCCAGGTCGCGGTGCTCCAGGTCGAGGACAGCGGGCCGGGAATCCCGACCTCCGAACGCGAGCAGGTCTTCCGCCCCTTCTACCGGACGCTGGGCACCGGCGTCGACGGCACCGGCCTCGGGCTTGCGATCGTGCAGGAGATCGTGCAGCACCACGGTGCCGAGATCTCGGTCGAGGACGCGCATCCGCGCGCAGGCGCAGGCAACGGCGCGAACGCGCCCGGCGCGCTGTTCACGGTGCGCTTCCCCGCTGGCAGCGCCGCGCCACCGCAGCAGCAGCAACATCGACCGGGATGATCGGACCGCGCGGCGGACCCGGTTGCGGCCGGGCTCAGCTCTGCATCAGCCGGCGACTGCGCGCCACCGACATCAGGATGCCGATCGCCAGCCCGAGCGAGATCATCGCCGTGCCGCCGTAACTGAGGAAGGGCAGCGGCACGCCCACGACCGGCAGGATGCCGCTGACCATGCCCATGTTGACGAAGGCGTAGGTGAAGAGGCTCATCGTCGTCGCCGCCGCCAGCAGTCGCGAGAACACGGTCGGCGCCTCGGCGGCGATGACCAGCCCGCGGAAGATCAGGAAGAGGAAGCCCAGCATCAGCAGTGCCGCGCCGGCCAGGCCGAACTCCTCGCAGAAGGCGGCGAAGATGAAGTCGGTCGTGCGCTCGGGAATGAACTCCAGGTGCGTCTGCGTGCCGCTCATGAAGCCCTTGCCGCTGACGCCGCCCGAACCGATCGCGATCATGCCCTGCAGGATGTGGAAGCCCTTGCCGAGCGGGTCGCGCGTCGGGTCCAGCAAGGTGCAGATGCGCTGCTGCTGGTAGGGTCTCAGAACCGGCCACTGCACGCCATCCGCGCAGATCATCGGCCCGGCCAGCACCAGCGCGGTGATCGCGACCGCGGCCAGCAGCAGCACCGGCAGCACGAGTCGCCAGGACAGGCCGGCGAAGAAGATCACGTAGAGGCCACCGAAGAGGATCAGCAGCGCGGTGCCGAGGTCGGGCTGCTTGGCCACCAGGGCCACTGGCAGCAGCAGCAGCATCGCCGCGACGACGAAATCCCACGCACGCAGCAGGCCCTCGCGCTTCTGGAACCACCAGGCCAGCATCAGCGGCGCGGCGATCTTCAGGATCTCGCTGGGCTGGATCACGACGCCGACGTTCAGCCAGCGCGTTGCCCCTTTGCGCGTGATGCCCAGACCGGGGATCGCGGTCGCCACGACCAGCACCATGCCGATCAGGTAGAGCGGAACCGCCAGGCGCTGCAGCTTGTGCGGCGGGATCTGCATCACCAGGAACAGCGTGGCCAGGCCGAGCAGCATGTTGCGGCCGTGATCGACGAAGCGCGTGCCGTGGTCGAAGCCGGCCGAGTACATCGTCACGAGGCCGATCGCGGCCAGGATCAGCATCGCCGTCAGCAGGGTCGCGTCGAAGCCGGTGAACACCGGCCGCAGGCGCTGCCAGGGTGTAGCCTGTTCGTAGAGGGTGTTCATCGCGTCGTGGCCGGCAGGGAGTGCGCCGCCACCGTTCGCAGCGGGGGTGCGGGCGATGCCGGGTCCGGGTTGGGAGCGGCCCGCGGCCGCGCCGGACTCGAAGCCTCCGTCTGCGCCTGTGCCTGTGCCTGCGTGTGAAGCGGCGCGGCGGAGGCGGCGGCCAGCGGCGGCGCGGCAAGACCGGGCAGCGGCACTTCGTCGGCTTGTCGCGGCGTGCCGATCGGAGCGACCGATTTGCCGACGCGCGTCGCCGCCATGTCCTCCTCGCTCGGGTACTGGCCCAGCAGCAGGTAGTCGAAGACGCGGCGTGCGATCGGCGCCGCGGCCGCGGCACCGAAGCCCGCGTTCTCGACCACGACGGCCAGCGCCACCGTGGGGTTCGGCAGCGGCGCCAGCGCGATGTAGAGCGAGTGATCGCGCTGGTGCTCCTCGAGCTTGGCGGCGTTGTAGCGCTCGCTCTGGCGAATGCCTACGGCCTGCGCGGTCCCGGTCTTGCCGCCGCTGCGGTAAGGCGCGCCGGCGAAGACGCGGGTCGAGGTGCCCTCCTGCGTCACGCCGTACATCGCCTCGCGCACCAGTTGCACATGCTCGGGCCGCAGCGGCAGCGGCGGCAGCGCGTCGCCGGAGACCTGCCGGCGCTCGTGCGTGCGCGCATCCTCGATCTCGCGCACCAGGCGCGGCCTGAAGCGCTGGCCGCCCGAGGCCAGCGTCGCGGTGGCGCTGGCCAGCTGCAGCATCGTGAAGTTGTTGTAGCCCTGGCCGATCCCGAGCGAGATCGTTTCACCGGCGTACCAGCGCTGCTGCTCGGGCCGGCGGTAGGCGCGGCGCTTCCATTCGGTGGAGGGCAGCACGCCGGTGACCTCGCCCTCGAGGTCGATGCCGGTGAGCTGGCCGAAGCCGAAGGGCGAGAGCATCTCGTGCATCAGGTCCACGCCCATCTCGTTGGCCAACGAGTAGTAGTAGACGTTGCTGGACTTGATGATCGAGCGCCGCATGTCGACCGGGCCGGCTCCCGCGCCGTGGCTGCGAAAGACATGGCCGCCGAAGTTGAAGTTGCCGCCGTCGTTGATGATCACGTCGGGCCCGCGCTTGCCGCTGATGAGCCCCGCCATCGCCATGAAGGGCTTGAAGGTGCTGCCCGGCGGGTAGGTGCCGCGCAGCGCGCGGTTGAGCAGCGGCTTGTCGATCGATTCGTTGAGCTCGCGCCAGCTGTCGACATCGATGCCGTCGACGAAGAGATTGGGGTCGAAGGTCGGCTTGCTGACGAAGGCCAGCACTTCGCCGTTCCTCGGGTCCAGCGCGACGAGCGCGCCGCGGCGCTCGCCGAACATCTGCTCGACCAGGGCCTGCAGCCGGATGTCGACCGAAAGCGTCAGCGTGTTGCCGGGCGTCCCGGGCTGGCTGCGCAGCGTGCGCACCGGGCGCCCGCCGGCGCTGGTCTCCACCTCGGCGAAGCCGGTCCTGCCATGGAGTTCGTGCTCGTAGGCCTGCTCGACGCCGAGCTTGCCGATGTGCTCGGTGCCGCGGTAGTTGTCCTGCTCCTCGTCGGGCCAGTCCTCGATCGCCTTCTTCTCGGCCTGGTTGATGCGGCCGATGTAGCCCAGCAGGTGGCTGCCGATCTCGCCGAGCGGATAGCTGCGCAGCAGCCGTGCCTTGACCTCGACGCCGGGGAAGCGGAAGCGCTGCGCGGCAAAGCGCGCCACCTCCTCCTCGCTCAGCTTGGTCCGCAGCGGTAGCGACTCGAAGCTGCGCCCGTCCTCGACCAGGCGCCGGAAGCGCCGGCGATCGCGGGGCGTGACGTCGACGACCTGCGCCAGCGCATCGACCAGCGGCTCGAGCGGGCCGGCGCGCGAGGGCGTGACCTCGAGCGTGAACGCCGAGTAGTTGGTCGCCAGCACGATGCCGTTGCGGTCGACGATGAGGCCGCGCTCGGGCACCACCGGCAGCACGGTGATGCGGTTGGCCTCGGCCTGCGTCGCCAGCTCGTCGTGGCGCAGCACTTGCAGATGCACGAGCCGGGCCCCGAGGAGTGCGAAGGCCAGCAGCACGAAGGCCGCGGCCGCCACGAGGCGCACTCGAAAGCGGCCGAGTTCCTGCTCCAGGTTCTTGAATTCGGTCATGCCAGCGCGGGCCGATGGCTCCGCGTCGATCCGCCCTCGCGCACCGCGAGGCTCATAGGGGTCGATTCTCGTCCGGGTCCGGCGCCCGACGCTGCGGCGCCAGCAGCACGAGCGAGGCCAGCGGCCACAGGAGCGCTTCGAATACCGGCGCGCCCAGCCACCACCAGCCGGGGAACATGCCGCCGGCCAGCATGCGCACGACGAGCGCAACCAGGTGCGCGGCGAGGAACACCGGGAGCACGTGCAGCGCCTGCTCGGGCAGCGAGAACCAGGTCAGCCGACGGTGGATCGTGATCGCGGCGTAGCTGAGCAGGGTGTAGGCCAGCGCGTGCTGCCCGAGCAGCGCCCCCTCGTGCACGTCCATCAGCAGCCCGAAGATGAAGGCCACGCCGACGCCGGCTCGGCGCGGCTGGTGGACGTTCCAGAACACCAGCGCCACGGCGAGCAGGTCGGGCCGCGCCGCGTGCCGGCCCAGCGGCAGCATGTTCAGCGCCAGCGCCAGCAGCAGGCTCAGGCCGATGAACAGCGGGTTCACCGGCAGCAGCAGCTGGTCGGAGCTGCGCGGCATGATCATCGGCGTCTTCCCGTGGCTTCGGAAGCGGCACTGGCCGCCGGACCGGGCGCAGCCGCGGATGCCGCCGCCTCGGGTCGCGGCGGCAGTTGGCGCTCGACGGGCTCGACGAGCAGCACGTGGCGCACGGCGTCGGTCCTTGCCGCCGGTTCGAGCAGGATGCGCACGAAGGCGGTCTCCCCGCCGCGCTGCACGATCGCCACCCGCGCCACCGGCAGGCCCGGCGGGTAGATGCCATCCAGGCCCGAGGTCACGAGCGCATCGCCGACCTGCACGTCGGCGTTGGCGGGCAGGAAGCGCAGCTCCAGGGCCCCGCCACTCGGCAGCTGCATGCCGCCGAAGGCCACGCTGCGCTGCTGGGTGCGGGTGTTGAGCACCGGGATCGCGGCGTCCTTGTCGACAAGCAGCGTGACCTCGGAGGTGAGCGGGTAGACGCGCGTGACCTGGCCCAGGACACCGGCGTCGTTGATCACCGGCGCGCCGGCGGCGACACCCTGCGCAAGACCGCGGTCGATGAAGACCTTGCGCGAGAAGACGTCGGCCGCGGCATAGAGCACTTCGGCGGCCTGCGTGCGCACCGGCAGCGCCGGGCGCAGCCCGAGAAGGCCGCGCAGCTGCTCGTTCTCGAGCGCGAGCTGAGCCGCGCGCAGCGTTTCCTGCGACTGCCGGGCGAGCCGCTCGTCCGCGGTGCGCGCTTGCTGCAGCGCGTGATCCAGCCCCTGAAGGTAGCCGCGCGCCGAATCCCACAAGGCCACCGGCGCCATCAGCGTGCGCTGCACCGGCAGCAGCATGACCGCCAGCCCCGAACGCAGCGGTTCGATCAGCCCCATGCGGCCGTCGGCCACCATCAGGAAGATCGCCAGTGCCGCGAAGAAGACGAGCTTCGTCAGCGCCGAGGGGCCCTGGCGGAAGAACGGCGGCGGCGTGCGATCCAGCGTACCCAGCGGCATGGCACGCGGCCCCGCTTCAGGCTCCGGCGCTCACTCGGAGGTGAAGATCGACCCCAGCCGCTCCATGCGCTCGAGCGCCATGCCGCAGCCGCGCACCACGCAGGTCAGCGGATCCTCGGCGACGAGCACCGGCAGCCCGGTCTCCTCGGCCAGCAGGCGGTCCAGGTCGCGCAGCAGCGCGCCGCCGCCGGTGAGCATCATGCCGCGCTCGGCGATGTCGGCGCCGAGCTCGGGCGGCGTCTGCTCGAGCGCGTTCTTCACCGCGCTCACCATCTGGTTGAGCGGGTCGGTGAGCGCCTCCAGGATCTCGTTGGAGGAGATCGTGAACGAGCGCGGCACGCCCTCGGAGAGGTTGCGGCCCTTGACCTCCATCTCCTTGACCTCGGAGCCGGGGAAGGCCGAGCCGATGTTCTTCTTGATGGCCTCGGCGGTGGGTTCGCCGATCAGCATGCCGTAATTGCGGCGGATGTAGTTGATGATCGACTCGTCGAACTTGTCGCCGCCGACGCGGATGCTCCCCTTGTAGACCATCCCGCCCAGGCTGATGACGCCGACCTCGGTCGTGCCGCCGCCGATGTCGACGACCATCGAGCCCGAGGCTTCGGCCACCGGCAGCCCGGCGCCGATCGCCGCGGCCATCGGTTCCTCGATCAGGTAGACGTCGGAGGCGCCTGCACCGAGCGCCGATTCGCGGATCGCGCGGCGCTCGACCTGCGTGCTGCCGCAGGGCACGCAGATGATGATGCGCGGGCTCGGGCGCAGCACCGAGCGCGGATGCACCATCTTGATGAACTGCTTGAGCATCTGCTCGGTGACGGTGAAGTCGGCGATCACGCCGTCCTTCATCGGGCGGATCGCCTCGATGTTGCCGGGCACCTTGCCGAGCATGGCCTTGGCTTCGCCGCCGACGGCCTGGATCGTCTTCTTGCCGCTGGGGCCGCCCTCGTGACGGATCGCGACGACCGAGGGCTCGTCGAGCACGATGCCCTTGCCGCGCACGTAGATCAGGGTATTGGCGGTGCCGAGGTCGATGGCCAGGTCGGTGGAGAAATAGCGGCGCAGGGAGGCGAACATGGTGGCGGGGTCGGGGCCGACGAGGCGCAGGCGGTATCGAGCGGATCCTGCACCAGCGATGCCGGCGTGGGCCGGCCGCGGACCGGCGGGCTCAGCGCTCTTGCAGTGAGAAGGCGTTCGGGTAGCCAGTGATAATACTGCATCCTCCCTCGGCGTCGGCCGGGCGCGAGCGGGCCCAGGGCCCCGCGCCGACCGCGCTCCGGCAGCGGGAGGCAGTGGCTTCGCGCGCCGGCTTGTCCGACCCCTCACCATCCCCTTCTACCGCCCTCACGCCCCATGGCACTCACCCCGCAGGATGTCGCCCGCATCGCGCAGCTGGCCCGCCTCGAGCTCTCCGCGCCCGAAGCGGCGACGGTGCTCGAACAGCTCAACGGTTTTTTTCGCATCGTCGAGCAGATGCGGGCCGTCGACACCGCCGGCGTCGAGCCGCTCTATACGCCGCTGGCGGCGTTGCGTCCGGTGTCGCTGCGGCTGCGCGACGACCTCGTGACCGAGCCCGACGACCGCAGCGCCAACCAGCGCAATGCGCCGGCGGTGCAGGACGGGCTCTTCCTCGTGCCCAAGGTGATCGAATGAGCGCGAAACCCGGTGCGATCAGTGGCGGGGAAGGCCTGCACCGCCTCGGCGTCGCCGCGCTGGCTGCGAAGCTGCGCGCGCGCGAGGTCTCGGCCGTAGAGCTCGCGCAGGCCTTCTTCGCGCGCATCGACGCGCACGCCGATTTGAATGCCTTCGTCGCCCGCGATGAGGAGGCGACGCTTGCGCAGGCGCGTGTGGCCGACGAGCGCCTGGCTCGCGGCGACGCGGCACCGCTGCTGGGCGTGCCGATCGCGCACAAGGATGCCTTCGTCACGCGCCAATGGCCGACGAGCGCGGGGTCGAAGATGCTGCAGGGCTACATCAGCCCCTTCGACGCCGCGATCGTCGAGCGCCTGGGCGGCGGCGGCACCGACGGCGCGCCGGGTGCCGGCTGCGTGACGATGGGCAAGCTCAACTGCGACGAGTTCGCGATGGGCTCGACCAACGAGAGCTCGGTCTTCGGCCCGGTGCGAAACCCCTGGGACCGGGAGCGCGTGCCGGGCGGCTCGTCGGGCGGCAGCGCCGCGGCCGTCGCCGCGCGGCTGCTGCCGGCGGCCACCGGAACGGACACCGGTGGATCGATCCGCCAGCCTTCGAGCTACTGCGGCCTCACCGGAATCAAGCCGACTTACGGCGTGTGCAGCCGCCACGGCATCATCGCCTACGCGTCGAGCTTCGACCAGGCAGGCCCGATGGCGCGTTCGGCCGAGGACTGCGCCTTGCTGCTCACGGCGATGAGCGGATTCGATGCGCGCGACGCGACGAGCGTCGAACAGCCGCCGCAGGATTACGTGGCGCAGATGCGTGCAAAGCGCCCCGGCGCGAGCGAGGGCCGACCGCTGCAAGGCCTGCGTATTGGGCTGCCGCGCGAGTTCTTCCCGGCGCAGCTTGCCGGCGAGGTGCAGGAGCCGGTGCGCGCGGCGCTGGCCGAGCTCGAGAAACTGGGCGCGGTGCTCGTCGACGTCAGCGTGCCGCGCACCGAGCTCTGCATTCCCGTCTATTACGTGATCTCGCCGGCCGAGGCGAGCTCCAACCTGAGCCGCTTCGACGGCATCCGCTACGGCCATCGCGCGGCGGAGTTCAGCGACCTGCTCGACATGTACCGCAAGTCCCGCGCCGAAGGCTTCGGCCTGGAGGTCAAGCGCCGCATCATGATCGGCACCTACGTCCTCTCGCACGGCTACTACGACGCCTACTACCTGCAGGCGCAGAAGCTGCGGCGCA
>JAIXKN010000104.1:19405-39718 GCA_026932425.1 Burkholderiales bacterium
CTCTCGCACGGCTACTACGACGCCTACTACCTGCAGGCGCAGAAGCTGCGGCGCATGGTGGCCGACGACTTCCAGGCGTGTTTCGGCACCTGCGACGTGATCGCCGGACCGGTGGCGCCGGCGGTGGCCGGGCGCCTGGGCGAGCAGGGCGACGACCCGGTGAAGGCCTACCTCGCCGACATCTTCACGCTGCCGGCGAGTCTGGCCGGCTTGCCGGCGATGTCGGTCCCGGCGGGCTTTTCCCGCGTCGACGGGTCGGCCGAACTGCCGGTGGGCCTGCAACTCGTCGGCAACTATTTCCACGAAGGCACGCTGCTGCACGCGGCGCACGCGCTGCAGCAGGCCACCGACTGGCATGCGCGCGTGCCACAGGGATACTGAAGCGAAACCGAGATGAGCCAGACCCGCACGGCCCCCCTGGTGCGCGGCTTCGAGGTCGTGATCGGCCTGGAGACGCACGCCCAGCTCTCCACCGCGAGCAAGATCTTCAGCGGCGCCTCGACCGCCTTCGGCGGCGCACCGAACACGCAGGCCTGCGCGATCGACCTCGCGCTGCCCGGCACGCTTCCGGTGATGAACCGCGGCGCGGTCGAGCGTGCGATCCGTTTCGGTCTCGCGGTCGGTGCCGAAGTCGCCACGCACTCGATCTTCGCGCGCAAGAACTACTTCTACCCCGACCTGCCCAAGGGCTACCAGATCAGCCAGTACGAGCGGCCGGTGGTGCAGGGTGGCACGGTCGCGTTCCTTCTGGAGGAGCAGCGCAGGACGGTGCGGCTGACGCGCGCGCACCTCGAGGAGGACGCCGGCAAGAGCCTGCACGAGGACTTCGGCGGCGCCAGCGGCATCGACCTCAACCGCGCCGGCACGCCGCTGCTCGAGATCGTCTCCGAGCCCGACATGCGCAGCAGCGCCGAGGCGGTGGAGTACGCCAAGGCGCTGCACGCGCTCGTCGTCTGGCTGGGCATCTGCGACGGCAACATGCAGGAGGGGAGCTTCCGCTGCGACGCCAACGTCTCGGTGCGTCGTCCCGGCGAGGGTCTCGGCACGCGGCGCGAGATCAAGAACCTCAACAGCTTTCGCTTCCTGCAGCAGGCGATCGATGCCGAGGTCCAGTGGCAGATCGACCAGATCGAGGACGGCCGCCCCTTCGTGCAGGCCACGGTGCTCTTCGACCCGGACACCGGGCAGACGCGCGCGATGCGCACCAAGGAGGACGCGCACGACTACCGCTACTTCCCCGACCCCGACCTGCCGCCGCTCGTGATCGAACCCGAGTGGATCGAGCGCGTGCAGGCGCAGATGCCCGAGCTGCCCGCGGTGATGGCCGAGCGCCTGCAGCGCGAGGACGGCCTGCCCGCGTACGACGCGGCGATGATGACGCAGAGCCTGCCGTTCGCGCGCTACTACGAGGCGGTGCGCGCCGCCGGGTCGCCGGCCAAACTCGCGGCGAACTGGTTGATGGGTGAGGTCTCCAAGCGGCTCAACGCCGAGGGGCGCGACATCGACGCCGTGCCGCTCGTGCCCGCGCGCCTGGCCGCGCTCATCGCGCGCGTCGTCGACGGCACGATCTCCAACGCCGGGGCGCGCCAGGTCTTCGAGGCGCTCTGGAGCGACGCGGGCGCCGAAGTCGACGCGGTGATCGCCGCCAAGGGCCTGCAGCAGATGAACGATGCCGGCGCGCTCGAGGCGATCGTCGACGCGGTCATCGCTGCCAACGAGAAGTCGGTGCAGGAGTTCCGTGCCGGCAAGGACAAGGCCTTCAACGCGCTCGTCGGTCAGGTGATGAAGGCGAGCAAGGGCAAGGCCAACCCGGCACAGGCCAGCGACCTGCTGCGCCGCAAGCTCGGCTGAGACACGTCCGGCGCCCTGTGCGGCGCCCGCGCAGCTTCAGCGCAGGACGGCTGCGCTCTTGTCGCTTCCGGGTGAAGGCAGCGGCCCGAGCGAACCCGGCGCGGCGCCGGCCCACAGGTGGCGCAGACGCTCGAGTTCGATGTCGTAGAGGCGGTTGACGCGGCTGAGCTCGGCCTGCTGGTTGTTCGCCGCTTCCTTCTGCGCCTCGAGCGCGGCGTCGTTGGCGTCGAACTGGCTCTTGAGCTTGGGCGGCAGGCGCTTGCCGGCGTAGAACTCGGCTTCGTTCTCGAGCGGCCGGCGCTCGACCTGCAGTTCCTTCAGGCGATCCTCGGTCGCCTTGATCGCCAGACGCACGGTGTCCAGTGCCGCCTCGCGTGCCTTGCGGTGCGATGCTTCGTCGGGGTAGCGCAGCAGCAGGTTCTTGTCGCGCCGCGTGGCCTCGACCCGCGCCATGCGCTCGGCGCTGGCCTTGCGCTCGCGCGCCTCGATCTCGGCCCGCTCGTCGGCGGTCAGCGTCGGTGGATGGATGCCGCGCAGCGAACCGTCGCGGTTCAGGATCTGCTGTTCCTTGGCGGTGCAGGCGGGAATCGGGCGGTCCGATGTGATGCGGCGTCCGTGGTCGTCGATGCAGGTGTAGATGGCGCCCGTGGCCGCTTCACGCGGCTGTGCGGCCGCCGGGACGGCCGTCGACACGGCCGCGGCCAGGGCAGCGGCTGCCCAGGCAAGCGGTGATCGGGAAGGCGACTGGCCGCGAATGCGCATTCAGACTCCGTAGCGGTCGCGGTAGGCTTGCACCGCGGCGGCATGAACCCGCAGCGCCGCGTCCGGCGCCAGATACTGGAGCAAGTCCGCAAGGGTCGCAACGGCGCACACCGGCAGTCCAAGCTCGCGCGTGACGTACTGCACCGCCGAATGATCGGCATCGCGGCCGTTTTCCACGGCCTTTTCCTGGCGGTCCAGCGCCAGCGCCACCCCGCAGGGTGTCGCACCCGCCGCGGTGATGAGCGCGATCGACTCGCGCACCGAGGTGCCGGCCGAGATCACGTCGTCGACGATCAGCACGCGTCCGCGCACCGGCGCGCCGACGAGCGAACCGCCCTCGCCGTGGTCCTTGGCTTCCTTGCGGTTGTAGGCAAACGGCACGCTGCGGCCCAGGCGCGCGAGCTCGATGGCCAGTGCCGCGACGAGCGTGATGCCCTTGTACGCGGGGCCGAAGAGCATGTCGAACTCGATGCCGCTTTGCAGCAGGCGGCGTGCATAGAATGACCCGAGGGCGCCCAGCTTGGCGCCATCGTCGAACAGGCCGGCGTTGAAGAAGTAGGGCGACATGCGCCCGGCCTTGGTCTTGAACTCGCCGAAGCGCAGCACGCCGGCCTCGACCGCGAAGCGGACGAAGTCCAGGGCCAGGGGATCCGCAGCGCGTGCCGTCATGAAAGGTCTTTCCGGGTGGGATTTCGGCTCGTCACGCTCAACCTGAATGGCATCCGTTCGGCGGCCGAGAAGGGCTTCGCGCAATGGGCGGGCGAAGCGGGCGCAGATTGTATGGGGGTGCAGGAAGTCAAGGCCCAGGCTCCCGACGTGCACGGCCGTTTCGACCAGGTCGCGGGCCTGCAGGGGCACTTCCACTTCGCGCAGAAGAAGGGCTATTCGGGCGTCGGCCTTTACTGCGGGAAGGCGCCGAGCAGTGTCGTCGTGGGCCTGGGCAATGCGGAGTTCGACGCCGAAGGCCGCTATGTCGAGGCGCGCTTCGACAGCTCGCGGCGCAAGCTCAGCCTGATCAGCTGCTACGTCCCGAGCGGTTCCTCCGGCCCGGAGCGGCAGGAGGCCAAGTACCGTTTCCTGGATTTCCTGCTGCCCCATCTGACGGCGCTGGCACGCCGGCGCGACTTCATTCTGGTTGGCGACATCAACATCGCCCATACCCAGGCCGACCTGAAGAACTGGCGCAGCAACCAGAAGAACTCGGGCTTCCTGCCGGAGGAGCGCGCATGGCTCACACGCCTGCTGGCCGAGGCCGGGCTGGTCGACGTCTATCGCCGCCTGCACCCGGACACGACCGACGCCTGCTACACGTGGTGGAGCAATCGCGGCCAGGCCTGGGCCAAGAACGTCGGCTGGCGGCTGGACTACCACCTGGCCACGCCCGCGCTCGCGGCGAAGGCGCGATCGGCGAGCATCTACAAGGACCAGCGCTTCAGCGACCATGCGCCGCTGACGATCGACTACGGCTTCAGCTGGTGAGGCCTGGCGAGAATGGAATCCGGGAAGAGTTCGCCCGGCTTTTCCCGGTCCGGTCGATGGCACCGCAAAGCGCAACGCGGCCGGACGCCACGCCGACGCCCGGACCGGGGGGTGTGGGGCATGCCCTCGCCAGCAGCCCTGAGCTTGGGCATAAGATCTGCGCTCCGCTAATGGACACCCATCTCGCTCAAGGAGGAACTCATGGGATTTTTCGGCAAGATTCTCGAGAAGCTCGGCATCGGCAGCGCATCGGCTGCACCGGCGCCGGCCGAGGCCGCACCCGCAGCTGCAGCCGCAGCCGATGCGGCGCCCGCGGCACCCAAGCCGATCGCAGTGGTCGACGTGGTCGCCCAGCTCGAGCAGAAGGCCGCGGCCAACCCGCAGAAGCTCAACTGGCGCACCTCGATCGTCGACCTGCTGAAGCTGCTCGACATCGACAGCAGCCTGGCCGCCCGCAAGGAGCTGGCCACCGAACTGGGCTGCCCGGCCAAGCTGATGGGCGATTCGGCGCAGATGAACATGTGGCTGCACAAGACCGTGCTGCAGCGCATCGCCGACAACGGCGGCAATGTGCCGGCCGACCTGCTGCATTGACACAGGAGGGCCGTCATGCAGATCGACGAGCTGCTTGCCCGGATGGGTGGACTGCAATCGATGGCCCGCGAACTCGGCATGACCGAGCAGCAGGTGGCCAGCGGCGCGGGTGCGCTGCTGCCGGCGGCGGGAATCCGCTGGACGACATCCTGCGCAGCATGACGGGTGCCGGACCGCGTTGATCGGGCGCCTGCAGGCTCTGCTGCTTTGCCTGGCGCTGGCACTGACCGGCGCAGGCACCGGTCAGGCTGCGCCCGTCTCGTCCGAGATGGCGCAGCGGGCCAAGGCCTGCACCGGCTGTCATGGGGAGCGCGGCCGGGCCGCGCCGGACGGCTACTACCCGCGGCTGGCGGGCAAGCCGGCCGGCTATCTCTACGAGCAACTGCTCGCGTTTCGCGACGGGCGGCGGCGCTATGCGCTGATGGCGCATCTGCTGGAGCCGCTGTCGGACCGCTTCCTGCGCGATCTCGCCGAGTACTTCGCCTCACTGGATCTTCCCTACGATCTCCCGCAGCCGGCCGCGGCGCCCGCGGCGGCGCTCGAGCGTGCTCGGCAGCTCGTCGAGCACGGCGACGAGGCGCGCCGCCTGCCGGCCTGCCGCGCCTGCCACGGCGCGCGTCTGACCGGTGTGCAGCCGGCGGTGCCGTCGCTGCTCGGGCTGCCGCGTGACTACCTGAACGCACAGCTCGGCGCCTGGCGATCCGGCACGCGCGTCGCGCGCGCGCCGGACTGCATGGCCGAAGTCGCCCGGCGCCTGGCGCCCGAGGAAGTCGGCGCCCTGTCCGCCTGGCTCGCGTCGCAACCGGTGCTGGTGCCCGCGCATCCGGCTCCGAATCTGCCCAAACCCCTCCCGCTGGACTGTGGCGGCGAGCCGGCGGCGGTGGCACCGTGAATCGCAGGAGCCGGGCTGCAGTGGATCCGGAATGACGAAGAAGGGCCCGAAAGGACGGTGGCGCGTCGTCGCCGTCGTCTTCGTCGCGGTGGTGCTGCTGCTTGCCGCAGCACTTGCCTTGGCGCCGGCCTGGGACCGTGCCGAGGACCTGCGCCAGGCTGTGGGTGCTTCGACCGGGCCAGCACCCGATGCCGAGGCCATCGCCCGCGGCGCCTATCTTGCGCGCCTGGGCAACTGCGCCGGCTGCCACACCCCGCGCGGCGGTGCCGAGTGGGCCGGCGGGCGCGTGATCGCGACGCCTTTCGGCGGCGTGGCCGCAGCCAATCTGACACCGGATCCCGACACCGGCATCGGACGCTGGAGCGCCGAGGCCTTCATCCGCGCGCTGCGCGAAGGGCGCTCGGCCGATGGGCGCGCGCTCGTGCCGGCCTGTCCGTATCCGAACTACAGCCTGCTGGACGAGCGCGATCTTCGCGACCTGTACGCCTACGCGCGCAGCCTCCCCCCCGTGCGCCAGGCGCGCTCGGCGCACGGGCTGCGCTGGCCCTTCGGCACCGAATTCGCGATCGCCGCATGGCGGCGGCTCTTCTTCGAACGCGCCACGCTTGCCGCCGCGCCGCTGACCAGCGACGACGCGGCGCTGCGTCGCGGCGCCTATCTGGTCGGGGGGCTCGGTCACTGCAGCGCCTGCCACTCGACGCGCAATCTTTTCGGCGCCAATGCCGGCGCCTTCGACCTGGGCGGCGGTGCGATGCCCGAAACGGGCTGGCTGGCGCCCTCGCTCCTCGATCCGCGTGCCGCGGGCGCGCAGTCCTGGTCGATCGGGCAGACGGCCGCGCTGCTGCGCGACGGGGTCAACCGGCATGCGAGCGTCTCGGGCCCGATGGCGCTCGTCGTGGCGCAGAGCACCCAGCATCTGCGCCCGGCGGACGCCGAGGCGATCGCCGCCTTCCTGCACCAGCTCCCGGTGGCGAGCGATCCGGCGGCCGTGAAGCGCGCGCCTGCGCCCGAGCCGGCGCTGCGACAGCTCGGCGAGCGCGTCTTCGAGCGGCACTGCGCCGATTGCCACGGCAAGGACGGGCGTGGCGAGCCCGGCGCCGGCCCGCCGCTGCGGGGCAACCGGGCGCTGGCGCTCCCAACTGCTGCCAACGTCGTGCGCATGGTGCTTGCCGGCGGCTTCGGGCCGTCGACGGCCGCGGTGCCGCGCCCCCTGGGCATGCCGCCCTTTGCCACGCTGCTCGGCGACGAGGAGGTCGCCGCGGTCGTCACCTGGATCCGCTGGAAGTACGGCGAGGCTTCGGCCGGCGTGCGTGTGCACGAGGTCAACCGGCTGCGCTGAAGGCCGCGGGCGCAGCCGCGGCCGACGCGCGGCGGTATGCTGCGCGCTGCCTTCGACGCGCCCGAGGCGGGCCGCGCCGAAGGCCGATTCGACCGGCGACCCTTCCGCGGGCTCGAGGCGCCGGTGCCCCAAGGAGGATGCAGATGACGCGAGCGTTCGAGCTGGCGGCAAGGCTCGGTCTTGCCGCGCCGGTGATCCAGGCGCCGATGGCCGGCGTGCAGGGTCATGCGCTGGCCGCAACCGTGTGCGAGGCCGGCGGCCTGGGCTTCATCCCGGCGGCGATGCTCTCGCCCGAGGGCCTGCGAGCCGAGATCGAGGCGCTGCGCGCGCGCAGCTCGCGCGCCTTCGGCGTCAACTTCTTCTGCCACCGCAACCCGGAGCCCGACGCCGCGCGCGAGCAGCGCTGGCGGCAGCGGCTTGCGCCCTACTACCGCGAGTACGGGCTCGATCCGGACCAGGCACCCAGCGGCGCGATGCGCGCGCCCTTCAGCGACGCGCTGGCCGAGATCGTCGAGCCGTTGCGCCCGCCGGTCGTGAGCTTTCACTTCGGGCTGCCCGAAGCCGCGCTGCTGGCGCGCGTCAAGCGTTGGGGTTCGCTCGTGATGGCCTCGGCGACGACCGTCGACGAGGCGCGCTGGCTGGAGGGCCGCGGCGTCGACGTCGTCATCGCGCAGGGGCTCGAGGCGGGCGGTCACCGCGGGCATTTCCTCGACGCCGACCTCACGCGCCAGAGTGGGGTGTTCTCGCTGCTGCCGCTGGTGGTGCGCGCGGTCTCGGTGCCGGTGGTGGCCGCCGGCGGGATCGGTGACGCGGCGACGATCGCCGCGGCGCGGGCGTTGGGAGCGGCCGGCGTGCAGATCGGCAGCGCCTATCTGAAGACGCCGGAGGCGACGACCTCGCCGCTGCACCGCGCGCTGCTGGGCACCGAGGCCGCCAGCCACACGGCGATCACCAACCTCTTCAGCGGTCGCCCGGCGCGCGCGATCGTCAACCGGCTGATGCGCGAGTGCGGCCCGCTCTGCGACGAGGTGCCGGCGTTCCCGCTCGCGCCGGCGGCGCTGGCGCCGCTGCGCGAAGCGGCACAGGCGCGCGGCTGCAGCGACTTCAGCTCGCTGTGGGCCGGGCAGTACGCCGCCACCTGCCGCGAGGCGCCCGCCGCGCAGCTGACGCGGGAATTCGTCGCCGCCTGGAACGACGGCGCGGGCCCGCACGCCAAGGAAGGAACATGACGCCCGAAGTGCACGTGATCACGCACCCGCTGGTGCAGCACAAGCTCACGCTGATGCGGCAGAAGGACCGCAGCACGAGCAGCTTCCGCCGGCTGCTCAACGAGATCAGCATGCTGCTGGCCTACGAGGTCACGCGCGGCATGCCCACGCAGATGGTCGAGATCGAGACCCCGCTCGAGCCGATGCGCTCACCGATGATCGACGGCAAGAAGACCGTCTTCGTCGTCATCATGCGCGCCGGCAGCGGCTTCCTCGACGGCATGCTGCAGGTCGTGCCCGGCGCACGCGTCGGGCACGTCGGCCTGTACCGCGACCCGAAGACGCTGGCCGCGGTCGAGTACTACTTCAAGATGCCGCAGGAGATGCACGAGCGCGACGCGATCGTGCTGGACCCGATGCTGGCCACCGGAAACTCGGCGGTGGCCGCGGTGCAACGGCTCAAGGAGACGCGGCCGCGCTCGATCCGCTTCGTGAGCCTGCTGGCGGCACCCGAGGGCCTCGCGAACTTCCACGGCCACCATCCGGACGTGCCGGTCTACACCTGCGCGATCGACCGCCAGCTCAACGAGCATGGTTACATCGTGCCGGGCCTGGGCGACGCCGGCGACCGCATGTTCGGCACGAAGTAGGCGCGGCGGAGCGGGCTGGGCGCAGCCCGGCGCTGGTGGGTGCTCAGGGGCTGCGCACGATCGACGCGGTGGCCGTCAGTTCGTCGAGCAGCGCGGCCGTGGCCGCGCCGGAGACGGAGAACGGGTCCAGGTGCGCGGTGAGCGAGTACTTCAGCAGCAGCGCGGGGTTCAGCCGCGCGATGTCCATCTGGCCCATCGCCCAGGCGGCGTAGCGGCGCTCGGTGATCTCCTCGTAGCTCAGCAGCTCGAGCTGCTTGTGGCGCGCATCGGCGGCGATGAGCTGGTAGAGGCGGTTGACGGCGCTGCGGCTGCCTTCGAGCACCTGCACGAAGACGCCGTCGCCGACGCACAGCACACCGGTGATGCCGTGCTGCGGATTGGCTGCGCGGCTCTCGCGCAGGATCGCGGCCAGCTCCTCGGCGTCCAGCGCCGGGGCCGGGCGGCTCGCGTACATGAGTCGGACGAGCATTTCGGTTCGCTCCTATGACTGCTTGCGCGCCAGCAGCGAGAGGAATTCGCGCCGCAGGTTGGCGTCCTTGAGGAAGGCGCCGCGCATCACGCTGTTGACCATCGCCGACTCGTCGTCCTTCACGCCGCGCCAGTGCATGCAGAAGTGGTCGGCCTCCATCACGATCGCCAGGCCATCGGGCCGCACGCGTTCCTGCAGCTCGTTGGCCAGCATCATCACCGCCTCCTCCTGGATCTGGGGACGGCTCATGATCCAGTCGCAGATGCGCGCGTACTTGGACAGGCCGATCAGGTTGGAGTGCTCGTTGGGCAGCAGCCCGACCCAGACCTTGCCCAGGATCGGGCAGAGGTGGTGCGAGCAGGCGCTGCGCACCGTGATCGGGCCGACGATCATCAGCTCGTTGAGCCGCTCGGCGTTCGGGAATTCGGTCACCGTGGGCATCGGGCGGTAGCGGCCGCCGAAGACCTCGTCGATGTACATCCGCGCCAGACGCTCGGCGGTGCCGTGGGTGTTGTGATCGCTGTCGGTGTCGATGACGAGCGCGTGCAGCAGTTCCTGCGCCTTGGCCTGCACCTCGGCCTTGAGCTCGTCGAGCTCGCCTTCGCGCACGAAGGCCGAGATGTTGTCGTTGGCGTGGTGGCGGCAGCGCGCGTCGAGCAGGCGGTAGCGGATGCGCTCCGAGGCCGGGAGCCGGGCGAGCTCCTCTTCGCTGCGGGGGAGCAGGGCGGGTGCCGCCGGCGGCGTCGGTGGGCTCGAGGGCATGGGCGTGTTCTCCGTCGGGGTCGTGTCGATTTTGACGCCAACACGCGATGCCGGGCAGGCCGAGCGGCCGGAGCCATCCCGGGCCCCGCGGCTAGACTGCCTCATGGCCCATGCCACCCCGTCCCCGCCGCTGTCGCGTCTGCTCGATCTCTCGGCCGAACTGGTGCAGGCCGTGCGCGCCGGCCGTTCGGCCACCGACTGGCTCGCGCGCTGTCCGGCCGACGCGCGGCCCGGCGTGCAGGCGCTCGGGCTGGACGCGCTGCGCCGGCTCGGTTCCGCGTCCGAGGCGCGCAAGATCCTCGCGCCGCGCACGCCGGCGCCGGCGGTCGACGCGCTGCTATGCACGGCGCTGGCGCTGCTGTGGCCAACGGCTGCGCCGCCCTACCCCGATCACACGCTGGTCGACCAGGCGGTGAGCGCCGCGCGCCGGCGCAGCCCGGCCTCGGCCTCCTTCGTCAACGCGGTGCTGCGGCGCTTCGTGCGCGAGCGCGCGGCGATCACTGCTGCGGCCGAGCGCACGCCGCTGGGCGCCTGGAATCATCCGGCCTGGTGGGTCGAGCGGCTGCGCCGGGATTGGCCGGCGCACTGGCAGGCGCTGCTGCAGGCCGCCAACGAGCGCCCGCCGATGACGCTGCGCGTCAACGCCCGCCGCGGCAGCGGCCAGGCCTACGTCCAGCGCTTGGCGCAGTCCGGCCAGGCGGCCTGGGTGCTGGCCGATCCGCGCCTGGCCGGGCAGGCGGTGCTGCTTGCGCAGCCGTGCCCGGTGCAGCAGCTTCCGGGTTTTGCCGAGGGAGAGGTCTCGGTGCAGGATGCCGCCGCGCAACTCGCGGCAAGCCTTGTCCTCGGCGAAGGCGAGCATGCACTTCGTTCCGGGGCTCGCGTGCTCGACGCCTGCGCCGCGCCCGGCGGCAAGACGGCGCAGCTGCTCGAGCGCGCCGACCTCGAGCTGCTGGCGCTCGACGTCGACGCGAGCCGCGCCGAGCGCATCCACGAGACCCTGCAGCGCCTGCGGCTCACGGCCCAGGTGCGGGTGGCCGACGCCCGGCAGGTCGGCGCGTGGTGGGACGGCCGGCCCTTCGACGCGATCCTGCTCGATGCGCCGTGCACCGCCTCGGGCATCGTGCGGCGGCGCCCGGACATTCGCTGGCTGCGCCGGCCCGATGATCTGTTGGCGCTCACTCGCATCCAGGATGAACTGCTGACGGCCTTGTGGCCCCTGCTCGCGCCGGGTGGACGGCTCGTCTACGCGACCTGTTCGATCTTCCGGGCCGAGGGGCAGCAACGCATCGACGCCTTTATGCAACGCCTGCCGGCGGGCAGTGCGCGGCTCGACAAGGCCTCCCCCGGGCACCTGCTGCCGCTGGCCGACAATCAGGACGCCGCTGCGACCGAGACGCCGGCCGCGCTGACGGACGGCTTCTTCTACGCGCTCATCCACAAGACCTGATCGACCCGACCTGAGGTTTTTGCATCCCCGATGGACGACCGGAGGCTCCCGAGCGAACCCCGGGCCGGCCGACGGCGCCGTCGCGGCCCGGTGCAGGTCGTCGGCCGGCGCCGGCTGCTGGTGCTGGCTGCCGCCTCCGCGATCGCGCTCTTGCTGCCTACCCGGGCGAGGGCTTCGGTGGAGCTCAACACGCTGCTGGTGGCACCGAACGAGGGTGAACTGACGGTGGAGTTCGCGGTGCAGGTGAGCCTGCCGCGGGCGGTCGAGGAGGCGCTGCAGCGCGGCGTGCCGATCTATTTCACCGCGCAGGCCACGCTCTGGCGTTCGCGCTGGTACTGGCGCGACGAGCGCATCGCCCGCGCGACGCGCCGCTGGCGCGTCGCCTATCAGCCGTTGACCGGCAGCTGGCGCGTCGCGCTCGGTGGCCTGAGCCAGAACCACGCCACGCTCGCCGAGGCCATGGCCGCGGTGACGCGCGCGTCGCAGTGGCCTCTGGCCGAGCTCTCGCGGCTGGACCCCGACAAGCGCTACACGGTCGACTTCTCGTGGCGGCTGGACACCTCGCAGCTGCCCGGTCCGATGTCGATCGGCCTGCCCGGGGCGAACGAGTTCGCGCTCGGGATCGAACGCACGGTGCGACTGGACTAGGACCGCGGCGATGACGCGCTCGGCACGCTGGACCTGGGTCGTCGCATTGACGGCGGTCATCGGCCTCGTGCTGGTGCTGAGCTTCGTCGTGCAGATGGGCGTGCAGGGCAGCGGCAGCCCGGCGGGCGAGCGGCGCTTCGTCTGGCTGTTCTGGGCCAACGTCGCGGTGGCGACGCTGCTGACGCTCGTGATCGGCTTTGCCGCGCTGCGGCTGGCGGCGCGGCTGCGGCGCGGCAAGTTCGGCAGCCGGCTGCTGATCAAGCTGGCGGGCATCTTCGCGCTGGTCGGCCTGCTTCCCGGACTGACGATCTACACGGTCTCGTACCAGTTCGTCGCGCGCAGCATCGAGGCCTGGTTCGACGAGCGCCTGGCACAGGCGCTGGATGCCGGCCTCTCGCTGGGCAAGGACACGCTGGACGCGATGACCGCCGACCTCTCGGCCAAGGCGCGCGTGGGCGCCGAGCGCCTGGGCGAGGGCAGCACGGCGGCCACGGCGCTGGCGCTGGAGCGCCTGCGCGAGCAGTTCGGCGTGGCCGAGCTCGCGCTCCTCGGCGGCAGCGGGCAGGTTCTCGTCAGCGCCGGGCGCGACACGCGCAGCGTCGCGCCCGAGCGCCCGGGTCCGCTGCTGCTGCGCCAGGCACGCAGCGCCGGGGCGGTCAGCGTGATCGAGGGCCTCGACGAGGATGAACTCGCGCGGCCCGGCGGCGCTGGCGCGCGCGTGCGGGCGCTCGCGCCGGTGCCCAGCCGCGCGCTGGCGCTGGGACCGGCCGAGGACCGCTACCTGCTGCTCGTGCAGCCGCTGCCGCGTGCGATGGCGCAGAACGCGCTGGCGGTGCAGTCGGCGCATGCCGAATACCAGCAGCGCGCGCTGGCGCGCGACAGCCTGCGGCGCATGTACATCGGCACGCTGACGCTGGCGCTCATCCTCGCGGTGTTCGGTGCCGTGCTGCTGGCGATCCTGCTCGGTACGCAGCTCGCGCGGCCGTTGCTGCTGCTGGCCGACGGCGTGCGCCAGGTGGCCGAGGGCGACCTCACCGCCAAGCCGGTGTTCGCCTCGCGCGACGAGCTCGGCGGTCTCACCCGCTCCTTCGCCGACATGACCGCGCAGCTGGCCGAGGCGCGCGTCCAGGTGCAGCGCGGGGTCGCGCAGCTCGAGGGCGCGCGCACGCGGCTGCAGACGATCCTCGACACGCTCAGCTCCGGGGTCATCGTGCTCGACCCCGAGGGCCGGATCGACACCGTCAACCCCGGCGCCACGCGCATCCTGCGCCTGCCCTTCGGCGCCTGGCACGGGCGGCGGCTGGACGAGGTGCCCGAGCTGGAAGGCCTGGCGCAGAGCATCGGCCAGCGCTTCGAGCTGCTGCACGCCAGCCCCGAGGCCGGCGAGCGCGATCAGTGGCAGGAGAGCTACGAGCTTGCGCGCGGCGACGGTGTCGCGATCAGCCTGCTCGTGCGCGGCGCGCAGCTCCCCGCCGGCATGCAGCTGCTGGTGTTCGACGACATCAGCGACGTCGTCTCGGCGCAGCGCAGCGTGGCCTGGGGCGACGTCGCACGGCGTCTGGCGCACGAGATCAAGAACCCGCTGACGCCGATCCAGCTTTCGGCCGAGCGGCTGGAGCACCGCCTGCAGGGCAAGCTCGCGGAGGCCGACGAGGCGCTGCTGAGGCGCTCGGTGCAGACCATCGTCACCCAGGTGCAGGCGATGCTGCGCCTGGTCAACGAGTTCCGCGACTACGCGCGCCTGCCCGCAGCGCAGCTGCGTCCGCTGGACCTGAACCAGCTCGTGCAGGAGGTGCTCGTGCTCTACGGCAAGGCGCTCGACGACGGCGTGCTCAGCGCGCAGATCGAGGCCGGGCTGCCGCCGATCATGGGCGACGCGACGCAGCTGCGCCAGGTGATCCACAACCTGGTGCAGAACGCGCTCGATGCCGTCTCGGAACAGGCCGACGGCCGCGTGCAGCTGACCACCGCCGGCGCCCGCGGCGAGCATGGCGAGCTGCACGCGGTGCGCCTGAGCGTGATCGACAACGGCCCCGGTTTTGCCGAGCAGGTGCTCAAGCGCGCCTTCGAACCCTACGTCACGACCAAGGCCAAGGGCACGGGCCTGGGGCTGGCGGTGGTCAAGAAGATCGCCGACGAGCACCACGCGCGGCTGGGTCTTGCCAATCTGCACGTCGACGACCTGCCCGAGAGCAAGGTGATCGGTGCGCGGGTTTCGCTATCATTTTCGAGCTTCGCGCCTGCGGCGGCCGCCTCGCCTTCCGACGAAGCGACCGCGCACGCCACCGCCGCACGCGACGGGGGCGCCACACAGGTGCAATGAATCGCGCATGGCAACCATACTGGTCGTAGACGACGAGCTCGGCATCCGGGCCCTGCTTTCGGAGATCCTCAGCGACGAGGGCCACACCATCGAGCTCGCCGAGAACGCGGCCCAGGCGCGCAGCGTGCGCGAGGCGCTGCGCCCCGACCTCGTGCTGCTGGACATCTGGATGCCCGACGTCGACGGCATCAGCCTGCTCAAGGAATGGGGCGCAAACGGCATGCTGACGATGCCGGTGATCATGATGAGCGGTCACGGCACGATCGACACCGCGGTCGAGGCGACCAAGTTCGGCGCCTGCGCCTTCCTGGAAAAACCGATCACGCTGCAGAAGCTGCTTCGCGCCGTCGACCAGGCGCTGACCAAGCCCGCCGTGCGCAGCGTGCTGCCCGCGGGCAGCAGTGCAGCCCCGGCGCGCAGCGAAGGCAGCGTCCCGGCGGTGGCAGGCGCCGCCGCGGCCGGCTTCGCGGCAGCGGCGCCCGCACTCGCGGCGGTATCGAGCGGTCCGCAGGCCGAACAGAGCTTCGACCTCGACCGTCCGCTGCGCGAGGCGCGCGACGCCTTCGAGAAGAGCTACTTCGAGTTCCACCTCGCCAAGGAGAGCGGCTCGATGACGCGCGTGGCCGAGAAGACCGGCCTCGAGCGCACGCACCTCTACCGCAAGCTCAAGCAGCTGGGCGTGAACCTCGCCCGCAACAAGCGTGGCGGCGCCTGAGCGCAGCGGCGCGTGAGGCGCCATCCGGGGATCCCGGCGCGCATTCGGCCACGCTATACTCTGCTGCTTATTTGCCGCTTCGGCCTGGTAGCTCAGTTGGTAGAGCAGCGGATTGAAAATCCGCGTGTCGGTGGTTCGATTCCGCCCCAGGCCACCAATTCCAGAAGCCCGAACTCGTTTCGGGCTTTTTCATGTCTGCCCGTAGCGCCAGTCCTAACGCGTGCGCCGATCGATCGCCGGCAGCGGAATTGCGCTTGCGCAGCGTCAGAAAGTGCCGCCACCGGGCGCGTTGGCGCCGGTAGACTGCGCCGCTTCGACCCGTCGAAGGCCTCCGGTCGCACGCGGCGCGCCCGGCTCCGGTGATTCGGCGTTGTCGACCCCGGAACGATTCCCACCCGCGACATGAAGATCCTCGTCACCGGCGCTGCCGGCTTCATCGGCATGACCACCGCGGCTCGGCTCCTCGAGCGCGGCGACGAGGTCGTCGGGCTGGACAACCTCAACGACTACTACGAGGTGCAGCTCAAGCTCGACCGGCTGGCGCGGCTGCAGCCGCGGCCGGGCTTTCGCTTCGTGAAGATGGACGTTGCCGACCGCGAGGGCACGCAGCGCCTCTTCGAGGCCGAGCGCTTCGAGCGCGTCATCCATCTCGCGGCGCAGGCCGGGGTGCGCTATTCGCTGAAGAACCCGCACGCCTACGTCGAAAGCAACCTCGTGGGCTTCATGAACATCCTCGAGGGCTGCCGTCACGGCGGCGTGAAGCACCTTGTCTACGCCTCCAGCAGCTCGGTCTACGGCGGCAACACCCGCATGCCGTTCTCGGTGCACGACAGCGTCGACCACCCGGTGAGCCTCTATGCCGCGAGCAAGAAGGCCAACGAGCTGATGGCACATACCTACAGCCATCTCTACGGCCTGCCGACGACGGGGCTGCGCTTCTTCACCGTCTACGGCCCCTGGGGCCGGCCGGACATGGCGCTGTTCCTGTTCACGAAGGCGATTCTCGAGGGTCGGCCGATCGACGTCTTCAATCACGGGCAGATGCAGCGCGACTTCACCTACGTCGACGACATCGTCGAGGGCGTGATCCGCGTCACCGACCGCACCGCCACCCCGGCGCCGGATTACGACGCGAACCGGCCCGACCCGGCGACGAGCTCGGCGCCCTACCGCGTCTTCAACATCGGCAACCACCAACCGGTGCCGCTGCTCGACTTCATCGCCTGCGTCGAGCGCGCGCTCGGGCGCAGCGCCGAGAAGAACTTCCTGCCGCTGCAGGACGGCGACGTGCCGGCGACCTACGCCGACGTGCAGGCGCTGCAGGACTGGGTCGGCTTCAGCCCGGCGACGAGCATCGAGACCGGAATCGGCCGTTTCGTCGACTGGTACCGGAGCTACTACCGCGTCTGAGCGCGGCTGCCGCCACGATGCGGCGCCGCCGCTTCTGGCGCGCCCGCTTCAGCGGCGCGCCAGGAGTTCGTGCAGGTAGCGTACCGGTACCGCATAAGTGATCCCGGTGGGCTGGCTCAAGGCCGATTCGCGGTTGCCCTTGACCAGCACCATGTTCACGGTGCCCAGCATCTGACTTGTCTGCACGTCGAAGAGCGGGCCACCGCTGTTGCCGGGGTAGGCGGTGGCGTCCAGCTGCAGCAGCTCGAAACTGCCGTCGCGCAGGCGTGCCACGGCGGATTCGGTGAGCTGGCGCGCCTGCGGCGTCGGCAGCGCGCTGGCGACGATCGCGGCGATGATGCCGCGGTGCGTGACCGGGCGGAAACCCAGGATGCCGCCAACCGGAAAGCCCATCAGCGCCACCTCCATGCCCTCGCGCGGCGCGTTGTCGGCGGCCAGCGTGACCGGGACGCCGGGGCGACCGCCGACGCGCAGCAAGGCCAGGTCGTGCTGGCGCTCGCCGCGCAGCAGCTCGGCCGGGCGCACCTCGCCCCCGCCCTGCGGCGAGGGCACGAGCACTGCCAGGCCGGCGCCATCGGGCTTGTCGGCTTCGGGTGCGGTCTCCGGCAGCACGTGCCAGCAGGTGGCCACCAGCGAGCCGTCGGCGACGAAGCAGCCGCTGCCGCGAAAGCGAAAGCGGGGGCTGGCCAGCGGGTCGTAGCTGCCGACGGCGCAGACAGAGGGCTTGAGCGAGGCGATGAGATCGACCAGACCTGCGCTCAGCGCCGCCTGCGCTGACAGGGCGCCGCCAGCCAGGAGAATCGATCTGCGACGAATGGGCATCCTGTCCTGAAGTGCATCCGGCCTCGCGGGCACGCCGGGCAGGGCGATTGTGCGCCCCGCTGGCGTGTACCAGTACCGAAGTTCGTGGCGACTGCGGGCGGCGGGCCTGCCATGATTGCAGTCTCCGGGCGCGCGCTGTCCGGCCATCCGCTTGGGAGGGGGGCGAGCTCCGGTTTTGCGGAAACGCCTGCGCCGCCGCGGCGGGCCGGGTGCGCGAGACGCCCGATCGTCGATCAAGCGCAAATGCGAGCATTTGTCAATTTGTTCTCAGGCCATTTCGTCCTACCCCCTGGACCAAGGGGTGCCCTCATGATGGCGGGCTCCGTACAGTGGCGGTGCGATGCTGCATTGCGGAAGGCGTCTCGACCGTCGCCCGCAATGCCACCCGCCCCGAACCGGGGTGCCGCCGCGTCGTTCCAGCGAGTGGCCGAGGTGGCGAGCGCGCCCCGAGTGTCGACACCCAGATTCCCCGAACGATGATTCGTGTCTTCCGCCATTACCTGTATCGGCACAGCGTGCTGCGCGTGGCCGCCGACCTGAGCTTCCTGCTGCTGGTGATGTTGCTGGCCTTCGTGGCCTTTGCGGAGGGTCTGCGCGCGTTGATGCCGCAGGCCGGTGCGTCGATGCTCTCGGTCGCCGCGGGCATGTTCGTCGCCAACACGAGCGCCGGCTTCTATCAGCGCCATACCCATTTCACCAACTACCAGGCGTTTGCGCGCGCCGCGGTGGCGCTGGCGATCGTGCTGCCGGTGACCTACTTCGTCCTGGGCATGCTGCCCGCGGATCTCGCCAATCGCAACGCGATCCGCTACGCGGCGATGTTCGGCGCCGGTGCGGTCGTGCTGCGGCGCCTGTACGTGACGATTTCCGGTGCCGATCCGCTCTCGCGCACGCGCATCCTGATCTTCGGCACCGGTCCGGCGGCGCTGACGGTCGGGACCACGCTCAAGGCCTCGGACCCCAACGCGCTCATCGTCGGCTACCTCGCGGGGCCCAACGAGAAGCAGGTCAGCGTGCCGCGCGACGAGCTGCTGGCCGCCAGCGGGCAGACGCTGACCGAGACCGCGCGGCGGCTGCAGGTCGACGAGATCGTCGTGGCGCTCACCGAGCGGCGCGCCGGCAGCATGCCGCTGCGCGAGTTGCTGGACTGCAAGCTCAGCGGCATCAAGGTCTACGACATCGCGACGCATTTCGAGAAGACGCTCGGCCAGATCCGCATCGACTACGTCAACGCCGGCTGGCTGATCTTCGGGCCGGGCTTCAACCAGGGCTTTGCCCGCACCGCGATCAAGCGCGTGTTCGATCTCCTCTGCGCGACGCTGCTGATCCTGGTCTCGCTGCCGGTGATGGCGCTCACGGCGCTGCTGATCAAGCTCGAGAGCCGCGGCCCGGTGCTCTACCGGCAGGAGCGCGTCGGCCGCAACGGCCGCAGCTTCCAGGTCGCCAAGTTCCGCAGCATGCGCACCGACGCCGAGAAGGACGGCAAGCCGGTGTGGGCCAAGGCCAACGACGACCGCGTGACGCGCGTCGGTGCCGTCATCCGCAAGCTGCGCATCGACGAACTGCCGCAGCTCTTCAACGTCCTCAAGGGCGAGATGAGCCTGGTGGGGCCCCGCCCGGAGCGTCCGTTCTTCGTCGAGCAGCTCACGGCGCAGATCCCTTACTTCGCCGCGCGGCACAGCGTCAAACCCGGCGTCACCGGCTGGGCGCAGGTGCGCTACCCCTACGGCGCCACGATCGAGGATTCGCAGGAGAAGCTGCAGTACGACCTCTACTACGTCAAGAACCACTCGCTGTTCTTCGACATCATCATCCTGTTCGAGACCGTGTTCGTGGTGCTGACGGCCCGGGGGGCGCGCTGACGAAGCGGGCATGCACCTGCTTCATCGGGAGCGCAGCCTGCGGCGGCGACAATGCCGCCATGCAACCGCCTGGCGCGTGATCGGGCGCCGGCATCGGACATCCTTGCGGTATGGATGACACGGGCTTCGGGCTGACGCTGATCGGCTACCTGCTTGCCGCGCTCGGCTACGCGGCGCTCGGCGTCTACCTGCTGCGGCGAGGCACTTCGGCCGTGCCCGGTGCACGGCTGCCCTGGACGGTGCTGCTGGCGGTGGCGGCCAGCCTCGTCTGGGCGATCGTGGGCGCCTGGGACGAGGTCTCCGTCTACACGGTGTCGAGTTACGCCCTGGCGGGCGTGGACGTGTTGCGCTATGTCGGCTGGCTTGCGGTGCTGCTGGGCCTGCTCGCACCGGTCGGGGCTGGCCACGCCGCGGCCGATGCGCAGCCCGCCTTGATGGCCCACGCGGCCCACGCGGCCCACGCGGCCGAGGGCGTCGAGCTGCGCACGCTCGCGGGCAGGTTCTGGCTCCTCGTGGTCGCGCTCGCGCTGGTCGCGGCGTTCCTGCTCTGGCAGCGGATCGGCCTCGGACAGTACGAGCCGGGAGCATCCCGGCCCTTCCTGCTGCTGATGCTGAGCCTGCCGGTGCTCGGGTTGCTGCTGGTCGAGCAGGTCTTCCGCAACCTGGACGAAGGTACGCGCTGGGCGGCGCGGCCGGTGATGGTGGGCCTCGCGGCGCTGTTCGCATTCGACGTCTTCCTCTTCGCCGAAGGCGCGCTGCTCGGGCGGCTGGACGAGGACGTGCTCGCGATCCGGCCGCTGGCGCACCTGGTCCCGGTGCCGCTGCTCTTCATCGCGGCGCGCCGGCGCGCCGACTGGGTGCAGGGGATCGAGGTCTCGCGGCGCGCGGTGTTCTATTCGACCTCGCTGCTGCTGGCCGGCGGCTACCTGCTCTTCCTCTCGGCGGTCGGCTACTACGTGCGCTACTTCGGCGGGGAGTGGGGGCGCGCGCTGCAGTTCGCGCTGCTCTTCGCCGGCCTGGTGGGCATGGTGCTGCTCGTGCTCTCGGCCTCGCTGCGCGCGCGCGTGCGCGTCTTCATCG